>NZ_JADPEL010000001.1:16573-345484 GCF_015667795.1 Clostridium sp. D53t1_180928_C8
AGGGGTATCGTATATCGGTAGTACAGTAGTCTCCAAAACTATTAGGCTAGGTTCGATTCCTAGTACCCCTGCCAAAGAAACTAGTAAGATTATCTTGCTAGTTTTTTTTATATTTTTTTATAATATAAAAATTTGTGGGTTTATACAAATAGAACAAATGTTTGAATGAGTTTAATAATTGAGTTAATACTTTAAAATAATGATATATAATTGTAATGTAAAGGAGAAGTTATGGATAGGGCATTAGATATATTAAAACAATATTATGGATACAGTTCATTTAGGGATGGTCAGGAAGAAATAATAAGAGAAATATTAAATGGAAATGATGTTTTAACTATCATGCCAACGGGAGGAGGTAAATCTATTTGTTACCAAGTTCCCGCATTAATATTAGATGGAATAACACTAGTTATATCACCATTAATTTCTCTTATGAAGGACCAGGTAGATAATATAAATAACTTGGGAATTAATTCAGCTTATATTAATTCTTCATTAAGCAGTATAGAAATAAACAATATTTTAGATGCAGCTGCACGAAATGAAATTAAAATATTATATGTTGCTCCAGAAAGATTAGAATCACAAGCTTTTTTAGAGCTTATAGCTAGTATTAATATTTCAATGGTGGCTATAGATGAGGCTCATTGTGTTTCACAATGGGGACATGATTTTAGAAGCAGTTATAGAAGAATAAGTAGAGTGATATCGATTTTAAGAAATAGACCTATTGTTACAGCATTTACAGCTACAGCTACTAGTGAGGTTAGAGAAGACATAATAAAACTTCTTGAATTAAATAATCCTAGAGTATTTATATCAGGATTTGATAGAAAGAATTTGAAGATTACTATAGAAAAAGGCGTAAATAAGAAAAATTATATTTTAGATTATATAAATAATAATAAGGATGAATCAGGAATAATATATGCATCAACTAGAAAAGAAGTTGATGGCCTTTATGATTTATTAATATCAAGAGGATTACAAGTAGAAAAGTATCATGCTGGACTTAGCGATGAATATAGAAAAGAAGCTCAAGAAAGCTTTATATATGACAAATGCAATATAATAATTGCTACTAATGCTTTTGGTATGGGAATAGATAAATCTAATGTTAGGTATGTAATACATTATAATATGCCAAAGAATATTGAAGGGTATTATCAAGAGATAGGTAGAGCAGGAAGAGATGGTGAAGAAAGTGAGTGTATAATGCTATTTTCACCAGGAGATGTTCAGACTCAGAAGTATATTATTGAAACAGCAACAGAAAATAGTGTAAGAAAAGAAAACGAACTTTCTAAATTACAGACTATGATAAATTTAGTTTATACACAAGATTGCTATAGAAAATTTATACTTAATTATTTTGGAGAAGAATATGATGATAAGTGTAATAACTGTAGTAATTGTGAGGCACCAGGTGAGTTAGTAGATAAAAGTGTTGATGCTCAAAAGGTTATATCTTGTGTTTATAGAATGAATCAAAGATTTGGTATAGGAATGGTAGTAGATGTTTTAAGAGGATCAAAAAATAAAAAGGTTTATGAGCTTGGATTTGATGAATTGTCTACCTATGGAATAGTTAAAAATTACACTAAGGATACATTAACAGAATTTATAAATATGTTAATTTCACATGGGTTTTTAAATTACAAAGGTGAATATCCTGTTTTAACATTAAATCAGCTATCTATGGAAATAGTTAAAGGAGAAAGAAAAGTATTTGTTAAAGAACAAGTGGTTAAGAAGATAAAAATAGAAGAGAATGAACTATTTACTATATTAAAAGAATTAAGAATGGATATTTCTAGGGATGAAAAAATTCCGCCATATATGATATTTGGAGATGCTACATTAAAAGAGCTTAGTAATAGAATGCCAGTAACAAAAGAACAATTCTTGGATATAAGTGGAGTCGGAAATTCTAAACTTAATAAATATGGTGAAAAGTTTATGAGTAAAATAAAAAAGTATATAGAAGAAAAAAATATAGAGGTTACTTGGAATTTTAATAAGGCTAAAAATAATAACAATATATCTTTTGATGATATTTTAGATAATGAAGAAAATAAAAATAAAAAAGAGAAAAATAAAAATGGTGAAGAAAAAGTAAAATCACATTATATAACTGTAGATTATATTAGAGCTGGTAAATCTATTAGAGAAGTAGTTAAAGAAAGGGAATTAGCTTTAGTTACAGTTATGGGGCATATTCAGCAATATATTTCTGAAGGAAATAAAGTAGATTTTAAAATACCTTTTGATGAGTTTTTTAATGATGAACAAGAAAAAATAGTTTTAAAAGCTATAGATGAGGTTGGATACAATAAATTAAAGTCTATTAAGGAGGTTGTTCCACAGGAAATTAGCTATGATTCTATAAGAGCAATAGTATTAAAGAAGGTAATTAATGAGATTTACTTATAAACTTACTTATAACCTTTATATGTATTTTTAACTACAGATGAAGACCAGATGTTATTATACGTCTAGAGCATATAGTTTAGAAGTATTGACTATGTTAGCTATAAGCTAAAAATAGGTAAGGTGTATTACAATATATAGACAGTAAATAAAAGTTTTAGTTGACAATTATTATGTTAACATGATAGAATGATTACTGTTGAAGGGGTATCGTATATCGGTAGTACAGTAGTCTCCAAAACTATTAGGCTAGGTTCGATTCCTAGTACCCCTGCCAAAGACTTAGCAAGGTTTGCTAAGTCTTTTTTGTATATAAAAATTTAAAAAAAGTATGGTATAATTATGGCGAAAGTTATGGGGGAAAATGGATGATTAATAAACTTAAGAAGATTATATTTGCTATATTCATTCTATTTATAGTAAATAGAAATCTAGTGTTTGCAGATAGTAATAACGGAGGAATTAATTTCAAAAGAATTACTGTTGAAGATGGATTATCTCAAACAACAGTAGAATATATATATCAGGACTCAGATGGATATATGTGGTTTGGGACTGATAACGGTTTAAATAAATATGATGGTACCAATTTTGAAGTATATAAGTATAAAGGTAAAAATAGAAATAAGGATAGTATATCAGGAGATATTATTGTTGCTATAGAAGAAGATAGTGATGGGTACCTATGGGTTGGAACAACTACTGGATTAAATAGGCTAAATAGAAAAACCGGCGAAGTAAAAAACTATTTAGCTGATGGGAAAAATGGAAGTATATCAAATGGAAATATATGCGAAATATTTATAGATTCAAAAGAAAGAATGTGGATATCTACAGCTGATGGATTAAATTTATATGATAAAAATAGTGATACTTTTACTAGAGTTCTTTATTCTAATAGTTATAATGTTTTAACTAGTCAGTCAATATATAGTATTGTAGAAGATAGTAATAATGTATATTGGATTGCAACTGATAAAGGATTAAATAAATATAATGAGAATACTGGTGAAATAATTAAATATACAAGTACAGATGAAAAGAAATTAATAAGCAATAATTCAATATATGATTTATATATGGATAAAAATAATATATTATGGGTGTCAACAAGTGGTGGTGGATTAAATAAAGTTAATACTAAAACTGAAGAGAGTATAATTTTTAGAAATAATCCTAATGAGAAGGACTCCATTCCATCAGATTATATAAAAAGTATTATAAGAGATTCAAATGGAGATATGTGGATTTGTACAGATAATGGACTAGCTAAGCTTGATGAAAAAACAAATAAATTTACTGTTTATAATTCGAAAATTTATGATACTAGTACTCTTGTTAATGATAGGGTTATAAGTATATGTGAGTCGAAGTTAGGAACCTTATGGATAGGTACATATGATGGATTATGTTTGTTTAATCTTAATGATATTTTTACTACATATAAAAACGATCCATTTAATGATAATACATTGAAAAGTAATATGATAATGGGCATTTATAAGGATAATGATGGGTATATTTGGGTTGGAACTAATGATGAAGGAATAAACATAATAGATAAAGAAAATGATAAGGTATATAGGTTAGATAAGGATGGGGAATTAAATAGCCTATTAACATCTAAAGATATAACAGTTATAAATGGATATGGAAATAAGATATTTATAGGAACTAATAATGGTATAAATATTATTGATAAAGACAAAAAAGAAATATATAGATATTTAGAAAGTGATAGTGAATTTGACAGTGATAGGAGTAAAATAAGAGAAATATTTATTGATAATGATAACTTGGTTTGGATAGGTTCTAGGGGTGGGTTATATACTTTAAATAATGATTATGAATTGAAAAATTTAAATAATATATTTAAAGATAGTGGAATTAATGAGACTTTAGTTTCAAGTGTATATGAGGATGATGATGGTGAAATATGGATTGGAATGAGTGTTGAAGGTGGGTTATTAAGATACAATAAATTAACAGGAGAATTAATAAACTATAAAAGTAGTGATGAAAATGGAATATCACATAATTCAATAAAAGATATTAATGGTGATGGGTTTGGTAACATATGGATAGCGACTAATTATGGATTAAATAAATTTAATAAAAATGAAAATAAATTTACTCAATATACAGAGGAAGATGGACTAGCAAATAATTTTGTATATGGGATATTATTTGATGAAGAAAATAATCCATGGGTTAGTACTAATTATGGATTATCTAAATATGATGTTAATAAAGGAAAATTTATAAATTTTAGCATAAGTGATGGATTACAAGGTAACGAATTTAATGGATATTCATATTTTAAAGCTAAGGATGGAGAAATGTTCTTTGGCGGAATAAGAGGATTAAATAGTTTCTATCCAAAAGACTATAAAGAGAATATTATAAGTAATATTGTGAATATTAGTAATGTGAAAATTGATGGTGAAAGTACTAGTTTTGATGATGTAATTAAAATTAACAGAGACAACAATAGCATACAAATACAATATTTTTTACCTGATTATAGAAATACTTCTAAAATAAAATATTATTATAAGATGGAAGGTATAGACGAATCATGGATAGATGCTGAAAATAGAAATTATGTAAGTTATAATAATTTATCAGCTGGAAATTATAATTTTTTAGTTTTAGCAATGAGCTCCTCAGGAGATATTAGCAAGGTAAGAAGTATAAAAATAATTAAGGAACCACCAATATTTATGACAAAGACTGCATTTGTTATTTATATATTTATGATAGCATTTATAGTATATAGAAGATGGAATAGAGTAAATATATTAAATGGGCTTGTCGAAGAAAGAACTATAGAGTTAAACAATAAATTAATAGAAAATAGAATTCTATATGAAAAGTTAATAAGTCAAGAAAAGAGAAAAAATAATTACTTCATAAACTTATCTCATGAATTAAGAACACCATTGAATGTTATTTTATCTATAGAGCAATTAATAACAGCATTAAATAAAAAGGATGATCATATTAATAAGGAAAAATTAAATAACTATATGGATGCCTTAAGGGGAAATTCTAAGAGATTACTAAAATTAATAAATGATATTATAGATACTACTAAGATAGAAGCAGGTATGTATAGGTTAGATATAACTAATAATGATATTGTTTATTTAGTTGAAGAGTTAGCGTTATCAATGAAGGATTTTATTGAAAGTAAAGGAATTGAATTAATTATAGATCCTGAAATAGAAGAGAAAGTAATTGAGTGTGATACTGGAGAAATTGAAAAATGTATAGTTAATATATTAGGTAATGCAGCTAAGTTTACTAATAATGGGGGAAGAATAGAAATAATAATTAATGAAGAAAATGGCTTTGTTAATGTAAAAATAAGAGATAATGGAATTGGAATAGATGAAAAAGACATTGAAGCTATATTTGATAGATTTGGACAGGCATATAATAAAAAATCAGAAGAGTTTGGCGGAAGTGGAATAGGTTTAAGTCTAAGCAAACAAATAATTGAGTTACATAATGGGAAGTTGTTAGTAAAGAGTAAATTAGGAGAGGGAAGTGAATTTACCATAAGATTGCCAGAAAAACAACCATAATTTGGGATATGATAGATAATATTCATTTAATTGACAAGCAAATATTTATAATGTTAAAATTATATTATGCCTAAATTGAGAGTAATCTGAGTTTAGGCTATCTTTTTAGTACCATAAGGCAAGGAGCAAAAGTATGATAGTTGAAAAAGTTTTAAATAATAATGTAGTTGTTTCAATAGATCCTACAACCAAGAAAGAAGTAATTCTTATGGGAAGTGGTATAGCGTTTAATAAAAAGCCTGGTCAATTAATTGATGGCAAAAAAATAGAAAAAACATTTATAGTAGATGATGAGAATTTAGGAAATAAGATAAAAAAACTGATTAATCAAATTCCGGATGGAATATTTGAACTAACTGATGAAATTATAACTTATGCAATAGTTGAATTAAATGTGGAATTAGACAAACAAATTTATGTTTCATTAGCAGATCACATAGCTTTTGCTGTAAAAAGATTTAAAAATGGAATTACTATAAAGAATGAATTATTAAATGAAATAAGAAGAGTTCATCGAACAGAATTTAGAGTTTCGTTATGGGCTGTTGATTATATAAATAAAAGATTAAATATTAAGCTTCCAGAGGATGAAGCTGGATTTATAGCATTACATTTTGTAAATGCAAGTTATAAAGAAACTACAATGAAATCAGTGGAATCAACTAAAATAATAAAAGATATATTAAATATTATTAAGTATTATTTTGCTATAGAATTAGATGAAGATGATTTAAATTATGATAGATTATTAACTCATCTAAAATATTTTGCAAAAAGAATCGTTAATAACAATCAACATACTAGTACCGATTCCAATTTTGTAGAAGTTATATCAAAAACTTATCCAGAAGCGTATAGATGTGCTAAAAAGATAGGGGAATATATAGCTACACATAATGATTATGAAGTAAATGATGATGAGTTTGTATATTTAACTATGCATATACAAAGAGTTATATCTGTTGCAAGAGAAAAAAAGTGAAAGTTATAGAGTAATAGCCCTAAGCATATTAGCTTAGGGCTATTTATTTAAGCTTGTTTTATCCAGTCAGAATAAGAGGTTGTATAATTATTAGACTTATTTTCTTCAACATATCTATAAAAATCTTCTAAAAATTCAAATTGATCTTTATCATCATGAAGATTAACACCACCAACATTATACTGATAAGATATTATTTGTTCTAATGATAAGTTAGTATTATTCATTAATATTTGATACATTGACATAAATGTAGTTGTTCTGCCTTCGCCAGCATCGCAATGAAAATGAAGGTGTAAATCAGAAGGTTTTGATTTAATAAATTCTATAAATTCATCTACAATTTCAGGTGTAGGTGCTCCATTATCTTTAACTGCATATCTTTTATATTCCATTCCAGCTTTAGTAACTGCAGAAGATTCATTGCTAACGAAATCTACATTTATCTCTTTAAAAAGCATGCCTGTTTTTTTACAAATACTTAAAGGTTCATCAATTTTTATTTTAGATAAAAGATCATTTTCTGTTTTTATTGTTTGTTCTGTAGTGAATCCATTATTTAAATCCTTATTAGAATTAAAGAAACTTATAGCATAATCATTAATTAAACCATGAGATTCTTGTCTTAAATCAATAATACATATATTAGGTTTATTTATAGAATTTTTTAAATTTTCTACTTGTTCAGATGTAAATTGAGCACTACCAGAAAAATTTAAATTAGGAATATCTCTAAATCTATCAGGTAAACCAGCTTTTGAAGTACTATCTCTAATAATTAATGTTTGGTTTTTATTATTACATATAGAACTAAATGGGGAAGCTGATAGTAAATTGAAACTTAAAAATGCAAGGGAAATAAAGATAGATGATTTAAAAATAAATTGCTTCATAAATTAAAGACCTCCAACATTTTATTTGTCTTGTTAATATTTTTTGTTGTAACAAACAAATTTATTCTAAAATCTTTAATATATGATTTATACTATTATTAATATGGCAAAAATATTAATATAATAATTAACAGGAGAGATATAATGAGTGATACTTATCAAGAGAGAAAATATCCAGAAAAGTCATGGTCTATATCTAAAATGAAAACATTAGAAAATTGTGAAAGAGATTATTATTATACGTATTATGGAAGTCATAATGGGTGGATTTATACCAGTACATATGAACAGAAAATAGCATGGAGATTAAAAAAGTTAAGCAACTTATGGATGTGTTTTGGGGATGTTGTTCATAGAGAAATTAAGGGAATAATAAATATATGTAAAAAAGATAAAACAAAGTTTATGAATGCTACAAGATTTAATGAAATTACTTTAAATAAATTAAGAAATATTATACGAGAAAGTATACAGAAATATAATACTAAAGAATGGGATGAGTATCCTAAAGGAATAATGCTTCAAGAATATTATTATGGTGAAAAAATATCAAAACAAATTGGAAATGAGTTAAAGGAAAGGTTAAGTCAATGTGTAAATAATTTTTATGTGTCAAAAACCTTTGAAGAAATTTTGAATAAAGATACTGTAATAATAGAAAATGATGAAGATATATTTAGTAGTATTAATTATGAAGGGTTAAAAGTATACTCCAAAATAGATTTATTATATAAAGATTATGAGGGTTATTATGTAATTGTAGATTGGAAAACAGGAAAAATATCAAATAGTGATAAGGAACAGTTATTAGTATATGCTTGGTATGTAATGGAGCAGTATGGTGTACATTATTCTAGAATAAAAGGAAGAATAGAATATTTATTAGATGGATATGCGGAAGAAATATTATTTAAATTAGAAGATATTGAATATATAAAAAGTAAGGTTTTAAATGATTTAAAAATAATAAATTATTACCTTGATGATATAAATTTGAATAAGGCAAAGAAAAAGGAAGAATTTCAAAAGACATTTAAAACTTATAAATGTGCAAATTGTAAATTTAGAATGTTATGTGAAGATGATAGTGTTTAAAAAAATAGAAGTTGGATAGAACTTAAAAAGAGTTTAATTATTGAATTTAAGTATAGAGGTGAAGTATGAGTTTTATTCAAATTCAAGGTATGATTTTTTTTAGTATTGTTATTTGTTCTATTATTGGTGGAAAAAAGGCTTCCTTAATGGCTAGTATTGTTTGGATTATTGAAACAATACTAATTTATAAAACTAGTAAGATAAATTATTTGCAAATTATATCAGTTTCTTTATCCTTTCAAATAGGAATATTAATTGCTATTGGTAGAGACTTTATAGTGAAAAAGGTTAAGCAAACTTCTGATAAGGAAACTAATTAAAAATAAACCAAAATAATAAAACAGAGGTATTATTTACTTGTTATATAAAAACCTATACTGGTTAATATAATAGTGTAAACAGAAACAACTTAAATGTGAAACAAATATTTGAGTTGAGTTTACAAAATTACCGCTAACCAGAGGAGGAATCGATTATGTCAAAAACATTAGTTCCAGAAGCAAAACAAGGATTAAGTGCATTCAAGAACGAAGTTGCATCAGAAATGGGAGTACCATTTACAGATTACAATGGTAACTTAACATCTAGACAATGTGGTTCCGTAGGTGGTGAAATGGTTAAAAGAATGGTAGAACAATACGAAAGTGGATTAAAATAATCCACCACTAACGGCCACAATCAGACAGGTTAAAGGAAACAATACTTCGAGAGGGTGAGTACTGTTATGGGTGATACACCACCTGAAATTTAATCTATCATTCAAAAGGAAGAGAGATATATTAAAGTAGAATTCTCTACAATAATATATCTCTTTTTCTATTTGTAAATTTTAAAATAGCGTTAAATGCACATGAATATGAGATACTTTATAACTAAGGTAATTTATGTTAAAATATGAACAAAAGTTCGTATAGTAGGTGATATTATGAATAAGGTTAAAATTTTACATTGTGCAGACTTACATTTTGATACGCCATTTAAGGAGTTAAACAAAGAAACTTCTCAAGCAAGTAAAGAAGAATTATTACAAGTATTTAAAAGTATAATAGATTTAACTATAAATGAAAATGTAGAGGTATTACTTATTGCTGGTGATGTTTTTGATAATTTAACAGTGAATAAAAACACCTTATTTTTTATATCAAATCAAATAAAAAGGATAGAAAATGTTAAAGTTTTTATTTCACCTGGAAACCATGATCCATATAATGAAAAATCCTTTTATAGAATGATAAAATGGCCAGAAAATGTTCATATTTTTAATGGAAGTATGAGATTTAAAGAAGTTGAAGAATTAAATTTAATTGTATGGGGTGCAGGATTCAGAAATAATTATGAAGAGAAAACTTTATTAAGAGAAGTTAATGAAGAGAAAGATAAAATAAATATTATGTTAATTCATGGAGAGATAGTATCAGGGAATAGTAAGAATCAATATAATCCTATATATATAAATGATATATATAAATCTAATATTGATTATATTGCATTAGGGCATAGACATAAATTCTCAGGCATATTAAAAGAAGGAAGAACTAGTTATGCATATAGCGGATGTCCTCAAGGAAGAGGTTTTGATGAAGATGGGGAAAAGGGAGTTATAATTGGAGATGTATATAAAGGCGGAACTGATTTAAAGTTTATTAAAACTAGTAAAAGAGAATATGTTATAAAGGAAATTGATATAAGTAATACTAATACTTATGATGAGGTTATATTTAAAATAATAGAAGTAATAGATAGTGAAGATATTAAGAAAAACTTTTATAAAATAATATTAAAAGGACAAATAAAAGAGCACTTTACTTTAAATGAAAGTATATTAATGGAAAAATTAAAGAATAAATTTTATTATATTAAGATTGTTAATGATACTAGTATAGCTATTGATTTAGAGGAATTAAGTAGAGATTATTCTATAAAAGGAAAATTTATAGAAAGTATGTTTAATAAAATTAATAATGCAAATGATGATGAAAAAGAAATATTAGAATTAGCCTTAAAGATAGGAATTAAAGCCCTTTCAGAAGAAGAGGTGAATTTAAATGATTATTAAAAGTATAAATATTATTGCATTTGGTGGTTTAAAAGACAAAGTAATAAATTTAAATAACGGTATAAATATAATATATGGAGAAAATGAGGCTGGAAAAAGTACTATTCAAGCATTTATAAAAATTTGGTTATATGGTATGTCAAATTATAAGGGAAAAGATTATAAACAAAATGAACGACTTAAATATACGCCAATTACAGGTGAAACTATTAGTGGAGAATTATGTGTAGAATTTAGAAGGCAGGAATATATAATTAGAAGAACCTTTGGAAAAAGTAAAAAAGAAGATACTAGTTATATAATAGATGCTATTAGTGGAGAAGAGATAAATTATATTTCAAAAGAAGAACCAGGAAAATACTTTTTTAATATAAATAGAGCAACTTTTGTAAATACTTTATTTATTGGACAATTAGGAGTTGAAGTAAGAAAAGATAAGGAAGAAGAAATAATAGATAAAATATCTAACTCCATAGGAATAGAAGAAGGACAAGTATCAGCAGATGTTGCTATTTTAAAGTTAAATAAATATAAAAAGACAATTTCTAATATAAGAAAAAATGGAACTTTAGATTTGTTAAATGAAAAATATAGTAACTTACTTAGTGAAAGATATGAAGCTTATAACCTATCAAATCATAATTTAGAGAATGAGGAGTTATTAATTAATCTAAATGATGAAAAGAATAATTTAAATAATGAAATTAATAATCTAGATATTTATAAAAAGTTTCTAAAAAAAACAAAGCTAAAAAAAGAATATGAAGAAATAACAGAATATTTTAAGAAAAAACAAGAGTTAAAAAATAAGGAAGAATATATTAATAAGATATTAACTTATAATAATGAGGAAATAAATTATGGATTTATAAATGAATTAAGAGAAGAGTATGCATTGTATTTAAGTATATTAGATACAAGTGAAGAAGAAAAAGAGAAAATCAGAATAAAAAAAGAAAAAATAAGTTTATTAAAATCACCGTTAGATAAGTATGATTATGTTGAACAATTACCTAAAAATATATTAAGTATTTTAGAAAAATTAAAAATTAGAAAAGAGTTATTAAAGGAGAAGGTTGATATAAATAAATCTATAGAAAATGAAATTGAATTTCTGACTCTTAAGCAGAAAGAAGCAAAAAATATAATCGGAAATTCTTTTGTAATTAGTGAATTTAGGGAAGATATTGAAACATTATTAAATACTTATGAAGAAAAACTAAAAGAGTTAAAATGTTTGGTGGAAGATAATAGGGAAATTAAGAAGAACAATATATTTTACTTATCTTTATCAGTAATTTCTATAATGTCTATGGTACTTTCAGTTGTTTTAAAAAGTAAAGTACTAAGTATTATAACACTTACAATATTTTTTGCAGCTATGTCTATTTTATTAATCAATATTTATATTAATAAAAGTTTTAAAAATCATAATAAAAAAATTGAGGCTATAAAAAAGAATATAGGTGAAATAGAGAGTGATTTAAATTATTATTGTGAAAAATTAAAAATTGATAGTTATAAGGAATTATTTAAAAAATTAAAAGTATATGATGATTATAGAAAACTTGAAATTAAAATTAATGAAAAAATTAAAGATAAGCTCTTGCAGAAAAAATTATTAGATTTAGATAAAGCTATAAATGAATATGACAGTATAGGTAAAGAGATAAATAGGTATTTAACTATTTCAAGAATAGATAATTTAGAACAGCTTATAAAGGATGTTAATAAGTATGAAGAATCATATAAAGGATTAGATATTTTAGAGATTGAACTTAAGAATTTAAAGCTAAATTTAGAGAGAATAATAGAACAATTAGAAATTAGGGAGAAGAAGGTAAAGAGGAAGTTAAAAAGTATAGGATTTGATAATATAGATCTTTTAGAAGTTGAGGAAATCTTAGATGAGTTAGAAGAAAAACTTAAGCTTAGAGCAGAAATAAATAAAAGTTTAGCATCAGTAGAAGAGACATATTCAGTTTTGACAAAAGGAAAGAATATAGATTCAATAAAAGCAGAATTAGCAGATGTAATTAATATCAACTTTAAATACTCTTATGAAAATGAGGAAGAAATAGATTCGGTTATAAAAGAAAAGAATTTAAGATTGTTAAATGTTGAGAAGAAAATTAAAGATGTTGAGAATGAAATAAAAAATAGATTTAATGGAAAGAGAACAATACCTAGTATAGAGGAAGAAATTAAATTTGTTGAGAGCAAAATAATAGAAAATGAAAAACAGTTTGAAGCAACTAAGATTGCTTTAAATGTATTAGAAGAGTCATATCAAGAAATAAGAAAAAGTTTTGGTCCAGCACTTAATAAAAATGTAATAGATTCATTTAGTAAATTTACAGATGAAAAATATAATGAGGTTATGGTAGCTGACAATTACGAGATGAAAGTTAGAAATAAAAACAATGTTTTTCAGGCAGAAAGATTAAGTAATGGAGCAAATGATCAATTAAATTTATCTCTTAGACTAGCATTTATAGAAATGATATTTAAGAATAAAGATATATCAATATATTTAGATGATGCTTTTGTTCAATATGACGATAAAAGAATAGAAAGAACAATTAAATATTTAGTTAGTGAAAATTTTAAACAATGTATCATATTTACTTGTCAACATAGGGAAGAGAATATAATTTTAAAAAGTAATATAAAATATAGATACATTAAATTAACATTATAAAGTATAATTTTATATGGATTAAATAGGAAAAATAGTCTAAACTTAAGAGTGTAGATTTATTTAAAGAGGTAATAAGTAGATGAAAAAATCGTTAAATTATTATAAAAACAATATAAATAAAGTTAATGATAAATTAAAAAAACTGGAAAAGAAGCTTTTGGTATTTTCAAGTATACGTTTCATAGTAGTTATTGTAAGTTTTGTATCTATGTATTACTACTATAAGAAAAATAGTATTGAAGGTATTGGATTTAGTTTTATATTTGGATTAATTATATTTTTAGTAATTGCATTTTTTCATAATGAAAAAATAAATTATAAAAAAAAATTATTAACAATGTTAAAGTACTATGAAAATGGAATAAAGAGGCTAGATAGTACATGGAAGGAATTTAATGATATAGGTAAAGAATTTATAGATAGGAATCATAACTTTTCAAGTGACTTAGATATATTTGGGAAAAATTCGTTATTTCAATGGATAAATATAACTAAAACTAGTTTTGGTAGAAAAAAATTAGCAAATAAGATGATGATAAATAATTTACCTACAAGATATGAAATACAAGAAGCTCAAGAGGCTATAAGAGAATTGACTAATAAGAGGGAGTTTTGTGAAAAACTTTATTTTGAAGCCAGTATAGAGAATAAGAAAAAAGAGAATATTCAAGAACTATTAAATTGGGGTAAAAGTGAGGAAAAAAATAGCTTCACAACAAAATATATATCATATATTTTTATTTCTGTAACTGCAATAATTATATTTTTATCAATTATAGGACGTATTTCAATAACATATTTATTATTAGATTTGATGATAAATTATTTAGTTATTAAGCTGTTAACCAAGAGATTAAGTAGTGTAATAGATACATTTATAAAAAATAAGAGAGAAATAATTAAATATAGTAGCTTATTAGGATTGATACAAGATGAAAAATTTGAGTCTAAAAAATTAGTAGAATTACAAAAAGAGCTAGTAGGATCTAATATAAATTGTAAAAATGAGATGAAAAAGTTGAAAAATATAGTTAGTTGGATAGGTGATAGCACATCAAATGCTTATTATCTTATAATAAATGTATTTTTAATGAGTGATATTTTTATTCTTTACAATTTGGAGGAATGGAGAATTAAGAATGGGTATAAATTAGAAAAATGGCTTGAAATAATGGGGGAAATAGAAGCATTAGTTAGTTTATCTACTTTAGCATTTGAACATGAAGATTGGGTTTATCCTAGTATATCAGGTATAAATGAAATTGAAGCTAAAGAATTATCGCATCCATTATTAGGAGAAAGAGCTAAGTCAAATGATTTTAAGCTTAATGGTAGTGAAAAAGTAGCTTTAATTACAGGCTCTAATATGTCTGGAAAGAGTACTTTTTTAAGAACTATAGGATTTAATATGATTTTAACTTATTTAGGATTACCAACTTGTTCAAAAGGATTTAAGTGCGGAATTAGTAATATTTATACTTGTATGAGGACTCAAGATAATTTAGAAGAAAATATATCATCATTTTATGCTGAAATATTAAGGATAAAATTAGTTATAGAGGCAGCAAAATCAGGAGAAAAGGTATTTTTCTTATTAGATGAAATATTTAAGGGGACTAATTCAAATGATAGACATGATGGGGCAAGAATATTAATAGAACAGCTTGTTAAACTTCAAGGGGTTGGATTAGTTTCTACTCATGATTTAGAGCTATGTAATTTGGAGAAAGAAAAAAGTTGGTTAGTTAACTATAATTTTAGGGAATATTATAAAAATGATAAAATTAATTTTGATTATATTCTTAGAAGAGGTAAAAGTGAAACGCAAAATGCAAAACATCTTATGAAACTAGCTGGTATTGATATAGAAGATTAAGTTTTTAAAAGTATTTTTTGTGTTAAGAGTTGAAAGAAAGCTATTAAAGGTTTAAATAAATTTATAATAGCTTTCTTTCAACTAGTAAAAGGGGGGGAGAATTTTGGCTTTTATAATAATAGATTTAGAGTTTAATAATTTAAGTGGAATACATAAGTGTATTCCTAATGTATATAATGATTATCCTAATCTAAAAAAGTTAGATTTAGTAAATGAAATAATAGAAATAGGGGCAGTTAAATTAGATGCTCATATGCAACCATGTGAAGAATTAAAAGTATTTATAAAACCGTCGGTTATTCCAGTAATAAATCCTAAAATATTAGATATAACTAAAATAGATATAAAAGATTTAGAAAATGGAATTGGGTTTATAGAAGGTCTTAACAAATTGAAAAATATGGTAAAAGAAGGGGATATAATTTGTTCTTGGGCTAAGGATGATATAGCTGAAATAATAAAGAATGCTAATTATTATGGATATAATGATTTAAGTTGGATTAATAATTATTTAGACATTCAAGAATATGTTACAAAGATACTAGGGTTTAGAAAATCTTTGAGTTTAAAAAATGCACTTAAAGCATTAAAGATAAAAGTAAATGAAGATTCGTTACATGACGCTTTAAATGATTCTATATATACAGCACATGTGTTTAAAAATGTATATAATGCAAGAGCTATAAAAAGGTATATAATAGAGGATATTTATAAAATGCCAGCATTAGAAGTAAGATCTCTAGAGGGTATAGAGTTAAATTATGATAAAATAAATCAGATATGTCCTAAGTGTCAAAGAAAAATAGAGATTGCCTATCCGTTTAGTATAGTTGGATGGAGATTTATTTCCCTTGGAAAATGTACAAAGTGCAATAGTAAGATTTTAGATGAACTTATTGTTAGAAAGAGTTTATGTGGAGAGGAAATATATAAAGAAGTTGCAACTGTAATAGATGAATATGACTATTTAAGATATGAAAATAAATTAAAGCATAAGCTTTATAATTAAATAGATATTAATTAAGAAATTATTAAAATTTAAATATAATATAACAATTAAATTTTATATATGATAAAATGAAAATAAAGTATGATTTAAAGGAAAGGAAGAAGATATGAATATTGCATTTCTTTTAACTCCTAAAAATGAGGTAATTTATGAATATATAGATGCTACAATGAGACAAGTAATTGAGCGAATGGAGCATCATGGTTATACAGCAATACCACTAATAGACAAGCATGGAAGGTATGTTGGAACTTTAACAGAGGGAGATTTGTTATGGAAATTAAAGAATACTGCAAATCTTAATTTTAAAAATACTGAAAATGTTAAAGTAAGTGAAATAGCTATAAGAACTAAGCATAAAAGTGTTTCCATTAATGCTGATGTTGAAAGCATTATTAGATTAGCTACCACTCAGAATTTTGTGCCAGTAGTCGATGATGAAGGTATATTTATAGGAATAATAAAGCGTAGTGACATAATAAATTATTGTTACAATGCAATCAAAAAAAATAAAAAAATATTATAGAGAATAATTTAAGCTACTTAATTCGAAGTAGCTTTTTTTGTTTGTTTTACTTGTATAAAATTTACTGGTGCCTTAAAATTAAATATGAAATGTTTTTACAAAGGAGTGTGTATTATGTCAGTTAAAGTAAATGAAAATTCAATGGAAAATCTTTTAAAGGATTTTGATGTTAAGAAAATTAATTCAGGCGATATATTAAAGGGGCAAATAATAGATGTTAACGAAAAGGAAGTTACGGTTAACATTAACTATGCTTTTGATGGAGTAATAACAAAAGAAGAGTTAGTAGTAGGGGAGGTTTCACCATTAGAAGTAGTTAAACCTGGTGATACATTAGATGTATACGTTATTTCTCCAAATGATGGAGAAGGATATGTTCAACTTTCTAGATTAAGAGCTTTACAAATAACAGAAAAAGAAGATTTAAAAAAAGCTTTTAAAAATCAAGAAGTTATAAAGGTATTGGTAAAAGAAGAAGTTAAAGGTGGATTAGTTGCTTATTATGGTTCAATTAGAGTGTTTATTCCAGCTTCATTAGCTTCAAGAGAAAGAATAGAGTTAAGCACTTTATTAGAAAAAGAAATTGAAGTGAAGTTAACAGAACTAGATTTAAGAAACAGAAAAGTTATTGCCTCTAGAAGAATATTGGAAGAAGAGGCTTATCAAGTAAAGAAAAAAGAGCTTTGGAAAAATGTAAAGAGTGGAGAAAAAAGAGAAGGTATAGTTAAAAAAATAATTAAAGCAGGCGCTATTGTAGATATTGGAGGAATTACTGGATTAATTCATATTAACGATTTATCTTGGCAAAGAGTTAAAAGAGTTGAAGATATAGTAAATATAGGAGATAAAGTTTCTGTATTTGTAGGAGATGTAGATGCTACTAATGAAAGAGTATCTTTAATATTAAAAGATGTTGATAAGGAACCTTGGAAGGTTCATGCTGATACTATAAAAGCAGGAGATGTAGTTGAAGGAAAAGTAGTTAAATTCATGTCTTTTGGAGCATTTGTAGAATTATTCCCAGGTGTTGAAGGATTAGTTCACATAAATGAAATTACTGATGAGAATATAGCTAAACCTTCAGATGCTCTTGAAGTAGGGCAAATGGTTAAAGTTAAAGTTCTTGATGTTAACAAGGAAAATAAGAGAATATCTTTAAGTATTAAAGATGCAGTTGAAAGATCAACTGAATATATGCAATATAATGATGAAGAAGAAGGGATAACTCTTGGAGAACTTTTTAAAGGGCTTTTTTAAGTAAGGGTTAAAGAATAAAACTGCTAATTAAAGCTTAGATGCCGTGATGCCGAAAATTAATGATATAACCTACATTAAGTAATATAATTTTGCTAAGAATTTATATTATTATTTCCATAAAACCAGCTAAAGCTTCGAAGCGCCTAATGGTCGCCTCAGCTTCTTAATGCTAGTTTTATTACAGTAATAATTAAATACTAAAGCTTATTATATGATACTTTCTTCCGGTAATATCATTAAATTTTCTCTATCACTGGCTTTAAAACTTAAGTCTGCAATTAAGTTAAACTTTTTCTATCTTAAGCATATTAGTACCACCAGTATAATTAGTTGGCATACCAGCAGCTACTATAATGTCATCACCTTCTTGAGCTATATTTAAGTTTTTAACAACTGTTTTGGCTTCAGTAAGAATATCATCTGTAGTAGCAAATTGTTGACACAAAATAGGCAATACTCCAAAGTTTAAACTTAAACCTCTCATAACATCAGAGTGAGGTGTTATTGCTATTATTGGACACTTAGGTTTATACTTTGAAACAAGTTTTGCTGTTGAGCCAGAATTAGTGGCAGCAACTATTGCCTTAGCATTCAAAACATTAGATGTTCTACAAGTAGAATAGCTTATTGCTTCAGCAAAATCATACATAGCAGGTTCCTTTAATCTTTGGTTTAAATAATTATAATCTAAATGAGCTTCAGTTTCCTTTGCTATTTTAGACATAGTTCTTGCGGCTTCTATTGGGTATAGTCCACTAGCACTTTCTCCACTTAGCATAATTGCATCAGTTCCATCAAAAATAGCATTACATATATCACATGCTTCAGCTCTTGTAGGAAGTGAATTTCTTATCATTGAATCAAGCATTTGAGTTGCTGTAATAACAATTTTACCAGCTTCATTACATTTTTTTATTATATTTTTTTGGATAATAGGAACTCTTTCTATGGGAATTTCAACTCCCATATCACCTCTAGCTACCATTATACCATCAGCAACACTTAATATTGGATCAATATTGTTTACTCCCTCTTGACTTTCTATTTTAGCTATAATTTGAATATTTTTTCCGTTATTAGAATTTAATAAATCTCTTATTTCTAAAACATCTGATGCTTTTCTAACAAATGAAGCAGCAACAAAATCT
Source organism: Clostridium sp. D53t1_180928_C8 (assembly GCF_015667795.1). Lineage (GTDB taxonomy): Bacteria > Bacillota > Clostridia > Clostridiales > Clostridiaceae > Clostridium. The sequence goes on from NZ_JADPEL010000001.1 coordinate 36,140, forward strand.
ACGCCCATTTTACATCCAAAAATTAAATCATCTTTATCTTTTTCTGTTACAGAAGGTAAATTAATACTAACGTTTGGAACATTTACACCTTTATGATTTTTAATAATTCCATCATTTAATACCTTACATATTATGTTTTTACCTTGAATATCAATTATTTCAAAAGATAATAATCCGTCATCAACAAGAATCGTACCACCAATATTTACATCTTTGTACAGCTCTTCGTAAGTAATAGAACAAGATTTATTATCACCTAGTATTTCCTTATCGCACACAAATGCAAAGTCTTGACCAGTCTTTAATTTTACACCATCATTAATAAAATTATGTGTTCTTATTTTAGGCCCCTTAATATCTAGCATTATTGCAGTTGGTGTGTTTAAATTAGTTCTAATTTTTTTTATTAATTCTATTTTATCTTTATGAGTTTCATGAGTTCCATGGGAAAAGTTTAGTCTAGCTACATTCATGCCTATTTTTATAAATTCAGTTAATATTTCTTCATTGTCACTTGAAGGTCCTATTGTAAAAATCATTTTAGTCTTTTGCATAAAACCACCTCACTTTAATTAAAATAAAAATTGTAGATTATAATTTGACTGTTATATAGATATGATGTACTAATTAATATATAATTATTTTAACATAATTAAACAGTAAGGAGACTTAAAAATGAAAATTTTACAAGATTTAGAACCTAAAGAAGTTTTTGAGTATTTTGAAGCAATTTCAAATATTCCAAGAGGATCAGGAAATGAAAAAGGAATAAGTGATTATTTATTAAACTTTGGTAAAGACTTAGGACTTGAATCAATTCAAGATGAGGCATTAAATGTTATTATAAAAAAGCCTGGAACAAAGGGATATGAAAATGCACCAACTGTTATTATTCAAGGACACATGGATATGGTCTGTGAAAAAAATAATGGAGTAGATCATGATTTTGAAAAAGATCCATTAAAGTTAAGAATAATAGATGATTATATATATGCAACAGATACAACGTTAGGTGCTGATAATGGTATAGCGGTTGCTTATGCTATGGCAATATTGGCATCAAAGGATATTCCACATCCACCAATAGAAGTGCTAATAACTACAGATGAAGAAACAGGAATGTCTGGAGCTATGGCTATTAATAAAGCACATATAGATGGTAAAATATTGATAAATTTAGATAATGAAGAAGAAGGATATCTTTTAGTAAGTTGTGCCGGTGGAATAAGAAGTACAGCTACTATTAATATAGAAAAGCAAGATTTAAATAATAAAAAGTTAATTAAAATAAACATATCAGGACTTAAGGGTGGTCACTCTGGTATGGATATAATTAAAGAAAGAGGAAATTCAAATAAAATCTTAGGAAGAGTGCTTAAAGGATTATCAAGAGAGGTTAAGTTCAATCTTGTTAATTTAAATGGTGGTTCTAAAAATAATGCTATTCCAAGAGAAGCTGAAGCTATAATAGCTATAGATGCTAAAAATGAAAATACAGTTATAGATATAATAAAAAATTGGAATGATATTATAGTTAATGAGTTAAGAACTCAAGATTCAGGATTAAAAATAGAAGGATTAGTAATTAATGATAATATAACTAAAGAATTTAATGATGAAAGTACTAGTAAGGTTATAGATTTATTATATTTATATCCAAATGGAATAAACTCAAGAAGTGTTGAAATAGAAGGATTAGTAGAAAGCTCAACTAATTTAGGCGTTTTAACTACTAATGAAACTACTGTTGAATTTGATTCAGCAATAAGAAGTTCTATTCCATCATTAAAGGAGGAAATAGTATTAAGAAGTAAAACTATAGTTGAACTTTTAGGTGGAAAATTTACAACTACATCAGATTACCCAGGATGGGAATATAATCCGAATTCAGAGATAAGGGAAATTTGCCAAAAGGTTCATAAAGATCTTTATGGAAGTGAAGCAAAAATAGTTGCTATTCATGCAGGGGTTGAATGTGGATTGTTTAATGAAAAGTTAGGTAATCTTGATATGATAAGCTTTGGACCAAACCTTTATGATGTGCATACACCGGATGAGCATATGAGTGTTACATCAGTAAAAAACTGTTATGAATATTTAAAAGCAATACTTAAGGAAATAAAATAGTTGAAAAAGTGAAGACAGAAATGTCTTCGCTTTTTTTTATTATTATGTATATAAATGAGTATTAATGAATATATTGTAATGTAATACGAAACATAATAAATAAAGGATTGAGGAGGATGAGAAAGTGAGGTATACAAGATATAACTACAAGAAAAAGAAAAATAATGATATCGTAAAACTTATTCTATCATTTATTGGTATGAGTGCATTTGTAATAATAGTGGGGGTACTTCTTGCCAATGTAATAATTCATTTCTTACCGATAAATAATGCCACTAATGGTGAAGCTGCTAGTAGTAATGAGCAGTCACAGAGTGATAATTCAGAAAATGTAAATGCAGAAGCAACAAATGAACAACAAGATATACAAGTAAATGCAGATGTAAGTAAAGAAGTAAATAATAATGAACAAGCTTCTGAAGTTACTCAAGGAACTATTAATACAAATTTTGTAGCTATTCAGTGTGGATATTTTGCAGAAGAAGGCAATGCAAAAGAAACATTTAATAAGATTTCTAGTGGGTATGGAGCTTTTATATATAATGATGCAGATAAGTTTAAAGTATTAGCAGGTGTTTATACAACAGAAGAAGGTCAAGCTGTTATAGATAAACTAACCGCTAGTGGAATTGAATGTGCTAAGGTTGATTTTAATCTTAATAGCAGTAATGCTGTTGAAAGCCAAATAGCAGGTATATATGATGGGTATTTAGAAATATTAGATACTGCATTTAAGGATGATGTAAAATCAGTAGATACTACAGATTTTAAGGAATGGGTGAGTAAACTAGATGATATAAAAGAAGGAGATAAATATGAAGTTTTAGCTGATGTGAAAAAACATATTAATGAGTTAGGGGCAGAAATAAAGAAGGAAAATGTAGCTAACGAAATGCAATATTTATATAAAGTTTTATTAAGCTTTAATAAATAAAAAAAATAAATGAATAAATATCAATAAATGTAAAAAAATACATTAAAAATTAAGAAAAATTTATATAATATTCTACAAAAAATTCATATAGAAAAAGAGGAAAGTGCTTGTTTGAATACCTATTAAGTGATAAACTATATTAGAAATAAAGATAGGTGACAAGTATTTACCTCTTTTTTATTGTGTTTTAAATTAAATTTTAAAGTCAAGTGTAAGACTAACGTTAAATTGGGAATAATAATTAATAAATGACTGTAGGATGTGATATTTTGAAGTTTGTATTAGCATCAGCTTCAGAACGTAGAAAAGAGTTATTATCTAGGATAATAAAGGATTTTGAAGTTAGAGTTAGTGATTTTGATGAAGAATCAGTACGTGTTAATGAGGACATAGAAAAGTATGTTAAAACATTATCAGAAGGAAAAGCTAGGTCTGTAGCATTAAATTATAGTAGGGATTCTATAATAATAGGAGCTGATACTATAGTTGTTATAGATAATAATGTTCTTGGAAAACCAAAAGATAAGAATGATGCTTTTAGAATGCTTAAGTCATTAAGTAATAATGTTCATAGAGTATATTCTGGAGTTACAGTTATTAATAATAGTACAAAAGTAATAAAAAGTGAATGTCTGTATACAGAGGTTTATTTTTCAGAGCTTTCAGATGAGGAAATATGGAAGTACATAGACACCGGAGAATGTTTAGATAAAGCAGGAGCTTATGGAATACAAGGTTTTGGTGGAGTATTTGTTAAAAGTATAAATGGATGTTACTACAATGTAGTCGGATTACCATTAAACTTACTAAACAAAATGATAAAAGAAATTTTATAAGTTGGGGGATGGATATTATTACTTAAAAGGAGTGCTTATGGCAGGAAATATAAGAGTAAGTGATATACCATTAAATGAAAGACCAGTTGAAAAATTACTTCAGTTTGGGGTAGAAAGTTTAAGTAACGAAGAACTATTAGCTATATTGTTACGAACAGGTACAAAAGGAGAAAATGTCATAGCTTTAAGTAGAAGACTGCTAATAGAGCTAGATGGCTTAGACGGACTTTTAAATGTAAGTTTTGAAGAAGCAAGTAAAATTAAGGGTATTAAGAAAGTAAAGGCTTGTCAAATAATTGCCATGATGGAGTTGTTTAATAGGTTTAAAACCTTAAAATCTCAAAAAGAGAATTTTAAAATTTCATCACCTAAAGATGTTTCAACATTATTAATTAATGAAATGAGCAATTTTAAGCAAGAAGTATTTAAATTAATACTATTAAATACTAAGAATATTATAATAGGAACTAAAGATGTATTTAAGGGAACCTTGAACTCATCTATAGTTCATCCACGAGAAGTTTTTAAAGAGGCAGTTCAAAGGGGCAGTGCAAATATAATAGTTTGTCACAACCACCCATCAGGAGACCCTAATCCAAGTAAAGAGGATATTGATATAACTCTTAGATTAAAGGAATGTGGTAATATTATGGGAATTGGATTGTTAGATCATATTATAATTGGTAATAATAAATATGTTAGTTTAAAGGAAAAAGGAATTATATAATTGAAAGGGGAATTCATATGGGATTTTTCAGTAGTAATAAAGATATGGGAATTGATTTAGGAACAGCTAACACGCTTGTTTTTGTAAAAGGTAAAGGAATAGTGTTAAGCGAACCTTCAGTTGTAGCAATAAATAGTAATACAAGAAAACCTCTAGCAGTTGGGCAAGAAGCAAAGCTTATGATAGGTAGAACACCTGGAAATATAGTAGCAATAAGACCTCTTAAAGATGGTGTTATAGCTGACTTTGATGTTGCACAAACAATGCTTAAGAAATTAATAGAAAAAGTAACAAGTAAAAGCGCATTTACTAGTCCAAGAATAATAGTATGTTACCCATCAGGAGTAACAGAAGTAGAAAGAAGAGCCATTGAAGAAGCTGCAAAGTTTGCTGGAGCAAGAGATGTTGTTTTAATGGAAGAACCTATGGCTGCAGCTATAGGGGCAGGGCTTCCAGTTGGTGAGCCTACAGGAAGTATGATTGTTGATATCGGTGGAGGAACTACTGAAGTAGCAATTATTTCTTTGGGTGGAATAGTAACTAGCAAGTCATTAAGAGTTGCTGGGGATGAGTTAGATCAAGCAATAATTGCGTATGTTAAAAAAGAGTTTAGCTTAATGATCGGAGAAAGAACAGCTGAACAAATAAAAATGGAATTAGGATCAGCATATAAAATAGATGATGAGAATGCTTCTATGGATATCAAGGGAAGAGATATGATAACAGGTCTTCCGAAGATAGTTACAATAACAGAAGATCAAATAAGAGAAGCATTAAAAGAGCCAGTATATTCAATTATAGAATCAATAAAAACTACATTAGAGAAAACTCCACCAGAATTATCAGCTGATATAATGGAAAAAGGAATAATGTTAGCTGGAGGCGGAGCTTTACTAAAAGGGCTAGATAAATTAATAAACCACGAAACAAATATGCCTGTTCATATTGCTGAGACACCATTAGATTGTGTTGTTTTAGGAGCAGGAAAAGCACTAGAAAATTTTGACGAATTAAGTAAGACTCAAAGAGGTCAATAATGAAACCTTTTAAAAATAAACTGGCAGTAACTATAGTGGTACTGTCAGTTGCCTTTTTAGGCATAATTATTTTCAGTTTAAAAAGTAATTCAAATATTATATCTAGTGGTGTAGGTAGTGTTATTAGTCCATTACAAAAGATAATTTATACTGCAAACGATAAGCTAAAGGGATCTTTTGATTTCTTTATTAATTTTTCAAAAGTAAAAAAAGAGAATGAAGAACTTGCATCTAAAAATGCAGAATTAGAAAATCAATTAATTGAATATAATAGAATGAAAGATGAAAATACAAGATTAAGAGAAATGTTTGAGTATTCTCAAGCTAATCAAAACTATAATTATTTAGGGTGTAATATAGTTGGATATAGTGGGGGAAATATTTCTAATGGTTATATAATTGATAAAGGAACCAATAGTGGAATAAAAAAAGATATGGTTGTAATAACTCCAGTAGGCTTAGTTGGAAAAGTTACTAAAGCAGAAAGTAATTATTCCATTGTTCAGACTATATTAAATGAAAATATTGCTGTGGCTTCTATGGTAGAGAGTACTAGAGAAACAACAGGAATATTACAAGGAAATACAGATAACAAAAATAAAAAGTTAACTATATTATCGAATATCCCAATAGATTCTGAGATAAAAGAGGGAGATGTAATTTTAACTTCAGGTCTTGGCGGAATGTATCCACAAGAAATTAGAATTGGGGAAGTAGCTTCAGTGGAAGTGGATAGTGTTGGAATCATGAAGAAAGCAATTGTTAAACCTTATGTAGACTTTAATAAACTTGAAGAATTATTTGTGGTAGTTCCTAAAGAAGAAATTAATATTGGGGAGTAGAAGTATGAAGAGATTATATTTGATAATTGCATTAATACTCTTATTGATTATTGATAATACTTTATTACCTTATTATTCTATATATGGAGCTTTCCCAAGTTTATTATTTACATTTGCAATGGCTTATTCAATTATTAGAGGAAAAGAAGAGGCTATTTTTATAGGAGTAGTAAGTGGATTTCTACAAGATATATTTTTCTTTTCAGGATTTGGGGTAAACTTATTTTTAAATATGCTTTTATGTCTTTTATGTGCAAAAATAGGAGAAAGTATATTTAAGGAAAATAGATTAGTTCCAGTTTTAACAGCATTGGGTATTTCGGGATTAAAGGTTTTAGGAGTAGTGATTATATTTAAGTTATTTTCACAAACAATCAACATACAGGTAGCATTAATTTCATGTGTTTTAAATAGTATTTGTATGATGATTTTTTATACGTTAATTTTAAAAATATTGGATAAATATTTAGAGAGAAATACATGGAGGTTTAAATGATAGTTAATAAACCTAAAAAAAACAAAGAGAATTCTAGATATTCTGTTTTATATATAATTATGTTTATAATTATGGGAAGTATTGTGGCTAAGTTATTATACCTTCAAGTATATAAGTATGATGATTATAAAGAGAAGGCTGATGTAAGTTCTACTAAATTTATTTCAGAAGAAGCCCCAAGGGGTAATATATATGATAGTGACGGTAACGTAATAGCAACTAATAAGCAAACTTATACTTTAACTTATATGGAAACTATAGATTCTACAAAAGAGTTTTATAAAACTATGGATAAAGTTTTTAAAATATTAGAGGATAATGGAGAAAACTTTCAAGATGATTTAGCACTTAAGGTTGATGATAATGGTAATATATATTTTGATTTCAAAACAGATAATGAATCTAATAGAAGAGCCCTTGAAATAAGATTTAAAAGAGATAGGGGATTAAATGAAGATATAGAAGAAGAGAAATTTAAAAATCAAGAAGGAGATTATACAGATGAGCAAATAAATGAAGTTAATGATGCGCTTATGGAAATAACTGCAGAAGATACTTTTTATTATCTTGTGAAAAAGTATGATTTATATAAATTGCTATTACCAGACAACTATACGACAGAGCAAGCCAATGAATTAGCAAAAAAATATAAAGATACAAATGGTAAAAAAATATTAAATGATTTATTAAAGCAGTACTCTATACAACAAATAAGACGTTATATAGTCGTAAAAGATGCCGTTAAGATGGGAAGCTTTAGTGGTTATTCAAATATAACGATAGCAAGTAATATAAATAGGGATACAGCTTTTGTTGTATATCAACAATTAAATGATTTACCAGGTATAAATGTTAGTTTAAAACCAGTAAGATATTATCCGTATGGTACATTAGCATCATCGGTTATAGGGTATGTATCATCAATAAGTAGTTCTCAACAAGAAAGCTATGAGTTAAGAGGATATGATACATCAAGTGATTTAATAGGTGTATCAGGAATAGAATCAGCATTTGAAGAGCAGTTGAAGGGAACTAAGGGAGGAACTACTGTAAAGGTAAATTCTCAAGGTAGAACCACAGAAGAGCTATTTAAGCTAGAATCTTATCCTGGTAATGATGTACATTTAACAATAGATAAAAATGTACAATATGCAGCACAGGAAGCTTTAAAGGACCAGATACTTAAACTACAATCAGAAGGTTTATCTAGTGCAACAAGAGGTGCGGTTGTTGCAATAGAGGTTAATACTGGTAGAGTCATTGCTATGGCAAGTTATCCAGATTTTGACCCTAATGATTTTGCGATTCCTAGTGAATTAAGTACCGAAAAATATAATGAGTATTTTAATCCTAATTTAGAGTCTTTTGGTATACAACACATTCAAAGTAGTGGAGCTAAAGGAACTTTAGATGATCTTTTTCCTGTAAATGAAACTACGGGAATTAGAGAAGATAGATACGATATATATCCAAGATCTATGTTTAATTATGCTACTCAAGGACTAGTAGTTCCAGGTTCAACATTTAAGCCATTAACAGCACTTGCAGGGCTAACTGATGGTGCAATAAGTGAAAATGATACGGTTAACGACGTAGGGCTTTGGAGTAGTGAATATACAGGTAAACAAGTGCTTGAAAACTTCCAAAAAATAGGACATGGAGTTACTGATGTGAGAAAAGCACTTGAGGTTTCTTCTAACTATTTCTTCTATGAAACAGCTATTAGACTATATGTTAAAAATGGTGCTAATATAGATGCACTTAATTCAATAGCTCGTTATGCATGGAAATTTGGATTAGGCGCAGAACAAGGGAAAACAGCATCTACAGGGATTCAAATATATGAAAATTTTGGGCAAACTTATAATTTTGTTTCATGGAGAAGAAGTCTTGCATCAAATGCTAAATATAGTCTAGTTCCAGCACTTGAAGAGGGTGTATATTATGGTTTTAATTTTGTACCATTTGATATTAGTGATATAAGTACTGACTCAGATGAATTAAAGCAATTAAAAACTAGCTTGAAAAATAATATTAAAGAAACATTACTTAAAGTTGGAACAGATGAACAAATCACAAGCCAAGATGAATATGCTAAAAGTATACTTGGAACTGTAAAAAAAATAATGGAGATATCTGATAAGTATAAGGAAAATGTAGCTAATTATGAAGCAAGCAAGAATACTACAGTAAACATTGATGACCAAGCACAAAAGGTATCAAATGCAATTGCTTACTTTACTGTAACAAACCAAGCTTCAGAAATAAAATCTCCAATTAATTTAGTTCAAGATGCTATAGGGCAAAGTATGAATGCATTTACACCATTACAGATGGCAAATTATGTTGCTACGTTAGCAAATGGAGGAACACGTTATAAAGTTTCTATAGTTGATAAAGTGACATCACCTTCAGGGGAAATTATACAAGAATTTAAGCCGGAAGTTATAGAAAGTAATCCTATTGATTCAAATATATTACAAATAATCAAGGAAGGCATGCTTAGAGTTAATACATCACCATCTAATGCAACTAACTATGCTTTATTTGGAAACTTTCCTATTGCGGTTGCTGGTAAGACAGGTACAGCCGACTTTGGAACTTCGGAGCAATATGAGTTCCAAGGAAGAAAAGCATACGCTAACTATGTAAGCTTTGCGCCAATGGATAACCCTCAAATAGCTATATTCTCAACTATTTATGATGGTAATAGAGGGGCTAATAGTGCTGCTGTTCATAAAGGAATATATGAGGCATTCTTTAAGGATGAATTATTAGCTATAAATCCAAATTATGCATCAACATCAGATACATTCCAAAAGTACGTTGTAGAAGCTCCTGCGAATAATAATCAAGAATCGCAAGAAAAAGAACAACAACAAGTAACACAACAGGAACAAGTTGAACAAGGTCAAGAGACACAGCAAGACCAACCTCAACAATAGCAATAAGGTGAATAAAGTATGATAAGAGAGGTGCACTTTAGTTACCTCTCTTATTTTTTTTTAAGTAAAAAATACAATATTTATGTCGTAAAAAAATAATTTGCAATTAAAAGTATATATTGGTAAAATAAGTTGTATTTTGTAGGAAAATTACAATAGTTTTAAGTATATTATGTTTTTAATTGTAGTTATATGGTATAATTAAAACTAAATTGAGTTTTTAATTGGTGGAGGATGGCCAATGAAGGATGAAAGAATACAAATAAGAGGTAACAAAGACGGTGTAAATGTTATAATAGATATGGATAAGTTTATAGGCTTTGACAATATGCTAGAAGCGCTAGTAAATAGTTTATCAAAGAATAAAGCTTTTTATAAAAATTCAATATTAAAAATAATAGCTAACCTTAAGCATATAGATGATTCTGAAATAACTAAGTTAAAAGAAGAGTTATTTCAAAAGATAAATATAAAGGATTGTATTTTTGATGATATCAATGCAATTAAAGATAGTAATTCAGCTAAAGTTTTTAATGGAATTAATGAAGGAAAAACTAAATTTATCAAAAAAACAATAAGAGGTGGACAGTCTATTGATTACCCTGGTAATATTATTATTATAGGAGATATTAATAGTGGAGCTGAAGTTTCAGCAGGTGGTAATATTATAGTTCTTGGAAGTATTAAAGGAAATGTACGAGCTGGTACTGGAGGAAATAAGAAGTCTATAATAGCAGCATTTTTTATGCAGCCTGAACTTATGCAAATTTCAGATATATTAACTGTATCACCGGATGACGGATTAAAGCCATCGTATCCAGAAGTTGCAAAAATAAAAGATGGTTATATAGTAGTAGAACCATATTTACCAAATAAATATATTTACTAAAGTGGAGGGATTTAAATGGGAGTTTCGATAGTTGTTACATCAGGCAAAGGTGGAGTTGGAAAGACTACAACGACTGCAAATTTAGGGACTGCATTAGCAGCATTAGGGAAAAACGTTGTAGTAGTTGATGGTGACACTGGATTAAGAAATCTTGATGTGTTAATGGGATTAGAAAATAGGATAGTTTATACAATAATAGATGTAATTGAAAATAGATGTAGGTTAAAGCAAGCATTAATAAAAGATAAAAGATATCCAAATCTTTGCTTATTACCAACAGCTCAAACAAAGGATAAGGATGATATAAGAGCACAGGATATGTTTGATTTAGTTAATAAGCTAAAGGAAGAATTTGATTATGTGTTAATTGATTCACCAGCAGGAATTGAACAGGGATTTGAAAATTCGGTTGTTGGAGCTGATAAGGCTATAGTAGTTGTTAATCCTGAAATTACATCAGTTAGGGATGCTGATAGGGTAATAGGAAAATTAGATGCAAAAGGTTTAGAGGATCATACTGTTATAGTTAATAGATTAAATTATGAAATGACGAAAAGAGGAGATATGCTTGACGTATCAGATATTATAGAAACTTTATCAGTTAAATTATTAGGTGTTGTTCCTGATGATAGAAGTATAACTGTTTCAACTAATAAAGGAGAACCTATAGTTTTAGATGAAAAGGCTCTTTCAGGGCAAGCGTTTAGAAATATAGCTAAAAGAATTACAGGAGAAGAAGTTCCATTATTAAAATTAGGTTCTGAATCAACAGGGTTCTTTTCAGCTATAAGAAAGATTTTTAAGAAAAACTAGGGGGTTAAGAGTGGTATGGATTTATTAAGGGTATTTTCTAACAAAACTACTCCAAAAGAAGTTGCTAAAGATAGGTTAAAGTTAATACTTATTCATGACAGAGGTGATTTAGCTCCTGAAACTTTAGACAAAATAAGAAGAGAAATACTAGAAGTCATTTCTAAGTATATAGAGATTGATGCTAATGATGTAGAGATATCATTAAATAGGAGTGATGATATAGAGGGAGAGACTTCACCAGCATTAATTGCAAATATTCCAATAAAAAATATAAGAAATAGATAATATAGAGAGACTGTTAAAAATAAAGACAGTCTCTTTTATTTTTACTAATATTAAAAATGAATATTGATATATATTATTAATATAAATATTTAGTGATAAGGATAGAAAAAAATATACAGTAGAAGATTATCAATTCTTAAGAGTTTATGAATTTTATATGTAGTAATATAATTATTTATGGAGAAAAAGAATGAAATAGGATATAATAAGTAAGTATAAATTCAAGGAGGTAAAAGTATGATACCTTTATCAAAGTTTAAAATGAATTTAAAAAGTTTAAAAAAAGTAGATAAACTAATGTTTATATCTATAGTACTGATAACTATGTTCGGTATAATTAATATATATCTAGCAAAAAAGGCAGCAACTGGAGGTATGCTATTTCCAGTAAAGCAATCGGTGTTTTTTATAGCATCAATAGTATTATTATATTTTATATTAGCGATAGATTATTCAATAATTAAGGCATTTACACCGATATTTTATTGGACATCAATTGCCTTATTGGTTTTGGTATTAATAATAGGATCAACTATTAATGGAGCTCAAGGTTGGATTAGATTAGGACCATTATCATTCCAACCAGCAGAATTGGCGAAAATTGCAACTGTTATGATGATGGGAAAAAAGCTAGAAGATATGGATGGAGAAATAAATAACTTTAAAAATTTCTTTATATTGGCTTTTTATGCAATAATACCAGCAGGACTTATAGTAATTCAGCCGGATATGGGAATGACTATGGTATTATTTTTTATGGTTTTAGGAGTATTCTTTATAGGTGGACTAGATAAAAGAATAATTATAGGTGGGTTAGGTGCTTTAATAGTAGGAATTGTGTTAGTGTGGAATTCAGGATTAATACAAGACTACCAAAAGAGAAGAATAACATCATTTAGAAATCCAGAAACTGACACTTCAGGATCAGGATATCATTTAAGACAGTCACTTATAGCTATTGGATCAGGTGGTTTTTTTGGAACTCTTAACTCCTTAGCTAATGATGGAACAAGTGGATATGCATCTCAATATGTTCCTGAAATACAAACAGATTTTATTTTTAGCCAAGTATGCCAACAATGGGGAACTTTTGGAGCAATTTGTTTATTAACTTTATATGGAATACTTATATCTAGAATGATTAATATAGCACGGACAGCAAAGGATATATTTGGAACTATGTTAGCAACAGGAATGGTCGCATACTTTTTATTTGCGATATGGCAGAATATAGGTATGACGATAGGGTTAATGCCCATTACTGGAATAACATTACCATTAGTTAGTTATGGAGGAAGCTCTCTTGCTACAACTATTATTTCTTTAGGGCTAGTTCTTAATATAGGGATGAGAAGAACTAAATTAAATTTTTAATTAAATTTTTGATATGCAATATATTGTAAATGCAATATATTGCATATTTTTTTTGTTATGAAAATATAATTAAATAAGCAATTTTTTTTAGGAGGAAAAATGGGAAATTACAATAATCAATACCAAAGATATTATCAAGAATTACAAAATAAAAATTTCGGGAAAAGTAAATCACCAGTTTATAATAGAAATACATTTGATAAAGTGTATGGAAGCACTAAAAAAAATAATTCAAGAAAAGACTTTTTTTCAAGTATGGCTAATGTATTTATTTATCAATTAGTAGTAGTTATATTTATGCTTATGGCATCTTTTTATTTAAAGTACTCTCCAAATGAACAAGAGTCTTATAAGAATGTAAAAGCTGTAATTAATGATACTAACTATAGTAAAGTTGATGAAGAAATTAAAGCATTTAATATTTCAGATATAGTAAATAAGATAACTAATTACATAAAAACAAGCTTAAATGGAGGAAAAGCTGATTTTTAAAGTAATAAAAAATCCTAGTAGAAAGGTGGTTATTAATAAAATGTGAGTCTGTAAAGGAGATGTAAATGCATAGATGGAGTAAAAGTGTTCTAGCTGAAATTATATTATTTTTTATACTTCTTAGCTTAAATGAATCAATTGTTTTAGCATTTATAAGTATATTACTTCATGAGATATCTCATATAGTTGTAGCTAAAAAAAATGGCTGTAAATTTAATAATTTTCAGATTCATATATATGGAGCAAATGCAGAGTTTATAAATATTGATGAATTGTCTAAGAAGGAAAAACTACGAATATATTTGGCTGGGCCCGGTATGAATCTGGCCATTGCATGTATATTTTTTTTTGTTGGTTTAATAATTAATAATAGTATAGTATACAAAATGATTAATATTAATTTGAGCTTATTAGTCTTTAATATTTTACCAGCATATCCTTTGGATGGTTCAAGAATATTAGAAATTATATTATCTGAAAAAATATTATATAAAAAGGTTACAGATATAATTTCTAAGATAAGCTATATAGTTGTGATAGGATTAATTGCAATTGTTTTTATTGTATTTATATATAATAAAACTTTAAATATTAGTTTAGTCATTGCGGCTATAATAATTTGTTTAATAACTAGAAGTGAAAAAAAATCAGCTATGTATATTTTAATGGGAAATATATTTATGAAGCGTAATAAGTTGTTAAGAAATGATTATATTGAAAATAAAAGTATATCAGTCTATTACAAGTTAGGTTTAGCAAACGTTATGTCGATAATAGATAAAAATAGATTTAATACTTTTTATGTATTAAATGATGATTTAAAGGTTTTATTTATTATGCATGAAGATGAACTTATAGAAGCATTAAAACTTTATGGAAATATTACTTTAGAGGAATATTTTGATAGGCGAGATGAACTAAGCAATTAGTTTACTTTTAGATGTTTATTATGCTAGAATATCATTTAGATAGTTAGGAGTTAGTAATTAGTAGTTAGTAGTTAGTAGTAGTGAAAAATTCGGCTTAAGCTGAATTTTTTTCATTAACTACTAACTTAAAACTATTAGCTACTAACTAAATTAGAGGAGGGTGCTTATGAATAAGATAACTGATGATATTTTATGTAAAGTAGAAAAGCCATCTAGATATGTTGGTGGTGAATTAAATCAAGTTATAAAAAATCCTGAAGATGTTAATATAAGATTTGCGTTTTGTTTCCCAGATGTATATGAAGTTGGGATGTCTCATTTAGGAACAAGGATTTTATATCATACTATAAATGAAAGAAAAGATACATATTGTGAAAGAGTTTTCACTCCATGGCCAGATATGGAGTCTTTAATGAGGGAAAATAATATAAAGTTATTTACTTTAGAAACTAAGACACCATTAGATGAATTTGATATGTTAGGTTTTACGCTTCAATATGAAATGAGTTATACAAATATATTAAATATGCTAGATATGTCTGGAATAACTATAAGAGCGAGTGAAAGAAAAAATGATGATCCTATAATAATGGCTGGTGGACCATGTGCATATAATCCAGAACCATTATATGATATTGTAGACTTCTTCGAAATTGGAGAAGGAGAAGAAATGATGAACGATGTTTTAGAAGTTTATGCAAGACATAAAGAAGCAGGAAACTTTAATAAACAAGATTTCTTAAGAGAAATATCAAAAATTGGTGGAATCTATGTTCCTAGCCTTTATGATGTTACATATAATGAAGATGGAACAATAAAAGAGTTTAAAGCAAAGTATGAAGATGTTCCAGCTAAGATTAAAAAGAGAATAGTTAATAATTTTGATGCAGTATCATTCCCAGAAGAGATGATAGTTCCTTATACTGATATAGTACATGATAGAGTTGTTTTAGAAACAGCTAGAGGATGCACAAATGGATGTAGATTCTGTCAAGCAGGTATGATTTATAGACCAGTTAGAGAGAAAACTACTAATACTCTATTAGAACAAGCAAGAAGAGCACTTAAAGCTACTGGATATGATGAAGTATCATTAGCTTCATTAAGTATTTGTGATTACTCTAATATTCAAAATCTAATATCTAGTTTAGTTTTAGAACATGAGGCTAAAAAGGTGGGAATAGCACTTCCATCTATAAGAGTTGATGCTTTTTCAGTAGATTTAATAAAAGAAATTCAAAAGGTTAGAAAAACAGGTTTAACTTTAGCTCCAGAAGCAGGATCTCAAAGAATGAGAGACATAATAAATAAGGGGTTAACTGAAGAAAGAATATTAGAAGCTGTAAAAAGTGCTTTTGAATCAGGTTGGAGTACTATTAAATTATACTTTATATTAGGATTACCTTATGAAACAACAGAAGATGCAGCTGGAATTGGTGAATTAGCAGAAAAAATGGCTGATGTCTATTTTGGAATTCCAAAGAATGTTAGAAGTAAGGGATTAAAGATTACAGTAAGTACATCAATATTAGTTCCAAAGCCATTCACACCATTCCAATGGGCTCCAATGGCAAGACCAGAAATAGTTGATGAAAGAATTAAAGCTGTTAGAGGTGCAATTAAATCAAGAAGTATAGTTTATAACTATCATGAGCAAGAAACTTCATTTATGGAAGCTGTATTTGCAAGAGGAGATAGAAGAACTTGTGATGTATTAATTAAGGCATTCGAAAAGGGTGCTAAATTTGATGGTTGGTCAGAATACTTTAATATGGATATATGGAAGGAATCAATGTCAGAGTGCAATTTAGATGCTGATTTCTATGTATATAGAGATAGAGAGTATGATGAAGTTCTTCCTTGGGACTTTATAGATATTGGAGTTAATAGAAAATATCTTGAAAGAGAAAATGAAAAGGCCAAAAGAGCTGAACTTACTAAGAACTGTTTAGAAGGATGTACTGGATGCGGTATAAATGTAAACTTTAAAGAAGGGAAGTGTTTCGAAGGTGCGATACGTAATTAAATTTACTAAAGGGGAAAATATCAAATTTATTGGACACTTAGATTTAATGAGAACTATTCAAAGAATAATAAAGAGATCAGGATTACCAGTTGAATATTCAAAGGGATTTAATCCTCATATGGCTTTATCAATAGCACAGCCACTTTCTGTTGGAGTTTATTCAGATGGAGAATATTTAGATTTAGTTTTAACTGAAGCTCTTGGCGTTGGAGAGGTTATAGAAAAACTAAATGAAAGTACTCCTCCTACAATTAAGTTTTTACACGCTACACCAGTTGAAATAATAGAGAATGTTAAGAGATTACCACAGGCTATGGCACTTTTAGATGGTGCTAGATATATAATTAAGATTAAGCTTACTGGTACCTCTAAAGTAGAAGAAGAAATGATGAATACTCTTAATGAATCTACATGGGAAATTGTAAAGAAAACTAAAAAAGGTGAAAAACTTACTGATATTAAGCCGCTTGTTAAAGAGTTTAAATATTGGGTAAAAGATAATGAATTAGTTTTAAATACTTTAATTGCTACTGGAAGTAGAGAAAATCTTTCTGCAGATCTTTTAGTAACATATTTAAAAGGGAAAATATCAGAAATTAATCAAGACTCTTTCGTAAATATAAAGAGAGAAGAAATGTATATATTAAAAAATAATAAGTATGTTCCTTTATATAAGGGAATTTAAGGTAGTTTTAGTATGAGAGAAATTTTCATTGAAAAAAGAGAAAATGTAACTAGAATTGCAGTAAAAGAAAATGATGAATTAATGGAGTGCCTTGTAGAAGAGGACTCCATTAATCCGCAAATTGGTGAGGTTTATAAAGGAAGAGTTAAGAATATAATTCCAGGAATTAACTCTATATTTTTAGATATAGGATTAGATAAAGAAGCCTACATGTATTATAGTGAAGAGTTAAAAAGAACAGGAATAAAAAAAGGTGAAGAGTTATTAGTAGAAGTTTTAAAGGAACCTTTAGGAAATAAGGGAGCTAAGGTTAGCAATAAGGTTACGGTTTTAGGGAAGTTTATTGTTTTAACATTAGGAGATGAGGGAATAACGCTATCTAAAAGAATTGTAGATGTAGAGCAAAGAAGAAGATTAACTACGCTTATAAGCCCAATTAGAGGGATAGGAATAGTATTTAGAACAGAAGCTGAATTTGCAACTAATGAAGAGTTAACTGAAGAGTTAAATCATCTTTTAAATAAAAAGGATGATATGGAGAGAAAACTTAAATATTCTAAGAATATAGGAAAAGTTAAATCTAATAGTTTAATTACAAGATTTTTCGAAGAGTTAGACAATAAAAAAACTAAAATTATTGTGGATAATGAAGATTTTTTAGAAATAATAAAAGAATTAATTAATAATCAAGAAAGTTTTGAATTTAAATTATATGAGGATAAAAGAACTTTATTTGATTATAAAGGCATAGAAAAAGAAATAATTAAACTAAGACATAAAAAAGTTAATATACCTTGTGGTGGATATATAGTAATAGATAAAACAGAAGCTATGTATGTTATAGACGTAAATAGTGGAAAAAATACAAAGGGTAGAGATTTTAATAAGACTATAATGCAAACTAATTTAGAAGCTGCAAAAGAAGTTGGAAGACAAATTAGATTAAGAAATTTAAGTGGAATTATAGTTGTTGATTTTATTGATATGAGAGATGAAAATCAAAAGGCACCTGTAATTAAGGCTTTAAAAAAATCATTAGAAGCGGATAAAGGAAATGTTAAAATTTTTCCTTTTACAGAACTTGATTTAATACAAATAAGCAGAAAGAGAAAAGGTAAATCTATTTATGAATATTTAGAGGAACCTTGTAGAAAGTGCAAGAGTAATGGCTTTCTTTTAAGGTTATCTTATATTGAAAATCTTATTAGAAATGAAATTATAAAATGCTCTAAAGAAAATTCTATAAATGATTTTTATGTGGAAATAGATAAAAATTATGAAGAGGATATAAAAGGCGATTTATTTAAATTTTTAAAAAATATTGACGGATTAAAGAAAGAAATTTATTTAAATTTTGTTGATGATATAGAAGGGTACAAGGTTGAACCTCTGATTTTTAGCAATCAAAAAGAAAATTACCAAAAGTACAAAATAAAAACAATTGAAAAAGTATAATAAATTTCTTTACAAAATGTATTTTTATATGATAAAATGTCATTTGTAAACCGCACATAACGGGTTTTATTAAAACAAAGTTAAATCTTTGTACCTACATTGGCGAGACCGTTTAAGAGGAGGTGTTTTTAATGTACGCAGTAGTATTAACTGGAGGAAAGCAATACAGAGTTCAAGAAGGAGACGTAATATACGTTGAAAAATTAAACGCTGAAGTTGAATCAACAGTAGAATTAACAGAGGTTTTAGCTGTTTCTAACGGAGAAACTTTAACAGTTGGTGCACCAGTAGTTGCTGGAGCTAAAGTTGTTGCTAAGGTAGCAGCTCAAGGAAAAGCTAAGAAGATTACAGTTTTCAAGTATAAGCCTAAAAAGGACTACAGAAAGAAGACTGGTCACAGACAACCTTACACTAAATTAGTAATCGAAAAAATCGAAGCTTAGTTTTAAGTTATGATTAAGATTATTATATTTAAACAAAAACATATATCTCTCGGATTTAAGATAGAAGGTCATGCTTTATCAAGAGAAGAAATTGAAAGTACTATAGGTGATGCATATGATATGATCTGTAATAGTGTTTCCGTTTTATCTCAAAGTGTTGTAATAGGCATGCAGGAGGTTTTAAAGCTTCCAATAAAGTATGAAATAAATGACGGATTTTTATCACTGAATTTAAAAAATCTTAAAGATGAGGAGATTGATAGAGGACAGGTATTACTTTTAACCTTTGAAAAAAGTTTAGAAAGTTTAATGATGTCCCTTGAAGCTAGTTTTGGTAAAAATAGACGGAATAAATATATAAAAATAAAATTCGAGGAGGTGTAATGAGTATGTTAAAGATGAACCTTCAATTATTTGCCCACAAAAAAGGGGTAGGTAGTTCAAAGAATGGTAGAGACTCTGAATCTAAAAGATTAGGTGCTAAGGCTGCAGACGGAGAATTCGTTTTAGCTGGAAACATCCTTTACAGACAAAGAGGAACTAAAATTCACCCAGGTCTAAACGTAGGTAAGGGTGGAGATGACACTTTATTTGCTAAGGAAGACGGAATCGTAAGATTCGAAAGAATGGGAAGAGACAAGAAAAAAGTTTCTGTTTACCCAGTAAGCGTTGAAGAAATAGCTGAATAATTATATTTTATATAGGTAAAAGCACCCGTAAGGGTGCTTTTATTCTTGTAATAAATATCTTTTTTATATATACTATTATAAAATATATATGTTATGGAATAATAAAAAATAGGATTATTATGTTTAATCTTATAAAGTTACAAGGAGGATAGTAACTATGTTTATAGATAGAGCCAAGATATTAGTTAGATCAGGTGCTGGTGGGAACGGTGCTGTTACATTTAGAAGAGAAAAGTATGTTCCACTTGGAGGTCCAGATGGTGGAGATGGAGGAAAAGGTGGAAGCGTTATATTCACAGTTGATACTGGATTAACAACACTTTTAGATTTCAAATATAAGAAAAAATTCATAGCAGAATCAGGTGGAAATGGGCAAGGTTCGAAATGTTATGGTAAAGATGGGCAAGATTTATACATAAGAGTTCCAATGGGAACTATTATTAGAGATTTTGAAAGTAATAAAGTTATTGCTGACCTTTCTCATAAGGATGATACATATGTTATTGCTAGAGGTGGTAAAGGTGGTAAAGGAAATTGTAAGTTCTGTACACCAACAAGACAGGCACCACACTTTGCAGAGCCAGGTATGCCTGCGGAAGAAAGACATTTAATGCTTGAATTAAAGTTACTTGCTGACGTTGGATTAGTTGGATTCCCTAATGTAGGTAAATCAACTTTATTATCATCAGTTACAGCAGCTAAGCCTAAGATAGCTAACTATCACTTTACAACATTAAAACCAAATTTAGGGGTTGTAAAAGCGGAAGGAATTAATTCATTTGTTATGGCTGATATTCCAGGAATAATTGAGGGTGCAGCTGAAGGTGTTGGATTAGGACTTGATTTCTTAAGACATATAGAAAGAACAAGACTATTAATACATGTTGTTGATATATCAGGTGTTGAAGGTAGAGATGCTTTTGAAGACTTTGTAAAGATAAATGAAGAACTTAAGAAATATTCAGTTAAACTTTGGGATAGACCACAAATTGTTGTAGCAAATAAGGCTGATATGCTTTACGATGAAGAAGTATTTGAAGACTTTAAGAAAAAAGTTAATGAATTAGGATTTGAAAAAGTATTTAAGATGTCTGCGGCAACTAAGTCTGGTGTAGAAGAAGTAATTAAAGAAGCTGGTAAGATGTTAACAGAAATCCCAATAATGGAATTAGAAATACCAGATGAAGAAAGATATGTTGAACAAGAAAAGAGATTCACATATGAAATTAACGTTGAAGAAGGCGAAGAATATAACACATATGTTGTTACAGGAACATTTGTTGATAGATTACTTGCATCTGTAAATATTCATGATGCAGACTCATTAAGATACTTCCATAAAGTTCTTAATAATAAGGGAGTATTACAACAAATAAGAGATATGGGAGTACAAGACGGAGACATGGTTAGATTAAATGACTTCGAATTCGAGTACATATTATAGGAGGATACGGTACATGATAACAGGAAAACAAAGAGCTTATTTAAGAGGGCTTGCAAATACAATGTCGCCAATATTTCAAATAGGGAAAAATGGTGTTGAAGAGACATTTTTAATACAATTAGAAGAAGCTTTAGAAGCTAGAGAACTTATAAAGATAAAAGTTTTAGAAAACAGTGGATTAGCTGCTAGAGAAGTTTCAGATGAAATATGTAAGGCTATAGGATGTGAAGGAGTTCAGGCTATAGGAAGTAAGATTGTATTATATAAGAAATCTGAAAAAAAACCTAAAATAGAATTACCACAAGGAAAAAATAAATAATCATGAAAAGATATGGTATGATGGGTGGCACATTCAACCCTATACATTTAGCACATTTATATATTGCATATGAAGCTAAAGAGGCTCTGAATTTAGATAAAGTTATATTTATGGTAGCAGGAAATCCACCACATAAAAAGGAGAGTTCTGTAATAGATTCTAAATATAGATATAATATGGTTGAAAGAGCTATAGAAGGATATTCTGGCTTTGAAATTAGTGATTACGAAATACAAAAGCAGGGATATAGCTATACTTATGAAACTTTAAAGTACATAAAAGGCAAAGAAGAAGACGTTGAAGTCTTCTTCATAGCTGGTGCAGACTCATTAATGGATATAGAAAAATGGAAAAATCCAGAGTTGGTATTAAATAATTGTACATTTGTAGCTTTTAATAGAGGTGAATATACAAAAGAAACTCTCGAGGAGCAAAAGGTAAAATTGCAAAATAAGTATAATTCTAATATAGTTTTATTAGATATAATAAATTTAGATATTTCTTCTTCTATGATTAGAACAAGAATAATAGAAGGAAAAAGAGTAGATTTCTTTATGAGTAAGAAAGTTATGGAGTATATAAAAGAGAATAATTTATATAGGGGAGATTAAAATGTGGGGATTAGATGAAATAAGGGATTATTTAAAGAATAATTTAAAGCCATCTAGGTATGGGCATACATTAGGGGTGGTTAATACTGCTATTAAGCTTGCTGAAATATATAAAGAAGATAAGGCTAAAGCTGAACTAGCAGCTCTTTGTCATGATGTAGCAAAAAATATGACTATTGAAGAATTGAGAAAAGTAATAAAAGATGAAAAAATTACTTTATCAGTTGATGAAGAAAATACACAAGAATTATGGCATTCTATAATTGGACCTGTAATAGCTAAAAAAAATTTTGGAATAGAAGATGAAGAAGTTTTAAGTGCTATGAGATGGCATACTACAGGCAAAGAAAATATGACTAATCTTGAAAAAATAATATATTTAGCAGATTTAATTGAACCCTCGAGAAATTTTGAAGGCGTAGATGAAATTAGAGAAGCTGCGTATAAAGAATTAGATTTAGGCATGTTAAAGGCATTAACTCATACAACTATATATTTATTAACAAAAGGTTGTGCAGTAGATATAAACTCTGTTAAAGCAAGAAATTATTTAGTATATAACAAGCAAAGCTAAATAAATTTTAATAGTTATTAATTTTTTATTAGTATATATAAGGTGAGGGACGAGACTATGTCAGGGAAAAAAGATAACAGAGGGAATAAGAGCAGGGGAATCTCTAATAAAAGGCGTAATAGAGAATTAAGCCCTAGAGAAGAATTAGAAATAAAAAAGAAATTGAGAAGAAAAGAAAGAAAATCTACAGTTATTAAAAGAGCTATTATGGCTGCATTTTTAACAATAACAATACTAATAGTTTTATGTGGGATATATTTATTTTCTTTTATTTCATCTTTAAATAATAATAATATGACACCAGCTGTTAAGCCAAAAGCAAATGAAACTGTAAACATATTATTATTGGGAATGGATATTGGAGATGCGGAAAATACTTCGAATGCTTCAGCAAGAAGAACTGATACGATGATGTTATTAAATTATAATCCACGTACGGATAACATAAAAGTAGTTTCAATTCCGAGAGATACATTAATTGAAGTTGAAAATGCACATGATGGTAACGGAAATACTATTCCTTATTGGAAGATTAATGCTGCTTATGTTTTAGGTGGAGAAAAAGAAGTTATTGAACAAGTTCAAAGCTTATTAGGTGTAACTGTTAATTATCTAGTGGAGATTGATTATGCAGCATTTAGAAATTTAATTGATGCTGTAGGTGGAGTTGAAATGTATATAGATAGAGATATGTATTATGATGACGATGCTCAAAACTTGCATATACATTTTAATAAAGGTGAAACGGTATTATTGGATGGACAGAAAGCTGAGGAATTCTTTAGATGGAGAAAGAATAATGATGGTACAGGACTTGTAGATGGAGATTTAGGAAGAATTAAGAACCAACAAAAATTTATATCTGCATTAATAGAAAAATGTACTAATCCTATGATAGTTACAGAAATTCCAGATATTTTAAAAGCTATAAAAGAAAATGTGGTAACTAATATGTCAGGTGCAAGTATGATAGAATATGGATTAAAAATGATAAGTAATTCAGGAATATCTATGAATACTTTACAGGGATATAATGAAAAAATATATGGACAAGATTTCTTAATTGCAGAAGCTTCTTATAATCAAGGCTTATTAGAGTCTTTAAAGATTACAAGTGAAGCGGATAACAGTGGGATAAAAAAGAGTAGTTCTATTATGGTTTTAAATGCAACTAGAGTTAATGGCTTAGCAGGAAATTTAAAAACAGAATTAGAGAAGTTAGGATATAGTAATATAAGTGTTGGAAATTCAGATAAAAGCAAAGAATCAAGTATATTATCAAATAATAAAGAATTTAAGAAATTATTAAGTGATGAGACTGGAATCAAAAATATTTCAAAAAATAAAGATTCAAAATATCAAGATTATGATGCAGTAATAATAATTGGTGAAGATTACTTAGAGTTTGAATAAAAGTAGAGTTTTATTTAAGAGTTAAGAGTGTAGAGTTAAGAGTTTTAAATTAAAGTTAAATTATAGCTTTAAAATTAAAGTGTGAAAAATTGTAATTAACAGTTTAAACAGTGATTCTTAATTCTTAATTCTTAGCTCTTAAGTATTTTAGGGAGGGAAAAGATGAGCACATTAGAAAAAAGTGTAGATAAAATCTTTGAGGGTAGAAAGATAAGAGAATACCTAAAAGAAGAGATGGGTTTATCCTCTAGACTTATAAGAGGAGCAGCAATTGATAAAAGAATACTTGTAAACAATAATCCAGTAAAAATGAATTATGTTTTAAAAGAAAATGATAATATTGTTATTAAATTAAACAAAAAGGAAAGTCAAAATATTCAGCCTGAAAAAATAGATATAAATATAATTTATGAGGATTCAGAAATAATAGTTGTAAATAAAAGACCTAATATGGTGGTACATCCAACTAAGAGATATCAATCTGGCACTTTAGCAAATGCATTATTATATTATTTTAGAGAAACTAATCAAGATTGTATTGTAAGATTAGTTAGTAGACTTGATATGGATACATCTGGATTGATCATAATAGCAAAGAATCAATATGCTCATATGGAGTTATCAAAGAATATGCAGGATAATGAAATAGAGAAAAGATACTTAACATTAGTTCATGGACATATGGAAGAGATGGAAGGTACTATTGATAAGCCAATTTATAGGCCTGAAGTTGAAGGAAACTTAAAAAGAGTTATTGATGATAGGGGTCAAAGAAGTATAACTCATTATAAGGTAGTAGAAAGATTAGAAAATGCAGACTTAGTAGAATGTCTACTTGAAACAGGAAGAACACATCAAATTAGAGTGCATTTATCTTCATTAGGGCATCCAATTTATGGAGATACTTTATATGGGTATGAAGAAGATTCAGAACTAATTTCAAGGCAAGCACTTCATGCATATGTATTAAATTTTAAATCTCCAAAATCAAAGAAATATCTTGAGTTAAGAGCAGAATTACCAACAGATATAGAGAATTTATTATTAGAATTAAGAAAGTAAAATTATAATATTAATTAATAAAAAATAAGAATTAAGAGATTTTATTAAATCCTTAATTCTTATTTTTCTATTGCTAATTAGAAATTATGTTTATTTCTTATGTAAGAGCGTCTTGACAAAAAACTTTTCTTACGTCTTTTACTACGGATTATTGATATTAATATTAATATAATTATAATGACAATACCAATTATTCCTGGAATAAAATATTTACTAGAAGTCATTTCAGTTACAGTATTTTTGACCATAACTTCAGCTGTATATTCTCTATTTGTATCACTAGCTAATTCAATATCAGAAGCTTTTGTTCCATTAACTAAAAGGGCTGCGTTAAATAGAATATCACCTTTCTTAATTGAAGTAGTTGTTAAATCTTTATTATCGTATTTTACAGAAGTATTAGATTTAGTTACATCTTCGCCCTCCCCTATATTAAAGGTATAATAAATATCTTTAGTCGCTACTAAAGGAATAGAAGTAGAACTATCAATAGAATAATCAGCTAGCTTATCACCAGTTGACACTATTTTTTCAGTTTTAAAATTTTCAAATCCCCAATCAAATAATTGACCAACACTTGTATATAAACCATCCTTATCTGTAGCATTTAAAAAAGTGCCAACTAGTTCTTGTTGATCTTTAATTACAGTTGCAGCATAAGAGTGATTAGCAGCAGTAGTATATCCTGTTTTACCACAGTAAGCATATTGATACTTATATGGTGAATTCTCTTTTAGTAAAGGATTGTGATTTGTTGCCCATTTTTCGCTTCCATTTGAATAGGGATGATTTGCATAAAAATAAGATGGAGTTTGTGCAATTCTAACAAAATCAGAATTTTGAGAAGCATATCTCATTATTAAGGCCAAGTCATGTGCTGTAGTTAAATGACCATCTTCAGTTAGACCACTTGGATTTTTAAAATTAGTATTTGTTGCTCCTAATTCTTTAGCTTTTTCATTCATAATTTTTGCAAAAGCTTCATTTGATCCAGCAATGTGCTCAGCAATTGCTTCAGCACAATCATTACCTGATTCTAAAAGAAGTCCATAAAGTAGTTCTTCTATTGTATAAACTTCACCTTGTTCAATACCTATAGAAGAGCCATCAGCTTTAGGTGGATTTTCACCTATAGTTACTTCGTCTGTAAGTTTACAATTTTCTAATGCAATAATTGCAGTCATGATTTTAGTTGTTGAAGCTGGCATATATTGAACATCAGCATTTTTTTCATAAAGTACTTTTCCGGTAGTGGCATCCATAAGATAAATACCTTCCGAATATAAATTAGGTAATGCATATGAGTCTATCACTTTTACATTGGCTAATACGATTGTTAGTAAAAATACTAAGACAAACGTTTTAAATAATAAATTTTTCATATTTCTCTCCCCATAAGTTACATCTTATACATTTTAAGTTTATCAAAAAAATAATAATAATTCTATAGATAAATTCCGTATAAAAGTTTAGATGTGGCATTTTTGTTAATAATTATAAAAGACAATGTAAGGAGGAAGGAAAATGGATAAGTTAAAAAATAAGAAAATAATAGGCTTATTAGTGGTTTTGATTGTAATAATAAGCATATCATTATTGACATATAGAAAGAATAGTAAAAATGTTTTTAAGGATGAATATATGAAGAACATTTTTATTGATGAAGATAATATTGACTTAGAAAGTAAAAATGATAATATTAATTATTCATTAGATTTGATTGAAGAAGATAGTAAAGATATGAAAACTGATCTTATTGATAATAATGCAGAGGAAAATTCCAATAATACAATAGTAGTTGAAATTAAAGGAGAAGTAAATAAACCAGATGTGTATATTTTGAAAGAAGGAAGTATAATTAAAGAGTTAATTGAAATAGCAGGTGGATTAACAAGTAATGCAGATATTTCTAATATAAATCGAGCTAAAGAAGTTAAAAATCATGAACTAATAGTAATTAGAAATATTAATGATACTAATATGGAAGTAGGGAATATAGAAGTTGAAATAAATGAGGAAAGTGATGATGGAGTAATAAGTATAAATGATGCGGATTTAAGCAAACTTAAAGAAATCCCAGGTATAGGTGATGTAAAAGCAAATGCTATAATTTTATATAGAGAAGAAAATGGAGGATTTAAATCTATAGAAGAAATAAAGAACGTCAATGGAATAGGAGAAAAAACTTTTGAAAAAATAAAAGATAGTATAAAATTGTAAATTATAATGTGAATTTTACATAAATATGCTATTAAATGCTTTTAAAATATAGGGTATTAATGTTATAATTAATAAGATTTAGGAAAACATAATATTAAGTGAGTAATTATGTAGGGGGTAAAACATGAAGAAGAAAGCTATATCTTTAGCATTAGTTGCAATATTAGCTATTAGTGCGGTAGGATGCTCAAGTAACAACAATAAGGCAAAGACATCAGAGGAAAAAAAGACAGTAGTTGAAAATGTAGATATACTTCCAGGAAAATGGTCAGAAGATTATACTAGAGATGAAGTTAAAGAGTTATATAAAAAATCATTAGCAAGTGTTGAATCAACTGCTAAAGGATATTCATTAGATTATGATATTACAGAAGATGAAATAAAAGAAGAAAATGGCGAGTCAGTTAATGATAGTTATGTGTATTTTGATATTCCAGAAGCTGAAAGATTAGAAAGTTTATACTTTGGATTTAAACAATATGGTTCAGATTTAGCTAATGGAAAGTTAGAAATGAAATTAGGGTATAAGTTAGATAAGAAGACTATATTAGAGGGTGGAAAATTTGAATTTGAAAATCTATCATTATCATCTTTTTCACAAGCTTTTACTGGTGATTATGATAGGGATTATACTGAATTAGATAAACAAATATATGATGCAGTTAAAAATGGTACAGAAGAGGGTATACAAACTATAACAAATAATATTGATGGTTTAAAAGAGACAATAACAATAACAAAAGACTTTTTGCTTTATAAGCTAGAAAGTAGAGTATATAAATTTAAGTAAATAATAAAGCTTTAATTATATAAATATAAATTCTATGGAGGTAGAAATGGTAGATAACAATGAAGAAAAGCTAGATAATAACTCTGATTTAGTTGAAAAAAATGATGAGTTTATATCACAAGAAGCTTTAGAAGAAGCTGAAGTATATTTAGCTGAAGAAGAGGCTGCAGAAGCTAAGGAATTTATAAGAGATGAAGAAATAAAAACTGATGGTAAATTACTTCATTACACAAAGGTTGTTTTAAGTGGAATTTTAGATCAAATATTTGCTATAGGTTTAGCATTAGTACTATTTGGAGTATTTGATTTAGTTTTAAAAGCATTTGGATATAGAGTTGCTTTAAGAGAAGAAGTATTTATGATTATTTATGTAATAAGTAATATATTATACTATCCAATATTACAAGAAATTTTACATGGAAAAACTTTAGGGAAAAAATTCATCTTTAGATAATTTAAGGGACACCTTTATAATAATTTTATAGAGGTGTTTTTTGCTTTGTTTTAAGGTATAATACAATAGGCGATAATAAAAGTATAAATTTTAATAAGTATATATAAGTAATTAATTTTTATAGATTGGAGCGTAAGATGAAAAGAGGAAGTCAATTAACATTAAAAATAAACAATATGAAATTTCCTTCAACAGGAATATCAGAATGTGAAGGGAAAAAAGTCTATGTAAAAGGTGCTTTTCCTGGGCAAAAAGTAAAGGCTACTGTTAAGAAAAATAGAGATGGATATGCAGAAGCTAAACTTGTAGAAGTTATTGAAAATGCTGGATATGAGATTAAAGCACCATGTCCTCATTTTGGAGTATGTGGAGGATGTAGTTCTCAAAATTTAACTTATGAAAAACAATTAGAATTATTAAGTGATGAAATTTGTGAACTTTTTGAAGAAAAAGATTTACCTATGGGAATGTACCTTGGAGTTAAGGGTAGTGAAAACACATGGGAATATAGGAATAAGATGGAATTCACTTTTGGAGACTTAGAAAAAGGTGGAGAGCTTACTTTAGGTATGCATATGAAAGGAAAGTCTTTTGGAGTATTAACAGTAGATAGCTGCATGATAGTAGACGAAGACTTTAGAACTATTTTAAAAACAACAGTAGATTACTTTAGAAGTACTGGATTACCATACTATAGAGTAATGAGAAGGGAAGGATATTTAAGGCACTTAGTTATTAGAAAAGCAACTAACACTGGTGAACTTATGGTTAACTTAGTAACTACAACTCAAGTTGAGTTTGATTTAACAGAGTATACTGAATTACTTAAATCTAAAAACTATAAAGGTGAATTAGTATCTATATTACATACAGAGAATAATTCTTTATCTGATGCAGTTATACCAGAAAAGGTTAATGTATTATATGGTAGAGATTACATAGTTGAAAATTTACTTGGACTTAAGTTTAAAATATCACCATTTTCATTTTTCCAAACTAACTCTAAGGGAGCAGAATCTCTTTATAGTTTAGTTAGAGACTTTATGGGGGATGGTGAAAATAAGGTTGTATTTGACCTTTATTGTGGAACAGGTACAATAGGTCAAATAGCAGCTCCTAATGCTAAAAAGGTTGTGGGACTTGAGCTTATAGAGGAAGCTGTTGAAGCAGCTAAGGAAAATGCTAAGCTTAATGGATTAAGTAACTGTGAATTTATAGCTGGTGATGTTGCTGAAACTATTAAGAAAGTTAAAGATAAACCAGACATAATTATTTTAGATCCACCAAGAAGTGGTGTTTCTCCAAAGGCTTTAGATTATGTAATTAGATTTAATGCACCGGAAATAATTTATGTTTCTTGTAATCCTAAGACTATGGTTGATAACTTAGATGTGTTATTAGCTCATGGATATAAGGTTGATAAGAGTACAGTTAAAGATATGTTTCCAAATACACCACATGCTGAGACCTGTGTGAGACTCATAAAAAAATAATAAATTAATAGGAACTGCAAGGTAATCTTGTGGTTCCTTAATTATTTATTAATGTAGGAAGAGGCATTATGAGCCTATAGGATATTATTGGAGTACCGTCCTCTTCAATATTAATTTTTTTTACAAAACGATGAAGTAACGCAGGTGTTAATTCATCTAAAGATAATTCTTCATTTTTTATTTTATTAAGTTCATTTAATAATGAGCTATCAGAAATTTTTTCAAGAGCTTGTTTAGTTATAACAATCTTATGTTCTAAAGCTTTAACTTGTTCATCTATATCGGTTATGAATAGTTCATAGTCTGATTTAGTAATTATCTCGTCAATAAGCATAGATATAGATTTAGATTTTCTTTTCTTTAGAATAATTAAATCATTTTCATAACTTTTTAATGCATTTTTATGTTTTAATATCTCATTATCAATTTCTAATTTAAAGTTATTATATAAATCAGTGGTTTTAATATCAGCAACAAACTGTTTTATTTCAGATAAAACAATAGTAGATAAATTAGCTTCTCTTACTATATGAGATGAGCAAGCTTTACTTCCATGCTTATTAAAAGTGCCACAAACATATCCCTTACGATTTTTCTTAAAATGCATTCCTTTACCACAATCAGCACAATAGATTGTATTAGTAAATAGGTGTAATGCTTGATGATGGTTTTTATGAGTTCTTATTTTCATTAACTCCTGTACTAACTTAAAATCTTCTTCTGATATTATTGGCTCATGAGTATTTTTTATTACAGCTTGCCTATCAATAGTAGTTTTATGACGAGCCTTACTTACTACACTAACTGTACTTTGTTTAAGCTGAATCATATGCCCTAGGTAAGCTTGATTTTTAAGAATTAGTTGTATAGTTCTACCATGCCATTTATCGTTCTTATTGCTTTTACCAGCAATCATAGCAGGGGTAGGAATACCTTCATTATAAAGATGCCTAGCAATTGTATCTATACCTGTACCACTAATATATTCAGAGAAAATACGTTTTACTATATTAGGAGTATCATCATTCCTTATATAGAGCTTACTATCTATACATTCATATCCATATGGGGCAACTGAGCCATTGAATAATCCGAGTTCAGCCCTACTTCTAAGTGCTATCTTTATTCTTTCACTAGTTCTTTGAGCTTCCTGTTCATATATCCATGCATAAAGTCCAAACATATTACCATTACCTTCAAGAGTATTTATTGCACCGTCAAGAGTAACTATATGGACATTGTTTGTTTCAGCTATCCTTTTTATTTTGTGAGATAACTCTACATTTCTAGCTAGTCTGGAAAGTTCTTTAGCAACTAGAACATTAATTTTTCTAGCTTCAGCATCTTTAATTAATCTATTTAGTTCTTTTCTTTTAGTAGAAGTACCACTTTCAACATCAACATAAAAGTCATAGATACTCCATCCCTTTTCTTTTGCATACTGAATAAACAAATCTCTTTGATTTTTTAAACTTGTTTGTTGCTCTACATTATCTGTTGAAACGCGTATATAAACGCCAACCTTTAACATTGTAAACATCTCCTTTATTTAGAAGATGTAGTGTGATTAATTTAAGATTAATAAATTAATATATGTATTGTCAATAACCCTATATATAAAAGCTATATTATAAGTAAATTGATTTATAAATATAATATAGCCTTTAACTATGTACATGTTTTAGAATCTATAGTAAATCTTAGGAGAACCATCTTCTGAGATTTCTATTTTTTCTATGAACTTATTTAATATTTCTGGAGTAAGTTCATCAATTTTAGCCTTTGGTTTCTCAAAAGAAGATATTTTTTCAAGTGTAGAAGGAGCAGTTAGTATTTCTAATGAAGATTTAAAATCTGTAAGTTCATTAGATAATATTTCTGCTTCTTTAGTATACTTAGCAATATAAGAGTCATATTCCTTTCTAGAAATAGTTTTATCTAAAAGATAATTAAATGCGGTATCCTTTCTTTCATTAAGTTTTATAAGCTTCTGCTCATTAGCCTTAATTGCACTTTCAAATTTTGACACTTTCTTTTTATAAATAGCTTCTAGTTGTTTGGAGTTACTAGTTGGCGAGTATGAACTCATAAATGAGTTTAATTCTTTAAGTATAGCTTCAGATAAGGCAGCTTCTCTTACGATATGGTCACTACAAACATTCTTCCCAAGTTTAACAGATGTACCACATACATATCCTTTTCTATTTTTCTTAAAATGCATTCCTTTACCACAATCAGCACAACGTAATATATTAGTAAATAAATGTGTTGACTGATGTCCTCTTTCTTTATGTCTAGACTTAAGTAGGTCTTGTACAATATAAAACATCTCTTTAGAAATAATAGGTTCATGAGTATTTTCAACTAATATTCTTTCTGAAGCATCATTTTGTACTCTTTTTTTATTTACAGCATTTATTGTGCTTTCCTTTTTTTGCTCCATATTTCCTATATAAGCTTGATTTGTAAGTATCTTTTTTATAGTTTTACCATGCCAAACATTACTAGAATTTTTTTTGCCAGCAATTTGAGAAGTGGTTGGAATTTTATCATTAAATAATCCCTTGGCAATACTATCAATACCTTTTCCACCTATGTATTCAGAAAAGATACGTTTAACTATTTCAGGAGTATCATCATTCCTAATAAATAGTTGACCTTTTTCACAATAATATCCATATGGTGGTATAGAGCCATTAAAAAGACCATTTCTAGCTCGTGAAGCAAGCATGGCTTTTAGTCTCATTGATGTTTTTTTTGCTTCATACTCTGCTAACCAAGAGTGCAAACCATATAATTCTTCATTACCTTCTAGTGTATTTATAGAGCCATCTAGAGTTATAAGACCAATGTTAAAATCTTCTGCTATTAGTTTTATTTTATATGATAATGCAACGTTCCTAGCTAGTCTAGAAAGTTCTTTAGATATAATAATATCAAATTTATTTTCCTGAGCATCTTTTAGTAATCTTTCAAAATTATCTCTATTTTCAATTGTTCCAGTTTCAATATCAGTATAAAAATCTATTATAATATAATCATTATCTTTGGCATATTGAAGAATCTGTTCCTTTTGATTCTTTAAACTAGATTTTTGTTCATATCTATCTTTAGATACTCTTATATATGCAGCAGCTCTTTTTCTTTTTAACATAATGTAAAATCTCCTTTTCTTATGCAATCTATTTCTTTTATATTTAAACTTTCAAAAAAATTAGTTATATTATTTTCGATATTAGCATCAAAGATTGACTTTAATATATCTTCTAATTTAATTTCACTATTTTCTTTAAAAACTTTTTCTATTTTCATTTATAAATCCTCCGTAAGTTTGAAATAATTATCATTATGTATTTTTAATGTTCAAAATAAAATTTTTTAAAATTATTTGTTTATAGATAGTAAATTATTAAAAAAGCTCCTATATACTTTATATGAACTTTTTGTGGAACATTCACCACCGAAATAAAATTTTTTTTTAAATATTTGTTTGTAGACAGTAAATTATTAAAAAAGCTCCTATATACTTTATATGAACTTTTTGTGGAACATTCACCACCAAAATAAAATTTTTTTAAAATATTTGCTTGTAGACAGTAAATTATTAAAAAAGCTCCTATATACTTTATATGAACTTTTTGTAGAACATTCACCACCAAAATAAAATTTTTTTAAAATATTTGCTTGTAGACAGTAAATTATTAAAAAAGCTCCTATATACTTTATATGAACTTTTTGTGGAACATTCACCATCAAAATAAAATTTTTTTAAAATATTTGCTTGTAGACAGTAAATTATTAAAAAAGCTCCTATATACTTTATATGAACTTTTTGTGGTACATTCACCATGAAAATTAAAAATTTTTAAATTTATTTGTTATAGATAGTAAATTGTTAAAAAGTTTTTATATAGTTTATATAAAATTGATTATAAAAAGAAATGATTTAATTTTAGAGTTATGATTGACAAAGGGAAATTTTTAATATTAAGTTTATTTAATTAATAAAATAATATCTGTATAATTAAAAGAGATTACAAGCAATTTTAGATGAATTTAAATTTAGAAATAATATAAAGTATTTTTATATATAATATTTAACATTTAGTACAATAATAGTACATAATTAGAAGAAGATGATATAATACTTATATTTACTTAATTTAGAGAATATTATAGGGTAAAAAAGTGTCTATTTATTTAGAATTTGTGGTAATAAAAGTGTCTAGTTTTTACGGTGAATGATAAAAAAAGTGTCTGCTTTTTGTGAAATTTAATTTAAGAAGACATTTTTAAATTAAATAAATACTAAGTCAGCTTTAAGAAGATAGTTTTAGGGAGAAATACATATGAAAACAATTATAAAAAAAACTGAATACATGATAGAAAAAATAAAATACAAAAAGATAAATTTTGCTATATTAATTAATTTAGCTTTAGGTAGCATAGACCATAATAAACCTAAGTTTGATGAAGATAAAAATATTATCACAGAGATTAATATGGATGATTGTGCAAAGATATTAGGATATAGTTGCTCAAATAAATCAAGTATGAAGAGGTCAATTGATAGATTGTTAAATAACTATGTTAAAGAAAATATAATTAGTATTAAGGATAGTACTTCTATTGAAATTAATGAGTCGTTGATTAAGAGATTTAAAACAAGTATAAAAAGAAATACCATAACAATATATTTTAATAATGTATTTACTAATGATATATTAATAAAGTATAAAGATGATAATAATGAAGTAAATTATAATAGATACATTAAATATAATTATGATATGTTTTTTCAGTGTAAAAATGCATACACGCTTGCTTTATATGAACTTTTAAAATTATATTCATATAAAAAAAGTTATAATATTACTTTAAAAGATTTAAAAAAATATCTAGGTATATATTGTATGGAAGGAGATTCGGAAGAAAAAAATGAGGAAGCGACTAGTATTTCATATTTAGAATATAAAGATTTTAAAAAAACTATTTTATCACCAGCTATTAAGTATATAAACAATAATACAGATATAGAGGTTTCTATTATCAAAGAAGATAAAGTTAAGCGAAAGTGTGTGATATTAGGAAAAGAAAAGGTATTTTGGGATGCAGAAAAAGTAAACTTTGAGATTAAAGTAACTAAAGAAAGCAATTATTTAGAAGAATTTGCTAATGATGTAGGAATTGAAATTAAAAAAATTAGACCATTTATTAAATATGCAATTGATGAGTTAATAAAATTTAATATAGTTGTTAATGAAGATGAAGTTATTTCGTTATTTAGGTTATGTAAAGATATGAATTTAGTTATATATTCAATTATAGAATCAGCATCTAAGAAAAATACTAAAACACTTATAGGACGTTCATATAATACTATTGAAAGGGTTCTTTCAAATGGAGAAGTAGAGATTTATAAGAAAAGAATGAAGTTATATTGTAAGGATATTAAGAAAAAACAATCTAAGAAACAACATTCTGAGCTTGTGGGTGAAGATAGTAGAAACAAAGTTTTAGTTGATATTTACGAAGAATATAAATTTTTTGCTTACATAGTAACTGAAGATGATATTGAAAAAATGAAAGTATGCTTAATACAATATAATAACGAAAAGATTAAGAAATATATAAGAGAGTCAGGTAAGATGTTATTAAAAAGTAATAAAAATTTATATGGATTTGGATTTGTTAAAAAAATGCTTGATAATGGTGTTTTTGAAGGTAATAAAAAATTAAAAATAAAAACTTCCGTTAAATGATAAAGATGAATTTAATAAATTTATAGAACAATGTAGGAAAAATACACCAAAAAAGTTGAAGTAGAGATACAAAGATTTAAAATATCATAGTGTAAAAGCAGAATATTAATGTTTAATATTCTGCTTTTATTAATTATATTTTAGAGTTAAACAATAAAATTAAATCAATCATTTTTTAGCTTCAAACTCAGCAATTCTTCTATAAAAGGTATTGGGTTTTAGGTTTAAATACTCTCTAAAAAATTTAGTTGTTATTTTTTTTGATTTCCAATCATCATAGAGATTTTTAAAGGTAGAATCAAAAACAATATTTTGCTTAGGTCTACCAAATTTAACACCATTAGCAAGAGCTGATTTTATTCCTTCAGCTTGTCTAGATTTTATGTTTTTTAGTTCGCTGCTTGCAACATATGATAATAATTGTAATACTAAGTCAGAGATTAATGTTCCTAATAAATCTTTATTATTACGTGTATCTAATAACGGCATATCAAGTACAATTATATCTACACCCATAGAAGTGAGTTCTCTCCACTCAGATAATATTTCTTGGTAATTTCTTCCGAACCTATCTATAGATTTTATATATAGTGCATCACCATCTCTTAAAAGCCTTTTTAGCAATTGATATTGTTCACGTTCAAAATTTTTTCCACTTTGTTTATCTATGAAGATATTTCTTTCTTCAATATAAATATCTTTTTCTTTTAGAGCATGAAGTTGTCTTTGGATATTTTGGTCTTTACTACTAACACGTAAATAGTAGAATTCTTTATTCATTTTAAATCCTCCTTTAAGTTTTAATATTATAGCTTAAGTTTATTGCAAAAAGTAGAAAATTCATTTGAAATAAAAAAATTCATACTAATGGATTTTTGAAATATTACTTTCAATGTTTAGGAGGAGAATTTATATAGTTTTAAAAAGTATACTTTTTGAAACTAATAATTTATAATTAATTTTAAATATTTTTAATTATTTAATGTTATTTTAAAATATATTTACTTTACTATAAAAATGATATTAATTTCGTTAATTTCAATATCGTTATGTTAATTTATAGCTATTAATATATAAAGTATATATTTTATTTAAATTAACCTAAAAAATAAGAAAAGACCTAGCATTATAGCTAAGTCTTTCTTATTTTACTCATAGCATTTTTTCTCTAAAAGATAATTTAAAAACATGAAAAAACACCTTGAATAGTTATATAAAAAAACATCATCATTTACAAAAAATATATCATCAATGATTATTAAGTTAGTAGCCATTTCCACTAAAAAAATAGAGTAGAGTTCAAAAGCATCTTCAGTTGATAGACTTAATAATTCCTTGTGCATTTCTGTTACTTCAATTAGGTCGGTTTTAATAGTAATCACTCCTATAAGTTTTATTTGAATTACTATTTGTAATTCTTAAAATTATAGCAGAAATTT
The DNA here is from genome assembly GCF_015667795.1 of Clostridium sp. D53t1_180928_C8. Lineage (GTDB taxonomy): Bacteria > Bacillota > Clostridia > Clostridiales > Clostridiaceae > Clostridium. The sequence goes on from NZ_JADPEL010000001.1 coordinate 73,745, forward strand.
ATTTTGGGAATAAAAATAATAGCACTAAACAAAGAAAATATAAACAAAAAGCAAAATAAATAGAAAAATTGGATATAAAATGCTTAAAATGCTATAATTAGGATGTTGTATTTTATTAATATGGGGGCTTATGTATGAAAGAACCAAAGATTTTAGATAATAAGCAATTTGGGAGAGTTGGAGATGAATTAAAAGAGAATATAAAAAGAGGTTCAAAATTATCTGTAATATCAGCATATTTTACTATATATGCTTTTAATGAACTTCATAAAGAACTTAATAAGATGGATAATATGAAGTTTATATTTACAGAACCAACCTTTGTAAAAAAAGAAAAAGATATTGTTAGACAATATTACATAAATAGAGATTCGGAAAGGGATATCTCAGGTAATGAGTTTGAAATAAAGATGAGAAATCAACTTAATCAAGCTAGTATTGCAAAAGAATGTGCAAAATGGCTAGAGGAAAAGGTAGAAATTAAATCTTTAAAAAAGCCTAATCCAGCACAACAAAGATTAGTGTATATAGATAATGGTGCAGATTCAGTTGCCATTAATGGAACTGTAGATTTTACAACTGATGGTTTAGGTTTTACATCATCATCAAGAATGGATATGAATACTTGTATGTATGGTAAAGAGTATACAAAGCACTTTTTACAGATGTTTGATAGGATTTGGAATGATGAATCTTTAGTTGAAGATGTAAAAGATAAAGTTCTTGAACAAATGAAAGTTATTTATAAAGAAAATACACCAGAGTTTATTTATTTCGTTACTTTATATAACATATTCAGAGATTATTTAGATGAGTTAACAGAAGACAATATAGTTAAAGCTAAAACAGGATTTAAAGAAACAGTCATATGGAATAAACTTTATAAGTTCCAAAAGGATGGAGTAATTGGAGCTATAGATAAATTAGAGAAGTATAAGGGCTGTATTATTGCAGATTCAGTTGGTCTTGGTAAAACTTTTTCAGCATTAGCCATTATTAAATACTATGAACTTAGAAATCATAGAGTGCTAGTGTTAACTCCTAAAAAGCTAAGAGATAATTGGATTATGTATACAAAGAATGATAAAAGAAATGTTTTATTAGAAGATAGATTTAATTATGATGTATTGAATCATACAGATTTAAGTAGAGATAGTGGTATGTCTGGAGATATAGATTTAGCTACTGTTAATTGGGGAAACTATGACCTTGTGGTTATTGATGAATCTCATAATTTTAGAAATAATAATGCAAGAAATAATAAAGTTACAAGATATACTAAGCTTCTTAATGACATTGTTAAATCAGGAGTTGAGACTAAAATATTAATGCTTTCTGCAACACCTGTTAATAATAAGATGAATGATTTAAAGAATCAAATTCAATTTATTACAGAGGGTAAAGATAATGCATTTGAAGAAGAGGGAATAACTAGTGTTGAACAAACACTTAGAAAAGCTCAGCTTATATTTAATAAATGGACTAATTTAGAAGAAGATGAAAGAACAGTAGATGTATTTATTGAAATGATGAATACTGATTACTTTAAATTATTAGATACAGTTACTATTGCTAGGTCTAGAAAGCATATAGAGAAGTATTATAACGTAGCTGAAATAGGAAAGTTTCCAACTAGATTAAAGCCTATTAATAAAAAGCCAGATATAGATGAATTAGGAGAATTTCCAAAACTTGAATATGTTAATAAGAGTATTAAGAACTTACACTTAGCAACATATTCTCCAATGAAGTATATACTGCCAGAGAAAAGAGATGAATATAGTAGAAAATATGATATTAGAGTAAGAGGTGGACAATCTGTTTTCAAAATGACTGATAGAGAACAAAGTCTTGTTCATTTAATGAGAGTTAACATATTAAAAAGAATGGAAAGTTCAATTAATTCTTTCGGAATTACTATAGCAAAGCTATTGAAGCAAATAGATTTAACATTAGAAAAGATTGATAAAAAGCAATTTGAATATACTCAAGATTTATCAATTAATGATATAGATACTGATGATGATAACTTAGAAGAGCTATTAATTGGTAATAAAGTTAAAGTGTTATTGCAAGATATGGATTTAATAAAGTGGAGACAAGATTTAGAGGATGACAAAAAGAAGCTAGAAGAATTACTTGTGGAAGCTGCAAAGGTTGTTAAAACTAGAGATGCAAAGCTAAATACATTAATAGAGCTATTAAAAGATAAAGTTAATAATCCAATTAATGAAGGCAACAAAAAAGTTATTATATTTTCAGCCTTTGCAGATACAGCAAATTATTTATATGAGCATATTGCACCAATGATGCTAAGTGAATATGGACTTCACACAGCTTTAGTTACAGGTAGTGGTGATAATAAAACAACATTAAAAGCTATTAAGAGAAAAGAGTTAAATGAGATTCTTACAAACTTTTCACCAATATCTAAGGAGAAAGCAAAGTTATATCCTGATATGAAGGGTGAAATTGATATTTTAATAGCTACAGATTGTATTTCAGAGGGACAAAATTTACAGGATTGTGACTATTTGATTAATTATGACATACACTGGAATCCAGTAAGAATAATTCAGAGATTCGGAAGAATTGATAGATTGGGTTCAAAGAATAAAGTTATTCAGCTAGTTAATTTCTGGGCTAATATGGAGCTTGATGAGTATATAAATCTTGAAAGAAGAGTAACTGGAAGAATGATGCTTTTAGATATATCAGCTACAGGAGAAGAAAATATTATTGAAGTTAATAGTAACAAGAAGATGAATGACCTGGAATATAGAAAGAAACAGTTAAAGCAATTACAAGAAGAGGTTGTTGATTTAGAAGAAATATCCGGTGGAATATCTATTACTGACTTGACTATGAATGATTTTAAGATGGATTTATCAAGTTATATGAAAGAGAACAGAGAGAAATTAGATAGTGCTCCTATGGGAATGTATGCTGTAGTTAATGTGGAGGATGAAACCTTAAAAGATACTATTAAACCAGGAGTTATCTTTACGTTAAAGCAAATAAATGCTGTAGCTAAGATTGAAGAAAGTAATTCATTACATCCTTATTATATGGTTTATGTTTATGATAATGGTGAAGTTAAGTATAACTTCTTAAGAACTAAGAGTATATTAGATTTTTATAAAAAGCTATGTAGTGGTAAAAGTGAGGTATTAGCAGAATTAGTACAAGAATTTAATAGTGAGACCAATGATGGTAAGAAGATGAGTAAATACTCTAGCTTACTAGAAAGTGCAATAGATAATCTTATTGGAAAAAAAGAAGAAAAGGGAATGGCTTCATTATTTAGAAAAGGTGGTACTCATATTCAGAAATCTTTATTTAAGGGCATTGAAGATTTTGAGCTTATATCATTTTTAGTAATAAGGTAGGGAATACGTATGGAATTAGATTATATGGTTAATTTCAATGCACCTAAAGAGTGTATTGAAGGTAGTAGAATACCTAAAAAGTTATTTTATGAAGAATATGATATGTCGTCTTCTGATAAAGAGTTATTTATAAAAGCAATAGATAAAATAGTTCTAGAGTATTTATTTTGTGAAGATAATACTAATATTGTTGCATATAAAAATGAGGATATTGAGTGTGAAGAGGTAGCTGTAATTAGAGTGCTTTTAAATGAGGATAGTAAATATAAAAGGATTTGTGAAATAATCCAGAGGGCTATACCTTATTCATTAATAGTTATATGTGAGCATAAAGAAAATATATTATTTAACGTAGCTAGTAAAAGAGTTAATAAAAATGATTCTCAAAAAAACACTGTAGAAGAAATGATATTTACAGATTGGATTTCTTTAGAAAAGCAAAAGAAAAATGAAAAGGTATTTTTAGAAACTCTTAATGTAAGAGAGTGGTCTTATGTTAATCTTTATAAGTTTTATAATAGCTTCGTAGATAAGGTAAAGTTATTTAATGCTAGTAAATATAGCAGTAATATAGAAGTTTTGAATAGTATTGATGTAGATGAAGTTAAGAAGTTAACTGATAAAATCGAAGATTTAAGTTTTGAGATTTCATCTTTGAAGGACAAGCTAAAAAAAGAAAGTCAGTTTAATAAGAAGATGGATTTTAATATAAAAATTAAAAAGTTAGAGATAAAGAGAAATGAATTTATAAAAGAGCTTAATGGCAATAAATAATGGGGGAAAATGAGATGAAGGTATTAACAGAGAATAATATGGAAATGTTAGATGGAAGGAGTATGGATATAATAGCTAATAATATAGAAAAATTAAGAGCTATATTTCCAGAAGTGTTTTGTGAAGATAAAGTAGATTTTGAAAAGCTTCAAGAGGTATTAGGAAATTATATAGAGGATAAAGAAGAGAGATATAGATTTGAATGGAACGGAAAATCACAAGCTATAAGAATAGCACAAACACCATCAACTGGAACATTAAGACCGTGTAAAGAGGAAAGTAAGAATTGGGATACAACTCAAAACTTATATATAGAGGGAGATAACTTGGAGGTATTAAAACTACTTCAAAAGAGTTATCAAAATAAAATTAAAATGATATATATTGACCCACCGTATAATACTGGTAATGATTTTGTGTATGAAGATGATTATAAAGATAATATAAGAAATTATTTGTTTATCACAGGTCAATTAAATGAATTAGGAAATAAATTTTCTACAAATTCTGATGAAAGTGGAAGGTATCATACTAATTGGTTAAATATGATGTATCCAAGGTTAAGATTAGCTAAAAACTTATTAAGGGAAGATGGGGTAATTTTTATTTCAATAGATGATAAGGAAGTATTTAATTTAAAAAAAATATGTGATGAAATATTTGGAGAAGAAAATTTTATTTCTAATATAGGATTAGAGATAACAAAGACACAGGGAATGAAGGTAAAGGCAGCTAAAGAGGGTTCAGTAGTAAAGAATTATGAGTATATTTTAGTTTATGCTAAAAATAATTTAAATAAAAATATAGTTAAAAATGTTTTATATGATGCAAATGAAGGTTATGATACTCATTTTTCATATTATATAGATAGAAGTTGTGGAAGTTTAAACTTGAGAAAACTAACTGATGAATTAGAGAGTAAAAAAGATATATTAGATGAATTCATTAAGTTAGGATTAACTAAAAACAATAAAATATCAATAAATTCAATAGAAAAAGCTATTAGTATTTCTGAAAAGGTTAGAGAGTATATTTTTAATGAAATTTCAAGTAATATTTATCAAGAAATGGCTTGTAATATTAAAATTGATGCTGAAACGGAGAAAAAATTATGTGAAAATAAAATAGTAGAGTATAGAAACTATTTATTAACAAAATCATCAGGTGGGAAGCTTAGACAATTTAGTTCTTTAAAAGAAACTTTAAATTACAGTGATGAGTATAAAAGTAAATATACTAGAGTGACAATAAGAGGAGATTTGTGGAAAGGGTTTTATTCAGATATGATGAATGTAACAAAGGAGGGTGAAATAGAGTTTAAAAATGGTAAAAAGCCTGTTAGATTGATTAAACAATTAGCTAAATGGATTGGTATGGAAGGTAGTGATATTGTATTAGACTTCTTTTCTGGTTCTGCAACAACTGCACAGGCAATGATTGAATTAAATTTAGAGTATGATAGTACTATAAAATATATTATGGTTCAATTACCTCAACAAACGAAAGAAATAGCAGATTCATATAGAAATATTTGTGAAATTGGTAAAGAACGTATAAGAAGGGCTGGAGATAAGATAGTTTCTGAGAATAAGGAGAAGGATGGAATTGAAGATTTAGATATTGGATTTAAGGTGTTAAAATTGGATTCCTCTAATATTAAGAAATGGAATCCTAATTATGATAATTTAGAACAAAGTTTTGATGATATGTTAGAGAATTTTGTTCCTAATAGAAGTGAAGAGGATGTTGTTTATGAAATAATGCTTAAGTATGGAATTGATTTAACTTATCCAGTTGAAGAGAAGATTATTAATGGAAAAAAGATATATAGTGTTGGTTTTGGAGCCTTAATTATTTGCTTAGATAATGATATTACTTTGGATGTAATTGAAGGAATAGTTGAAGTTAAAAAAGAGCTGTCTCCTGAAGTTTGCAGAGTAGTATTTAAAGATAATGGATTTGCTAATGATTCTGTTAAAACTAATGCTATTCAAATATTAAGAAGAAATAACATTAAAGAAGTAATGAGCATTTAAGGAGGTAACTATGAAGTTAAAATTTAATTCAGAATTAGATTACCAAATAGAAGCTATAAGCTCAATTGTTAATATATTTAAAGGGCAAACTCAATGCCAATCAAACTTTACAGTAGTAGCTGGAGTTGATGAAAGTGGGACTGAGGGAAAATTAGTTACCAACTTAGGTATAGGAAATAAGCTAGAACTTGATGAAGAGGATATATTAAAAAATGTTAGAGATATTCAATTAAAAAATGGATTACCACCATCTAAAATAATAAAACCTGGTGAATATGATTTTGATATAGAAATGGAAACTGGTACTGGTAAGACATATGTATTCTTAAGAACTATATTTGAATTAAATAAACAATATGGATTTACAAAGTTTATTATAGTAGTTCCATCAGTTGCAATAAAAGAGGGGATTGTTAAATCAATAGACATAATGACAGAACACTTTAAAGAATTATATGATAATGTAATCTTTAAAAGCTCTGAATATAAGTCAAAGAACTTAGATATACTTAGAGATTTTGCTATAAGTGATAATATAAGAATAATGGTTATGACAGTACAAGCCTTTAACAAGGATACTAATGTTATAAATAAAGAACATGAAAAAACAAATGGATTAAAACCGTTACAATTTATACAAGAAACTAATCCAATTGTTATCATAGATGAGCCTCAAAGTGCAGCTAGTACTGATAAGGCTATTGCTGCAATAAATTCATTAAATCCATTATGTACTTTAAGATACTCAGCTACACATAGAAAAATAAATAACTTAATGTTCAAGCTAGATGCTATAGATGCTTATGAAAGACAATTAGTTAAACAAATAGAAGTAGCAAGTGTAATATCAAAGGAAAATAATAATGATGCTTATATAAAACTTATAAGTGTAGATAATAAAAAATCACCTATAAGTGCTAAAATAGAAATAGACGTTAATAAAAAGGGAAAGATAAAAAGAGAAGTAGTTACAGTTAAGGTTTCAGATTGTTTAGGAGACTTTTATAGTGGTAGAGAACTATATAAAGATTATATAGTTAGTGAAATATCTTGCAAGGAAGGAAATGAATTTATTTCATTTTCAACTAAACCATCTTTGAAATTAGGTGAAGTTAGAGGGGAGATAGATAATGATACTATTAAAAAGCTTCAAATAAGAAAGACCATAGAAGAGCATCTTGATAAAGAGTTAAGATTAACATCTGAAGGAATAAAAGTTTTAAGCTTATTCTTTATAGATAAAGTAGCAAACTATAGATATTATGACAGTGAAGGTAGACCACAGAAAGGTAAATATGCAATTTGGTTTGAAGAAGCTTATAAAGATTTAATAAAACTTCCTAAATATAATACATTGTTTAAAGATATAGATGTTGAAGCTGAAGTAGATAAGGTTCATAATGGATACTTTTCTCAAGATAAAAAAGGACATTTAAAGGATACTAAAGGAGATACTGCTGCTGATGAAGATGTTTATAGTTTAATAATGAAAGACAAAGAAAAGTTATTAAACTTTAATACAAAGCTTAGATTTATATTTTCACATTCAGCTTTAAAAGAAGGATGGGACAATCCTAATGTATTTCAAATTTGTACATTAAGTGAAGCAAAATCAGAAATCAAAAAGAGACAAGAAATAGGTAGAGGATTAAGACTTGCAGTAAATCAGGAGGGTGAAAGAGTATATGGATTTAATGTTAATACTCTTACAGTAATGGCTAATGAAAGCTATGAGGATTTTGCTAAAAAACTTCAATCAGAATATGAAGAAGATGGAACATTAAAATTTGGAGTAGTAGAAAAGCATACATTTGCGAATATTGTAATTAAGAAAGATGGCAAGAACACGTATTTAGAACAAGATAATTCAGAAAAGATATGGAGCTATTTAAAGAAAGAATCACTTATTGATACTAAAGGGAAAGTAACAGATAGTCTCAGAACGCAATTAAAGAATAATACTTTTGAGTTACCAGATGAATTTAAAGAAGTTAAAGAGCCAGTAGTTAAAATATTAAAGAAATTAGCTGGAAGTTTAAATATAAAAAATGCTAATGAGAAAAAAGCTGTAACATTAAATAAACAAAGATACTTAAGTCCAGAATTTAAGGAGTTATGGAATAGAATAAAATATAAGACCACATTCTCTGTAGAATTTGATAGTAATGAACTTATTGAAAGTTGTGTTAAAGAAATTAAAGAAAATGTAGATATAAGAGAAATCAAACATTTATATAGTAAAGCTATTATTGATTATGAAAAATCAGGAATAGAGGCTAAAGAAATAGATAGATATAGTGAAGGCTCTGTGCCAGTTAAGTTTAACTTACCAGACATAATAACTTATCTTCAAAATGAAACTCAACTTACTAGAAGAACTATAGTTGAAATATTAAAACAAAGTGATAAGATGCAGGACTTTAAAAATAATCCTCAAAAGTTCATGGATGAAGTAAGAGATATTATTAAAAGAAAGATGAAGTATCTTATTGTTGATGGTATTAAATATGAAAAGCTTGGTAATGATGAGTATTATGCTCAAGAGCTATTTGAAAATGAAGAGTTATATGGTTACTTATCTAAAAATATGTTAGAAAGTACTAAGTCTGTGTATGATTATGTTGTATATGATTCAGGAGTTGAATCAGATTTTGCTCAAGCAATGGAGAATAATGCAAGGGTTAAAGTATATGCTAAGTTACCAGGGTGGTTTACTATAGATACTCCTCTTGGAACTTATAATCCTGACTGGGCTGTATTTATTGAAAAGAATAATGAAGAGAAGCTTTACTTTGTATTTGAAACTAAAGGGAGTATATTGTCAGAAGATATAAGAGAACGTGAACAAGCTAAAATTGACTGTGGGATAAAGCATTTTGAGGCTTTAGATACTGGAGTGGACTTTGTTAAGGTTGATAAATTTGATAGAGTATTAGATACAATTTAAGAGTTTAAAGAGAGGGATTATTTATGGCAGATATTAAATATGAAATAGAAAAAGAAATAGGTGTTATTTCTGAATCAGCTAAGGGATGGACAAAAGAATTAAATCTTATTAGTTGGAATGGTAAGAAAGCTAAGTATGATTTAAGAGATTGGGCACCAGAGCGTGAAAATATGGGGAAGGGAATTACTTTAAGTAAAGAAGAGTTAAAGTTATTAAGAGAATTATTAAATAGTATGGAACTATAATCGGATAAGAAAGTAGAGCTTTGGTGAAAATACTGAGGCTCTATATTTTTTAGTATTCTGTTAATTTAGATAAAAAATATTAAAAGTTATTGTTTTTTTGTAAGATTAAAATTTTTCTGATAGAATATCAAGATTTTGAAACTTAATAACTCCAAAATGGAGGGTTAGGTTGCAAAACAACATATTTTAGAATAGGAGAATAATTAAAATGGTAGTTAGAAGAGGAAGTATTTTTAATGTTAAGTTAGGAACAAAAATAGGGAGTGTTCAAGCTGGTATTAGACCAGTACTTATTATTCAAAATGATACTGGTAATAAATATAGTACTACAACTGTAGGTATACCTATTACAAGCAAAAGGTCAAAAAGGAATTTGCCAACTCATAAAGTATTAAAGAATTATGGGAAATTAATAGATGAATCAACGGTGCTAGCTGAGCAGATATGTACAATCGATAAATCTCAAATAATTAATTACATATGCGATATTAGAGAAGAGGATTTACAAGATATAAATAAGAAAATAGCTATTAGTTTAGCTTTAGAAAATTAATTAGAAGTTTTAGGTGCTATAGGAGAACAACCTATAGCATTTCTTATGCTAAAAAAATTTAAAAAGTATAAAAAAATAAAAAGGAGTTTCTTTTAACTGATATAATCTTATGCTATATAAAATTTAAGGTTAAAGGAGAGAACATTATATGATAAATGTTACAGTTGATTTAGGAAATTATAGTATAAAATATGCAGGACAAAATGTAGGTAGTTTTAGTTCTAGGATTAGTACACAGTTTAATCCAAACCCAGAAGCTTATGATAGAATTCAAATAGAAAATGAAATAACTTATATAGGTGTCGGGGAGTATGATAGGCAGTTCTCAAAAATTGATAAAAATTATTTACCATCTTTATTATTTGCTATAACGCAAGCAACGAATGAGAGTGATATAAACTTATGCTTATTATTACCATTAGTACAAATGAATAATAGTAGTAAATTTATAAATAGGCTAAAAAATAGTAGTTTCAACTTTTTAGTAAATGGTATTCCGAGAACAATAAATATTAATAAGGTAGTAGTTCTTGGTGAAGGATTTATTTCGCAGTATATGATAGAAAATAATAAAGATGACATTCTTATTTGTGATATTGGGAGTAGAACTATTAATTATGTAACAATAGTAAATGGAAAGACAGAATATAATTATACAGAAAGATTAGGAGTCTTAGATTTATATGCAAATATAAAGGATATTGAGAATTCTAAGGGGGAAGATTTTGTAGAGGAGGATATAGAAAGACTTATTAGGAATGGCAGAATAGTCGTTGATAGTAGAGTATATTTAGATTTTTTAAAGCTTATATTGAATAGAATACAAGCAAAAGTTAATATAAAAAATTATAAAGTATATTTTACTGGTGGAGGTTCTTTACTGTTAAAAGATTATATCGAAACAAATACTCCAGCTAAAGTTTTAGAAAATGCACAGTTCTCTAATGTACTTGGAGCACATAAGGTTGCTGAAATCGGTTGGAGAGGAGCTAATCAATAATATATGAGCAAAAGATTTTATATAACATTAAATCCTCAAAAAGATAAAGATAAAATTATATTAGACTATTTAAGTTCTACATATAATGAATCAGAAACTATAAAGAGTTTATTATATAAGGTTGCAACTGGTGGAGGCAATACGGTGCAATTAGATGATAGAATAAGTGGGATTATAGCTGTAAATGAGGAGAAAACTATTGCAAATAGTACCGAAAAGGTAATTAAAGATGAAAAATTAAATAATAATCAAATTATTATTGATGAAGAGATTATGGGATTCTTTAAATAAATAATAAAGTTTTAAGCTGCAATTTGCAGCTTTTTTAATACATAACATTAAAAGTTAATTCTTGATGAAGGAAAAATTAATAACTCTATTAATCATTATTATATAGATTAATAAAAAGTTTAGAAGTGCAATCATAAAATCTTTTTAATTAGGAGGAATTTTATAATGAATGAATTAATAGAAATTAATAAAAATCTTATGTTTGAGGTATGCTTAGCTTTAGATGTTTTTGAAGAAGATACTAAAGTTATTGTATTTAAAGAATGGAGAGATAAATCAATACTATTTGTTACAGATTTTTTAATGAAACATGAAATTACGTTTGAAGATATGGAAAACTTCTTTTATTTAGAAAAGTATGAATTTATTAAAGTATCTACATTATATGAGTTATTAGAAGAGCTTGTAGAAGAGCATCAAGGATTATTAGATATTGTTAGTTAATATAAAAAGCGAACTTCAATTTTGAGGTTCGTTTTTTAGTAAGCTTATTTTTTATGACCAATAAAAAAATAAAGTGATTATCAGTAAAGATGCTCACTTTATTACACTAAGTATAGCTTTATATATCATAAATTTTAATGGGGGAAAGGTTATGGTGTTGAATACATATACATGCCTCTTCAAGGGCAATATTAAAATAATATATGAAATCATATGAAAATGTATCAATTAAGGTTAAATTACAATGCTTCTTCCCAGGTAATATATCTATTGTACAGTTATGACTATAGCGATAATTACTTGATTCATGAGTAAAAACATATCTTTCAAAATTTAATAATTGAGATTTTATTTCGTCAATATCGGTACTATGGATGGTATTAAAATTTTTACAAGTTGTCATATCAATCACTCCTTTCTTTATTTAAATTACTTCAATATATACTCTATAAGATGGATGATTTCTATTTTTTATAGGTTTAGATATAGTAAGTATTTTAAATGCTTTTTGTATTTTAGATATAGCGGATATATACTCCTCTTCATTAATATATTGAATTCTTAATTTAATCATAATTAAATCCTCCTAGATAAGTATTTATATAATTAATATACAAATAAAAATAAAAAATCCTTTTAATATGGTGTTATAATGTTTGTATAAACAAAAAAATACATAAGGAGTATAAAATGTATAAAATATCAACAGTTGACAAAATGAAATTAGAAAAGTTATTAGATATGAAAGATGGATATGTATTAGATTTTACAAATAGTGAATTTGAGAGATTTATATTGGATAATGTAGGAATAAATATATATGATGATTACTATTGTGAGCGTGGTAATTCAAAAGCTAATAGACTAAGAGTATTTTGGAATAAAGAGTCAAATTGGGTTGTGAAAAAATTATTATTAAGCTTATTTGAATATATACAATTTAAAGACTCCTTAATTGGAAAAGTAAATAAAGAGTTACTGAATGAATGCTATAAAATAGCAGAAAAATTAGGTGAAGATAATATAACTATTAATAATTTAGATTCTATTAATGATGAGAATTTTGATACGTTATCTTTAGCAATTGCAGATTCAATAATGTCTGGATTACCCGTTTTGGCATTAGATAGACTTCATACATATATGATGCGATATATTAGAAAGTTATGTCTAAAACATGATATAGAGTATTCAAATAATGAATCATTAAGCAGTTGTTATGGTAAATATATAAAAAAAATTTATGCAGATGGACTAATTGAAAGTGAAATGACAAAAACAATCTTAAATGCTGAGAGAGCTATTTTAGATAAGTTTAATTATGTTAGAAATAATGAAAGTTTTGCTCATGACAATGAGGTATTAAATAGTAAAGAGAGTATGTTTATATATAAAAGTATAGTTAATATAATTAATTTTATTAATGGTATTGAAGAGTATAATATTTAAATAAATATAAATTAAATTTAGAATTATGGGAGAAATATAATGAAATTTTTTGATATAGAGAGACCAAATCCACCGAAAGATAGTAGTAAAATTTTTTCATTTGATATTCCACCTCTAAAAAGATTAGAACTTATGGATGATACTGAATTTGAAGAAATCATATTAGAGTGGGCATATTTTTATTTAAGCAACAAATACAAAAAGGTGAAAAGATTTGGTGGGGCAGGAGACATGGGTAGAGATATAGTCGGATATTATGATAATGGAGATATTGATATATATCAGTGTAAGCATTATAAAAATCAGTTGACGCCTAGTGAGTTTTGGATAGAATTTGGAAAATTATGTTACTATACATACAAGAATAAATACAAAGTACCTAAAAAATACTATATAGCAACTACGAAGGGTATAGGACCTGCTTTATCTAATTTAATAGATAATCCTAAATCAATAGCAAATGAATTAATTAAAAATTGGCAAGGATATTGTATGAACAAAATAACAAAGGATGAAGAAATACAATTAGATGAAGATTTTATAAAATATATAAATACATTTGATTTTTCTATTGTTGAAGAGTTGGAGCCAATAAAATTTTTAGATGAATATAGTACTACAAAGTGGTACAAGTATAGATTTGGAGGAGGGTTACCAAAAAGAAAATTACTTAAGGAGATAGATGTATCTATAAATGAAGAGGAAAAAGATATGAGATATATCATTCAATTAATAGATGTATATAGAGAAAAAACAAACAATGTAGTTTTTGATTTAGATAGCATTAGTAATAGTAGTGCATGTAAAGAACATTTATATAGACAAAGGCTAGCTTTTCATTCAGCACAAGCATTGAAAGTATTTACAAGGGATGAATTGATAGATATTGAACCGTATGAAGAAGCTAAAGAACAAATATATCTGTGTATTGCAGATATTATATTTGATGAATATGAGAGTTCTTTTAAAAGAGTATCTGAAACAATAAAATATTTAAATACAGTTCCATTAGAAATAAATCCATTGGGAAATATACAACCAACTGAAAAATGCGGAATATGTCATGAATTAGTAAATGATGAAAGGATATTTTGGGTAATAAAAGATGAATAATAAAAGGATATATAATAATATTTATGAGATAGCTAGTAGGCTTTTAGTGATATTGAATAGATTTGAATGTAGTTTAGATGTTCAACAACTAATATATTATGACTATTTATTAATTTATGCACATGAATTTAGTAGTGAAGGGAAAAATGTACATCCGGCTAATCCAGGTCACAAAAGAGAAGTATATTCTAAAAGAAGAATAATAATGGATGCTTTAAAGTTATTGGTTAGTAAACATTTAATAACAGTAAGTTATAGTAAGGATGGATTTTCATATAAGAAAACTTGTATAACAAATAAATTTTTAGAGTGTTTTCAAAGTGATTACTATAGCCAGTTAAATAAAAATTCAATATTGATTTATAATGAATTTAAGGGAAAATCATTAATTGAATTAGAACAGTATATGAAAAATATATTATCAATAGAAGATGATGAGTATGATAAAGAGGATTTATTTAGGGGTGGATATTTTGAAAGAACATTATAATGGAATATATATAAGAAGTTTAATCCTAGAAAGTGATAGTAAAGAATCAGTAGAAATAAGATTTAAAAAAGGATTGAATATAATATCAGGTAGTTCAAATACGGGTAAAAGTTATATATATGAGTGTATTAATTATGTATTAGGAGGAAGTAAGTCACCAAAGGATATAATAGAAGCTAGAGAATATGGCAGATTTATTTTAGAAATTGAAGGGTATGATGGTATAGTAAACACTATTGTAAGAGAGAGAAAAGGCAAAATAACGAATTATAATTGTGAATATAAAGAAATAAATAATAATATAGGACAAACTTTGTCACAAAAATTTAAAGCTGATAATTCAAAAAATATTTCAACGGTATTAACTAATTTATGTAACATAAATTACTCAAAAGTAATTTCAACGTATACAGGAAAGATAAATAATTTTACATTCAGAGAAATGATTCATTTAAACATGATAGATGAAGAGAGAGTTATAAATACTAAATCAATAGTATATGATAAAAACGGAGGATTTACTAAAGCTAAAAATGAATCAGTATTCAGAATTATTACATCAGGAAAAGATGATTCTGATATAAATTCTAATACAAAAAAGAAGAAAGAAAACACTAATATAGATTTTGCAAGAAAATTTGTTGATGAAATGAAAAAAGAACTAGGTGAAAATTACGTAGAGTCAGATTGTTTAGTAGAATTAAATGAAATAGATAATAGAATAAAGTTTACTAAAAAGGAAATTGAAGATTATAATAAAAAAATAAATGACTTAAAATATAAAATACAAGAAAAGAGTTCTGAAGAAGAAGTAATAGAAAAAAAGAAAGCATATATAGAAGAAACTATAAAAAGATTCAAATTATTAAAGAAAAATCATGAATTTGATATAGAACGATTAGATTTTATAGATGAATCTAAATTTTACTTAGAACAACTTGAAAATTTAGAATGTCCGATATGTGGAAATGAAAGAATAGAAATATATAATGATAGTAATTTTACTGAAGCTTTGATAGCTGAAAAGCGAAAGTTATTATCACAAATTAATGATTTAGAATTTACTATATTTGAGAGTGAACTTCAAAGAGAAATTTATGAAAAGGAACTCATTAATATT
The DNA here is from genome assembly GCF_015667795.1 of Clostridium sp. D53t1_180928_C8. Taxonomy (GTDB): domain Bacteria; phylum Bacillota; class Clostridia; order Clostridiales; family Clostridiaceae; genus Clostridium. The sequence continues at coordinate 89,596 of NZ_JADPEL010000001.1, forward strand.
AAAGAAAGAATTATTGAAGAAAATGATAATATAGAAAATTCTATAAAAAATGGTTTGAATATTAAAATAGAATTATTAGAAAGATTAATGGAGTCAAAGCAGAAGTTAATTTTAAAATATCAACTTAATAATAAAGTAAAATCATTAACAAAATTAATAAACGATAATAAATCAGATTCAGAAAATTCAAATAATAACTATAAGAGAAGAATTGAAAGTAAAGTAATCCAAGAAATAATTGATATAGCGAAGAATATTTTACTTGATAGTAAAGTTTTTGATAATGTAGACATATCATTTAACTATAGCATGATGGATTTGACAATTAATAATGCTGATAAGGAGACCTATGGTAAAGGTTATAGAGCACTAATTAACTCGGCATTTTGTATAGCTATAAATAAATATATGAATAATAAAAGGCTACCTAATCTAGGATTTGTTATTATTGATTCTCCATTAACTGCATTTAAAGATAAAGAAAACAAAGAAAAGATTAATGAAGAGGTAAAAGTGGAATTCTATAATACTCTAAATAGTATTAGAGATATTCAAATAATTATTATAGAGAATCAAGAACCACCAGTAGAGTTAGAAGATAAAATTGTACATCATCATTTTAGTGGAAATGATTCAATTGATAGAAAAGGATTTATTATGTAGGATATTTTAAATGAAGATAATTTCAAATATGTAACTTTTAATTATAAAGTTAATGAAAATAATATAAAATGGTTTGAAGAATTTATTAATAGAATGACTTGAAGAAAATGAGTAGTATTATAGAAAGATAATTTTAATGAGAGGATTTATAAGGTAATGAATATAAATAAAAAATTCAGAAAAATAGTTATTAATTTAAAACGTAATTATAACGGTGTATCACTCAAAAAATGCAATGATAATTATGTAGGTTTTTTTGAATATGAAAATGGTATAGTTAAAGAAAAGTTATGGTTTTGTAAGCATTTAAGAAATATTAATAAAGATAAAGTTAAAATAACAAAAGCTAATTTAGTTAATATCAAAAATCAATATGAAAAAATAATAGTAATAGTATTAGAAAGTCCTCATATAGATGAATTTAATAAAAATAAATTTAGTGTTGCACCAGCACCAGCTTTGGGAAGTACTGGATGTAAACTTGATAAATATTTTTGTGAAGTTATTAATGAGTGTTTTAAGAAATATGATATTGAAAAAGGAAAATATCATGTGATTTTATCTAACGCAATACAATATCAATGTAGTTTAGGAACCGATACAGAAGTATTTAGAGATAGAGTATGGTTAAAATTATGGCTTTCAAGAAATTTAAAAAGTGAGTTTATTAAGAGGTTACAAATATATGAACCAGATATTATTGTTAATCTTTGTACTAAGGGGTCACATGAAAAAGATTCATTATCTCTTGGGCAGAAGAGTATAAATAATATATATTTAAAGAGTATTTGTGATAAGAAAAGGGCATATGAAAAAATTGAAAAAATAAAAAATACGACTCTTCGAAAATTAACACAAAAAGCGATAAATAAGTATAGTGAAAATAGAAAAATAAAATGTTTTTATGGTAATCATCCATCAAGCTGGTTTAATAAAAGAAATAGATGGATAAAAAGAGTTTAAATGTTTAAAATCACACTACATCTTAATTAACTTTTTGTCTACACACTGAACTCTGCACACGCTGAGACTGTTGTTAGGCTGATTAAGAAATAGGTATTTGATACTTAACTAAGATAAAAAATGATTTATAATGACCCAAAAAGTGAACAAATAAATGAAGGAGTCCGGTAATCTATAATAGATTTTCGGACTTTAATCATTTTTTATTTATAAACTTATAATATTGAACAGTATTCATAATTATATTTATATAAATTTATGTAAAAATAATGTCGAACGAAAATTATGTCAATGTAGTTCTTTTTTATAGACATAACATTTAAAATGGTATATCTTATATAAAGACAACAATTAATGACAAAAATCTTTTGAAATAGACATTAGGAATGACATAACTTAAAGACTGTATTATACAGTCTTTTTTTACGAGTTATAAAAAGAGAGGTGGATATTAATGGATAAAAAATACTCGGAGAAAATATTAGAAATGTTATTTGACACAATACCAGATTATATTTTTTATAAGGATTTAGACGGTAGAATTATTTATTGTAATAAAAGTTATGCAGAGAATTTTATAGGTAAGCCTAGGAATGATATTTATGGAAGAACATATGAGGAATTAAATATATTACAGCCATATTTTAATATTGGAATAGTAAGGGATAGAGAGATAATAGAAAAGGCCACACCATTAAAATATGAGCAAATTATATCAAAAGATAATGAAAAATATACACTTCAAGTAAGTAAATATCCTATATTTGATGAAAATAAAAAACTTAATGGTATTTTAGGGATAATAAAAGTAATTTCTTATAGAGATGAACTAAGTAAATTAAGAGAAGGCTTTTTTTCTAATGTTAGTCATGAATTTAGAACACCAATAAATATGATAATTTCATCTATACAGTTGTTAGAACAAAGATGCAAGTCTTGTAAGTTAGGTAGTTGTAGAGATTGCTTTATAAAAGATATTCAGAGAATAAATATTAATACTTTAAGAATACTTAAAATATCAAATAACTTTATTGATTTGACTAATATACAATCTGGAAATATGGAATATAATCCTCAAAATTATGATATTGTAAATACTATTGAATCAATATGTGAGGATGTAAATGAATATAAGAAATTTAAAAATATAGATATCATATTTGATACAGAAATAGAAGAAAAGATAGTTAGTTTTGATAAAATGAAATTAGAAAGAGTGATATTAAATTTAATATCAAATGCTATAAAATTTAATTATATTAATGGAAAGGTTACTGTAAGCATATCTTTAGATGATGAATATATTAAAATTTCAGTAAAAGATACTGGGATTGGAATTTCGGAAAGTGATATAGATTTGATTTTTAATGGATTTTCAAATGTAGAGGATAGGTTTACTAAGGTTTGCGAAGGGTGTGGTGTTGGATTAGCCTTGACTAAATACTTAGTTGAAATGCATCAAGGAACAATTAATGTTATAAGTAAATTAGGAAAAGGTAGTGAATTTATAGTAAGTATACCTAATATAGTAAATGAAAATGATAATATAGATACTTTGTCTAATAAAGTGTATGATAGTCGGATAGAACGTATAAAAATGGAGTTTTCTGATATATATGAGTAAAGTTTATTCGTTAGCAATTGTATAAAAAATATATTGGTTGGGATTTAAAATATTATGTATATTGGTGGAAAAATTGAAACAAAATATCAGCATGAAGGATTGTTTGATTATGGTATTCATATTCTCAATTATATTATTTTCTAAATAAATTATAGAAGATAAATTAGAATCAAAATGTTTATTCAAACATAGTTTATATAATATAAAAAAATTAAATATAGATTATATTTTACAAATTGAAATACTTATAATTAGTAAATAATATCAATTTGTATACCAATGAAAAAAACTGTAACCTATAACAGCCTTTATCATTGGTATTTTAACAAATTGAAAGTGTGAATTCGTATCTTTTAGAGTAAAAATTAATCTTTTATTTCTAGAAGTTTTAGTTCTATCATTCCCTCAATTTTAAATTGTTCTTTCTTTGGCAATTTTCTAAGATTTTCAATAAGCTTAATCTCATCAGATGATAAAATCAATTTATCATCATTTAAGTCTAATAACCAATCTACAGTTACACCAAAATATAAAGCAAGTTTTTTTAATATTTCTATGCTGGGTTCTCGTTGATTCTTTTCATATTTATGAAGATTTTCAAATTGAAGTAAATTCATTAACTTACGTTGACTAATACCTTCTCTATTTCTTAAATAAGCGAGTTTTTCTCCTAAACTTTCCATTAATAACACCTCTCTCTATAAAGTCATTTTGGCCATTAAAAATAAAAAATATTTAATTATGAAGTCTTGAGGACTGCAAAGTCGTTGACACAGGGTCTTTTTGACTTTAAAATATATATTAATAAGGGAAGTCCATATATATTTAAGGTCAATTTTAATTTTATCACAATAAATTTTAACATAATACTTAGAAATACTTTAAATTAGAGGGGTGAGTATTATAGATACATCTAAATATGAATTTGGGATTATAGTAAAAAAGAGATTAGTAGAGCTAAAAATGACACAGAGACAATTAGCAAAAAATATTGGTATGAATGAAAATTATTTGACTGATATATTAGCAGGAAGAAAAAGTGGAACTAAATATAGAGATAGTATTATAAAAGAAATAGATTTAGATAAAAAATAATTTTTATAATAAGGATTTATTTATATATAATTTAATAATAATTTTATATATGACTTTATAAAGATATATGGATAATAGTTATATGAAGTTATATATAAGCTTAAAAATTAAAGTTTAAGAGAAAAATCATAAGATTTTATAAAAGAATATATAATTGTTATATTGTATAGGGCTGTATCATAATAAATTTTATATTAGCCCATAAAAAAGAGTATTCATAAAAAGTTTTATTAATTCAACTGATGTTGTTTATGTTAGGAGCGCTAACTGAATTAATAATATTTATAGTAAGATAAGTTTGAAAAAATCTAATTTCTAAATTATTTAGAAATTAGATTTTTTTTGTAGTAATAACTATTGACTCTATAGTAACTATAGACTTTATTATGATTAGAGAAACAAAATATGGAGGGAAAATCATGATAAAAGAATTTTTAAAATATGCAGTTCCTTCAGCCTTAGCCATGTTTGTTTCATCACTATATACAATAATTGATGGAATTTTTGTTGCACAAGGGGTTGGAGATTCTGCTTTAGCAGCAGTTAATATAGTTATGCCTTTTACTATAATGTTATTTGGAATTGCTACTATGTTTGCAGTTGGCGGTGGAGATCTTGTGTCTAAAAATATAGGAAGTAATAATAAAGAAAAGGCAGTAGAGATATTTAGACAGGTATTTAAGTTCTTATTAATTTTAAGTATAGGTATAAGTTTAATATCTGTAATATTTTCAAAAAATATAGTAAAACTATTAGGGGCTACAGATAGCTTAATTCCATTAGCTTCAACTTATTTAAGATATTATAGTTTATTTTGTATTCCTAATTTAATTGGAATTGCTTTAAATAGTTTTGTTAGAAATGATAGTAGACCAAAGCTGGCAATGATAGCAACTTTATCAGGAGCTATAATTAATATAATTTTAGATTATATATTTATATTTCCATTAGGTCTTGGAATAAAAGGTGCAGCAATTGCAACAGGGCTTGGACAATTAGTAACTATAGGTATACTATTACCTCACTTCATAATGAAAAAGGGTATATTAACTTTTGGAAATGTTAAATTAGAAAAGAAAATAATAAAGAAGTTTATAAATATAGGCTTTCCATCTTTCTTTGCAGAAGTAAGTTTTTCTATAATAATATTCTTTATGAATTTAGCATTAGTTAATTATGGTGGAGAAACTTCTTTATCAGCATTTGCGATAATTAACTATATAACAACTAATATTTATATGGTATTACTAGGATTATCTATTGGGGTCCAACCATTATTAAGCTATAACTATGGTGCAAGAGAATCAAAGAAAATGCTAGAGTTTTATTCTATAACAATAAAAGCTGTAATTATAATAAATATAGTATTTATTGCTATATGTTTTATATTTGGTAAAGGAATGATATCAATATTTACTTTGGATTCTAGAATAGTTGATATTGCATATATAGGTTTAATTTTATCAACATTTGGATATTTTATGGTAGGATTTAATTTAACAAGTACAGTTTATTATCAAGCAATAAATATGCCTAGAATTTCAAATATTTTCTGCTTAAGTAGAAGTCTAATATTACTTCCTATATCATTATTCATTTTATCGAAGCTATTTGGTATTAATGGTATATGGATCACATTATTTGTTTCAGAATTAATAACATTTATAATATTAAGATATTCTATTAATATTAATGCTTATACTATAAAAGCTATTGAAAATGTAATTAACTTAGGAGATTTTTAGTATGGAAACTTATTTTTCTGTTGGGGAAATATCTAAATTAACTAATGTTCCAATTCAAACATTAAGATATTATGACAAAATGGGACTACTTAAACCAGCATATATTAATAAGCAAAATAATTATAGGTATTATTCAATAAATCAATTTATAAAGATTGATTTATTGAAGCAATGCAAGCTTATAGGACTATCATTAAAAGAAATAGAAGAATTATTAAAGGATGAAATAACTTCTGATTCTATGATTAAAATAATTGATAAACAGAGAAAAATATTAGATGAAAAAATTAAGGAAATGGAATCTGTTAAATCATATATTAATTTTTTAGAAGGTAGAATAGAGGAAAGTAAAAAAGTAAGCGAAAATGAAATATTCATTAAAGAAAATAATGAAAGAGTAGTTAGAAAATATAACTGTGAAATAAAAAATCAAAAGGATTTAGAGCTTAATTTAAGAAGAGTTTTGCTTGATGCAGAAAAAGATAATTGTATAATGAATTATGAAATAGCATTTGAAGCTCCATTAGAACTACTAAAAAAAGAAAATAGAACAGAGTATACCGCAATAATGCTTTATAATAATGAAAAGTTTGAAAGTAATACGAAGAATGTTATATTGCCAAGTGGTAAGTATCTTACAATGTATTATGATGATAGAAATGAAAATAGTTTTAAATATTATAAAAAGATGTTGGATTATATTGATACAAATAATATAGAAACAATAGGATGCTTTAATGAGTTTTCAATACTAGCAAGAATAAATTCGAAGGAAGCAGAAAAATCTATAGTTCAATTAGAGATACAGATTATATGATATTTATAGGAGTAATCGCTTAGAATAATAGCGGTTACTCCTATTTATATTATAAATAAAAAATATCTACTTCGATGTAGTATCTATTTTATTTATATTATTAATTATATTAACAAGCTCTATTGGTGATTCAGGCATATCATTTTCTAACCATGCTTGAATAATTGAAATACATCCACCAACAGAATATCTTATAAAATAATTCATATTAGACTTAATAAATTCATTTGAATTCATACATATCTTTTCAAAATCAGCCATACTAGCTACAGATAATATTCTTTCTAAAATTCTATTATCTTTTTGTCTACAAAATAGAATTTTACATAAAGCTTTATTTTCAGAAATCAATTCAAGAACTCGAGGTAATAGTGAATTAATGTATTCCTCCGCAGGAGTTTCACCTATAAATTCTATAATTTGATTAAATAGTTCATCTTCTATAGATTCAAGCAAATCAAAGGCATCTTTATAGTGAGTATAAAAAGTACCCCTATTAATATCTGCTTTTTTACATATATCAGTTACCGTGATTTGATGAATATCTTTATCTTGTAATAAGTCTATTAAACTATCTCTAATAACTTTTTTAGTATATATAATTCTACGATTTCCTTTAACACCGGCCATATTTAATCTCCTTTATATAAATTTTAGATAATTTAATTGATAATGTTATTTAATAAACACATAAATTTAAAGTGTACATTTAATAACGTTATTAAAATATCTGATTATTGTCTATAAGTAGTAAGTTTCATATACTATTTATTGTACTATTAAACATACAATGTGTCTATTTAATAACGCAAGGTAAAAAAATATAGAGTTTTAAATATAAATAAAAGAGGTGTAGTATATGGCATATATAGACGTAAAAAATGTATATAAAAGATATAAAATAGGTGAAAACATAGTAGTAGCTAATAATGGAGTTAGTTTTTCTATTGAAAAAGGTGAATTTGTTGTAATTTTAGGTCCAAGTGGTGCTGGAAAATCAACAATACTTAATATTTTAGGTGGAATGGATAATTGTGATGAAGGAAAAATAGTAATTGATAATATTGATATATCAAAATTTAAAGATAGAGATCTTACTAAGTATAGAAGATACGATGTAGGATTTGTATTTCAATTTTATAATCTAGTACAAAATCTAACTGCAAAGGAAAATATAGAACTTGCTACACAAATTTCAAATAATTCATTAGATGTAGATAACACTATTGAATTAGTTGGACTTTCTCATAGGAAAGATAATTTTCCATCACAACTATCAGGGGGAGAGCAGCAGAGGGTTTCTATTGCAAGAGCTATAGCGAAAAATCCTAAGTTGTTATTATGTGATGAACCAACAGGAGCCCTTGATTATAAAACAGGTAAGCAAGTTTTAAAAACACTACAAGATACATGTAGAAAAATGAAAACTACAGTTGTAGTTATAACTCATAACTCAGCAATTGCACAAATGGCTGATAGGGTTATAAAGATAAACGATGCAAAAGTTAGAAGTGTTAATATTAATAATAATCCTTTATCAGTTGAAGAGATTGAATGGTAGAGGTGAGGTTTAATGAAGAATAAATCATATAGAAAATCAATAATAAGAGAAATTATATCATCAAAAGAAAGTTTTTTTTCTATATTATTAATTATCTTTTTAGGGGTTGCCTTTTATTCAGGTATAAAGTCAGCAGAGCCTGATATGAATAGATCAATAAATAAGTTTTATAGTAATCAGAATCTTATGGATAGCAAGATTGTATCAAATTTAGGATTAACAGATAAGGATTTAGAAGTTCTTAAAAATGATAATAAAATATTAGATTGTTATGGAACACATACAATAGATGTAAATCTTATAAATATGAATAATTTAGTTAGGTTTATGGAATATGATGAGCAAAATCAAATAAATAAATTTGTTGTTTTAGAAGGAAGGATGCCTGAAAACCAAGGAGAGATTGCTTTAGATGAAAGAGCCTTTAGATTAAATGAGAATTTAAAGATTGGTAATAGTTATACAATTGATTCAGATGAAGATAGCATGAAGCATTTTAAGGAGACAAACTTTAAAATAGTTGGTATGGTAAGAAGTCCAATGTATGTTGAAAAGGAATCCAGGGGAGTAACGTCTATTGGAAAAGGAACAATTGATTATTTTGCAGTTTTAAATAGTAAAGATATTTCTATGGATGTTTATACTGAAGTTTATTTGAGATTTAAAAATGTACAAGGATTGGATGCTTATGGAAATGAGTATGAAAATTTAATGGAAGAAAATAATAAGTATCTTGAAGGATTATTCACTAATAGAGCAGTAGAACGGGAAAATGAACTTAAGGAAGAGGTTAAAAGAGAATTTGAAGATGCATATAAAGAAATAGATGATAGTTATCAAAAGCTTTTAGAGGTAGAAGAATTAGGATACGGTAATGAAGAGATTAACATAAATAAGAAAAAACTATTAGAAGCAAAAGATGAAATTACAAGTAAAGAAAAAGAAGCTATTGATAGTATAGAAGAGTGTAAATATTATTTCTTTGATAGAACTGATAATCAAGGATATCTAGGATATAAGGATTCTATAAATTGTTTAGGAAATATCGCATCGGTACTACCGGTATTTTTCTTCTTAGTAGCAATATTAATTTGTTTAACTACAATGACAAGAATGGTAGAAGAAAATAGGTTAGAGATAGGTACGCTGAAAGCTTTAGGATATAATGATTTAGAAATATCATGGAAGTATATAATATATGCTTCATTAGCTAGTATTTCAGGAAGTATTTTAGGAATAGTTATTGGAAGCAATGTATTACCAGCTATAATTAGTAATGCTTATGGAAGTATATACAATGTGCCTAAAATAGATTTATATTATTACTCATCATATATTATTCAGTCTATAGCTATATCAATATTATGTACTGTTGGAGCTGCATTAATCGTTATAAATGTTGAATTAAAAAGTAAGCCGTCTAATTTAATGAGACCTAAGGCGCCAAGGATAGGAAAGAAAATATTATTAGAAAGAATTACACCTATATGGAAGAGGTTAAGCTTTAGTCATAAGGTAACCTTAAGAAATATTTTTAGATATAAGCAACGTATGATAATGACTGTCTTAGGAATTGCAGGATGCATGGCATTACTTGTTACTGGATTTGGATTAAAGGATTCTAATTCAGGTATGATAGATAAACAATTTAATAAATTGTGGAAATATGATGCAATGGTTATATTAGATACAAATTCAAATGAAGAAGAAAATATAAACTATAATAATGTATTAAATAAATTAAATGGATATAAAGATAGTTTAAATATTCATCAAGAATCAGTAACTTTTTATAAAGATAGTATGAATAAACAAACAGCTACCATATATGTTCTAGAAGATATTAGTAAGTTAAATGATTTTATATTATTAAATGATAGAATATCTGGAGAACAATATGAAATTAATGATGATGGAGTTGTTATTAGTGAAAAGTTAGCAGAGCTTCTAGGAGCATATGTTAATGATACAATAACATTAAAAGATGAAAATAATAATAATCATGAAGTGAAAATAGATAAAATAACTGAAAATTATGTTATGCATTATTTATATATGTCACCATCATATTATCAAAAAGTGTTTGAAAAAAATCCAGTATATAATACTCAGTTTATAAGGTTTGATAAAAATAGAGATAGTGATGATGAAATTTCATCAAAGCTTTTAGAGTGTGGAAATGTTACGAATGTTACTTTAACATCACAAATTCAAAAAAATACTCAAGATTCAAATGATAGTATGAATTTAGTTATGATAGTAATAATAGTAGCAGCAGGAAGCCTTGCATTTATAGTTTTATATAATCTTAATAATATAAATGTATCTGAACGTATAAGAGAGCTATCCACTATTAAAGTTATTGGTTTCTTTAATAATGAAGTTACTATGTATATATCTAGGGAAAATATAATATTAACTATAATGGGAATTTTAGTAGGATCATTATTAGGTAAAATTCTTCATACTTTTATACTTAATACAGCAGAAACTGATACCATGATGATGTATCCTAATATATCAATTGAAAGTTATATATTTTCGGCTTTATTAACTATAAGTTTCTCACTTATTGTTATGATTTTAATGCATATAAAACTAAAAAAGGTTAATATGATTGATGCACTAAAATCTAATGAATAAATAATTAGCTAGATAACAAAATTTGTATTAATCTTTATTAAGTAAGGATTAGTTACAACATAGTTATCTAGCTTTTTGTATTAAATATATAAAATACTTAATGCTATAAGAAATTGTCCAATATAATAAGCAGTCAAATTAAAGCCATTAATAATTTTAGGACAATCTTTATAAAGTAATATAAATGATAGTAGATAGTCAGATAATAAAAATAAAATTGCACCGGATATTAATAATATTATTACAGGTAAATTTAATGAAGTAATAGTTATAAGGGAAATGGATTTGCAAACCATGAAGCTTATGATTAAGCAATATATACTAGCAGGAAACAAAGATTTGTTAAAATTGATTTTTTTATTACACTTTAAGGTTGATAATAAAATAAATGATAGAAATATAGCAAAAATGAAATCTCTAATGTGAAGCTCAGATAGAGTTATAAAGCATAATGAATATAATATATGTGTAATTCCAAAGCTAATTCCACCACTTATTAGTAAAGTATTTTTAGCGTGTGGTTTTTTATAATCGATTCCTAAAAGTATATCTCCTAAGAAAGAAAATATTAAACCAATGAAAATAAAAAGAAAATATTTTAAATTGTTAGGATTACTTAAGTAAGAAAATAAAGCTATAAGCAAGAAGCATAAGCTAGTAAAAATTTTAGAAATTAATCTAAAATTAGAATCAGAAGTTAAGGTGAAATAAATTAATATTCCTAAACAAGAAAGACCTAATAATAAACATATATAAATTCCCATAAGCAACTCCAATAATAAATTTACTATTTATTATTATATTAAGCTTGTATCAATAGTATTGATACAATTAGTTAATGAATTTGTAGTAGAAAAATAGGTGAAACTATCTATAATAATATTATTTATCAAGGAGAAGTGTTATGGATATACAAAAGATGCCTGAAATTAATTTTGGGGAAGAAACTCCTATTAATTTGAAAACTAAAAAAGGCGAAATGAAAGGGCTTGTTCATAATGGAATAGCAGTTTTTAAAGGCGTTCCATATGCAAAACCGCCAGTAGGAGAGTTAAGATTTTGCCCTCCACAAGATGTAGAATCTTGGGAAGGTATAAGAGATTGTACAAAATTTGGACATTGTGCAATTCAGGAGGATAGTGTTCTTATTAATACTACTCCTAGTGAGGATTGTTTATATTTAAACATTTGGACACCAGTGGAACGTAAAGAGAAATTACCAGTGTTCTTTTGGATTCATGGTGGGGGATTCTTTAATGGGTGTGGTTCAATGCCTTATTATGATGGAACACATTTTGCATTAGAGGACGTTATAGTTGTAACTATAAACTATCGTTTAGGGGCAATTGGTTTTTTAGCTTTAGAAACATCATTAAAGAAATATGGAACAACTGGAAACTGGGGAACCCTTGATCAAATTAAAGCACTTAAATGGGTGAATGAAAATATTGATGATTTTGGAGGAGATCCAAATAGAATTACAATTGCAGGGGAATCAGCAGGTTCATTTTCAATTTCTAATCTAATAATGAGTCCTTTAACAAAAGGATTATTTAGTAAAGCTATTATGGAAAGTGGTTCTATTTTAGAAAATAAAATAGCAGTTCCTTTTACAGAAGCTAAGTTAGATAAATGTATTGATATGTCTAGGCGTTTTGCAGCTGTTTTTGGAGCTGATGATAGTGAAGAAGGATTAAATATTTTAAGAAAAATTGATCCACTTACATTGTGGCAAATGGGATTTTTCTCATCAGATGCTACAGTTACAGCACCATTTGCATTTTGGGCAGCTCAAGATGGATACGCTATACCAAAGGATCCATTAGAAGCTTTAAATAAAGGTGAAAATAATAAAGGTGAGTTTATAATTGGGTATAATCATGATGAGGGCGCTGTATTTATTTCAGGAGAAGTTTCTAAACAAGTTTATGATAAATATTTATATCAAACATTTAAAGGAAGAAAAGCAGAGAAAGTAAGAGAACATTACAAGGATAAATTTGATAATAATTATAGTCAAAAGGTAGTTGATATAGTAACATACTCTTATTTTAAAGCTGGAATGACACTTTTCCAAGAAAAATTAAGTGAACAAGGTAATGATATATATGCTTATGAATTTGATTATCTACCAAAAGGAAATTATCCATTATCTATGGCAGGAGCTCATCATGCAGTTGAAATTCCTTTTGTTTTTGATACAAATGAAGAGGTTGGAATTAAGTATGATGATACAGGTAAGAGAATTACAAAGCAAGTACATGATCTATGGCTTAATTTTATTAAGAACAGTAATCCTAATGAAGGAATTGATATAAAAGCTAATATGAAATGGGATAAATATAAAGCTAATGATAGAAAGATTTATTATTTAGCATCTGAAATTAAATGTGAAAGCACTAGGGATATAGATGAAATAGAGTTTTTTAGAAATATTATATATAAATAAATATAACTTTTAATAAAAAAGAAGTGATAAAACACTTCTTTTTTTATGTTAAAGATATTATATATAAAAATATTTTAATATATAAGTAAAGGTTTAGATGACATTATTCCAATAAAAGGCTTAAAAATTTCCCGGGAAAAGGCAGGAGTTTTAAGGATTTAAGTTATATTATGTCGCAATCTATTATTTGACATAGAGTACACTCTAGCACTTATAATGAAATTGCAGGAGGGATAAAATGGAATATTTGATAAAAGATGCATCTAAAAAACTTAATATTTCAATATATACTCTTAGATATTATGACAAGGAAGGATTAACTCCCTTTGTTAAAAAGGATGAAAATGGTGTAAGAAAATATACAGATGAGGATTTAGAATGGATAAGAATGCTTATAAATCTTAGAGATATTGATATGCCAATTTCTAATATTAAGGAATATATAGAATTATATTTAAAAGGTGATGAAACTATAGAGCAAAGAAGAGACCTAATGTGTAGATATAGAGAATATATAAAGAAAAAGGTTGAAGATACAATAAGTAGCTTAGAAATGGCTACAGAAAAATTAAGAAATTATGATTCTGCAGTTGCAGATATATTAGATGATACAAATTTATTTGAAAATAAAAAAATATATAATAAGTAAATTTTGGCCAAAGTTTCACTAAGTGAGAGGTGTAAATTGATAAAAAGATTAATAGTTGGTGGGGTAGTTTGTTTTGCAGCAACAGAAACAGCAATAGCTTCATATTTATTAAAAAGAACTCTTATAAGGAGTAGGACTGATGTTGAAAGAACTAAAAAGATGTCAGGAACAAATTGGGTTAAATATATTCCTGAAATACAGAAGAAAAAAGAGTGGCTTATGAAGCAGGAACATGAAGATGTATATATAAAATCAAATGATAATTTAAAGCTACACGGAATATTATTTCATAAAAAATCTTCAAAAAAGATAGTTATTTGTTTACATGGATATTCAAGTAAGGGAGGAACAAGTGATTATACTGCTATATCTAAATTTTATTTAGATAGGGACTTTAATATTCTTATGATAGATGCTAGAGCACATGGAGCTAGTGAAGGTAAATACATTGGGTTTGGATGTTTAGATAGGAATGACCTTATGAAATGGATACAATATGTCATAAACTTATTAGGTGATGATTGTGAGATATTATTACATGGTACATCTATGGGCGGAGCAACTGTACTAATGGCATCGGGATTAGAGCTTCCTACTAATATAAAAGGAATAATTTCTGATTGTGCATTTACTTCACCTGCAGACATATTTACTAATGTATTAAAAAATATGTATCACATATATCCTTATCCTATTATAAACATAGCAAGCGTAATTAGTAAAAAGATAGCAGGTTATGGATTAGACCAATGTAATTCAGCTGAAGAGGTAAAGAAAGCGAAAACTCCAATATTATTAATTCATGGAGATAATGATACCTTTGTTCCATGCTGTATGAGTGAGGAAATATATGAGAATTGTGCCTCAGCAAAAGCTTTATTTATAGTCAAGGGAGCTGGACATGCTGAATCTTATTATAAGGATACACAAGAATATCAAAAGAAAGTTGATGATTTTATAAAGAGATATTTTTCTAATAGGGAAGTGAAAATTAATGTTTAAGGAAATAGATAATAAAAGATTATATCCATTAACAGCAGCACAAAGATTACATTTTTTTACTTTAAAATATTGTCCTAAAAAGCAAGTATTAAATATAGGAACAAGTTTAACTATAAATGAAGATATTAATTTTAATATCTTAAAAGAATCTATATATGAAGCATATTCTAGATGCGAGTCAATGAGACTTAGGTTTGTTAGTGATTCAGAAGGTAATGTGATGCAATATGTAGCTGATAAAGAGGAAAGAGATATAGAATTTTATGATTTTTCAGATTGGAAAATGGAAGATGCAGAATTAAAAATGAGAGAGTGGACTGAAACTCCATTTGAAAGAGAAAATTCACCCTTAAATAAAATAATAATGATAGTAACACCTGATAATTATAAGGGAATATATTTATTGGTTGATCATATGACAATGGACGCACAGAGCATAATAGTATTTTTAAAAGATATAATCGAGATATATTGTAGTAAAAAGTATGATGGAATGAACTATCCAAAGGAAATGTATTCTTATATAAAACAAATTGAAAAAGATTTAGCTTATGAAGCAGAATCAAAAGCTAAAAATAGAGATACACATTATTTTAAAGAATTAATTGAAACATCAGAACCTATATATAATGATATTAATGGAATTGAAAGATTGTTAGAAGAAAGGAATTTAAGGGGTAATGAAAATATAAGAAATGTAACTAATGTTAGTAATAATGTTGATGCTAATGTTAGTAATAATGTTGATGCTAATATAACTGTATTTAATTTAGAGGAATATCCATCATATATATTAATGAAGTTTTGTGAAGAAAATAAAATTCCTATAGTTTGTTTACTAATGATGGGGCTAAGAACATATTTGCAAAAGGTTAATTATCAAGATGATGTATCTATAATGAGTACAATTGCAAGAAGAGCTACAATATCAGAAAAGAAGAGTGGAGGTACAAGGTTACATTGTTTTCCTTGTAGAACCATAGTTAGTAAGGATGAAACTTTTTTAGAAGGAATAGAAAAAATAAGAGAAGTCCAAAATTCATTATTTCGTCATGCAAATTTTAATCCAGTTGAATATTTATCGTATAGAACTAAATTTTATGATAATAAACAAGGTCAGACTTATGAACCATTTAGTTTAACATATCAGCCTTTAACTATGAAGAATACAAAATCAATGTTAGGACAAACTATAGATTTTAGTGATATTGATTATAAAACTAATTGGTATTCTAATGGTGTCTGTGCACATGCTCTATATTTAACAGTAATGCATAGAGCTAATGATAATGGATTGAATTTTAGCTTTGAATATCAAACAGGAAGAGTTAATGAGGAAAAGCTGCAATATATGTATTATTATATATGTAAGATTTTATTTGAGGGTATTAATAATCCAGATAAAACAGTAGGAGAAATAATTGAAAGTGTTTAGTTTAGGAGGTTAAATTATGATATTTAATAAGGTAAAAGATATATTAGATGAATATATAGACATAGATATAGAAGATATTACTTTAGAAACAAGGTTAGCGGATGATTTAGGAATTAATTCTTATGAATTTATGAGCATAATAGGAGCTGTTGAAGAGGAGTTTGATGTAGAAGTAGATGAAAAAGATATACTAAAACTTGTTACAGTTGCAGATTTATTAGATTATATAAGTAGTTTTACAGAAGAAAATGTATTGGTATAGATATATTTATATAGATAAGAAGTTTTCTAAGATAGAAAGAAGTAAAAAGCTTCATATAGAAGCAACTAATTTATTAGAAGAAAAGTTAATAGAAAAGTTTCACTTTAAGAAAAAGGACTTAAATTATAAATATGGGTTAAGAGGTAAACCATATTTAGAAAAAAGTCCTTTTAATTTTAGTATAAGTCATTGCAATGAGGTTGTTGTATGTGGAGTAAGTAGAAATAGGATTGGTATTGATATAGAGGATATAAAAAGTATTAATAAGTATGTTATAAAAAAAGCATTAACTGAATCAGAAGAAAAAATTATGAGTTTATATAATGAAAAAGAAGAGTATTTTTTTAGGCTTTGGAGTTTAAAGGAAGCTTTTATTAAGAGTATTGGTTATGGATTATCTTATGGAATGAGAAACATTGAATTTAATATTAACAATAGAGAAGGGAAAATTTATTGTAATATAAGTGGATTTAAGTTTAGACAAGAAAAAATAAAAGTAAACAATAAAGAATATATAATATCTGTAGCTTGGGAGGCATGTAATGGATAGTATTAAAAATATGAGGGACATTATAAATTATGCGGCTAAAGAATATGGTAATAATATAGCTTTTAAATATAAGATAAGTAAAAATGAAATTGAAAGTAAAACTTATAATGATTTAAAAAGTGATAGTGAAATAGTAAGCAATGTATTAAATAAATTAAATGTTTTAGGAAAACATGTAGCGATGATAGGGTCAACATCTTATCCGTGGATTATAAGTTATTTTGGAGTTGTAAATTCGGGAGGAGTAATAGTACCAATAGATGATAAGTTACCAGTAAATGACGTATGTAATCTTATAGAAAGGTCTGATGCAGAAGTATTAATATATGATAATAATAGATTAGATGTTGCAGAAGTTGTAAAAAGTAAATGTCCTAAAATAAAGTTTATAGTTTCAATGTCAGAAAAGTCTAATCTTGATTTTGCTTTATCATTAAATGAGCTAATGAAAGAAAATAAAGGGGATTTTTATATAGATATCGATAATGAAAAGTTATGTACAATATTATTTACTTCGGGAACTACAGGAAAAAGTAAGGGGGTAATGCTTAATCATAGGAATCTTACTGATAATGTAACTTCAGTTGATATGAAGCTTAAGCCAGGAACAGTTTCAATGATAGTATTACCTATAAATCATGTTTTTTGCTTTACGATGGATATATTAAAGGGCATATATTGTGGTCTATGTATATGTATAAATGATTCTATGATAAGAGTATCTAAAAATTTGAAGTTATTTAAGCCAGAGATTATGTGTCTTGTTCCAATGGTAATTGAAGGTTTATATGATAAGCTTATAGATGTAAGTGTTATGTTGCCTAAGAAATTTGTAGCAAAAGCTGCGTTAGGAGGAAATCTAAAAAAAATTTTTAGTGGAGGAGCATATTTAAATCCTAAATTTATTGATGGGTTTAAAGAGTTTGGAATAGATATAATACAAGGTTATGGTATGACAGAGTGTTCGCCTGTAATAAGTACTAACTTACCTGGAAAGGTAAAAAAAGAATCAGTAGGACAACTTATATCTAATTGTGAGGCAAAGATTATAGATGAAGAGATTTATGTTAAAGGATCAAGTGTTATGATGGGATATTATAAGATGCCTAAAGAAACAGAAGAAACATTAATTGATGGATATCTTAAAACAGGTGATTTAGGGTATATAGATGATGACAATTATATTTATATAACAGGAAGAAGAAAAAATTTGATAATTTTAGCCAATGGAGAAAATGTATCACCAGAAGAAATTGAAAATGAACTAACAATAAATAGAATGATAAAAGAAATAATTGTTAGTGAAGAGAATAATAGAATAAAGGCTGAAATATTCCCTAACTATGATTACTTAAGTAAGAAGAAAATTAAAAATGTTGAAGAAGAAATTAAGAGTATTATTGATAGGTATAATGCTGAAACTCCTATTTATAAAAGAATTACTACTCTTAAAATAAGAGAAACAGAATTTGATAAGACTACATCAAAGAAGATAAAAAGAGAATATGTTAATAAATAATATTATTAAAGGCTGTCTTTAAAAGGCAGCCTTAGTTAATTGGTAGAAATATAAAATACAATTTAACATTATTTTTAATTATATTAATTTATATCATTTACATTGAAATATGCTAACTATATAATTAGGATGTTAATTAATAAAATATATTATAAATATATTTTTTAGATTAAGTAAAAGATAAATATATAAACTAAAAAGATAGGGGGAATAGGCATGAAATCATTAAAAATTGCTTGTACCGAAAGAACTAGAAATTATTTTTTCACAGATAGGGAAACTATAGAAGTTGGTACAACTGATTATACTGATGTAGCAGCGGCTGTAGTTAATGAAAGTGATATAGAAAGTATCAATGATATATATGATACAAGATTTGGGATAGCTATATTTGTTTTAGCTGAAACAGATGAAATTAATGATGAAATTAAAAGTAAAGTACATAAGATATTAAATATAAATGAATTAAATGAAGAGATATTTAGTAAGGAAGTAAATAAAGCAGCTGATAAATATGAAGAAGAAATGTTGCCACCATTTTTTGATGTATTAAGTGAATATTCAAGAAGAGGAAATTTACAGTTCGCTTGTCCAGGCCATCAGGGAGGACAATATTTTATGAAGCATCCTGCTGGAAGAGCGATGTATGAGTTTTTTGGTGAAAATATATTTAAATCAGATATATGTAATGCAGATGTTGATTTAGGAGATTTATTAATACATGAGGGGCCAGCAATGTCAGCTCAAACTTATGCAGCAAAAGTATATAATGCCGATAAGACGTATTTTGTAATGAATGGAACAAGTACATCGAATTCTGTTGTAATAAATGCAATAGTATCCCCTGGAGATTTAGTTTTATTTGATAGAAATAATCATAAATCTATATATAATTCAGCTTTAGTTTCAAGTGCAGGAAAACCTGTATATTTAGAAACATCACGTAATCCTTTTGGTTTTATTGGTGGAATAGATGCTCATTGTTTTGATGAAAAATATTTAAGAAGCGAAGCAGCTAAGGTTGATGATAAAAAAGCTAAAGAAAAAAGACCTTTTAGATTAGCTGTTATTCAGCTTGGGACTTATGATGGAACTATATACAATGCAAGACAAGTAGTTGATAAGATAGGGCATCTTTGTGACTATATATTATTTGATTCTGCATGGGTAGGATATGAACAGTTTATTCCAATGATGAGAGATTGCTCACCCTTATTATTAGATTTAAAACCAGAAGATCCAGGAATATTAGTTACACAATCTATTCATAAGCAACAAGCAGGATTTTCACAAACATCTCAAATTCATAAGAAGGATAGCCATCTTAAAGGTCAAAAGCGTTATGTGGATCATAAGAGATTTAATAATGCATATATGTTATATGCTTCAACAAGTCCATTCTATCCATTATTCGCAGCTTTAGATGTTAATGCAAGAATGCAAGATGGAGAAGCAGGAAGGAAACTTTGGGCTGATTGCATAAAAGTTGGAGTTGAAGCGAGAAAAGATGTTTTAGAAAGATGTGAATTATTAAAGCCATTTATCCCACCAGTAGTTAAGGGAAAGCCATGGCAGGATTTTGATACAGAAGAAATAGCTAATGATATTGAATTCTTTAAGTTCTATCCAGGAGAAAAGTGGCATTCATTTGAAGGTTATGGAGAAAATCAATATTTTGTAGATCCTAATAAATTTATGTTAACAACTCCAGGAATAGATGTAGAAACTGGTGAGTATGAAGAGTTTGGTATACCAGCAACAATACTGGCAAATTATCTAAGAGATCATAGAGTAGTGCCAGAAAAAAATGATTTAAATTCAATATTATTCTTATTAACACCAGCAGAAACTACATCTAAAATGAAAGGGCTTGTAGATCATCTTGTTAGATTTGAAAATCTTATAAAAGATGATGCGCCATTAAGTGAAGCTTTACCAAGGCTTTATGAGAAGCATGAAGAAAGATATAAAGGTTATACAATAAGAAGACTATGCCAAGAAATGCATGATTTCTATAAGAAAAATGATGCAAAGACTTATCAAAAATTATTATTTAGAAGAGATTCACTACCAGAGTATGTTATGAATCCTAATGAGGCTAATATAGAGCTTAAGAGAAATAATGCTAAGTTAGTACCTTTAAGTGATATTGTTGGAGAAATTGCATTAGAGGGAGCTCTTCCTTATCCACCAGGAGTATTTTGCGTAGTGCCTGGTGAGAGATGGAATATTGTAGCTCAAAAGTACTTCTTAATTTTAGAAGAAGGAATAAATAAATTCCCAGGCTTTGCCCCAGAAATTCAAGGTGTTTACCTTGAAAAAGAGGATAATAAAGTAAGAGCTTATGGATATGTTTTAGATAAGTAAATTTATAATAAAAAGATATAATTATTAATGATATACTCCGTTCTATATATTTAGAGCGGAGTTTTTTTGTGAAATTTAAAGGCTGAATTACCATAAAAGTTTTGTCTTAAAATAATGTAATGTTTTTTGTAGAAATAAATTAAATTTGATATAAAATATAATTATATACAAAATTTACAAGAGGTGAAAATATGAATAGGGGATTTTATAAGAGAGTAAAAGATGAATTAAATAATAATAGGAATATTTATATAGCAACTATTATAAGAGATAAAGAGGACAAGCTATTTGGAAAGAAAATATTAATAGTTAATAATGAAGTAATAAGTGAAAATGAAGATGATATAGATTTTTACAAAAATATTGTGGAAAAAATTAATTTTAATGAATGTGGAAAAATATTAAGGATTAATGAAGAGCTTGAAATTATAATAGAAAATATTATATCAAAACCTAGCCTTGTAATTTGTGGAGGGGGACATATTGCATTATCATTAGCAAGTATGGCAAAAATGTTAGATTTTAATGTTACTGTTATTGATGATAGAGAAGAATTTGCTAACCAGAATAGATTTCCAGAGGTTGATAATATAATCTGTGATAACTTTAATGATGCATTAGATAAAATAGAGTTCAATAGAAATTCATACTTTGTTGTTGTTACAAGAGGACATAGAGCAGATCAGGATTGTGTTGAAAAGATATTAAAAAATGACTTTAGATATTTGGGTATGATAGGAAGTAAGGCTAAAGTTGCAAATTCAATAAGACAGTTATTAGAAAAGGGATATACTACAGAAGAAATAAATAAAGTAAATGCTCCAATTGGGCTTAATATAGGGGCTAAAACTCCAGCAGAAATATCAGTAAGTATTATGGCGCAAATTATTCAAGAGAAAAATAGTAAAAATTTATCTACTATTGATGAAGAAATACTAAATGATATTGTTTATGAGAATAGAAAAAAAATATTAGTAAGTATTTTAGATAAAAGAGGATCATCACCAAGAGGCATTGATGCTAAAATGCTTGTTAAAGATGATAGTAGTTTTATTGGAACTATTGGTGGTGGAGTTGTTGAAAATGCAGCTTATGAGAAAGCTTTAGAGTTAATAAAGGAAGAAAAATCACATATAGAAAGTTATGATTTATCAAATTCAGTAGCGGCAAAACTTGGTATGGCATGTGGGGGTACAATAAAGGTATTTTTTGAATATATAAAATAAACACGAAAAATACCTTTGAATTATAGTTTAGATATAAAAAAATAAAGACAAACTTTTTAATTGAAGTTTGTCTTTAATTTTTGTGTTTATAGGGGAAAAGAGTTAAAAAAATAAAAAAAACAAAAAAAGTGTAAAAAAAATAGAAAAATATACACATAATTCAAAATATATGATAAAATCATCCTGTAAATAAAAAAACGTACATTTTTCAAATAAAATAAAAATATTGTTCGTGAAAATATTTTGCTATTTATAGGGGGGCATATAATGAAAACTGGAAGTGTTTATGAATTAGAAGGAAGAGTACCTTTAAAACAAGCTATCCCATTAGGGATTCAACATGTATTAGCTATGTTTTTAGGAAATGTATCACCGTTAATAATAGTATGTGGACTTTTAGATATTCCATTAGAAACTAAATCAATGTTGATTCAAAACTCAATGTTTGTAGCAGGTGTTGCAACTTTAATTCAATTATATCCAATTTTAAAGGTTGGAAGCGGTCTGCCTGTTGTTATGGGGACAAGCTCAGGATTTATAGGTACACAAAAAGCTATAGGAGTTACTTATGGATATTCAGCAATAATGGGAGCTTCATTAGTTGGTGCTTTATTAGAAATAGTTTTAGGATTCTTTATTAAACCATTAAGAAAATTATTTCCACCTATAGTAACAAGCTTAGTTGTTATATCTATAGGACTTTCATTACTTCCTGTTGGAGTAAAGTATTTTGCAGGTGGAGCTGGAGCTGCTGACTTTGGTTCTAAAAATCATTTAATAGTAGGAACAGTAGTAATTTTAGTAATAATAGTGTTACAAAATTTCACAAAAGGGTTTATAAAAACATCAGCAATATTAATAGGAATAATAGTAGGATATATATTATCGATAGTTATGGGAATGGTTGATTTCACAGCTGTAAAAGAAGCAGCATGGATAAGTTTACCTAGACCATTTGTTATGGGATTTGAATTTAGATTAGATGCAATAATTTCAATGGCAATAATGTACATTGCAACTACAGTAGAAACAATAGGAGATATTTCTGCTATTGCAGTAGGTGGTCTTGGAAGAGAAGCTACAGATAAGGAGTTAGCTGGAGGGGTTGTTGCAGATGGTGTTTCAAGTTTTATAGCGGCTTTATTTGGAGTTGCACCAAATACTTCATTTAGCCAAAATGTTGGACTTGTTGCAGTAACTAAGGTTGTAAATAAATTTGTAATTATGACAGGAGCTGTATTTTTAATTTTAGCAGGATTCTTTCCAAAATTAAGTGCAATACTTTCGGTAATGCCACAATCAGTTCTTGGAGGAGCTGCTGTTATAATGTTTGCAATGATATTTGTTAGTGGATTACAATCATTATTTAGAGAAAAATTAGATGGTAGAAATGGATTAATAGTTGCATTAGCTATAGGGATTGGGGTTGGAATAGGTAATGTTCCAGAAGCTTTAGCGCAATTACCAACTTGGGTTAGTAATATATTTGCACAAAATGGTATAATAATGACATTTGTTATAGCAACTGTATTAAACTTAGTATTACCACAGGATAAAGAAAAAAGTGAACTAGTAAATGTATAAAATTTTTATAAAAAAAGGGCTTATATCTAATAATGATATATAGCCCCTTTGTTGAGTTTATAGGAGGAGAATAATTTGTTTACGATTAGAAATTATGTAGTAGCAGAAAGCTTAGAACAAGCGTATGAATTAAACCAAAAAAAGAACAATGTTGTTTTAGGGGGAATAGGTTGGCTTAAGATGGGTGGAAGAAATATTCAAAATGCCATTGATTTATCAGCCTTAGGTTTAGATAAAATAGAGGAAGATGAAGAGTGCTTTAAAATAGGATGTATGTGTACATTAAGACAATTAGAAATTGATAAGAATTTAAACTCTTATTTTGATGGAATTATTTCAAAGTCATTAATACATATTGTAGGAGTTCAATTTAGAAATTGCGCCACTATAGGAGGTAGTATTTACTCACGTTTTGGATTTTCTGACATATTAACTTCATTATTAGCATTAGAAACATATGTAGAACTTTTTAATGGTGGAATAATACCATTAACTGAATACAGAGATATGCCTTATGATAATGATATTTTAGTAAGGGTAATAATAAAGAAAGATAATAGAAAAGCAGCTTATTTAACACATAGAAATAGTGCTACGGATATTCCAACTTTAGCAGTTGCAGCTTCTAGAGTAGAGAAGAGATGGAATATTGTAATTGGAGCTAGACCACAAAAGGCTATTAACATAAATGCAGCCGAACTTTTAAGTGAAGTTCCTACACAAAATGAAATTGATGATGTAGTTAATTATGTTATGGAAAATATTAAATTTGATAGTAACATGAGGGGAAGTAAGGAATATAGAAAAATACTAGCAAAAGTATTTATAAATAGAGCAATAAGTGAAATTACAGGAGGAAACTATGGAAATTAAACTATGGATAAACAATAAACTTTTTCAAGATAATGTAGAAGCAGATATGTTATTAATTGATTATGTAAGGAGCAAAGGATTTTTTAGTGTAAAAAGAGGGTGCGAAACTGCAAATTGTGGATTATGTACTGTTCATCTAGATGGAAAACCAGTCTTATCATGTAGTACTCTTGTAATGAAAGCAAATGGAAAAAAGGTAACAACACTTGAAGGGTTACAAGAAGAGGCAGAGGAATTTGGAGCATTTATGGCAGACCAGGGAGCAGAGCAATGTGGTTTCTGTAGTCCAGGATTTGTTATGAATGTATTAGCTATGAAAAAAGAGTTATCAAATCCTACGGAAGATGAAATTAAGCATTATTTGGTAGGTAATCTTTGTAGATGTACAGGGTATATGAGCCAATTAAGAGCTATAAAAAACTTTTTAGAAGCTAAAAAGGAGGACTAAAAATGAAGTACGTTAATAAAGGTATAAGAAAAAAGGATGCAATGTCATTACTTACAGGGAAGCCGGTTTACACAGATGATATAGCTCCAAGTAACTGTTTAATAGTAAAAGTGCTTAGAAGTCCTCATGCACATGCATTAATTGAAGATATTAATATTACAATTGCTAGCAAGGTACCTGGAATAGAGTGTATTTTAACATATAAAGATGTACCGCAAAAAAGATTTACAACAGCAGGACAATCTTATCCAGAACCAAGCCCATATGATAGATTGATTTTAGATAAAAGATTAAGATGCGTTGGAGACCCAGTTGCTATAGTTGCAGGTGAGAATGAAAAGGCGGTTAATAAAGCTTTAAATTTAATAAAAGTTAAATATGAAGTTTTAGATGCTGTTTTAGATTTTAGAGAAGCAATTGATAATGAGGTTATAGTTCATCCTGAAGATGATTTTATTGCATTAAATGATTGGATTAATGTAGATAAAAATAGAAATATATGTTCAAAGGGTGATTTTATATATGGCAATGTTGAAGAAGAATTGAGTAAATGTGCTCATATTATAGAGCAAACTTATCATACTAAAGCAAATAGCCAAGCTATGATGGAGACTTTTAGAGCATTTACTGAATTAGATACATATGGAAGATTAAATATAACAAGTGCAACTCAAGTTCCGTTCCATGTAAGACGTATATTAGCAAATGCTTTAGATATGCCTAAATCAAAAATAAGAGTTATTAAGCCAAGAATCGGTGGAGGATTTGGAGCGAAGCAAAGCGTTGTTGCAGAAATATTTCCAGCTATAGTTACGATGAAAACTGGAAAACCAGCTAAAATGGTTTATACTCGTGAAGAAAGTATGACTAATGGTAGTCCAAGACATGAGATGGAAATTAAGGTTAAGGTAGGTTCTGATGAGAATGGTATAATTAAGGCTATTTATATGTATACTTTATCTAATGCAGGTGCGTATGGAGATCATGGACCAACAACTGTTGGATTGGCTGGTCATAAATCAATGCCTCTTTACAACGGAGCAAAAGCATATAAATTTGAATATGATGTTGTTTATTCAAATACTATGGGAGCAGGAGCCTATAGAGGGTATGGAGCTACTCAAGGATTATTTGCATTAGAATCTGCTGTAAATGAATTAGCGGATAAATTAAATATTGATCCTATTAAATTAAGAGAAATGAATATGGTTGCTGAAGGTGAAATAATGCCAGCGTACTATAATGAACCTGCAAATAGCTGCGCTTTAGATAGATGTTTATCTAGAGCAAAGGAAATGATAGATTGGGATAATAAATACCCATGTAGAGATATGGGGAATGGAAAAGTAAGATCAGTTGGTGTTGCTATGGCTATGCAAGGTTCAGGTATATCATCAATAGATACAGCAGCAGTTGAGATTAAGCTTAATGATGATGGGTTCTATACATTGATGATTGGTGCAGCTGATATGGGTACAGGCTGTGATACAATATTAGCTCAAATGGCAGCAGATTGTTTAGAATGTGATGTTGATAATATTATAGTTCATGGTGTTGATACAGATCAAAGTCCATATGATACTGGATCTTATGCATCTAGTACAACATATATAACAGGTGGAGCAGTTATAAAAACTTGTGAAAAAATGAAAAAGAGAATTATTGAAGAGGCATCAAAGGCATTAAAATGTCCAGTTGAAAATTTACAGTTTGATGGTGAAAAAGTATTTTCAATAGAAGATGAAAAAGAAATAACATTAATTGATATAGCTAATAATACCTTAGTTGGTGGATTTAGAACTATAAGTGAAAGTGAATCACATTATTCAGAGGTTTCACCACCTCCATTTATGGTTGGAATTGTTGAAACAGAAGTAGATAAATTAACTGGAAAAGTTGATATAATTGATTATGTTGCAGTTGTAGACTGTGGAACAGTTGTAAACCCTAACCTAGCAAGAATTCAAGCAGAAGGTGGTATTGCTCAAGGTATTGGAATGGCACTTTATGAGGATATTACTTATAATGAAAAAGGAAAAATGAGAAATGACTCATTCCTTCAATATAAAATACCTACAAGACTTGATGTTGGAAATATAAGAGTTGAGTTTGAATCAAGTTATGAACAAACAGGACCATTTGGAGCTAAATCAATAGGGGAAATAGTTATTAATACACCTTCTCCAGCTTTAGCACATGCAGTATATAATGCAACTAAGGTGAATGTAAGAGCATTACCAATAACATCAGAAAAAATAGTTATGGGAATGTTAAATGATAATATGTAATAATAAAAGTGAAGTCTTTTTTAGGCTTCACTTTTATTAAAATAATTTTGAAGAGGTGAGTTAGGATATGAAGATAAATTTAATTTTATTAGCGGCTGGAAATAGTAAAAGGTTTAAAGGAAATAAATTATTAGCAATATATAAAGATAAGCCAATATATATGCATATAGTTAATAATATTACTAAGTTAGAAGTTAATAAAATAATATGTGTAACTCAATATGAAGAAATAAAGAAAGAATTATTAAATACTAATATTACTGTTATTATGAATACTAACAGTAGCATAGGAATTTCAAGCTCTATAAAATTGGGAATAAATTTCGATAAAGAAGCTGATGGATATATGTTTATGGTATGTGATCAGCCATTTATTACAGAAAAAACTTTAAAAATATTATTAGATAATTTTATTAATGGAGAAAAAGGTATAGTTTGTGTTGGATGTGGAAATAATAAAGGTAATCCAGTTATCTTTTCAAAAAAATATATTGATGAATTATTATTATTAGAAGGAGATAATGGGGGAAGACAAATACTAAAGGAGCATTTAAATGATTTAAATGTAGTAAATATTGATAATGATATTGAATTATTTGATATAGATACAAGGGAAGAATTTATAAAAATATCTAATATAAAATGTTTACATTAAGAACATTTAAGAAAATCTAAAAAAGTTTTTAAAATAGTGTTGACTTTTGTCTAAAAACACTGTAATATACAAAAAGTAGTCACTAAGACATACGCAAGGCCCCTTGGTCAAGCGGTCAAGACACCACCCTTTCACGGTGGTAACAGGGGTTCGATTCCCCTAGGGGTCACCATTTTGACTAAAAGGAATCTCAACTTTGTTGAGTAAATTCCACTAACTAAATCGAAGATTTAGAGTGTCATTAATGCGGGTATCGTATATCGGTAATACTCCAGCCTTCCAAGCTGGAAAGGTGGGTTCGATTCCCACTACCCGCTCCATTTTAAAATGTTAGGAACGAGCAGTACAGGAAATGAGGAATGAGCACCATAGCTTATATATAATAAGTGAGGAGTATAGTGACTAAATTGACGAAGTAATGCGAAGTTAATAACGGTTTAATAAGCGTGTTTAGCTCAGCTGGATAGAGCAACGCCCTTCTAAGGCGTGGGCCAGGAGTTCGAATCTCTTAACACGCACCATATTTGGTTTACTAGCTCAGTCGGTAGAGCACTTGACTTTTAATCAAGGTGTCCGGGGTTCGATTCCCCGGTAAGCCACCAAAAAGAAACTCAGTAGAGTTTCTTTTTTTTTGCTTTTAAAAACTTTGAATCATAATACTGACCAATGAAATGTAAATTCATATTATATTATGAATTGCTTTTTTGGGAGATAAGATGAAGGGTAAAGATTATGATAGAGAATATGAGTATGAAAAAGAAAAAATAGATAAGTATATTATAGAGTTTGAAGTTAGTTTAGCTAATATGGAGAAAGTAGGAGTTGCTTTTTTAGTGGCTGGTTATTCAAATTATATATATGCTGCCAATTTAGATATATTAGATGCACAAAATAGAAACAATACAGGGAAGACTTCTGAAGAAGCATTTTTATTTAGTCAAAAGTTAGTTTTATTAGGATATATATTATTGTGGATAGTTGCATTACGAAGAACATATGTGAAGGAATTAAGTAATATTTATAGGGATGAAAAAAATGATATAACAGCATACCAAAATGTTGCAAGTTCATATTTGATAAGCATAATTGCTAATGCAATGAGGCTTCAAGCTTTTAATACATTAAATAATGAAGAAGTACAATCTAAAAAAGAAGAGAATGATAACAAAAATAATTCATAAATTTACAAACCACTGAATAGAAATTAGTAAGCATATTATAAAAAGGTGGGAGAAATATGTCTGAGTATAAAAAGGAAAATATGTACAGGCTAGAAGGGAAAGTGCCGTTGGGTGATGCAATTCCATTGGGAATGCAACATGTTCTTGCGATGTATGCTGGAAATTTAGCACCATTACTTGTTGTCACTAGTGTTTTGAATATGGATATGGCTATTAAGGTTACATTACTTCAAAATGCTATGTTTGTAGCAGGTCTTATAACTTTGATTCAACTTTATCCTATTTGGAAAGTTGGATCTGGATTACCGGTTGTTATGGGAACTAGCTCTGGATTTATTCCAGTAAGCTTAGGTGTAGGAACTCAATTTGGATATGGAGCTATCATGGGAGCATCACTTATAGGTGGAATAATTGAATTTTTACTTGGATTTATAATAAAACCACTAAGAAAAATATTACCACATGCAGTTACTGGGACTGTTGTATTGATATTAGGAATTTCACTTATTGGTGTAGGTATACAATTCGTTGGTGGTGGGGTTGGCATGCAAGGAGATCCTACCTTTGGTTCTATAAAAAATATAACAATAGCATTAATAGTTTTTTTAGTTATTGTTTTGCTTAAACAATTTTCAAAAGGATTCTTAAGTGTATCAGCAATATTAATAGGTATTATTGTTGGATATATTATATCAATATTTATGGGAATGGTAGATTTTTCAGAAATATCAAAAGCAGCATGGTTTTCAATTCCAAAGCCTATTTTTATGATTGATGGAATAGAATATAGTTTTCATATAGAAGCAATAGTACCTTTTATATTAGTATACTTAGCAACTACAGTTGAGACTATAGGTGATAATACTGGAATTGCAGTAGGTGGGCTAGGAAGGGATATTACTGATGACGAGTTACAGGGAGCTGTACATGCAGATGGATTTGGAAGTGTATTTGCAACTCTTTTTGGTGTTATGCCTAATACATCTTTTAGTCAAAATGTAGGACTTGTAGCTATGACTAAAATAGTTAATAGATTTATTTTAATGACAGGTGCTATATTTTTAATATTATGTGCTTTTGTACCTAAGCTTGGAGCTATAGTTGCATCAATACCTAACTGCGTGTTAGGTGGAGCTGTAATTTTAATGTTTGCCATGATAAGTATTAGTGGATTAAATCTTTTAATTGAAGATGGAAAGATTTCAGATAGAACAGGTCTTATAGTAGCAGCATCATGTGCGGTTGGGTTGGGGTTAAGTTACTGTCCAGAAGTTATGCAATATTTACCTCAATGGTTTCAAAATATGTTTAGTCAAGCTATAGTAGGTGGATTTGTAACTGCAACAATACTAAATATAGTTCTTCCTAAAGAATTAATAAAGAATAAAAATATTAAATTATTAGATTATAATAAATAGTTATATATAAATTAAGACCTGTATCATATAATACAGGTCTTAATTTTATTATTCATCTTGAAGAGCATCATATCCTTCTTCATTAGTTCTTATTTTAATTACATTTTCTACATCTTGAACAAATATCTTACCATCACCAATTTTACCAGTGTATAGAGCTTTTTTAATAACTTTAACTAATGTATCTACAGGGATTTTACATACAACAATCTCTACCTTTAATTGTGGTAATAATGTAACTTCTAAAGGAACACCTCTGTAGAAATCGGTAGATCCCTTTTGCATTCCGTAGCCTAAAACACTAGTTACAGTCATACCTGTAATTCCTAATTTATCTAAAGCTAACTTTAATCTTTCGAATCTATCTTGTTTAGTTAATATTACAACTTTAGTGAATTTTGCATTAGATTTAGAGGTGTTATAAACAACTGGAATTGTATCTGTATTATCAAAGGTAGAATTATCTGGTATAGTTGATGTATAGACTTCAGTTAAATCAATATTAGCCAAAGTTGATGTTATAGGCATAAAGTCTGCATAACTACTTTCAAGACCATGCTCTTTTTTATCAAGTCCTTCAATCTCTTCTTCTGGAGAAACTCTAAGACCTATAGTGTGTTTAATAGCTAGGAAAACAATGGCCATAGTAAATATAACCCAAGCTATAACACATAATACACCTAATATTTGTGTGCTTAAAAATTTAAAGCCACCACCATAGAATAAACCACCATCAACTGCAAAAAGTCCAGTTAATATTGTACCAAGAGCGCCACAAACACCATGTACAGAAATTGCACCAACAGGATCATCTATTTTCAAATTCTTTTCTATAAATTCTACTGCAAATACAACTGCGATACCAGCAATAAGACCTATAAAGAAAGCTCCAAAAGGATTAACCATGTCACAACCTGCTGTAATAGCAACAAGGCCAGCTAATGCACCGTTTAATGTCATAGAAACGTCAGGTTTTTTATATCTAATCCAAGTTATTATTAAAACAGCCACTGCGGCTGTTGCTGCAGCAATATTAGTAGTCATAAAAATTGTACTTGCAGATAATATAGCCTCATCACCAGTCATTGAAACAGTAGAACAACCATTAAAACCAAACCAAGCAAACCAAAGAATAAATACACCTAAAGCACCCAAAGTTAAACTATGACCAGGAATAGCGTGGACTGTACCATCTTTAGAATATTTTCCTATACGAGGACCAAGAATTTTTGCACCAACTAAGGCAGCAACACCACCAACCATATGAACTGCAGTAGAGCCGGCAAAGTCGTGAAAGCCCATTTGTGATAAGAAACCACCACCCCATATCCAATGACCAGAAATAGGATAAATAAATGCACTAATTATTAAACTATATATACAATAAGATGAAAACTTAGTTCTTTCTGCCATGGCCCCAGAAACGATGGTAGCAGCAGTGGCACAAAAAACAGTTTGGAATATAACGAAAGCAAAGGTTGGAATTGAACTACTATAATCACCTTGGATAAATAAATCAATACCACCTATAAGTGAACCATCACCTGCAAACATAAGTCCAAAACCTATAAACCAAAATACTACAGTTCCTATAGCGAAATCCATTAAATTTTTCATTATTATATTTCCGGCGTTTTTAGCTCTGGTAAATCCAGTTTCAACCATTGCAAAGCCTGCTTGCATGAAAAATACTAATGCTGCTCCTAGTAGAGTCCAAATTGTGTCTAATGCTGAATACATAAATATAACCCCCTTTAAAATAGTTATAAGTTAGGTGTTTAAAGTAAGTAATTAAATTATTTGTATAACAATGACAGTATGATATTACTTCTAAATAATTCCTAAAACTTATAACTTTTATTGAATTTAAATGTTTTTATAAAACAATTGGCGTGTATTTACAGTAGGAATTTCTTAATGTAAATTACACGCCATTGTGTATTATATTATTTAGTTAACACTGAATAAAAGCTCACAATAAGTTGGAAGAGACCAATGGTCTTTACCTATTAATGTTTCAAGCTCATCAACTATTCCGCGTAAATGTTGCATATTGATAAATATTGATTCCCTATAATATTTTGCACTTTCAAGCAAATCAGAATGAGTTTTTGCATTTAATACAGAGGTTTCTAAAGTATCAAGTTTTGCGTAAAGATAATTACCAAGTCTTGATAAGTTGGAAAGTAGTTTTTCTTCTAATTCGCATTTAAGATTTGGATTAAGTTGTTTTTTACTATTTGCTATTTTAGCTATTTCTCCTTGGTAGCTTAAAACTGAAGGAATTATATATTTTTTTACCATATCAATCATAGTTAAGGCTTCTATATGAATAGTTTTACAGTAGTTTTCCATTAAAATTTCATATCTTGAATATAATTCACTTTCAGAAAATACATGGTGTTTAGTAAATAATTCGATATTTTTAGTATGAATGAAGTAAGGAAGAGCGTCAGGAGTAGTTTTTAAATTTAGTAATCCTCTCTTTTCAGCTTCTTCTACCCAAGCATCACTATAATTATTACCATTAAATATTATTCTTTTATGATCTCTAATAGTATCTTTTATAAGAGTATTTAAGTCTTCATCAAAGTTACTACTTTTTTCAAGTATATCTGCAAATTGTTTAAGTTCTTCAGCAACAATAGTGTTTAATACAATATTGGGTCCTGCTATTGAGAAAGTAGATCCTAACATTCTAAATTCAAACTTATTACCAGTAAATGCAAAAGGAGAAGTTCTATTTCTATCAGTCGTATCTTTAAAGAATTTTGGTAATACACGAACACCGATTTCCATTTGGCTCTTACCTTTATCTATATAGTTTGTGCCATTTTCAATTGCTGTAATAATTTCTGTTAGTTCATCGCCAAGGAACATAGAAACTATTGCTGGAGGAGCTTCGTTTGCACCTAATCTATGATCATTTCCTGCACTTGCAACTGATACACGTAGTAAATCTTGATAATCATCAACAGCTTTAATAACAGCTGATAAGAATAATAAAAATTGTGCATTTTCAGAAGGTGTATCGCCAGGTTCCAAAAGATTAGCACCAGTATCAGTAGAAAGTGACCAGTTATTGTGTTTACCACTACCATTTACACCTGCAAAAGGTTTTTCGTGAAGTAAACAAGCTAATCCATGTTTATTAGCGATAGATTTCATAAGTTCCATTGTAAGTTGGTTATGATCAGTTGCAATATTTGTTGTAGTAAAGATTGGAGCAAGTTCATGTTGGGCTGGGGCAACTTCATTATGCTTTGTTTTTGCTAAAACACCAAGCTTCCAAAGTTCTTGTTCTAATTCTTTCATATAAGCTGATACTCTTGGTTTAATAGTACCGAAGTAGTGATCTTCCATTTCTTGACCTTTTGGAGGTCTTGCACCAAATAAAGTTCTTCCACAGAAAACCAAGTCAGGTCTTTTTTCATACATTTCTTTATCAACAAGGAAATATTCTTGTTCAGGTCCAACAGTTGTAATAACCTTTTTAACAGTAGTATTTCCAAATAATTTTAAAATACGTAGTGCTTGTTTATTTAAAGCTTGCATTGAACGTAAAACTGGAGTTTTCTTATCTAAGGCCTCTCCACTATAAGAGCAAAATGCAGTAGGAATACATAAAGTACCATCTTTTATAAATGCATATGAAGTTGGATCCCAAGCTGTATAGCCTCTAGCTTCAAAAGTAGCCCTAAGTCCTCCAGATGGAAAACTTGAAGCATCAGGTTCACCTTGTACAAGTTCTTTACCGGAGAATTCCATTATTATATGGCCATCTTTATCAGGTGTAATAAAACTATCATGTTTTTCAGCAGTAACACCAGTCATAGGTTGGAACCAATGAGTATAATGAGTTGCCCCTTTTTCTATAGCCCAATCTTTCATTGCATTCGCAACAACTGTGGCAACTTCTAAATCAAGAGGTTTTCCAGCTTGAATTGTGCTTTTAAGTGATTTATAGGTCTCTTTAGGTAATTTTGCTTTCATAATACTATCGTTAAAAACTAAACTTCCAAATAAATTTGGTATATCTTTCATATTTAATAGCCCCCTTTAAAATAAAAAAAAGGCACCGTGGACTTTAAAATAGTCCACAGCGCCTTTGCTGTTTATGTAAGTATTATATTCTTGAAGATAAAAAAAGTAAATAGTTTTTTGAAAAAAAGTAAAATTATTTTAAAAATGCTTAATGTTGATAAAAAAATGTTTATATTGTATAATGTTACAAATGGACAAAGACGTTCATCAGATGTTTTTTAGATATATTTATTAATCATAAGATAAAACTTTCTTGTGAATAGTTAAAGACTCTAAAAATTATTTGATGAGCGTCTTTTTTTAGATTATAAAAAATTTTATAAAGTTTGAATATATATTATTTATAATTAACAGGGGGAAGAGATATGACATATGCAGTTAAAGAAGTTTTAGAATTTATTGAGGAAAATGATGTTAAGTTTATACGGTTAGCTTTTTGTGACCTCTTAGGAACTCAAAAGAATATTTCTATTATGCCTAATGAATTAGAAAGAGCATTTAAAGAAGGGGTGTCATTTGATGCGTCTGCGATTAAAGGTTTTGCAGATGTTTCTAAATCTGATTTATTATTATTTCCAGATCCAAGCACCTTGAGTGTTTTGCCTTGGAGACCACAACAAGGAAGAGTTGTTAGATTTTTTTGTGATATAAAAACACCTGAAAAGGAAAAGTTTATTTATGATAGTAGAGAGATATTGAGAAATATGGTTAAAAGATGTGTAGTTAAGGGATATACACCTTATATAGGGACAGAGTGTGAGTTTTATTTATTTAAAACTGATGAAGAAGGTGAACCAACAATGATAACACATGATAAAGGGGGATATTTTGATATAGCACCAATAGATAAAGGTGAAAATATAAGAAGAGAAATATGTTTGTGTTTAGAAGAAATGGGAATAAGACCAGAAAGTTCACATCATGAGCAAGGACCAGGGCAAAATGAAATAGATTTTAAATATAGTGATTCTCTTACAGCTGCTGATAATTTTATAACATTTAAATCAGTAGTAAAGGCAATAGCTACAAGAAATGGACTTTTTGCATCTTTTCTTCCAAAGCCAATTGCTGATGAGAGTGGAAATGGGCTTCATATAAATTTATCTTTGTTAAAGAATGGTGCTAATATATTTGAAAATAATAAATTTGAACAAGAAAATGTTCAGAGATTCATAGCGGGAATATTAAGCAAGGCTAAAGAAATAACTGCGTTTTTAAATCCCTTAGTTAATTCATATGAGAGGTTTGGAAAGTTTGAAGCTCCTAAATATATATCATGGTCTCATCAAAACAGGTCTCAATTAATTAGGATACCAGCAGCAACAGGAGAAAAAACAAGAATGGAATTAAGATCACCAGACTCATCAATAAATCCATATATTGCTTTTTCATTAATTATAGGGGCAGGGCTTTATGGAATCGAAAATTCAATAGAATTACCAGAAGCGATAAATGAAAATTTATATACTGCAAGTGATGAAATATTGAAAAAAATAGAAAAATTACCGGAAAATCTTGAAGAAGCCTTAAATATTGCTAAAACTAGTGAATTTATAAGAGAGATAATTGGAGAAGATGTATTAAATAGATATATTGAATTAAAGGAGATTGAACTTAAAGAGAATTTTAATGCATATGATAAAGAAAAGATAAAAAGAAAATATTTTGAATATATATAAGGTATTTAGAAGAAGTATAGTTTAGTTAGGTAATATAGTTTAGATAGATTTTATTAAAAATATCTAACTTATAACTATAATAATGGGGGCGATTTATTGGACAACATTTTAATAGTATCTAGCAGTAGAAAAGGAATGGAGTTTTTTACTGAAGTGCTCTCTCAAAACTCTTATGGAGATATTGTTACAGCGAAAAATGGTGGGGAAGCTAGAAGACTTTTAATTGAAAGAGATTTTGATTTATGTATTATAAATGCACCACTTATAGATGAATTTGGGGAAGAGTTTGCCAGAAATATAGTATCAACAGGAATAGGTCAAGCTATTTTGATTGTTAAATCGGAGGTTTATGATGAGGTAAGTGAAAAGGTAGAGAGAGATGGTGTAATTACTATATCAAAACCTATGAATAGAACTATATTTTGGAGTGCATTAAAAATAGCTAATGCAACTTATAATAAAATGTGCCAATTAAAAAAGGAAAATAATAAGCTGCTACAAAAAATTGAGGATATCAGAATGATAGATAGAGCAAAATGTATATTAATACAATATTTAAACATGACAGAATCAGAAGCACATAGATATATAGAAAAACAAGCTATGGATATGAGATCAACGAAAAGGTCTATTGCAGAAGGAATACTACGGACATATGAAAGTTAAATTAAAGACAGCAGAGAGATTTATATTAATCTATCCGCTGTTTTTTTATAAAATTAAACATATTTATAATTTTATTTTTCTTGTATAATTAAAGAAGATATTTAAATAAATTATATGAAAACATTTTTAATATTGAGTTTAAAAATAAAAAAGTATAGTTTTAATTTAAAATATAGGAGTGATTATGTGCTAATTAAAATTGATGAAAATGAATTTGAAAATAATGTTGAAATTAGATTTAATAATATTACAGAAGGGATTAATAGATTTGAAAATAAAACTTTAGAATCAGATAATTCTTATGATTTTGAGAAAAGTATGATTAGTTTCTTAGAAGAAGCTGTAAAGTTAAATGGTATAGAAAATTCATATGTTGATTTTTATTATAACAATTTAGAAGAAGATGAAAAGATAAAATTAAAACAATTTATAAATAGTGAAGATAAGATGTTTATAAAAAAATTTGAAAATGAGAATGGTATAAGTGGAGTTTATTTTAACTTAACATTAGAAAGTATTCCCTTCATAACAAGAATAACATGTAAAGAAGTTTTATTTTCTACTATATATTTTGTGAAAAAACCATTTACTATATGGGGTAATTATAATCAAAAATTTCCTGTCTTTTATAGGGAAAAGTGGGTATGTGATGAATACAGTAAATTGGCTGAAAAATTTAATTTGAAAATTACATAGAAAAAAATTAGTTACAATTAACTGTAAAATAATATAAAGTATAAAGTGTAAATGGTAAAAAAAGGTTGAAGTTAAGAGGTAAAAATAGTAGAATATAAATAATGGAATAAATTTGAATTAATACTTAATATTTCAAAAGATTTCAGGGGGTGAAATATAAGGATGGAACCAGTTATATCGGTTAATGGGAAAAGTGATTTAGAATATTTTTTTGAAATTTCAGTAGATTTTATGGCTATTATAGGGAAGGATGGTAAGGCTCAAAAGATAAGTAAATATTGTAGTGAGGTATTGGGGTGGAGCGAAAAAGAATTACTTGCACATGAGTGGAGTATGTTTGTTCACACATCAGATTTAAAATCTATTTTGAATGCTATATCAAGCGAAGTTATATTCAGTGGAGTTAGGGGATTAGAAGTTAGATTTAAGTGTAAAAATGGCGACTATAGATGGGGAGAATGTAATTGCCGGTTTATTAAAGAGAAGCAAGTATACATTTTAACTGCTAGAGATATAACTGAGGAAAAAAATATAATAGAGGAAAAAATTGCTTATGAAAAGGCAATAGAATTAGAAAGTATAAAAAGTGAATTTTTTTCTAATATATCACATGAATTTAAAACACCGCTAAACATAATATTAGCAACAATGCAAGTTATAAATAAAAATATTGAAGTTAAAAATATTATATCAACTGATGAGGGAAATTTAAATAAATACATGAATTCTATTAGACAAAATTGCTATAGGCTACTTAGATTAGTCAACAATATAATTGATATTAGTAAAATGGATTATGGGTATTATGATATTCAATTAGGTAATTATAATATTATAAGTGTTGTTGAAGATATTACTATGTCTGTTTTAGAGTATGTAAACAATAAAGGTATAGAGCTTATATTTGATACTGAAGTTGAAGAGGAAATAATTGCATGTGATCCAGATAAAATAGAAAGAATAATATTAAATCTATTATCTAATGCAATTAAGTATACAAAAGAAAATGGTAAAATATATGTTAATATAGGAAAAGATAATAATAATATTTATATATCAGTAACAGATAATGGAATAGGAATTCCTAAAAAGAAACTTGATACAATATTTGAGAGATATGCTCAAGTTGATAATAAATTAACTAGAAGATTTAATGGGAGTGGAATAGGATTATCACTTGTTAAGTCACTTGTCAAAATGCATAAAGGTGATATTTATGTAGAGAGTAAAATTAATGAAGGTAGTAAATTTACTATAAAATTACCTATAGTACAAGTTGAAACAAGGAATAAGAAGATTAGTGATTTAACAAAATCTAAGGTTGAAAAATGTAGTATTGAATTTTCTGATATATATAGTTGAAAATAAATAATTAATTAAAGTTTGAACATCCCTCTGATTTACTAGGCAGAGGGATATTCAAACTTTAATTATATTTATTATAAAGTTCATCTAGAGAATTTTTGGGCATTAATAAGTTAATAAAGTAGCTCATTATTAATACACCAGGTATATCTATCAATAATCTAGATAAAGTAAATTTATATCCTAGAGCTGAGAATTCAAATAATAATGTTGAAGCTTTAGTTAGACACCAGGCATTCATAAAAATAATTATATTAGAAAATTTTGCTCCCTTTTTTATTAATACTGCAGTAAAAGGAAAGGAGGCGTACATTGGTCCAGCAGCTATTGATCCTATTAGCATAGATAAAAGAATACCAATTACTCCAGATTTATTCCCCATATATTTTACAAGTTGTTCTCTAGGAATCCATACATCTATTAATCCTAATAAAATCATTACAGGTGGAAGAACAGACAGCATTTGTAATATACTTGATGTAGCGGTGTTTATAGTTTGTGTTAAGATAGAGTTACTAAAAAATGATAATATTATAAGTACTAATAAGGAAAGAAAAAAATTTTTATATCTTTTAAATATCTTTATTACAATATTCATATGATAATCATAATCCTTTCAAGAATAATTCCTACAAAAATTGAGAACAGGAATGCAATTAAATTTCTTAAGAATGCAGCTCTTTTACCAATATATTTAGATTCAAGAGTGAATGTCATAATACCAACCAATGTTAATGAAGAAATTAGAGCGCCAACTTGAGCATATCCAGCACCGTTTAAAAGTAATGTGTGACCAAGAGAGAAAGCAACAAAAGTAGGCATCATCGTAATAGAGCCTATAATATCAGCAAGCATAATGCCAAAGAAACCTGAGTTATTTCCTAGTACTTTAGATATTGTATCTGTAGTGAAAAATGAAAGAAGTATGCCAACCGTTATTATTATACAAAGAAATTGAGGCATTATATTTTCAAATGATTTTAAACCTAAAATAATAGCTTTTTTGGTTTTTGATTTATCCTTTAAAAAAGAAATTATTAATAAAATTAAAGATAAGCTATATAAGATGATTGATGTCATAAAAACCTCCTAAAACTAATTTAATAATATTCTATGATTAGTAAAAAAAGGTACTAATGTAGGAGAAAAATAGTACTATTATTTAAATTTATTTTTCAGTAACAGTACTATTAAAAATAGTATAAGAATTTATACAAAACTTCTATATCTAGATATATAGGAGTTAAAGTTCCATTTTGCAAGAAATGTTTTAGCAGAATTATATCCGGAGTTAAATAAATTTAAGTATTCATCTTTAGAAATTCCAAAATCTACAATCCCAACATCGTATGTTCTTATTTTAATAGTTCTAACTGAATCTTTATTGTTTAAAAATGCTTCATCATCTTTAGTAAGTATTGTATCTATTACATCGCAAGAGTATGTTATTAAATTACTTTTGTTTGGATGTACCGTTTTTAAATCTCCATTACTAATGAGTTTTAGTCCAAATGTAGGCCAACGTGGATTATTTTCAACATCAAAAAGCCATATTGGGAAATTACTTAGAAGTCCTCCATCGACTATAAAACTTGAATTTTTACCGTTTTTAAGAATTACAGGATTAAAATAAAAAGGAATGCTAATACTCATTCTGACGGCTTTAGCAATACTAAAATCTAATGGATCGATATTATAATTTATTAAATCATCAGGAAGAATTAGTAATTTTTTATTTGTTACATCAGAAGCAATCACCTTTAAAGGACTAACACCATTTACAGCTATATCTTTAAACTTACTCTTTCCTTTGGCTTTATATAATTTATTTAAGTAATTTTCTATATTATTACCGGAAAATAATCCTTTGTTTTTAAACAAGCTTATTGTAGGACCTAAAAATGGTAAAAGAGTTAAGTTGTTTTTTGCGTAAAAGTCCTTAAAATCTAGATCTAAAAGCATATTTTTTAAGTCTTTTCCAGTGTATCCTACCGCCAATAAGGAGGTTACTATAGCACCAGCAGATGTACCAGCGTATTGTTCAAATGTATAGCCTTGTTCTTCAAGATAATAAATTGCTCCTAATAATGCAATTCCTTTTACTCCTCCACCTTCACAAACTATATCTGCTTTCATTTACTCACCACCTAATATATTTAAATTAATATATTATATGATTAGGAATGTAATT
The DNA here is from genome assembly GCF_015667795.1 of Clostridium sp. D53t1_180928_C8. GTDB lineage: Bacteria > Bacillota > Clostridia > Clostridiales > Clostridiaceae > Clostridium. The sequence continues at coordinate 131,254 of NZ_JADPEL010000001.1, forward strand.
ATGGTAAAAGTTAAGATATATTAGATAATTAAAATTTTGGATATATATTAGGCTGGTTAAATAAAGGGATAGTGATAATTCACTATCCCTTTAAAATTTAAATATTATTCCTATAATAGCAGCACTTGCTATATAAATAATAGGATGTTTTTTGAATTTAGTTATAGCAAAAATCATTATTATTAATAAAATAGTAGATTTAATATTGATTACGTCTAATAACTTATGTGTAATATTAAATTTATCTAATGCTAATATAGATACTTTAAATACTTGGTAGCCAGCAGCGGCAATAAGAGCAGCAACAGCAGGTCTTAGACCATAAAATATTGAGTCAACAACACTGCTTTCTTTAAATTTATTTAAAAAATGTGCAACTATAATTATAACTATAACAGAAGGGCTAACTAAACCTATAGTAGCGATTACTCCACCTAATATACCAGAGGCACGGAAACCTGCGAAAGTAGCCATATTAACACCAATGGCACCTGGCGTTGATTGAGATACTGCAATCATATCCATCAACATTTTTTGATCAAACCAATTATACTTATCAGCTAGTTCGTATAGAAATGGAATAGTAGATAGTCCTCCACCAACAGAAAATAATCCAACCTTAAAGAATTCTAAAAATAAAATTAAATATATCATTACTTGTTACCTCCTAGTGTTTTAGAAATTAATCCAGTTAATCCGGCAGCAACTACTACATAGACAGGAGATAAACCTAAGAATGCAGATATAATAAAAGTGATAATAGCAATTATTATTCCTAAGTAATCTTTAATAGATGATTTTAGAAGTTTAATTACCGTAGTAATTATTAAAGCAACTACAGCTACTCTTATTCCAGCAAAAGCACTTTGCACTATAGCCATATTAGCAAAATTTTGTAGAAAAGAAGCAATGATTAATATTATAATTAATGATGGAAAAACTACACCCAGAGTTGCAATTATTCCACCTATAATTCCTCTTATTTTAAAGCCAATAAAGGTTGCTGTATTAACTGCAATTACGCCAGGAGTACATTGGCCAACGGCATAATAATCTAAAATTTCCTTTTCTGTTGACCATTTTTTATTTTCAACTACTTCCCTTTGAATTATAGGAAGCATTGCATAACCACCACCAAATGTAAGAGCACCAATCTTACAAAAAGTCCAAAATAAATCAAATAATTCTTTCATTTATAAATAATCTCCTTTATTAAAAATAAGTTCCATGTGATATTATATACTGATTTGATAATAATATATAGTTAAAAATATACTAGGAAGAAAATACAAGAGTTAATGCTTTTAATTGTATAAAGTAAATATTAAATTAAAATAAAATGTTAAAAAAATATTAAAATAAGTACATTTTAAGTAAAAATAGGTACATTTAAGCTATTTTCAAAATTTTACATATAGATAAATGCATATATTAGTTGCAATTTCTCAGCATTTTAGTCATTACAAAAATAGATTTATTAGTGTATCATATAAGTATCTAGTTTTAAAAAAGATAAAAAATAAGAATAGAGGTGAGAATAATGAAACTAGAGAATAAAATATTAAAACTATCTGTAGTAGGTGCGTTATTCTTTGCACTATTTGGTATTGCATGGGGTTGAGCGATAGAGTCTGATATGATTATATTCGATGGATTATATTCATTTATCAGTGTAATATTATCAATGTTATCCCTTTATATTAATAAATATATGGCTAAGAGAGATTTTGAAAAATTTCCTTTTGGTAAACATATTTTAGAACCAATAGTTATTTCAATAAAATCATTAATGATAGCTATTATGTGTTTATATTCATTAATAGGAGCTGTAAAGACAATAGCAAGTGGTGGAAATAATTTAGAGTTTGGAATGGCATTAATTTATTCAGTTGTATCAGTTCTTGGATGTGGAGCTATAACATTTTATATGAAGGTTAAGGAAAAAGCTTTATCATCAGAACTTATTAAAGCAGAATACTCACAATGGTTTATGGATACAGCATTAAGTACAGCTGTATTGCTTGCTTTTATAGTAGCAATTATTTTATCAAAAACAAAATTAAATTTCTTAAATCCATATATAGATCCAGCTATGACAGTTATAGTGGCATTATTATGTATTAGAATACCTATAAAAAGCTTTATAAATAGCTTTAAGGAAGTAATTTGTGTAAAAGCAGATGATGAAATTAATGATGATATATATGTATTAGTTAAAGAAATTGAAGAAGAGTATAATTTTGAAGATTCGATAACAAGAGTATCTAAGGTTGGACGTGAGCTTAGAATTGAAATTGATTTTGTTTATAACAAAGATAGTAAGCTAAAAACATTAGATCAAATGGATAATGTAAGAGAAGAAATAAATGATGCAATTAAGCATATTGATTATAAAAAGTGGTTGAATGTATCTTTTACAGGAAACAAAAAATGGGCAATATAAAAGTCAGCGAAAGCTGACTCTTTTTTTATGGTTAAATTTTCTATATAATTTGATATAATACATATTAATTAATTTATATTAAAGTGTTAAGGAGAGAGGAAAATGAAAAGTCTATTAATATTTTTAAAAGGGTTAGTTATAGGTATATCTATGCTAGTACCAGGGGTAAGTGGTGGAACAATGGCTATAATTTTTGGAATATATGACGATTTAATACATGCAGTGAGTAGATTTTTTGATGATTGGAAAAGAAACTTTAAACTTTTATTTTATTTAGCATTAGGGGGTATATTTGGAGTTTTATTATTTAGTAAAATAATAGAGAGTCTTTTAAATAGGTCACCTATTATAATGGGATTCCTTTTTATTGGAATAGTTTGTGGTGGTTTACCAACGTTATATATAAAGGCTAAAGAAAAAAATAGTAAGAAGTCAGATATTATTTATTTAATTATAGGGCTTATCATTGCAATAGCTTTATCAAGAGATCCAGAAGCACTTTCTGTAATGGCTTCGGCTGGAGATGTTAAGGGGATTTTTCTTTTATTTATAGCGGGTATTGTAATATCAATTGCTTTAATATTACCAGGAATTAGTACATCTTTTATGTTACTTATGTTGGGATTATACAGTATAACCTTAAATGCTATAAATACTTTTAATATTAAGTTCTTAACGCCTATATTAATAGGAGTATTTGTTGGAACTGTAGCAACTAGTAAGGTATTAGAATATTTGCTTAATAAATATCCTAGTAGAACATATATGCTTATTCTGGGATTTGTTATAGGATCAATAATTCCAATATATCCTGGATTACCAAATGGAATTAATATTTTATATGCAATAATAGCATTTATTTGTGGATTTGCTATTATTTATTGTATAGGAAAGTCAAATAAAATTACTAATTAAATAATATATATTAAAGAGAAGCAAGTAATACAGGCTTCTTTTTCTATTTTGTAAGATAAATTTAATAATATATTAATAGTAAATTAAGGATTGAAATGTAAAATTTATATATACAATGTTTTAGTGACATGGAACTTTTTAAAAGAATAATATGTCTAATAATTTATATGATAATAATACTTACATTTTATTATTAATTAATTTATAGGTGAAAAGGATTTAATAAAAATAATAAGAGTTATGTGGAAAAAAATACTAATAAATGGTATTATGAAATAAAATGTAAATAAATTATAAATAATAAATATTATGGAGGTAAATATGGGGAGAAATTTTAAAAAAATGCTTTCAATACTTTTATCATTAACATTAATGTTAAGTATAGCTGGATGTTCAAAGGGGGAAGGAAAGTCTTCAATGGGAAGATATGTTGAGGAGAGATATGATGTTCCTGAAGGTGTTAATGTTCAAAGTGTATCATTATTAGAAAATGATAAAATAGGGATGATTGCATATTCAAACGAAAACTGGAAACCAGTTGCATTTATTTCTGAAGATGGTGGTAAAACATGGGCAGAGAATTCTATAGAATTACCTAAAGAAGAGGGAAAAGAAACATATACAAATAATATAGGTTATTTAAGTAATGGAAAAATACTATTATCTTACTATTTTCAAGAACCTATGCCAGATAATCCTCCAGTAGGTGAGGGGGAAAATGGAGCAATAGCTGAAGAGGGAGTAGTAAACGAAGAAGTTTATAAAGAACCAGAATTTAAGTATGCTGTTGTAGACACCGATGGAACTTTAACTGATATAGAGTTAGATCTTTCAGTGTATAATGATGATGATGAATCAATGGGGGCTGGATATAATAACTTTAAGTGTAGTACTAATGGAGATGTATTTTTCACAGTTGGTAGCAATTCAGAAAAAGTAGTTCAATTTGATGGAGAAACATTTAAAGAAAAAAATATTTATGAATCTAATGAATGGATAAATGACTTTTTCTTAGTTGGAGAATCTTTAATTATATATGAATTTGATTCAATAACAGAATATGATACAACTAATGGAAAAGAAAAAGGAAATTTAGAAGCTTTAGAAAAAGAAACTATAGCAGAAAATTCTAATTATTATCCAACTTTCCTTAACGCAGGAAGCAAAGATAAATTATATTATTATACTACTTTAGGATTATATGAGTATAATATGAAAACTGAAAAGGTAAAACAATTAGTAGATTCTGCAATTTCATCTTTTGGTGATAATGAGATGTCTATAACATCATTTGTTGAAAAGAGCAATGGAGAATTTTTAACTACATTTACTGATTGGTCTAATCCTGAAGCAGGAACTTCAATTATTAATTATGCTTATGATGAAAATATACCATCAGTTCCTGAAAATCAATTAGTTGTTTATTCTTTATTAGAGAATCATTCAATCAGACAAGCTATTTCTAGTTATGCAAAGGAACATCCAGATACTTATGTTAAGTATGAAATTGGATTAACTTATGGTGATGGAGTAACTCAATCAGATGCACTTAAAACTTTAAATACTGAAATAATGGCAGGAAATGGACCAGATGTAATAATATTAGACGGTTTATCTGCTGAATCATATATTGAAAAAGGATTATTAGAAGATATAAGCGATGTTATAAATCCATTAGTTGAAGATGGAAGTGTATTTAAAAATATAGCAGAAGCATACACTGTTGATGGAAAGATATATCAATTCCCAACAAGCTTTAAATTCCCAATGCTATTTGGTAATAAAGATGATATTAGCAATATAAAAGGTTTAGATTCTTTAGTTGAATTAACAAAAAAATTATCAACTCAAACTCAAAAAAGAGTATTTTCAAATTACTTTGATGCTAAAAGCTTAGTGTATTCATTATATTATTTATATGGAAACGACTGGCTTAATGATGATGATACTATAAATGAAGAAGCTTTAACTAACTTCTTTAATAGGGCGAAGGAAATGTATGCTGCACTTCAAGAAAATGAAGCGAGTTATGCAAAATTTATGGAAGATAAATATGCAAATTCAGAAAATATAGATAATAATTTTGGAGTAGATTCAGACGTAACTATAGATCAAGATGTTGAAGATAGTAGTGATGAAGAGTTTACTCAAGAAGATTATGAAGAAATGTATGGAATTTATGACTTACAATATTATTTAAATCCTTCTATTTATGCGGATATGTTCTTATTTGAAGATGCTTCAAGTTTAGCATATGGTGGAATAGATGGTGCTGATGGATATAGCTCACTAATTACAGCAATGATTAATAGAAGTGAAATGGACTATAAAATTTTAACTAGAGATGATAAATCTATATTTACAGGATCTAATATAATAGGTATTAATGCAAAAGGAAAAAATAAAGAAGAAGCAAAAGAAGTAGTGAAACAATTACTTTCTGATAAGATTCAAAAACAATTATACGGAAATGGATTACCTGTAAATAAGGAAACCTTAGTAAGTCAATTCTCTATGGAAAAACATGAAGGTTATGAACCAGAATTTGATGAAGCAACTAATCACTATGTAAGCTATACTTCAATGTGGGCAGATGAACTTGGAAATGAAAAAGAAATTAAAGTTTTACTTGCAAATGAAGAGGATGTTAATAAATTAATTGCTCAAATTGAGGGCTTAAATACAGCGACTACACTAAATACTGTATTATTAACAGAAGTTGCAAAACAATTTGCAGCATTTGCACAAGGCGAGATTTCATTAGATGATGCTATAAGTAAAGTTGTAGATAATTTAGATCTATACTTATCGGAGTAATATGGAAGAAGTAAAAGTAAAAAAAATAAAACAATTTAAGATAAAAAAATCTGAAAAGGTTGAAATAAAGAAAAAGACAAAAAAGACAGGATTATATTTTGTCTTACCAAGTTTATTAGGGGTAGCAGTATTTACACTGCTTCCCTTCTTAGATGTATTTATAAGATCTTTTCAAAGTGCAATTTCAAGAGAATTCATAGGTTTCCAAAATTATACTGAGGTTTTCAATAATTCTGCTTTTAAATTAGCAGCTAGTAATACAGGAAAGTTTGTTCTTGTATGTATACCGTTATTATTATCCTTATCATTAATAATTGCTGTATGGTTAAATAAATTTGTAGAATCATCAAAGGTGTTAAGAACAGCATTTTTAATACCTATGGCGGTACCTATTGCATCAGTAGTATTAATATGGAATATTGTGTTTCACGAACAAGGTACTTTAAGTGCTATATTAGATAAGTTTAATATAGCAGGGCAAGATTGGATGAGTACAGGATGGGCTTTTTGGATATTAGTGTTCAGTTACATATGGAAAAATTTAGGGTATAATATTATTTTATGGTTAGCTGGATTAAATTCTATATCTAAAGAGATATATGAATCTGCTAAGGTGGATGGAGCAAGTAATTTTCAATGTTTTACTAAGATAACAGTACCTTGTTTAAAGCCAACCTTATATACAGTTGCTGTTTTATCACTTCTTAATTCCTTTAAGGTATTTAGAGAAGCATATTTAGTCGCTGGAGATTATCCAGATAAAAGCATGTATTTACTTCAACATTTATTTAATAATTGGTTTAGAGAGTTAGATTTTAGTAAAATGGCAGCTGCATCTGTACTTATGGCAATAATAATATTTATATTAATTATGCTGTTACAAAGAGCGTGGGAAAAGCAAGATTAAGGTGAGGTGATTTATAGAATGAAGAAAAAAATAGTATTTATTATATTAGTTGCAGTATCTATATTTATGTGTTTCCCAGTTATATTTTTATTAGCTGGTTCATTTATGAGTGTTGATGAATTAACTACTTATCTTGGACCAGTATTATCAGAGAAGACTAAGGGGTATGTAACTTGGGGCCTATTACCAAGCTATCCAACTATAAGGGCTTATGTAGAATTATTATTTGATACACCAGAATTTTTTGTAATGTTTTGGAATTCTGTAAAAATAGTATTTTTTTCAGTAGCAGGGCAACTTGTATTTGGTATTCCAGCAGCATGGGGATTTGCAAGATACAACTTTAAGTTTAAAAAGTTTTTATTTACTATTTATATAGTATTAATGTTGATGCCATTTCAAGTTACAATGTTATCTAGTTATTTAGTATTAGATAAGCTTCATCTTCTTAATACACATGGAAGCTTAATACTACCAGCTATATTTTCAACATTTTCTGTATTTATAATGTATAGATTCTTTTGTAATATACCAGAATCTATAATTGAATCAGCAAGAATAGATGGTGCAAGTGAAATAAAAATTTTTATGAAAATAGGAATTCCACTAGGTATGCCAGGAATAATGTCAGCTGTAGTATTACAATTCTTAGAGTATTGGAATTTAATAGAGCAACCGTTAACTTTCTTAAAAGATAAGGCGTTATGGCCATTGTCTATTTATTTACCGAATATTACTTTAGAAAATGCAGATATAGCATTTACAGCATCAGCGGTTACATTAATAGCAGCTATAATAGTATTTTTTGCAGGTCAAAGTTATTTAGAGCAAGGTATTGCAGCATCAGCAGTAAAGGAATGATGATTTATGAATATAAAAGATAAGATAAAAAAGATTATAAATTATAAGTATGTTAAAAAAGGAAAAGATACACTACAAAAGAAAGCGGTAAAATGTTTATTTGCATTTTTATTTCTTATGGTAATGTGTACTATGTTATCAAGAGCAGCAGATTCTATGACTATTCCAAGAATTAAAGTTGATAAGCCAAAAACAAAAACTATTGTAGATGAAGTAAAGGCACAAGGAAGAGTTGTAAAAAATAGAGAAGAAAAAATATCTACTATCGAAGGGTTAAAGGTAGATTATGTTAATGTAAGCATAGGATCTAATATTAAGGTTGGAGATACATTAGTAGAACTTGATATTAATGATTTAGAAACAAAAGTAAATGAAATAAAAGAAAATATAGCTAAGGAGCAAAAGACTTTATCAAGAGCAACAGAAGATTATAATAGAGCAATAGCTACTAAGAATCAAAGTGCTCAAGCAGCATTAAATGAAATGAATACAGCAAAAAAAGCTTTAGATAACTATTTAAATTTAAGTCAAGAAGAAAAGGATCCATCAATGGAAGAAAGCTTATATGCTGATTATCAATCAAAGAAATCAATGTATGAGCAAGCTCTTAAGGAATCAAAGGATACTGTTGATTTAGATAGAGCGCTTCAAGATACTAAAGATTCACTTCAAATAGATAAATATAATAAAGAGTTAGCAAAGTTACAACCGTTGTTAGATGCAAGTGGAAAAATTATTTCTGATAAAGAGGGAATAGTTACTAGTGTATTTGTTGAAAATGGTGGAACTACAACAGAAGCTATAATGTCAATAGCAGATAAAAATTCAGGGTATAAGTTTGTTGGACAAGTTGAGAAAAATAGTAGAGCTTTAGTTAAGCAAGGACAAAGTGTTTCTTTAAAATTAGGAAGTACAGGAAACGTTGAAAATTTAACTGTTGAAGCAGTATCTAAAAATCAAGAAAGTGCGGATTACTTAGATGTTACAGTTTTACTACCAGTTGGAGTAGGAGAAATTGATGATTCAGGAGAAATAATAATTTCAAGTAAGGCAAAGAAATATGGGACATGTGTTCCGATAGCGGCACTAAGACAAGGCGATAATAACAACTACTATATTTTAGTTGTAAGTGAAAAGGAAACTGTATTAGGTGAAGAATTAATAGCTAAAAAAATTGATGTTAAAGTTGAGAAAAAAGACGGTGAGTTTGCAGCTATAAATGATGGAGCAATAGGAAGAAGTGAAAAAGTAATAGTAGATAGTAATAAAACAGTAGAAGATGGCGATAGAGTTCGCTTGGAGAATGAATGATAAGGCAATTAAAGCACATAATTAGAATTATTCTTATTTTTGCTTTAATTATGTGCTGGGGAATATCATTAGGTTATGCTAATAATATAGAGAGTAAAGATAAAATTATTAATTTCTATTTTGAAAATGATAACTATACTGTAGGGTTACTTAAAAATATTAGGGAAAGTAAAAATGAACTTTCATTTGTAGGATGGAGAGAAGAGTCGCTTCAAAGTGTTACTAATCCAGATTTAAATAGAACAGCTAATGAGTTAGATATATTATTAATTAATGGATCATCAAATTTATTAGTAAAGGGGTCTATGCTATTTAAGGATGATAAAGAAGGTTGCTTAATAGATGAGGAGACATCATTCAAATTATTTGGAAGTAGAAACTGTATAGGAAGAACTATAGTATATAATGATAAAAGTTTAATAGTAAGAGGAATTTTAAAGGGGACAAAAGCAAATATGATGCTTCAGTTACCAGAGGATTCAAATTTAGCATTAAAGGGATTAACTATTGATGGAACAGACTTTACTGTAAATAAGATAGAGGAGTTTAAATCAAAATTTGGTATTCAAGAAATGGCTATCAATGGTGGAATATATTTTATTATGGCAAAGACTATAGCAATGATTTTTCCAATTTTAGCTTTAGTATTAATATTAATAAAAATAATAGTTAATTCTGTAAAATCAAGAAATAAACCTGTATTAGTAATCTTATATTTAATTATGTTTATGGCTTCAGTATTTATTGTATTTAAGGTTACTAAAATTAATATATCTATTCCTTTAGATATGATTCCTAACAAATGGTCAGATTTTGATTTCTGGAGTAAAATGTGGAAAGAGTATTCCGAAAAGATTCAATATGTTATGTATATGAAAAAATTTGGTATTGATATTTATAATATAGAAAATTTATTGAAGTCGGTTTTATTCTCAATATTTACAATTGCATTATTTATAATTAATTTAAATGTAATTAATATTAAGGATATTAAGGGACTTATAATTAATAATGCTATTTCAATAATATGTACTTTTGTTGCAGTTTTGATTATATGGACAAAGTTTAATTTTGATGTAAACATAATGATGTTATGGTTAATTTATCCTTTGTATTTATGTGCAGATTATTTTATGAAATCACATTATAAACATTTAATTTATGATGAAGACCTAGAGAATAATAGTAAAATTGTTAATGAGATATGTTTATAAATGTATGTCCCCTAAAAAGAATTTATAAAATCCTTTTTAGGGGATAAATTATTTTATTTACATTGAATTTTATTAGAGTCTACATTAAAATATATAAATACTTATTAGTTTACGGAGGAAGATATTATGAGGGATATAACAAGTTCAAAAGGAAAGATATTTAGACATTTTAAGGGTGATTTATACTTAGTTGAAGATTTTGTAAAACATTCAGAAACTCAAGAAACTATGGTTTTATATAGAGCTTTATATGGCGATTGCGGGCTTTTTGTAAGACCTTATGATATGTTTGTTGAAGAGGTACCAGAAGGAAAAGTTAATCCAACAGGACAGAAGTTTAGATTTCAAGAGTTTGAAGTAAATAGTGTTAAATAGTTAAATTGCGAAGTAAATAAAAGTTAAGGGCATAATATCTCTTAACTTTTATTTTAATTCGCATATTTTTACTTAACTAGTATATTTTCTTTGGCTTGATAATTTTACAAAAATAAGGGTTGCTATTAATAATAAAATTGATAATCCTGTTAATAGTAATGTGCTAAAATTACTTGAGTTTGAATTTATAGGACTCATTGCAAAATTATTACTAATAAATTCCTTATTTGTATTAACTTTACCTCCAGGCATTGAGGTTTGTATAGATTCAAGTTTAGTAATATCATTATCGCTTAAACCTAAAGCTAATAGCTGTTCTTTAATTGAATCAGTTATATTTCCAGCTTCTGAAGTTTGAATAATTTGCATTGCTTGCATCATTAAATCTTTAGGGATAGAAGAATTACTACTGTTTTCAGGTGTATTATTATTTGGTGGAATCATAGTATTGTTAGTTAAATTGTTGGGATTTTCAGCATTATCTTTATTAAATGCCATATTCACACCACCTTTATCATTTCCACCACCTTGTTGCCCCATTGCAGTTAAGTTTACAGTAGTTTCAATAGTACCTGTGATTGTTGAAGGTTGAGAACCATCAAGTTGAGAAGCAATACTAGTTGATCTATCAAGACCAAAGTTTAATAAATTACTAACTGCTTCTTTATATTCATCAAAAGTATAAAATGCTGTAGCATCATTTTTAACATAAGGACTGATTAAAGCATCAGTTTTAGTTACTAACATTTCGTAAGTTCCATTGTTTACAAAATTATTTACTATTTCATTTAAATATTGATGATATAATTCTTTGTATTCATCTACATCTAAAAGATTAGCGATTAATGGACTATCTTCTAAAGTACCTGAAACAGGAGAATCAATAGGGAAGTTTATTGCACTTGAAGATGAGCCAGCTTGGAAGCCTCCAAATGATAAATTATAATCCCAAGGTAAAATACTAACTACACCATCATCCTCGTATAAATAGTAATTATGGTTCATGTTAGAAGCATAACTATCAAGATTAACTAAGAATGTGTTAACAGCAAAATATCTTAAAACTTCATCTACATTTAAATAAGACTCAATATCTTCCATAGTATCAAGATGTTTAATCATATCTAATATTTTAGTATAATCATCGCTATCTGTAGTTTTAAAGATAGCATTATCAAAAATAGCAGAGTAGTTAGAAATATCATCACCATTCCAAACTAAATCCGCACCATTAGAGTTTCCACCTATTCCTCCACCCATCATGCTACCACCTATATCAGAAGGTATTTGTTGATTAGAATTATCTTCGGAGTTCATATCAGGAGGAGCCATTATTTGGGGACTACTATTTTCAGTAGTTGTGTTATTTGAACCTTGAGTGATTTGTGTTGGATTAAAATGAGGCTTAATACTTGTAGAGTCTTTATCTTTATTTTCCTCAACAGCAACACTATCACTTTCAGGCTTATATAAATTACCATCAGTAGAGCCATAATTTCTTTCAATAAATTCTTCTTCAACTGGTTCAACAGCAAGATATAATCCCCATTCTTCCCCATTAACAGTAATATTGGCATAAGAACATGATGGAGTTGGAACGCCAAGGGAGTTAAGTAATTTGTATGAAAGATATTCTTTCATATAAGTAGCATCAGACATATTATTATTCAATACTAATTTACTAAGTCCATCCAGAGTTTGTCCATCAACATATTCATCGAACTTTACTTTAAAGCTATATCTTTCAGTGGTATCATCCATAACAAGTTGAGATAAACTAGAATTTCCTTTAGGTCTAATAGCAACATTGTTGTAAGTAACTCCATTAACGGTAATATTAGCAGCAGTATATTCTTCGGCTGAAGCATTATCAAGCATTTCTTGCCAAGCAGTTTCATCCATTTCTATATTTATATCCATAACCTTGTCATCATCAAAAATTGTTATTACGTAATCAGGTTGTTCAATATAAGTTGTAGTAGGTGAGCTTTTAGGTAATACTATAATTATCAATGAAAAGCTTACAGCTATGACCATTAATATAGCAACAAGCTTATTGAAGTGCTTATTTGAAATCATTTTTTCACCACCTATTTATTAACTCATATATTCGCCATTATAACTAACTAAAACAACGTTATTTACTCCTGATATATGACTAAGTTCATTTACAAATTTAGTTGACATTTCTTTTAATCTTATTTCTACAGTTAATTCAATTCCAGAACTAGCTGATACAGTTTTTGATTTAATAACATGTTTTTTTACTGAATTAGAAATAAATTTAATAGCAGAATTTTCACTGTTATCATTAGAACAATTTATAACTAGTATATAGGGATTGTCAGTACTCTTCTTATTAACAAAAATAAGCATTACAATTCCTATAAATACAGAACCTAAAATCCCTAAAGGAATAAGACCAGCTCCTAAAACTATACCAGCAGATATTGACCAGAATAAAAATGCAATATCAAGTGGTTCTTTAATAGCAGATCTAAATCTTACAATAGATAATGCACCAACCATACCAAGTGAAAGAATTACATTAGAAGTTATTGCTAAAATAATTAAAGTAGTTATTAATGTCATTGAAATTAAAGATATACCACAGCTTTCAGAATACATAACACCTTTAAAAGTTTTTTTATATATTAAAAAAATAAATAATCCTATAGCTAAAGCTAAACTTAAAGCTATCAAAGTATCTGTAACTGAAAAGCTAGTAGTTTTTTCTAAAAAACTCGATTTAAAAATATCTGAAAAATTAACTTGTGAATTCATTATATATTACCTCCCCAAAAATAAGTTTTTAATATTTATCCAAACATTCTACTATTAGCATACTTGGAAATTGAAGTTGCTTTTCTTGTATTAGTTTGTATTACATCTTTTATTATGTCAGGTAAAAATTCATCGAATTTCACCTCTAAAATTATGGTATCGTTAGCAGGAATCTTCATTGTGGGAAGATTTGTATTAAACATATCTCTTGAATAGATACCACTTCTAATATTGCTATCAATAGTGATTCTTACATTTCCAGGTTTATAAATATACGCCTCACGTGTATAATCAACTAATGTTTTGGGCTTTAACATTTGAGATTTCATTTTAAAATATAATTCTTGAATTAATGATTTATTAGAGTTAAGCATCCATTCAATATCATTATTTAATATTTTTTCACATTGCTCTTTGGTTAATGGGGCTGAAAACTTAGCACATAAACCATTGATTTTAATTTTCTTTTCTAACCTAATAAAATTAAAATTATCGTTATAATATCTAATTCTAAATTTTTCACGTTTACTATAACCATTAACTTTTTCAAGTAAGGCTTTATCATTAAAATTATCAAAATATAAACTGCGGATATGATAAGTTCCAGAATCTCCTGAATTTAAATCTAATGAAGCTATATGTTTAATTCTATTTTTTATTGCAAAATAATCAGCAACATTAATAAAGAATTTTAATTCATGTCTTGGTTTAGTTATAAAAATCACCTCCGATTTGACTAATGTTAAACTTAAGTTAACTTATAAGTTAAATGGTAATACTCCAACCTTAAAATAATCTTAAAAATGAACTAAATAATTTGTTTGTATGTTAGACTTTTAGTAAAGAATTAGTTATATAGAATGTTAGGAGAGTGAGGTTAATGAGATTATTACTTGTAGAAGATGAGATACAACTTTCTGAAGCTCTTAATCAAATATTAAGTAAAAATAAATATGGAGTTGATGCTGTATATAATGGTGAAGATGGATTGGATTATGGGTTAACAGATATATATGATGTAATAATATTAGATATTATGCTTCCTAAGCTTAATGGATTAGAAGTGCTTAGGAGATTAAGAAAGGATGGCATAAAAACACCTGTTATCTTACTAACAGCTAAGGGGGAAATTGAAGATAAGGTCAAAGGGTTAGATTGTGGAGCTGATGACTACTTACCTAAGCCTTTTGCAATAGAAGAGTTGTTAGCAAGGTTAAGGGCATTAACAAGAAGGCAAGGAGAAATTATTAATGATAATATTTTAGAGTTTGGGGATATTAAATTAAATATTTCTAGTTATGAATTAGAGGGAGCTTGTAACAGTATTAAGCTTTCATTAAAAGAATTTGAGATTATAAGATGTTTTATACAAAGACCAAAGACAATAGTTACTAAAGATGAGTTAATAAGTAAAATATGGGGATATGACTCCGATGCGGAGTATAATAATATAGAAGTTTATATTTCATTTTTAAGAAAGAAGCTAGGATATATTGATTCAGCTACTAGTATAACAACTGTAAGAGGTGTTGGTTATAAGCTGGAGGAAAATTAAATGTTTAGTAAGTTAAAAAGAAAGTTTGTATTAATTAATATGATGCTTTTAACAACTGTGTTTATAGGTATATTTGGAACTATATATTTAACTACTGCCTATAGTATGGAAAAGGATATGAAAATGCAGTTGTGGAGAAATATGATTGTTGTACCGCAACAAAAACCAATGCCAAAAGATGAAAGAATGGATATGACAATAAAAATAGACTTGGATAATACTAATGAGGTAGTTGGTGTTTCTTCTAGATTAAATACAGAGGGGCTAGATATAAATAGTATTGTTTCAAAGGTTATTAATAGTGATAAGTCAATGAGTAAAATAAATATTAATGGAGAAAGCTTTGCATATTTAAAACAAGATATTGGTACAGGAAAAAGGATAGTATTAATGAGTAGGACATTTCAACAAGATATGCTATGGAGTTTATTAAAAATATTTATTGGAGTAGGTTCAGTAAGTTTAATTTTATTGTTTTTTATAAGTATATATTTTACTAATAAAGCCATAAATCCATTGGAGGAAACATTTAAAAAGCAAAAGCAATTTATTGCGGATGCATCCCATGAACTTAGAACTCCACTAACTATTATTAAAACTAATATTTCATTATTACAGGAAAATGAAATGGAAACTATAAAGAGTCAAAAAAAGTGGATTAATTATATAGATTCTCAGACAGGAAGAATGTCAACTTTAATTAATGAAATGTTATCATTAGCTAATTTAGATGCTAATAAGAAAAAGGGAGATATTATTAATTTTAATTTAAGTAAAATTATAAGTGATTCATTATTAGTATTTGAGGTAGTAATATTTGAAAAAGGTCTTACATTAGAGGAGAATATATCAGATAGGCTTTTTATAAATGGAGAAAAGGATCAAATTAAAAAGCTTATAAGTATATTAATGGATAATGCCATTAAGTATACAAATAAAAATGGAAAAATAGCTATATCACTTAATACTGAGAAAAATAAAGCAAAATTAATAATTAAAAATACTGGTGAAGGAATAAAGGAAGAGCATTTAGAAAAAATATTTGAGAGATTTTATAGAGTTGATGATTCAAGGGATAGAGGTACAGGAGGTTATGGACTTGGACTTTCTATAGCAAAAGCTATAGTAGAGGAGCATAAAGGGAAAATATATGCAGAAAGTATAGTAAAAAAAGAAACATCATTTATTATAGAGCTTCCAATGAGTTAGTAAAAAAAGTTGAAATAATTATTTTTTTAGATTGTTGCAAAAGAATTTGTAATGGTCTTTTATCTTTTAGAATTAAATCTTAAGAATTTCTTTAGATTTAACATAAACTCTTCTTTATTTTTTTAATATAATATAAAATTATACTTAGGAATAAAAGGATAAATTTGGAGGAACAAATATGGATGCTAATAGTATTTTAAATTATCTGTCACAGTATGGTGTGATATTTATATTTATAATTGTATTTTTGGAATATTTAAACTTACCAGGACTTCCAGCAGGTATAATAATGCCACTGGCAGGATTATGGGTATCAAGAGGTGAAATGAACTTTCCATTTGTTTTAATGTTATCGGTAATAGCAGGAGTTATAGGAAGCTGGTGTTTATATTTTTTAGGATTCTATGGAGGCGGTTTTTTATTAGAAAAATATACGAAAAAATTTCCTAAACAAAAGGCTTATATAGATGATAAACTTGAATACTTAAGAAGTAAAGGTCATATAGGAGTATTTGTAAGTAGACTTATTCCTGTTGCAAGAACAATAATTGCAATACCAGCAGGAGTTTTAAAAATGAATTTTTTAAAATATACAATATATTCAGCTTGTGGAATATTTATATGGAATGGTGTCTTTATTTCAGCAGGTTATATTTTAGGTGAGGGAATTTTTAAATATATTGGATAATTTAAATTATTTAGTTAGAGGTTATATAGTATAACCTCTATTATTTTTGAGGAAACTACAACTCCATTTAGTCGTAGTAGTAAGTTCAGCTAACCAAATCTAAGATTTGGAGCTTCACTTAAGAAAATCTTTAGAATTATATAAAGTTGTTGTTTAGTTTTGGGTATTATTATTGATAATATAGTAAGTGAACATGTTCGTAAAATTAGAAAAGAGGGGTAAATAGAAATGAATAATATGAGCTCATATAATGTTTTAGTAGTAGAAGATGAAAATGATATAGCAATTGCAATAGAAGCATATTTAAATAATCAAGGATATAATGTTTTTATAGCTAATAATGGAATAGAAGGTTTAGAGGTGTTAAAGAAGGAAACTATTCATTTAGCGATAGTTGATGTAATGATGCCAAAGATGGACGGCATAACTTTTGTTATGAGACTTAGAGAAAATCATGATTTTCCTGTAATAATGCTATCTGCAAAATCAGAAGAGGTAGATAAAATAATGGGACTTAATATTGGGGCAGATGATTATGTAACGAAACCATTTAGACCACTTGAATTATTAGCTAGAGTCAATTCACAGCTTAGAAGATATTCCAAGTTTATGAATATGGTTAAGGAACCAGATGTTAAAGAAAATATTTATAGTGTAGGTGGATTAGAATTAAATTTTGACACTAAGGAAGTAACTGTAGATGAAAAAAATGTTAAGTTAACACCTATTGAATTTAAGATATTGGCATTACTTATGAAACATCCTGGTAGGGTATTTGCCGCTGACGAAATATATGAAAGAGTATGGAATGAGCAGGCGATAAATACTGATACAATAATGGTACATGTAAGAAAGATAAGAGAAAAAATTGAAATAAATCCGAAGAATCCAAAATATTTAAAGGTGGTGTGGGGAGTTGGATATAAAATTGAAAAGCAATAAGGAAAACCATAAAAGCAATGATAGCATTAATGATTTAAAAAAAGATAATTATAAAAGCAAAGGGATTATAACTACGTTAGTAATTATAACTATAATAATTTTAGCAGCTTTAGGAATGTGTAACTCTTATGGATTTGTAAATGAAGCAGCGAAAAGTAAAAATTCAAATTATTTTGATGAGTATGGATTTAGTCGGCTTATAGCAGAATCAAGTTATGCATTATATTATGACTCTATTAAAGATAATAATCCTCAGAAGTCAAGTGATATTTTATTAAGTATAGATAAAAATATATTAGGTAATGAAGAAGAGTATAATTATATTAGAGATGAATTTGATAGTAATATAAATGAGTTTAATAGTGAATTTTCTGGATGGAGAAATGGTGTTAGTTCAGGAAATTTAAAGTATTACTATCATAATAATTCTAATAATAAGGTTAGTAATACATTAGATGGAAGTATAAATTTTGAAAATAATAATGTAAACATGTCAGAATTAAATAAAGAAAATTATCAGTTTTATACTGTAATTACCTTTGATAATGAAGGGAATTTGACTATTGGAGATACTTTTGGAGCAGATAAAGAAGTTTTAAAATCAAATATTCAAAATCAATTAATGAATATAAGAAGTAATTATAATATTTCAAATGTTATAGATGGAGAAGGGTATTATAATCTAACTATGAATCCAATTAAGGATATGACAACTGTATATGCAGTTCCAAAAGTATTAAATAATTATGATAACATTAGATGGGGAATAGAAAATGCTGATATTAGTAGATATGAAGGTATAGGTTCAGGAATTGCGCTTATAATAGCTGGTATTATAGCATTAGTAGCCTTAATATTCCCGATAAGAAAAGCTAGAAATACAATATTATTTAATAAAATAGTTGAAATCCCATTTGAACTTTGGATAATTATTATTGGATTTGCAATAGCTGCTTTAGGTCCATTAGCAGGACAGCTTATAAGAGCTACTTTAAATGGAGATTTAAAAGCAATATTTACAGAAATGATACCAAATTTAATCATTCCAGAAAGAGTAATATGGATATTTAATTTTATAATATGGTTATTAAGCTATGCGGCAGTATTCTTCTTTATATTAGTTATTAAATATATATTTAATTTTGGAATTGTAGATTATATAAAGAGAAGAACTATATTTGGAATGGTAATAATGTTCTTCATTAGAATAATTAAAAGAACGTTAGATGAGGTAACTAAAATAGATTTAAGAGAAAAAAATAATAAGCTAATAATGAAATTATTAGTAATAAATGCAGTAATTTTATTACTAATAACTTCTATATGGTTCTTTGGAATTCCTGTAGTTATACTTTATTCAATAGTTTTATTCTTTATTATAAGAAAATATGTTGATAAGATAAGTGAAAAATATAGTAAGCTTAGGGAAGCAACAAGTAAAATTGCAAAGGGAAAATTAGATGTTAATATAGAAGAAGATTTAGGGCTTTTTGAACCATTTAAAGAAGATTTACAACAAATTCAAAAAGGATTTAAAAGTGCCGTTGATGAAGAAGTTAAGAGTCAAAAAATGAAAACAGATTTAATATCAAATGTTTCTCATGATTTAAAAACTCCTTTAACAGCAATAATTACTTATGCTGATCTTTTAAAAGATGAAAATTTATCAGAAGAAAAGCGTAAGCAATATATTGAAACTTTAGATAGAAAAGCTCAAAGATTACAAGTTTTAATCGAAGATTTATTTGAAATGAGTAAAGCAACAAGCGGAAATATAAACTTAAATATTGAAAATATTGATGTTGTATCGTTAATGAAGCAAACTTTACTTGAGCTTGAAGATAAGCTTGAAGAAGCAAATTTAGCAGTAAGAAAGAATTTGCCAGAAGGAAAAGTAGTAGTACCTTTAGATAGCCAACGTACTTTTAGAGTTTTTGAGAATTTAGTAATTAATATGACAAAATATGCTATGCCTAATACTAGAGTATATGTTGATATTGTTGAGAGTGAAGAAAAAGTTAAAATAACAATGAAAAATATGGCTGCTGAAGAAATAACATTTAATGTAGATACGATAGCAGAAAGATTTGTTCGTGGTGATGAATCAAGAAATACTGAGGGCTCAGGTTTAGGCCTTGCAATAGCAAAGAGCTTTGTTGAACTACAAGGTGGTAAGTTTAATATTAGTGTGGATGGGGATTTATTTAAAGTAACTATAGTTTTTTATAAAATAAAGTAAGCCTATAAAATTAAAATATATATTATGACGTAAAGATGGAGTATAGTTAAAATTTTTTAATTATACTTCATCTTTTATTTAATAAGAAAAGTAGATGATTAGTCTATATTGAACTAGAGTTATAAATTATAAAATTAATAAATATATATAAATATGAATATAACATAATACATTCAAATAAATAAATATGCTAAAAGGGGGACTATATTATGTCATATAAATATTTATTAGATATTGCATTAATATTGTTAAGTACAAAGCTTTTAGGATTAATAACAAGAAAGTTTAATCTACCTCAGGTAGTAGGAGCGTTGCTTGCAGGGGTAATATTGGGACCATCAGTTTTTAATATATTGCATGAAACAGACTTTATAAGTATGATGGCAGAACTTGGTGTAATAGTAATTATGTTTACAGCTGGATTGGAAAGTGATATAACACAGTTGAAAAATACAGGTAAAGATTCACTAATAATAGCGAGCTTTGGTGTTTTGATTCCATTAGTAGGAGGAACTATTGTTGCATATATATTTAATGATGGTAGCTTAACAACAGTAAGTAGTATATTACAAAATGTATTTATTGGGGCTATATTAACAGCTACATCAGTTAGTATAACTGTTGAAGCATTAAGAGAGATTGGAAAATTATCAGAAAAAACAGCGACGGCTATATTAGGAGCAGCTATTATAGATGATATATTAGGAATACTAGTATTAACTGTAATAACTAGTATAGCAGATAAATCCGTGAATGTTGGAATTGTATTCTTGAAAATTTTTAGTTTTTTTATATTTGCACTTATAGTAGGTTATTTAGTTTATATTCTTTTTGATAAATGGATAAGTAAGTATGATATTGATAAAAGACGATTTGTTATTGGAGCATTTGTAATTTGTTTAGTACTATCATTTTCGGCAGAGGAGTTCTTTGGAGTTGCAGATATAACAGGTTCATTTATTGCAGGTCTTGTTTTATCTAGAAATAGAGAAACTAAATATATAGCAAAGCGGTTTGATATAATTTCATATATGTTATTATCACCTATATTCTTTGCAAGTATAGGAATAAATATGGAATTACCTAAGATGAGCTTATCTATCATAGTTATGACTATTGTTTTAGTAGTAGTTGCTATGATAACTAAGGTTTTAGGGTGTGGATTAGGAGCGAAGTTATGTGGGTATTCAAAAAAGGAAGTTATTCAGATAGGAGTAGGCATGATGGCAAGGGGAGAGGTTGCACTTGTTATAGCTAATAAAGGAATAAAAATGGGGATTATGAATAGCTATTTTTTACCTTCAGTTATTATAATGATTATTATATGTGCAATTGGGACTCCTATATTACTTAAAAAATCATATTCATGCTAATTTGTATCAAATGTTACACCTTAAAAAATTTATATGGTGTATAATCAAAGCATAAATTATTAAAATAAAAATACGTGTGATAAATAAAGGAGAGAAATATATGATAAATAAAGATAATACAATAGGTGAAATATTAGAAATGAATCCAAAGGCTGCAGATATTTTAAGTGAATTTGGCATGGGATGTCTAGGGTGTCCTTCAGCAACAATGGAAACATTAGAGCAAGCGTGTTACATTCATGGTTTAGAGTTAGAAGAAGTAATGAATAAATTAAATGAAAAATAAATAGAATAAGCAAAAAGCACTATATCTAGTAAAAAGAAGATATAGTGCTTTTATTTTAATATTTTTATTATTTAGTGGAAATATATTAAAGTGTTAATAATTATTAGGAGGAATAATTATGGAAAATAATATGGCTATGGAATACCCTATGTTTTGTTACCAATGTGAACAAACAGCAGGAGGAAAAGGTTGTACTAAAATGGGTATATGTGGGAAAACACCTGAAATTGCTGCACTTCAAGACTTATTAATATATCAAATAAAGGGTATTAGCTGTTATGCAAAAGAAATAATTGAAAAAGGTGATAATGTAGATAAAAGCATTGTAAGTTTTGTAGAAAATTCATTATTTACTACTTTAACAAATGTAAATTTTGATGCAGATGTTCATATAGAAATGTTGAAGAAGTCTCAAAGAATAAAAGAAAAACTAAGAAAACAAGTAGGAAAAATTAAAAATGATACGGATCATACAATTTATAATCTAAGTGAAACTAAATCAGAAATGTTAGAAGATGCAAAAAGGGCAGGAATAATGTATGATAAGGACCTTGATGCAGATGTTCGTTCGTTAAGACAAACAATAGTATATGGATTAAAAGGAATAAGTGCTTATGGTCATCAAGCAAGAGAACTTGGATATTATGATGATCAGGTTGATAACTTTTATATAAGAGCATTAGAGGCTACAACTGATGATACATTATCAGTTGATGAATTAATAAGATGGACTATGAGAACCGGTGATATGAGTGTAGCTGTAATGAAAAAATTAGATGAAGCTAATACAACTGTATATGAAAACCCATCACCTCATAAGGTAAATGTACATATTAAAAAAGGCCCATTTATTATTGTATCAGGACATGATTTAAAAGATCTTGAGATGCTATTAGAACAAACGAAAGGCAAAGGAATAAATATTTATATTCATGGTGAAATGATACCAAGCCATGGTTATCCAGGATTAAAAAAATATCCTCACTTGGTTGGAAATTTCGGTGGAGCTTGGCAAGATCAACAAAAAGAATTTGATAATATACCTGGTTGTATATTAATGACTACCAATTGTCTTATGACACCAAGGGAAACGTATAAAGATAGAATATTTACAACTAGTGTTGTTGGATGGGATGGAGTTAAGCACATAGCTAAAGGTAAAGATGGTAAAAAGGATTTTAGTGAAATAATAAATAAAGCCTTAGAGTTAGGTGGATATGAAGAGGATCAAGAACCACATGAAATATTAGTTGGATTTGGACATCATGCAACGTTAAGTAATGCAGAAACTATAGTTAACGCAGTTAAGAATGGAAAGATACGACATTTCTTTTTAATTGGAGGCTGTGATGGAGCTAGACCAGGTAGGAATTATTATACACAGTTTGCAAAAATGGTTCCTAATGATTGTATAATTCTTACTTTAGCTTGTGGTAAATATAGATTTAATAAGTTGGAGTTTGGTGAAGTTGCAGGATTACCAAGACTTTTAGATGTTGGTCAATGTAATGATGCTTATTCAGCAGTAAGAATTGCAACAGCTCTTGCAGATGCATTCGGAACTGATGTTAATGGATTACCATTATCATTAATTATATCTTGGTATGAGCAAAAAGCTGTAGCAGATCTTTTAGCATTATTATCACTTGGAATAAAGGGAATTTTCTTAGGACCAACACTTCCAGCATTTTTAAGTCCAAATGTACTTCAATATTTAGTTGATACATTTAATTTAAGAACTATAAGTACGGCAGAGGATGATTTAAAAACGTGCTTACAACAAGGTATTTAAATTAATATATAAATTAGGTAATTTCATTATTTTAATTACTGTATTTAAGGTGCTTAAGTGAATTTCGCTTAAGCACCTTTTTATAAATAAAATTATATTTAATTAAAATGTAACATATGTTACTTAATATAGTAAGAATTTAATGTATAGTAAAAATATAATTTAAATAAAAAATATATTAAGGGATGGAGGAGAATAAATATGAGTTTATTTTTAGGAAAGATACATTATTGGTTATTTAATAAAGTATTATGGTTTGAAGGTTTAGAAGATGAAATAATACAATTTGCTAATGATAAGGGAATAGATATAGAGAAATTAAAAGATGAAATAAATTTTAAATATGGACAAAAGTTACCGGGAAAAAATCTTGAAGAAATGATAGATACAAGTAATATTCATGGATGGTTACAAGATAAAATTAATAGTGCTGAGGGAAGAATGGCTGCATGGATAAATATTATATTAAATAATAATAATGATTATATTTTTGAGCTTAAAAAAATATATGAAAATCAAGGAGTTAATGCAGCAAATGAAGCAAAAGGGAAGATAGATATTGTAACTGCAGAATCTATATTTAATAGTATGAATGATTATATTTTAGATGGAATGCCATGTGATAGAGTAAATGAAATAATTACATCAAGTGAACAAAGTATAATGTGGAGAAAAAGAATATGTGTACATAAGGATATTTGGGAAGTTGAAGGTATATCAGTAGATATATTTTATGAACTGAGGGAACAATGGATAAATGTTTTTGTAAATGAAATTGATAATAGTTATGAGTATATTAAATCAGAAGAAAATATAAAAGCTATAAGAAAAAGGATATAGAGGGGTATGAATAATGAAAGCTATTGAAATAATGAATGAAGAACATAAATATATTCTTAGAATGTTAACTGTAGTTAGAAAGGCATGCTTAAGTATTTTAGATGGAAAAGAAATAATTTATGAAGATTTCAACAATATAATTGAGTTTATACAACTTTATGCTGATAGACATCATCATAAGAAAGAAGAAAAAATACTTTTTATAAAGATGGTAGAAAATATTGGAGAGACAGCAGAAAAAGTAGTTAATCAAGGTATGCTTGTAGAACATGATTTAGGAAGATTATATGTCAGAAATCTAATTGAAGCATTAGATAAGGTAAAGAAGGGAGACTTAGAATCTAAATTAGATATTATATCTAATGCTATTTCATATACACATCTATTAGCTAGACATATAGATAAAGAGGATAGGGTTATATATAAATTTGCCGAACGTGAGTTAGATGAAGAAGTGTTAGGGTTTATTAATATAGAATGTGAGAATTTTGAAAATAATAATAAAGATATAAAGGATAAGTATTTATATATTTTAGGAGAGTTAGAAAAGAAGTATAAAGTAAGCGAATAATATTAAAAGTGTAAATAAGAAAAATAATAAAATCACTCTGATAACATTTTATTAGAGTGATTTTATTGTTTAAAAATATTATTTTCTAGATTCGTATATTTCTTTTTCAACATCTATGAAAATTTTAGCAATAACACCATAAGCGTTCCCCCAAGCTTCAATAACTTCATCAGTTGCAGCATCACCTAAAACTTCTTTAATAGAAGCTAAAAGATTTGAACCAACGATTGGATAATGATCTGCAGTTATTTGACGGTCACAGTGTATTTCACCAATTCTTTTTACTACTGGTAAAATTGCTGGAAGGTTGTCTATGTTTTGAGCGGCAGCTAAAATAGTCATAGCTAATGCTTTAGGTTGTTCTCCAGAATTTTGTTTATCCATATTGAATAATGGTTGAACTTCAGGGTTATTAGCAAACATATTTTTATAGAAAGTTGTTGTTATTTCTAATCCATGTTCCTTTAAAACTGGAACTGTACTTTTTATTATATCTATTGTTTTTTGATCTAACATATTAATTCTCCTTTGTTTAATTACTATTAAATGATAATTATTATTTGTAACTTATGAAATTAATATAACATATAAAAATAAAATGTGCAAGTAAAATACACATTTTATTTTTATGATATAATTGCTTTACGTTATATGAAAGGAAGAGGTATTTATGCAATTATCAAAGTTTACCGATTACGCATTTAGATCGTTAATATATTTAGCAAAAAATTCTAAAGAAAATGCAACTGTAGATATATTAGCTGAAGAGTTAAAAATATCAACACATCATTTAAAGAAAGTAGTAAATAAACTTGCAAAAACAGAATATATAATTTCTATAAAGGGAAGAAATGGTGGATTAAGACTAGGAGTGGTTCCAGAAGAAATTAATTTAGGTAAGGTTTTGTTATTAACAGAGGAAAACTTAAATATAGTTGAATGTATGAATGAATTAGGAACTTGCCCATTAATAAATGATAGATGTAAACTTAAGGGGATAATTTCAAATTCTTTAAGTGCATTCGTAGATGAGATGTCTAAATATACATTAAAGGATATAATTTAAATAGATCATAAACTGAAAATTAGAGTAACTTATCTAAGTATAAAATAACTCGATATTATTGTACGTATAATAATATTGAGTTATTTTTTGTAAAGCAGAAATAAAAATGAGTGGACAATAATGAATAGGAAATATGTTTGACAATATATTTTATAATTATTTTAACTATAATATATAAATGTAAATTCAATTATATCTATAAAAAATACAGTTGAAACAATTAAAAGAAAAAAATATAAAAATTTACAAAAATAACTTGTACATACATAGTGAATATAATATAATAAAAATGTACTTACAATATGAAAAGGTTTAAATAGTAAGGAGGTATATGTATGAATGAAAAGTATATTACAATAAGTAATAAAATTTTATATTATTTAGTTGCGCCAAGTTTATTATTATATTTCATATTAATAGATATGGGAATTATTCAATGTACAATTACAGGATTAGCAATGTTTTCAATAGCAATAATATGTGGGGTAGCTGTTAATGTGCTATATAAAAAGAAAAATGAAGCTTATAGATTTGAAGTAAATGCATCTTATGGGAAGGTTATGATGATATTAGTATTTTTTGAGTTAGCATTTAACATGGTGAAGTTCTAAATAGGAAGTGGATATATAACTACATCTTTTTGAAAACGTTTAAAATGGTGGTTATAATATAAATTTTTAAACTATGGTATTTATTGGGAGGAGATTTTATGAAGAAAAAATTTATGGCAATGTTATTATCTATGAGTTTATTAGGAACATTAGGAGGTTGTGGTATTACAACTGATATCAATGAAGCAACTGGTGGTGGAAAATCAGAAAGTGTTGAAACTGGGACAGAGGTTACAGGCAATATAGTTGATGGAAAAACAATAGGTATATTAATGCCTACAAAATCATCAGAACGTTGGATTAATGATGGCAACGATATGGTAGAAGAACTTAAAAAATTAGGATATAAAACAGATTTACAATATGCTGAAGACGTAGTAGAAACTCAAGTTTCACAAGCGGAAAATTTAATAACAAAGGGTGTTGATTGTTTAGTAATAGCTAATATAGATGGAGAAGCTTTAACTGATGTTTGTCAAAAGGCTCATGATGCAGGAATT
Organism: Clostridium sp. D53t1_180928_C8; assembly: GCF_015667795.1. GTDB lineage: Bacteria > Bacillota > Clostridia > Clostridiales > Clostridiaceae > Clostridium. Next base: position 158,553 of record NZ_JADPEL010000001.1, read on the forward strand.
CCTGTTGTTGCATATGACAGATTAATTAAGAATACAGAATATGTTGATTATTATATATCTTTTGATAATACATTAGTTGGTGTCCAAATAGGAGAATATATTGAGGAAGCTTTAGACCTAAAAAATGCTAATGGAAAATCATATAATATAGAATTATTTGCAGGATCTCCTGATGATAATAATGCACATATGTTATACGATGGTGCAATGAGTGTATTACAACAATATATTGATAATGGAAGTTTAGTTGTAGTTTCAGGACAAACCACTTTTGATACAGTATGTACATTAAGATGGGATGGTGCCTTAGCTCAATCAAGAATGGAAAATATATTAACTGCAAATTATTCAGCGGGTAAAAAGGTAGATGCAGTATTTTCATCATATGATGGGTTAAGTCGTGGAATAGTAGAAGCTTTAAGAAGTGTTGGGTATGGCACAGCAGATCTTCCATGGCCAGTAATAACTGGGCAAGATGCTGAAACAGCAACTATTAAATCCATTATTTTAGGAGAACAAACTCAAACAATATTTAAAGATACTAGGGAGTTAGCAAGTAGAGCAGTGAAAACAGTTGATGCAATTCTTAAGGGTGAAGAAGTAGAGGTAAATGATACAGAAACTTATGATAATGGCATAAAGGTTGTCCCTTCATATCTTTGTACTCCAATTTCTGTAGATATAAATAATTATAAAAAAGTTTTAATTGATTCAGGATATATAGAAGAATCAGAACTTAGGTAGTATTGAGAAAGGTAATTATCAGGAGAATTTTAAAATTCTCCAGACAATTAAAAAGGGAGGTTGAAATCACATGGTCAGTGGTAAAAATGATATTATACTTGAAATGAAAAATATAACTAAAACTTTCCCAGGAGTTAAAGCATTAGATAATGTAAATTTAAAGGTTAAAAAAGGTGAAATTCATTCTCTTTGTGGTGAAAATGGTGCAGGAAAATCCACACTAATGAAAGTTTTAAGTGGTATTTATCCATATGGAGATTATGAAGGTGAAATACTTTATAATGATAAAACTTGCAAATACAAAGGGGTAAAAGATAGTGAACATGATGGAATAGTTATAATCCATCAAGAATTAGCATTAAGCCCTTATTTAAGTATAGGGGAAAATATTTTCATTGGAAATGAACTTGCAAAGTATGGTGTAATAGATTGGCATGAAGTTAGAACTAAAACAAAAGAATTGCTTGCAAAGGTAGGATTAGATGAGGATCCTGACACGATTGTTAATACACTTGGAGTTGGAAAACAACAATTAATTGAAATAGCAAAAGCATTATCAAAGGATGTAAAATTATTGATTTTAGATGAACCGACAGCTTCATTAAATGAAGATGATAGTGAAAATTTATTAAATTTAATGTTAGAACTAAAATCACATGGTATAACATCAATTTTGATATCACATAAGTTAAATGAAGTATCAAAGGTATGTGACTCTATTACTGTTTTACGTGATGGATCTACAATTGAAACTTTAGATGCAACTGGTGGAAAGATATCAGAGGATAGAATAGTAAAGGGAATGGTTGGACGAGAAATTACTGAACGTTACCCAAAGAGAGTATCTAAAATCGGAGATGTATTATTTGAGGTTAATAATTGGAATGTTTATCATCCGGATTACTCTGATAGAAAGATGGTGAATAATGTAAACATTAAAGTGAGAAAAGGTGAAGTTTTAGGAATTGCAGGGCTTATGGGTGCAGGAAGAACTGAACTTGCAATGAGTATATTTGGAAGAAGTTATGGACAAAAAATATCAGGTTCTATTAAAAAGCAAGGGAAAGAAATTCATATAAAAAGTGTCCAAGATGCAATTGATAATGGAATAGCATATGTTACTGAAGATAGAAAAGAAGCTGGATTAAATCTTATTGATGATATAAGGCATAATATTTCTATTTCATCATTAGATAAAATATCTAAATATGGAGTAATTAACGATCAAGTAGAAATATTAGCAGCTGAAGATTTTAGAAAGTCTATGAAAATTAAAACACCAAGTATAACTCAACTAACAGGAAATCTAAGTGGAGGTAATCAGCAAAAGGTAGTACTTTCTAGGTGGGTTTATGCAGAACCAGATTTATTAATATTGGATGAACCAACAAGAGGTATAGACGTTGGCGCAAAGTATGAGATTTATACTATAATTAATGATCTTGTTAATCAAGGTAAATCTGTTATTGTAATTTCATCAGAATTACCGGAAGTACTAGGATTAAGTGATAGAATTTATGTAATGAATGAAGGAAAAATTATAGGGGAGTTAGATGCAAAGGAAGCAAATCAAGAAGTAATAATGAGTATGATTGTAGCATCTAAATAGGAGGGAAATATAATGAGTGAAGTAAAATTACCAGTTAATAAAAACTTGAATAATGGAAAAAATGGAAGTGGAATTTCAATAAGTAAAGTAATAAAAGAAAATGGTATGTTAATAGCATTAGTAGCAGTTGTAGTTATATTTCAAATTTTAACTAAAGGGATAATGTTAAAACCTCTTAATATAACAAATCTTATACAACAAAATGGATATATTCTTATTCTTGCTGTAGGTATGTTATTGGTAGTTATAATAGGAACAGTAGACCTTGCAGTAGGTTCTGTAAGTGCATTTATTGGAGCTGTTGCAGGGGTAGCTATGGTTAATAAGGGGTTACACCCAGTACTTGCTATTATTATTGCTTTAGCAATTGGTATGCTTGTTGGAGCTATACAAGGATATTGGATAGCATATAAGGAAATCCCAGGCTTTGTTGTTACATTAGCAGGTCAATTAGTTTTTAGAGGATTAACAATGATACTTTTAAATGGTACAACAATTGCACCATTCCCAACATCATTTGCAAATTTAGGATCAGGATTTATTCCTCCACTTTTCTATTTCATGGTTGGTGATGGATATTTAGTAGGTTCATCAGTATTAGTAGGAATCGCATTATCATTAGCTTTCATTTGGGCAGATATTAATAAGAGAAAGAAACTTAAAAAATATAATTTTAATGTTGAGTCAAAAAATATGCTTTTAATGAAAGTAATAGTTAAAGTTGTTGTTATAAATGTTGCAACTCTTGTTTTAGCATCATATAAAGGAATTCCTAATATATTAGTAATTTCAGGAGTGATAATAGCTATATATACATTTATAACTAATAAAACTGTATTTGGTAGACAAGTATATGCTGTTGGAGGAAATAAAAAGGCTGCTGCATTATCAGGTGTAAAGGTTGCCAAAGTTCAATTCTTAGTATTCTTAAATATGGGATTAATGGCAGCTGTAGCTGGTTTAGCTTATGCAGCTCGTGTTAATTCAGCACAACCAAAGGCAGGTGTTAACTTTGAACTTGATGCCTTAGCAGCTTGCTATATAGGTGGAGCATCAACAAGTGGTGGTGTAGGTAGAGTTATGGGAGCTGTTGTAGGTGGACTTGTAATGGGAGTACTTAATAATGGTATGTCGTTACTAGGTGTTGATAGTAACTGGCAATATGTAATTAAAGGTTTAGTATTATTATTTGCAGTTGTATTTGACTTATATTCTAAGAAGAAAAAGGCATAATAATTTGAAAGAGTTGTATCAAAATGTCAATGATACAACTCTTTTTTATAGTTAATTTATTATATTATGCAACTTGAGCTTGATGAAGTTTATTTAATGATTTAAATTCCCTAAATATTAGAACTAATGTTATAACAACTGATAAGAAATCAGCACAAGCACCTGCAGCCCAAACACCATCTAATCCAATAAATAACGGTAATATTAAAGTAAATGGAATTAATAAGATAACTTGTCTAAGTAAACTAACAAACATAGACATTTTAGCCTTACCAACAGATTGGAAGTAACTAGTTGCAACAATATTAACTCCAACTATAGGCATCATTAATAAATAAATTCTAACTCCTTTTACAGCAACAGCAGTAAGTTCAGGGTCATTATTAAATAAGCTAATTGCAAATTGAGGAAAGGCTTGTATTAAAATTCCACCCAATATACAAATAACAGTTGCTGCAATAGTTGCAATTATAAATGTTCTTTTTGATCTATCATATTTTTTTGCTCCATAATTAAATCCTATGATTGGTTGACATCCTTGATTAATGCCAAAGATAGGCATCATAAATACCATGTTAATTGATCCAATTATAGTCATTGCACCGATAGATAAATCATTACCATAAGCTTTTAAAGAATTATTAGCAACAACTTGTACTAAACTATTAGCAATTTGAGTTGCAAAAGGTGCTATACCAATTGCAAAAGTCATTAATACTAAATTCTTTTTTAGCTTCATATTTTCGATTTTTAATTTTAAGTTAGATTTTCCCTTAGTATAGTAATAAAGAATTATAAAGAATGTAAGTGCTTGAGAAATAACAGTAGCAAAAGCAGCACCTTTAATTCCCATATTTAATATAAAAACAAATACATAGTCTAATACAACATTAGTTAAACAACCAACAATCATAGTAAATGAAGCCATTTTAGGACTTCCATCAGCTCTCACGGTGCTGTTTAGAGCAAATGAAAGAATATTAAATGTACATCCAAATAATATTATAGTAATATATTGCTTTGCATAAATTAAGGTATTAGAGCTTGCACCAAATAAATTAAGAATTGGATTTATGAAAATAAGTCCAATAACAGTGAGTGATATACCTACGATTAAGCTTAAAGTAATAGCACTACCTATTAATCTTTCAGCATCATCTCTTTTACCTCTGCCAAGATTTAAAGATATATTAGCTGTTGAACCAATCCCTATAAGCATACCAAATGCTAGTAAAATAGACATAATTGGCATAGTAATTCCAACGCCTGTTAAAGCTAAAGATCCAACTTCTGGGATACGCCCTATAAACATTCTATCTACAATATTATATAAAGCATTAACCAGCATTCCTATTATTGCAGGAATAGAGTATTTTAATAATAATTTTCCAATAGATTCTTCACCTAAGTGATTTTGATGTCCCATATTTTATCCTCCAAATTATTTAATTACGTTATTAGAAAGTTTATTAAGTATTTCTAAACCAGATTTGATTTCATCTTCAGTCAAATTATTAGTAAGAGATTTTTCCCAATTAGTTAAAACTGAAAAGAAATCATCCTTTATGTTTAAGGCCTTTTCGGTTAAGAAAATTCTATTAACTCTTTTATCATTAGTGTCCTTGATTCTAATTATAAAATTTAATTCCTCTAATTTTTTTATAGCTTTAGCTGTGGTACCTTTATCAATATTGACTAACTCAGAAAGTTTTTCTTGACTAATGCCATCATTTTTATATAAATGAATTAAGAACATATACTGTCCACAGCCAAAACCATATTTATTAAATTCTTTGCTAAAAAAAACATTAGCTTGTCTGTGAATAAGAGAAATATACCTACCGAAATATTCATTATTACAATTCATATTAATAAATCCTTTCCTAAATATAAGTAGTATTAATTTTTAAGTAGTTCATAGATATAATCTAAATTGACTAATATATTATAATGCTAAAATGGTTGCAAATGCAACTAAAAAGTTGGCGATGCAACTATTTTTTATAATAAATAAACTAATTATGATTAATATATATAATATAGAATGATGGAGGTTTATGAATGGTAATGAATGAAAATGAAAGTTTATGAATGAAAATGATTGACTTCTTATAAAAATAAGAGTATTATGAAATCAAGGAAGTGGTGTAAATGTTATCAGAAGAGAGACATAAACTGATTCTAGAAAAATTAGAAAAGGAATCAGTAGTTTATTTAAATGATTTAGTTAAATATTTAAATACTTCAGAATCAACTATTAGAAGAGATTTAACTGCACTAGATAAAGCAGGTTTATTAAATAAGGTTCATGGAGGAGCTACGTCATTAAATAGTGTAAATATAAATACAACTGATGATATTGTTGAGAATAGACAAACTTTGAATATAGATGAAAAATCTAAAATTGCAGAATATGCAGCAGCTTTAATAGAGGATAATGATTTTGTTTATATAGATGCAGGTACTACTACAGAGCTTATGATTAATTTTATTAATAATACAAAAGCAATTTTTGTGACTAATGGAATTGTTCATGCAAGAAAACTAATTAAAAAGAAATGTACGACTTATATTTTAGGTGGGGAATTAAAGCTTGCAACCGAAGCAATAGTAGGTGCTGAAACTGTAAATAGTTTAAGAAAATACAATTTTACAAAAGGATTTTTTGGAGCAAATGGAGTAGATGTTGAGAGAGGTTTTACTACACCTGATGTTAAAGAAGCTATGGTAAAGGAAGAAGCATTACAGAGGTGTAGAAAAAGATTTGTTTTATGCGATAAATCAAAATTTGGTGAAATTAGTTCAATAACTTTTGCAAATATTGAAGAAGCTAAAATAATAACAACCAATTTAGAGAATAATAAATATAGGCATGAAACAGAAATTTTGGAGGTAGAAGTTTAATGATATATACAATTACATTTAATCCAGCTTTAGATTATATTGTTAAGATGGACGAATTTAATTTAGGGCATGTAAATAGAAGTAATAATGAATTTGTTTATGCTGGCGGAAAAGGAATTAATGTATCAATCGTATTAAATAATCTAGAAGTAAAAAGTAAAGCGTTAGGATTTATAGCTGGTTTTACGGGAGATGAAATAGAAAGAAGAGTTAGAGAATTTGGATGCGATACAGACTTTATAAAGCTAAGTAGTGGAATGTCTAGAATAAATGTAAAAATAAAGGCTGATGTAGAAAGCGAAATAAATGGTGGTGGACCTGATATTTCATCAGAAGCATTAAATAATCTTTATAATCAGTTAGATAAATTAACTGAAGGAGATATATTAGTTTTAGCTGGAAGTGTTCCAAAAACAATGCCAACAGATGTTTATGAAAGAATAATGGAAAGACTTCAAGAAAAAAATGTTAAGTTTATAGTTGATACAACTGGTGAATCATTGCTTAAGGTATTAAAATATAATCCATTTTTAATAAAGCCAAATCATCATGAACTTGGAGAGCTATTTGGAGTAAAACTTAATAACAAGGAAGAAGTTATAGATTATGCTAAAAAGCTTAAAGAAATGGGAGCTCAAAATGTAATTATATCTATGGCCGGAGATGGAGCAGTATTAATAGACTCTAATGGAGATGTTATAACAAGTAATGTGCCTAAGGGGATAGTGAAAAATTCTGTTGGAGCAGGTGATTCAATGGTTGCTGGATTTATAGCAGGATATTTAAATTCAGAAAATGTTGAAGAGGGATTTAAGTTAGGAGTAGCAACAGGAAGTGCATCTGCATTTTCAGAGGGATTAGCTACAAAAGATTATGTTTATAAATTATTAGAACAAGTAAAATAGAAGGTTTTTAAGGAGGAAATAAAAGTGAAAATTACTGATTTATTAAAAAAGAATGGTATAGCACTTAATCCTACGGTAAATTCAAAGGAAGAAGCAATAAATAAATTAGTTGACTTAATGGATGCTACAGGAAGATTAAGAGATAAAGAGGCTTATAAGAAAGCAGTTTTAGATAGAGAAAGTTTAAGTACAACAGGGATTGGTGATAATATAGCAATTCCTCATGCTAAGACAAGTGCAGTAAAAGAAGCTGGACTTAGTGCAATGATACTTACAAATGGAATTGATTATGATTCACTTGATGGGCAACCAGCAAAGCTTTTCTTTATGATAGCAGCTCCAGAGGGAGAAAATAATCTTCATTTAGACGTATTAGCAAGATTATCAATGATGTTAATGGATCCTGATTTTAAGGAGCAATTAATAAATGCTAAAAGTGTTGATGAGTTCTTATCACTTATTGATTCTAAAGAAAATGATAAGTTAAAGGCTGAAAGTGATAAAGAGGAGGCACAAAAAGCACAAGCTAATGTATATAGAGTATTAGCTGTTACAGCATGCCCAACAGGTATAGCTCATACATTTATGGCAGCTGAAGCTTTAGAAAATAAAGCTAATGATATGGGAATTTCAATAAAGGTTGAAACAAATGGTTCTGGTGGAGCAAAAAATGTTTTAACTGATGAAGAAATAGCTAATGCTGAATGTATAATAGTTGCAGCGGATAAAAAAGTTGAAATGGCTAGATTTGAAGGAAAGAAAGTTATTCAAACTAAAGTTGCAAACGGAATTCATAAAACAGAAGAATTATTAAATAGAGCAACAAGTGGAAATGCTTCAGTTTATCATCATGCAGGTGGAAGTGATGGCGAAGGTATATCATCAGATGAAAAAGAGAGCATTGGAAGACAAATATATAAACATTTAATGAATGGTGTTTCTCATATGTTACCATTTGTTATAGGTGGAGGTATATTAATAGCTTTAGCATTCTTATTTGATAACTATAGTATTAATCCAGCTAACTTTGGTAAAAATACACCTTTTGCAGCATTTTTAAAGACTATAGGTGAAACTGCATTTGGATTTATGTTACCTGTACTTGCAGGATATATTTCAATGAGTATTGCAGATAGACCAGGTCTTGCAGTTGGTTTCGTTGGTGGTATGTTAGCTAACTTAGGTACAACATATGCAAGTGCATTTGATTCTTCAGTTTCAGTTGTAAGTGGAGGATTCTTAGGGGCATTATTTGCTGGTTTCTTAGGTGGTTACTTAGTATTAGGATTAAAGAAGATATTTGATAAATTACCACAATCTTTAGAAGGTTTAAAACCAACATTACTTTACCCTGTTATCGGTATTGGATTAATAGGTGCCATAATGATATTTGTAAATCCATTCTTTGGAGGAATAAATGAAATAATAACTAATTTCCTTAACTCAATGGGTAGTACAAGTAGAATATTATTAGGTATAGTTGTTGCAGGTATGATGGCTATTGATATGGGTGGTCCTTTCAACAAAGCAGCATATGTATTTGGTACAGCATCACTTGCATCAGGTAATTTTGAAGTAATGGCAGCCGTAATGGCTGGTGGTATGGTTCCACCACTTGCAATTGCTTTAGCATCAACATTCTTTAAGAGTAAGTTTACTAAGAGAGAAAGACAATCAGCTCTTACAAATTACATTATGGGATTATCATTTATAACAGAAGGAGCAATTCCTTTTGCAGCAGCAGATCCATTAAGAGTTATACCTTCATGTGTGGTAGGTTCTGCAACTGCTGGAGCACTTACAATGTTATTCAAATGTCAATTAAGAGCTCCTCATGGTGGAATATTCGTATCACCTGTAATAGGAAACCCATTTGGATTCTTAGGTGCAGTTGTTGTAGGTTCTTTAGTAGGAATGGTAATGTTAGCATTATTAAAGAAAAAAGTAGTAGAATAAAATAAAAAAATAAAAGTCTAAGACATACTAACTAGGTTAGATAATGTCTTAGACCTTTTTTTATTTATACTATAAATTAATAAAGTAATATATTCATCTTAGGCTTGATATTGTATAAAGGATAAAAAGAATAGAACTGTACAAAATATAAGCGTAAAGAAAAATAAGTATGCAGTAGGAGAATTATTATGGGAAAGAATAAAGAAAATAAAAAAAGTATAGTAAATTCAGAAGCCTTTCCAGGAATATTATTATTAGCAACTACAATATTAGCTTTAATTTTAGCGAATACGCAATTGGATAAATTTTATAATTATATTTTATATGATTTAAAATTGGGCGAAGAATTTAATTTGCATCTTATTATTAATGATTTTTTTATGGCAATATTTTTTTTAGTAGTAGGATGTGAAATTAAAAGAGAGCTTGTATATGGTAAATTATCAAGTGTAAAGCAAGCTTCATTTCCTGTAATAGCTGCAGTTGGAGGAATGATTGTTCCAGCATTAATATTTACAATTTTTAATTATAGTAGTGGATTTGAAATTGGTGCAGGAATTCCACTATCTACTGATATAGCCTTTGCAATAGGCATTTTTTCAATATTAGAAAGTAGACTTAACTTTTCATTAAAATTATTTTTACTTACTTTAGCTGTTGTAGATGATTTATTATCTATAATAATAATAGGTGTTTTTTATTCATCGCATATAAGAATTTCAGGAATAATTGCTTCTTTGATTATAATAGCAGTTTTATTTTCTGTTAAGTTCTTCAATAAAAGAAATAAGTTGTATCCATATTTAATATTAGGATTTGCATTATGGGTAACAGTATTTTATAGTGGAATTCACTCTACATTAAGTGGAGTAATTTTAGCTTTTAGTATACCAGTGTTACATGAGAAAGATAAAGAGAAGGATTTAAGTTATAAGGTTCAACATAAATTAGAGCCATTTTCTAATTATGTAATATTACCTTTATTTGCATTTGCAAATACAGGAATAAATTTAGGTGGAAACTTGAACTTAGCAAAGGATTATCCCTTAATGATAGGTATAATACTAGGTTTAGTTATTGGAAAGCCATTAGGAATAATGTTGTTTGGATATATAGGAAGCTTAATTGGAGTAACTAAAAAACCACAAGATACATCATGGTATGATGTATTAGAAGTATCTATTTTAGCTGGTATAGGATTTACCATGTCTTTATTTGTATCGGAAATTGCATTTGCAGGTGAAGAAGTTGAACTTAGTGTATCGAAAATATCAGTATTAATTGCAGCAGTTATTTCAATTATAATAGCAAGTGTATTAACTTCCATAGGAGAAAAGGTACAACATAAAAATAAATAAGTAATATGTGTGTATTTCTAATTTAATCTAATCAAGAAATACACACATATTTTTTTATAACATATAATATTTGTGACAAAAATATATAGGAAGTGCCTTAAAACGAGCATAATAAGTAAAGCGGTATATGGTAGTATGATTATAGCAGGAGGAGTGCTAGAAAAATATTTTAATCAATATACTTTAAATTCAAAAAAAATAAATGAAAGAGTTCTATTTAAAATATTAAATAAAAGTAAAGACTGTAAATATGGTAAAGAATATAATTTTAAATCTATAAAATCAATAGAAGAGTATAAAGAAAAAGTTCCAATTACTAATTATTCATCTTATGAAAAATATATAGATGAGATGCTTAGGGGAGAAAAAAATATTTTAGTTGGAGAAGATGTTGAGTATTTTGGACATACTTCAGGAACTACAGGTAAACAAAAACTAATACCAGTAACTAAAAAGTCTAGAGAAGTTGGTAGTAAGTATATGGCATTGTTACTTGAACGGTTTGCTTATAACAACTTTAAAGATAAGTGGTGTTATGAAAGAGGGCTAATGATAGCTGATACTGTTACCACAAATTGTTCAGAGGGGGGGGTGCCTATATGTTCTGCAACATCAGGTGGAATGGAGGCTATAAAAAATATACTTCCTAAGATGTATACTTCACCTTATGAGGTAATGAAAATAAAGGATAAAAATTCAGCTTTATATTTACATCTATTGTTTGGTCTTGAAGACAAAAATTTATTTTATATAAGTGGTGTATTTATATCAAATGTTTTAGATTTGCTAAGGGTTCTAGAGGAAGAAAGCAATATGCTTGTAAGAGATATTAGAAGAGGAAGCATTAATAGAAGCTTAAATATAGATGAAGCTAAAAGAAAAATTTTAAGCAAATATTTGAAGCCTAATGCAAGTAGGGCAGATGAGTTAGAGAAAGAATTTGCTAAAGGATTTGAAGGGATTTGCCAAAGAATATGGCCTAAATTAACGTATATTGCATCAGTAACTGGAGCTAATTTTTCAATATATGATGATAAAGTAAATTATTATACAGGTTCATTACCTATTTATTCACCAGCATATGCGGCAACTGAAGCTATGATAGGAATTAATCCATATGCTAGTAAAATAAGATATGTAGTAATTCCTGATACTGTATTTTATGAATTTATTCCAATAGAAGAAAGTGATAAAAATAATCCTAAAACTTATTGTATAGATGAGTTAAATATAGGTGAAAAATATGAAATTATAGTTACAAATTACGCAGGTTTTTATAGGTATAGGTTAGGAGATGTAATTAAGGTAGTAGATTATTGTAATAATTCTCCAGAGATAGAATTTTTATATAGAAAAAATCAGGTTTTAAATATGGTTTCTGAAAAAACAACAGAAGATCATTTGAAATCAGCTATAAATACAACTATTAATAAGTTCAATTTGTCATTAGTTGATTATACAACTTTAGAGGACAATACAATAACACCAGGAAGATATATTTTTTATTTTGAATTTAATGAAGAGCTACCTAAGAATAAGAAAAAAATGTTAGAGAAAACCTTAGATATAGAGTTACAAAAAGCTAATTTAGCTTATGGAAGATTTAGAAAAAATAATAGGTTGGCATGTACAAAAATTATTATTGTTAGAAAAAATACTTTTGATAATATAAAGAAATTTTTAATAGCAAAAGGTGTTTCAAAGAGCCAAATAAAAATTCCACGAGTAATAACAAATAAAAGAGATATTTTAAATATATTAAATGATAATAATTTTAAGTAATTATAAGAAGTGTATAGGGATTAACGCTCTATGACACTTCTTTTTATATTAAATAAATTATTTATAAAATGTTATAATATAACTATATAGTAAAATTAGGGAGAAAATATATGTTTATATGGATAGTTTATGCGTTAGGATCTGCATTTTTTTCAGGAGTTACATCAATTTTAGCAAAGATAGGAATTAAAGATGTTGACTCCCATGTGGCTACAGCCATAAGAACTATTGTAGTTTTAATTTTTTCTTGGTTAATGGTATTTATAGTAGGTTCACAAAGTACAATAGCAACTATTGATGGAAAAACTTTTTTATTCTTAATTTTATCAGGGTTAGCAACAGGGGCATCTTGGTTATGTTATTTTAAGGCATTACAATTAGGCGATGTTAATAAGGTAGTACCTATTGATAAAAGTAGTACAATTTTAACTATGATTTTGGCTTTTATTTTCTTAGGTGAGAATATAACTATAAATATGATAATTGGAATGATAGGAATTGCTATAGGTACTTATTTAATGATTCAGAAAAAAGAAATGGTAGAAAAACAAACTAAAGGTAGGGCATGGTTGATATATGCGTTATTATCGGCTTTATTTGCTTCATTAACATCTATATTAGGAAAAGTAGGTATAGAAAATGTTGAATCAAATTTAGGAACTGCAATAAGAACAATAGTAGTGCTTATTATGGCATGGGGGATTGTTTTTGTTACTAAAAAGCAAGAACATATTAAGAAGATAGATAAAAAAAGTTTAATATTTATAGTTTTATCAGGAATAGCAACAGGTGCTTCATGGATTTGCTATTATAGAGCATTACAAGATGGAGTAGCTTCTATAGTAGCTCCGATAGACAAGCTTAGTATTTTACTTACTATTATATTTGCTTATGTATTTTTAAAAGAAAAATTATCGAAAAAATCACTTATAGGTTTAGGGTTAATAGTTATTGGAACCCTATTATTGTTAATAAGGGTTTAATATATAAATAAAAATTACTTCGGAAAAAGCTAGTTTAAAAAATAGCAGTATTGTATTATAAAAAGCCTTTATTTTGCAAGTAATATATTAATATTATTATGTATAATCACATTATAAATTAGTAGATTAAAAGAAAATTAATGAAATTTAAAAGAAAAAATTGAGTTTTTATAATATGGAGGTAACAAATATGGAAAGACAATGGTGGCATAGTTCAGTAGTATATCAAATATATCCAAGAAGTTTTAATGATAGCAATGGTGATGGAATAGGTGATATTAATGGTATTAGAGAAAAATTAGATTATCTAAAAAAGCTTGGTATAGATGTAATTTGGCTTAGCCCAGTTTATAAATCTCCAAATGATGATAATGGATATGATATAAGTGATTACTGTGATATTATGGATGAGTTTGGAACTATGGAAGATATGGATAATCTTCTAAAGGAAGCTAATGAAAAAGGAATAAAAATTCTTATGGATTTAGTTGTTAATCATACATCAGATGAACATAAATGGTTTATTGAAGCTAAAAAATCTAAGGATAATGAATATAGAGATTATTATATATGGAGAGATTCAGTTGATGGACATGAACCAAATGATTTAGGGTCTTGTTTTAGTGGAAGTGCATGGCAATATGATGAAACAACAAGCCAATATTATTTACACTTATTTAGTAAGAAGCAGCCTGATTTAAATTGGGAAAATGAAAAGGTTAGAGATGAAGTTTATAAAATGATGAATTTCTGGGTTGATAAAGGAATTGGTGGATTTAGAATGGATGTTATTGATCTTATTGGAAAGGTTCCAGATAAGATGATAACAGGGAATGGCCCAAAACTTCATGAGTACTTACAAGAAATGAATAAGGCCGCATTAGAAGGAAATGACCTATTAACAGTAGGTGAAACATGGGGGGCTACTCCAGAGGTTGCTAAACTTTATTCAAATCCTAAAAGAAAAGAATTAAGTATGGTATTCCAATTTGAACATATTGGATTAGATCAAATTGAAGGAAAAGAAAAGTGGGATGTAAAGCAATTAGATTTACTTGATTTAAAGAAAGTTTTATCTAAATGGCAAACAGAGCTTGAAGGGCAAGGATGGAATAGCTTATTTTGGAATAATCATGATTTACCAAGAATAGTTTCAAGATGGGGAAATGATAAAGAATATAGGGTTGAAAGTGCAAAAATGCTGGCAACACTTCTTCATGGTATGAAAGGAACACCTTATATTTATCAAGGTGAAGAACTTGGAATGACTAATGTAAGATTTGAGGATATTAATGAGTATAATGATATTGAATCTTTAAATATGTACAAAGATAGACTTTCTAAAGGATATTCTCATGATGAAATAATGGCTTCTATATATGCAAAGGGAAGAGATAATGCTAGAACACCAATGCAATGGGATAATTCAAAAAATGCAGGATTTACTACTGGAAAACCTTGGCTTGCTGTTAATAAAAACTATGAATATATAAATGCAAAACAATGCGTAGAAGATGAGAATTCAATTTTTAATCATTATAGAAATCTTATAGATATAAGAAAGAAGAATGACACTATAATTTATGGTGATTACAAGTTATTATGTGAAGAAGATAAAAATATTTTTGCATATACTAGATCTTTAAAAGAAGATACGATATTAGTAATTTGTAATTTCTATGATAAAGAGGTTAACTTTAAATTTAATAATGACTTTAATTACGCGGAAGTATTACTAAGTAATTATAAGGATTCAAGCACTTTAATTGAAAACTTAAACTTAAGACCATACGAAGCTATAATGTTTAGAGTAAAATAATGAGACAACCTGCGGGAGCAATCTAATATATGGATTGACCACGCAGGTAATTTTAATTATTCATTTAATGAAAAATTAGGTATATAATTAAATAGATACTTATTTTAAATAATGGGGGCTAAAAGTGATGAATAAATTAGAAAAAAAATTAGAAGAATTTTCAGCATATTTGAAAATTATTGAGCATTATAGAAATGTAGGAAGTCTTATGTATTGGGATATGAGTACTGGAATGCCAGAAAATGCAGCAGAAGGAAGAGCAGAAACTATGTCTTTTATGCAAATGCAAGCACATAATTTATCTGTTGCAAAAGAAGTACATGATTTTATTAAGTTTTTTGAAAAGAATGAAGAAAAGTTAGATTTTGTTCAAAAAAGAATGTTGCATGAACTTAAAAAGAATTATGAAAAAGAGAAGATATTTCCAGAAGAATTTATAAGGGAGTTTTCATTAGCTGCATCTAGAGGACAATTAGCTTGGGAAAAGGCTAAGAATGAAGATAACTTTGAAATATTTAAACCAGAATTAGAAAAAATAGTTGAACTTACTAAAAAGTCAATAGAATACAAGGGTTATAAGGGAAATAAGTATAATGCTTTACTTGATGATTATGAACCTGGATTAACAGTTGAAAAACTAGATAAGGTTTTTGATGAATTAAGAGATGGGATAGTTAGCATATTAAATAAGATAAATAGTAGTGAAACAAAAATTTGCAATGCATTTGATGGAAAAGAATTTCCTAAAGAAAATCAAAAAAGATTTTGTATAGAAATTTTAAAGGCGATGGGATTTAACTTTAAGTCGGGAAGAATGGATGAAACAGAGCATCCATATACCTTAGATATGAGTAATAAGGATGTTAGAATAACAAATCATTATTATTTAAATGATTTTACATCAGCAATGTTTTCTGCAATACATGAAGGTGGACATGGAATATATGAACAGAACTTGCCTGACTCTTTAGAAGGAACAGGATTAAATACTGCTGCTTCTATGGCTATTCATGAATCCCAATCAAGATTTTATGAGAATATAATAGGAAGAAGTAGAGCTTTCTGTGAATATTTATATAAAGAAGCAAAGAAAGAGTTTAAAGAACAATTTGAGGGTGTTAGTGAAGAAGAGTTTTATAATACAATAAATAAAGTTAAACCTTCATTAATAAGAACTGAAGCAGATGAGTTAACTTATAGTATTCATGTAATTATAAGATATGAAATAGAAAAATTACTTATTAATGATAAGATTCAGGTTAGTGATTTACCAAGAGTATGGAATGAAAAGTATAAGGAATACCTAGGGGTAGAACCTACAAGTGATAAGGTGGGAGTGCTTCAAGATATGCATTGGTCAGATGGATCATTTGGATATTTTCCAAGTTATGCTTTAGGAAATCTTTATGGAGCTCAAATGTTAAATGAAATGGTTAAGGATGTTCCTGATATATATGATGAAATTGCAGAAGGAGATTTAGGATCGGTAGATGAATGGTTAAAAGAAAATGTTCATGACTGTGCTAATCTTTATGATCCAAGTGATTTAATAAAAAGAATTACAGGAGAAGAGCTTCAAGCAAAATATTTCATTGAATATTTAGATAATAAATATAGAGAAATATATAAGTATTAATTATGATATGTATAGCCTCAGAGGTAAAATTATTATTTTGCCTCTGAGGCATTTTTTTAATAAATATAGAAATATGTTAATAGTATATAAAGTAACTATTTATAATATGGGGGATATATTATGCATTTATATACTATACATCAATGGCTCCTTTTATTTTACTTTTATTGTTTTATAGGATGGATATGGGAATCTGTTTATGTATCTTTAGGAAAGCATAAATGGGTAAATAGAGGATTTTTAAAGGGACCTTTTTTACCTATATATGGATATGGAGCTGTAGTAGTATTACTTTCTACATTAACAGTAGAGAAGAATCTTATATTAGTATTTATTATAGGAATGATAGCAGCAACTATATTAGAATATATAACTGGAGCAGTGATGGAAAAAATATTTCATATTAGATATTGGGATTATACAGATAAACCTTTTAATGTAAATGGTCATATTTGCTTATTATCAACATTGGCTTGGGGATTATTTTCTATACTTTTAGTAAGATTTGTTAATCCACCTATAGAGAATTGGATTATAGGTATTCCAGAAGAAATATCAGAAATAAGTGCATATATTATAACTGTTTTTATTACAATTGATGGGGTTCAATCATTTAATGAGGCTATTAATTTAAAGAGTATTCTAATTAAGATAACTGAAAGAAATGAAACAGTAAATATTATTAAGAGTAGATTAGAAGTTGTTGAAGCGATAATTAGTGAAGATGTTAAGGACCTTCAAGAGAAATTAACTTATAGGAGTGAAACAAAGCAGGAAAATAAAATTATTAAGAGGCAAAATAAATCACAATATATTGAATCTGTTATACGAAAAAAATTAGGGTTAACTGAAGCTAAAATTAGAAGTCTATCTGAAAAATTATCATTGTATATGGATAAACTTGAGAATATATCATATAGAGGTATAGGCGATAGTGAGAGTTTAAGAGCTGAATTTAAAGAATATATTAATAAATTAAAAAGTCATGAGAGTAGAATCCATAATACTGAAAGTAGAATTTATATAAGTTCAATAAATATATTACGTAGAAATCCGAATGCTAAAACTAAAAAGTATGAAGAGGCAATGAATGAGGTAAAGGAGTTAGAAAAGGATTTAAAGAAAAAATAAACATCTAATATCAAAAAAATACTATTGTTATAAAAATAGAGCATAATGTGATATATAATAGAAAAAATATACATTATTATTATAAATATGAATAACTAAAAAGGTATGAGAAGGGGAATATAATTTATATGAATAAAAAAATCGATTTACATATGCATAGTTTTTATAGTGATGATGGTGAGTTTTCACCAAGTGAATTAGTAATAAAATGTAAGAAAAGTGGTATTAAAATTATGTCTGTTACTGATCATAACTGTGTACGAGCTAATGAAGAAGCAGCTAAGGTTGCATGGGAAAATAATATTATATATATACCAGGAATAGAGATTGATTGTACATTTGAAGGTATTAATCTTCATGTATTAGGTTATGGAATTAATTATAAAAATAAAAGTTTTATTGATATTGAAAGAAATATTGATAAACAGTGTATTAAGGCATCTTTTAAGAGTCTAGAGTATACACAAAAATTAGGATTTTCCATAACAAAAAATGAAATGGTAAAATTAGAAAAACACAGTTATTGGAAGGGACATTGGACAGGAGAGATGTTTGCAGAAATCTTATTAAATAAAAAAGAATATATGGATCACCCATTATTAAAACCATATAGAGATGGGGGAGATAGAGGTGATAATCCATATGTTAATTTTTATTGGGATTACTATTCTCAAGGAAAGCCGTGTTATGTAAAAATGGATTATCCATCCTTAGAAGAGGTAGTAGATATTATTCAAAAAAATGGGGGAAAAGCTATTTTAGCACACCCAGGGGTTAATTTGAAAAATAATAACAATATGTTTGAAAAAATTATTAAAACAAAAATAGATGGAATAGAAGCATTTAGTAGTTATCATAATTATGATCAAAGTTTATCATTCTTAAATGAAGCAAAAAAGAGAGGAAAGCTTTTTACTTGTGGAAGTGATTATCATGGAAAAATAAAGCCAAATGTAAAACTTGGACAAATCGGATCTTTAATAAATGAAGAAGAAATACTAAAAGGTATAAATAGTTTGATATATAGCAAATAGAAAGGTGATTATTCTACTATAGTACCAACCTATATATTAGGTTGACCTTAGATAGGAAGTTGTTTAAAATTGAATTATATGGTATTAAAAAGAGGAATGATTTTATTCCCCAATATATAGAAGGCGAATATATTTATATTCCCCAAAAGCGTATATTAGGCATCAATTGGTAAGAAAGACTAATATGTTAAAGAAAATAAGTATAAGAAATTCTAAGACTTATAATGAGTATATAGAATGTAAAAATGAAAATGAGCTTGCAAATAAGCATTATCTATCTAGAAAAGGTATAGATAGAATAATACTAGAGCAATCTAAGAAAAAATAGATAGAATAGAAGTTTGAGCCATAATTAAGTTTATGGCTCAATTTTTTTACAATAAAAATTTATTTTATAGTGAACCTTTTTAGATGATAGAGTATCTAATTAATAATTACACTATGGGGGGCAATGAATGTTTAGGATAAAGAAGAGTAATATTAGTAAGGCTAAAGGGGGCAACAAAGAAGCGTTTATAGAGTTAATAGAAGAAAACCTTAATAGTATTTATAGAGTAGCAAAGGGAATTCTTAATGCTGAAGAGGATATAGAAGATGCCATTCAAAATACTATATTATTAGCATTTAAGAATATAAAGACATTAAAAAAAGACGAGTACTTTAAAACTTGGTTAATAAAAATTCTTATTAATGAAAGTAATAAAATTTATAATTTTAATAAAAAGTTTGTTAAGTTTGAAAAAATGAAAGAGCATTATGTAAATGATAATTATCAAAATATAGATTTAAAGAGAGCTATAGATAGTTTAAATGAAGAATTAAGATTAACTATAATATTATTTTATTTTGAAGATCTAACAATATCTGAAATTGCAAATATGTTAAATATACCAGAAGGAACAGTAAAGTCACGATTATCGAGAGCTAAGGGTAAAATAGCATATTCTCTTAATGAGAAGGAGGTATTGTAATGAGGAATATAGAAAAAGAGTTAGAAGATTTAAGAATGAATAAAGAAATATGTATTCCAGATTCATTGCGTAAAAAAGTTGATGAAACATATGAGCAATTAGAAGAAAATAAAATATCTAAAAATATAATAAAAAATACAGTTAAAGTAGCCTCTATAGCGATAATAATTTTGGTTAGTACAAATTTTATAGCACCTACAATTGCCGAAGAAATCCCATTAGTAGGACCAGTCATAAAAATGCTTAACAATGAAATGGGAATGAATGTAGGATATACAGATAATGGGTTAGTTGTAAAAGAAACATTTAATACTGAATGCTATAGTGTGAATATTGAAACAGTAGATTTTGATGGGGAAAAAATCCTAATAGTATATAAGGTTATTGGAATAAAGAAGAATACACCTTGGCCATGTGTATTAGATATAGATATAAAATCAGATTCTTTAATAATTAATAAAGAAGCTTCGATGGCAACTGGAGGTATTGAAGAAGGGGCGTATTATGGATATCAACAATATGATATTAATTTTAATAATGAGAATTTAAAACAAAAGGAGATTCAATTAAATATAACACCTAAAGTTTTAATAGTAGGTGATGATAAAGAAGAGTTTATAAATGAAGATGAGATTAATTTAAATGTTAAGAATAAAAATTATAGATAAAAAATATTATATGTGAGGTATATGAGAATGAGAAAAACAATTAAATATTTATTATTATGTATTGTAGCAATAGGACTATTAGTAGGATGTAGTAATTCATCAAAAGAAGAAAATGTAGAAAGTTTTATTAAAAAGTTAGTATCATATGATACTTATAATAATATGGAAAGTATTGAAGAGGAAGGTCAACTTATTGAAGATTACAAATCAAGATTTGGTGAATATCTTACAGAGGATGCTTTTGATTTATTGATGGCTAATAGGATATTTAGTAAATATAGTGCTGTTATATCAGATGCAAGTGGTGTTACAGATATTAATATTACCAAAACTAGTGAAACACAAAATGATGGATATATTCATTTTGAGTATGAGGTTTCATATAAGCTAGAACGTGATGGTGAAGCTGTTGATATGAATGATTATATGGCTTTTAATGTACTTGATGAAAGGGGATATAAGATTGAAAAGGTATCAATATTAGATAAGACAAGTAGTATTTTTAAAGAGTTCAAAAAGTAATATATTTATAAAAAATTATAATTATTTTATTAACTAAAAAATATCAATAGATTAGAGGTGTAATATGAGCGAGAAGGTGTTAATTAATAATAAGGAATATACTTATGTAAATAATTATAAAGATAATGAAGAATTAAGAGAAGGTCTTAATAAGTTAACAGAAAAAACTTATGGATTTAACTTTAAAAGTTGGTATGAAGCAGGATATTGGGGAGAAGAATATATTCCATATTCATTATTAGATGGTGAAAAGTTAGTAGCAAATGCATCTGTAAGTATTATGAAAATGAATGTTTTAGGTAAAAAGAAAAATTATATTCAAATAGGGACAGTAATGACTGATTATGAATATAGAAATAAAGGTTTATCGAGATATTTAATTGAAAAAATAATTGATGAATATAAAGAAAAATATGATTGTATTTATTTATCAGCAAATGATACTGTATTAAACTTTTATCCTAAGTTTGGATTTGAAAAAGTTAATGAATATCAGTATTCAATAAATAAAGCTAAGAATGTTACTAATATTAAGACTAGAAAATTAAATATTAATAATGTTGAAGATAAAGAACTTTTAGAGAGTATTATTAATAATAACATAGTAAATTCTAAACTTTATGTATATGATAATAAAAATTTAATTATGTTTTATTGTTTAGGATTTTTAAAAAAATGTATTTATTATATTAAAGAATATAATGTAATTGTTATTTGTGAATATGAAGATGATGTATTAAATATTAAGGATATACTATCTGATAGAAAGTATGATTTAGATAAAGTTATTAATGTTTTAATAGATAATAAAACTAAAATAGTAAATTTAGAATTTACACCTAATGATACAGATGGATATGAAAAGAATATATTAACTGGTGATAATGATACTTTATTTGTTTTGAAGGATAAAGAAAATATTTTTAAAAGTAATTATTTGATGTTTCCTATATTATCTCATGCATAAATAAATTAAGGGATAGGGGTAAATAAAATATGAGAATAGAGAGTAATAAAATAATAATTAGAGATTTTGAGAGAAAAGATGCAGTAAATCTTTATAGAATAGTTAGAGAAAAAAATATTTATAGATTTATGCATGATTGGGCAGATAATGGTGACTGTCCAGAAGCGTATTTTGGATATATTGATTGGCATCAAACCAAAAAGAATTCAATAGATATTTATGAAAATAAAAGATATGTAATTGCATTGCCACATACAGATGAAATGATTGGAATGGTAGGAATGGGGCTTGAAGAAACTTTAAATGAAGTTGAAGTAGCTTATTTTATGTCAGAGAAGTATCAAAGAAGAGGATATACTATTGAAGCAGTAAATGCATTAGTAGATTGGTGTTTTGAGGTATCAGATATAAAATATCTTATTTTGACTATTGACTCTGTAAATATACCTTCAAGAAATCTTGCAGAAAAATGTGGATTTGAGTTATTTGAAAAAAGAATTCCTATTGGGCATAAACAACCGAACATGGAAAGTGATAGATATTTTTATTATAGAAAATATAGATAAGAGAGTGATTGACTTAAAGATTATTTATAGATAGTCTTTAAGTCATTATTATTTTAAAAACAGAACTATATATGATTATTAAAAAATGATACAATTTATGTAAATAATTATAGATAGAGTAAAAGTATTTGGGAGATTTATTATGAAAATTTTAGTTGCAGATGATGATGAAAGAATACTTAGGTTATTAAGTGACTATTTGAGTTTTAACAATTATGAAGTTATTAAGGCTACTGATGGAAAAGAAGCATTAGAGATTTTTAATTCAAACAATATAGATTTAATTATATTAGATGTTATGATGCCTATATATGATGGGTGGATAGTTTGTAAGGAGATAAGAAAAAAATCAAATGTACCTATTATAATGTTAACAGCCAAAGATAGTGATTTAGATCAACTTTTTGGATTTGATATTGGAGCAGATGACTATGTTTCAAAACCTTTTAATATTGATTTGTTATTAGCAAGGGTAAAAAGATTATTAAAAACTAATAGCATATCAGAAATAGAAAGTAAAAACTTATTTTTTAAAGGAATAAAAATAGATGAAGAGAAACATTTAGTTAATATTGATGATAAAAATATAGATTTAAGTCCAAAAGAATATGATTTAATTTTGTACTTTATGAAAAATTTAAATAAAGCAATTCATAGAGAAACTCTTCTTAATGTTATTTGGGGAAATGAATATTTTGGAGATACAAGAACAGTAGATACACATATTAATAGATTAAGAAATAAGCTTGGAAGCTATGCAATTTACTTAAAAACTGTAAGAAGTTTTGGGTATAAGTTAGGGGAAGAATAATGAAGTCTATCAAAAATAAATTATTTGTGGGAATATTATTTATTTTAAGTATTTTTATGATAGGAATAATAATTTATGGGTTTTCATTTAAAGAATATTTTCAAAAAGAAAAATTAAAGGAAATGAAAGAAATAATTTTAGAAGTTGAAGAAAATTTTGATGAACATTCAATAGAATTTATGGAAAAGTTTATAAGTAATCTTTCAGATAAATATAATGTTCAAATAGATATACAAAATAGAAATAATGGTAAAGTAGTATGTGCTACTCATTCATCGGGGAAAAATACTATGAATGGATGGGGAGGACAACATAGGTTTGAGGTAACTGAAAACCTAGGAATAAAAGACGATATTATTAAAGAAATAATTCATGATAATTCAACAGGTACAAATTTTTTAACTTCTATAAAGTATATAGATAATGAAAAGTATCAAATATTAATTAGAACTCCAATAAATATTATGGAAGATGCTGTAGTAAAATCAATAAGTCTTCTAATGATAATTTTTATACCAATTACTATTATTATATTAGTTTTGACTAGTTTATTTTCAAAGAAGTTTACTAATCCAATAATAAAAATAACAGAAAAGACTTCAAAGATAGAAAAGTTAGATTTTAGTGATGATTTGAATATAAAGAGTAGTGATGAGATAGCAATACTTGCAAAAAGTGTAAATAACCTTTCAAGTACAATAGAAAGTACATTAGAAGAATTAAATGACAAAAACTTAAGTCTTAAGAATTTTATAGATAAAGAAAAGGAAAATGAAGTTTTAAGAAGAGAGTTTGTATCGTCTGTGTCTCATGAATTAAAAAGTCCTATTGCAGTTATATCTGGATATGCACAAGCATTAGAAGCTGGTATTATCTCAAATGATGAGGATAAGAACTATTATATTGGAGTAATTAATGAGGAAGCTGAAAGAATGCAGATTATAGTAAATGACTTGCTAGATTTATATAAGCTTGAATCAAATACATTTAAATTAGATGTTAAAGAATTTTCATTAGATATATTAATGAAAAGAATAATGAAGAAAAATGATTTAAGATTTGCAGAAAATAATATTAAATTGATTATTAATATAGAACCAGTAAATATAATTGGAGATGAAATTAGAATTGAACAGGCTATACAAAATTATATTAATAATGCAATAAGTCATGTAGATGATAAAAAAGTATTAGAAATTAATTTAGTAAATACAGATAATACAGCAATTATTTCAGTATATAATAGCGGAAAAAATATAGAAGAAGAAAATGTTAATAGGATATGGCAAGGTTTTGTTAGAATTGATAAGGTAAGAAATTATAAGGAGAAGCGAGTAGGTTTAGGGCTAGCAATAGTAAAACAAATAGTAAGACTTCATAATGGAACTTATGGGATTATTAATAAAGAAGATGGAGTAGAGTTTTATATAAAATTAAATGATTTGTTAAATAAATATTAGAGAGCTGTGACATAACTGTGACATAAAATAGTTAATATTTAGTTAGTAAGATAACTAATACAAAACTTTAGTGAAAATATTGAAAGGGGAAATTAAAATGAAAAAATCAGTATTAACTTTATTATTAGCTGGTGTATTAACAATAGGAGGAACAGTAATTGCTTTTGCAGATGATATAGCTCCAATGCTAAATTGTAACCAAAATAGAATTACAGGAGTTCAAGGTTTAATGAATGATGGATTAAGTTTTGAAGAGGCAAAGGAAGAAATGCTTAATGTAAAGTTAGAAAGAGTAGATACTGCTGTTGAAAATGGAGTAATAACAAGTGAAAGAGCAGAAGAAATAAAAAGCGAAATGGAAGTTAGTTCAGAATCTTGTACTACTCCAGGAGAAAATAGGGGGACTCATGAAGGCTATGGTTTAAACCAAGGAACAAAGGGAAATGGAAAATGTTATGGTACTGGAAACGGAAATAGAAGAGGAAATGGAAGACTTAACTGTAATTAATATTAAATAGCTTCCAAATGGGAAATACTACTATATTTAAAAATATAGTAGTATTTTTAGGTTTTATTTTTCAATTCCGTATTTCCAATCTATTATGCCACCAAAATCATATATATTATTATAACTAAGAGATTTTATAATTTTTGAGGCTTCAGCACTTCTTCGCCCACTTCTGCAATATACTAAAATCTGTGAGTCCTTATTTTTAACGATATCTTCTATAGTATTTTCTAAAGTATCCAAAGGAATCAATATACTATCTTTTATATGACCATCTTCGTATTCGTCTTTTCATCGCACATCTATTATTATTTCATCATTAGAAGTATCAATAATATTTTTTGCTTCTTCAGAAGAAATCTTTTTTACGTTAATAATAGTACTATTAGTATTATTAGAGCATCCATATAATAAAAAAGCACTTAGTGTAGTAGTAGCGACTAATATTAAAAGTTTTTTCATTAAGCTTTACATCCTTTCCGATATATATAAATTATTTAGAAAGTTTATTAAATATTATTTGTAGAGTTAATAACAATATATTTTTAAATTTTATAAGCTATATTGATATTTTATACTTTAAATTAATTATAACAGTTTTACAGTATAAGATTACAAATACTTAGGTGATTTTGTTACATAAAAAATGTAAGATTTGTTTTATATTAATAATGTAATAAATAATGTTTTAGCAAAAAGGAGCTATTAATTATGAGTAAAAAAGTTCTAATTGTTGGTGGTGTTGCCGGTGGGGCTTCTACTGCAGCAAGATTAAGAAGAATAGATGAAAATTGCAAAATAGTAATGTTTGAAAAAGGTGAATATATTTCATTTGCTAATTGTGGACTTCCTTATTATATAGGTGGAACAATTACAGATAGAAGTAAGCTTGTTGTTCAAACAGTTGAGGATATGGAAAATAAATTTAATATGGATATTAGAAATTTTAGTGAAGTTACTAAAATAAATAGAGATAATAAAACTGTAGAAGTTAAAAATCATAAAACAGGTGAAACTTACGAAGAAAGTTACGATGTACTAGTTTTATCTCCAGGTGCAAATCCAATTAAGCCTCCAATTCCAGGAATAAATGAATGTGATAATTTATTTACCCTTAGAAATATTCCTGATACAGATAAAATAAAATCATATGTTGATGATAAAAAACCAAGAAATGCTGTTGTAGTTGGTGGTGGATTTATAGGTCTTGAAATGGCTGAAAATCTAGTTGAACGTGGAGTAAGTGTTACTTTAGTTGAAATGGCTAATCAAGTAATGGCTCCAATTGATTTTGAAATGGCAGCTGCAGTTCATGAGCATTTAAGAGATAAAGGTGTTAATTTAATTTTAGAAGATGGAGTTAATTCATTCTTAGATAATGGTAAAAAAATTAAATTAAATAGTGGAAAAGAAATTAATTCAGATTTAATAATTCTTTCTATAGGAGTTGCACCTGAAAGTAAAATAGCTAAAGATGCAGGAATTAAAGTTAACAAAAGAAATGCAATAATAGTTGATGATCACATGAAAACTTCAGATGAAAGTATTTATGCATTAGGTGATGCTGTAGAAATTAAAGATTATGTTACAGGAGACCCTACAATGATTCCTCTTGCTTGGCCTGCAAATAGACAAGGTAGAATAGTGGCTGACAATATAGCTGGTAGAGATGCTAAATATAAAGGAACACTAGGTTCATCAGTTGCTAAAGTATTTGATTTAACAGTTGCAGCTACTGGGATTAATGAGAAAATATTAAAAGCTAAAAATATTGAATATAAAGCAATTCATATTCACCCAGGTTCACATGCAGGATATTATCCAGGAGCTTTCCCTATACATTTAAAATTAATATTCTCTCCTAAGGATGGAAAAATATTAGGTGCTCAAGCAGTTGGACTTGATGGAGTTGAAAAGCGTATAGATGTTTTAGCAACTGCTATAAAAGGAAATTTAACTATTTTTGATTTAACAGATGTAGAAGCTTGCTATGCTCCTCCATATTCATCTGCTAAAGATCCTGTAAATATGATTGGATATTATGCAACTAATATACTTGATGGATTAGTTGATATAGTACAATGGAATGAAATTGATAGCTTAGTTAATAAGGAAGAATTCATTTTAGATGTAAGAGAATCATTTGAAATTTCTCTTGGAACTATTGAAAATTCAGTAAATATTCCTCTTGGACAAATAAGAAAAAGAATTAATGAAATTCCAAAGGATAAAACAATTTATGTTTATTGTCAAGTTGGTCAAAGAGGATACGTTGCTTGTAGAGTATTAAGTCAACTTGGATATAAAACTATAAATATTGATGGTGGTTATAAGACTTATTCATTAACTAAATCTATTAATGGAGATAAAGGTGATTCTGTAATTAAAGAAAAAGAAACTACAAATAATAATGAATTGGTGAAAGATATGAATACTGATTTAACAAAGGTTGCTGTTACTTTAGATGCTTGTGGACTTCAATGTCCAGGCCCAATAAGAAGAGTATTTGAAGAAATGCAAAACTTAAATGATGGAGATATTATAGAAGTAAGAGCTACAGATCCAGGCTTTTCAAAGGATATTACTTCTTGGAGTAAGAATACAGGAAACACTATGCTAAAAAGTGAGTTTGATAAATCTAAAAGGGCATTTGTAGCATATGTTCAAAAAGGGAAAGTAGAGGCAGTTGATCAAGGTACTATAGCTGAAGCTACAATGCAAATTGAAAATAAAAATGGTTCTACTATGGTTGTATTTAGTGGTGATTTAGATAAAGCAATTGCTTCATTTATAATTGCAACAGGGGCTGCTTCTATGGGAAAAGAAGTTACAATGTTTTTTACATTCTGGGGATTAAATGTTCTTAAGAAGAAGGATAGACCTAAAGTTAAAAAGAATATAGTTGAAAAAATGTTTGATTTTATGCTTCCAAGTAATCCAGGAAAGTTACCACTTTCTAAAATGAATATGGGTGGAATGGGACCTAAGATGATTAAGTATATTATGAAGAAAAATAACGTTGATACTTTAGAGCAATTAATTGAAAATGCCATAAAGATGAATGTTAAGGTTGTTGCTTGTGCAATGTCTATGGACTTAATGGGAATTAAAAAAGAAGAGTTAATTGATGGAGTTGAAGTTGCAGGAGTTGCTTCTTATTTAGGTGCAGCTGACGAATCAGGATTAAATCTATTTATATAAAAAAAGTGTAAGTATTATTGAAAGAGAAAGAATTTATAATTTAATAATGTAAAATTTTATTGAAGTAAAAATGCCTATCAATGAAAATGAAATAGCAATTCAAGATAGCAATTGGTGAAACTAAAAAGCAAATTTGTATTATTCAAAAATTTAGGAGCATCATATGAAGTTTATAGTTATCTACTAGTACAAACTGTAATAATGAGAGTGGCTTTTATGGTAGCTCAAATTTTATTGACCTTCTACCTTGTGGAAGGTGTAAATTTAGGTTAAAGAATAAGTTTTTTAATACAAATAATAAAATTTGGGAGGGTATTATGAAATTACAAAAGTATCAATACTATTTTGAGCCAAAAAATCCAATTACCAATGAAAGAGAATTTACAGAGGAATTAATTAAATATTGTGATTCAAATAAAAATAATCTAACAATTATTCATGAAGGAATGGAACCAATAGTAATAATTGATGGAATAAAATATATAGCAATGTTAGAAATGCCTAAAGTTATAAATATACCGTTTTTACCAACTTTTTATGTTAGTTCTTATGGGTTTAAGTGGGTTTATTTATATAAATATGAAAATTAAAAATAGTAAGATTAAAAGGAGATTATGGTGTTCATAATCTCTTTTTATAGCTATTATATATAAGATTTATGGTAAAATTTATATATTGAAAAGATATGGTATGAGAATAATTATGAAAGGGGTAATATAGTAATTATGAGAATAAAAGAAGTTGAAGAGTTAACAGGTATAACAAGTAAAAACATTAGATTTTACGAAAAGGAAGGATTAATCTCGCCTAAAAGAAGTGAAAATGGATATAGAGATTATTCTGATGAAGATATAGAAATATTAAAAAGTATAAAGTTGTATCGTAAATTAGATATATCTTTAGAAGATATAAAATTAATGCAGCAAGACATTTTATCTGTTGATAAATGCATGGACAAGTATTACAAATTTATGAAGGAAAAAATTAAAGAGTTAAATGATGCAAGAAAAGTATGTGAACAGATAAAGGTAGAGTATGAAAGTGGATATGATATTGATGTTGAAAAATATTTAGATAACATTAATAATAGTGAGAAAAAAGGATGTAAATTTGTTAATATTGCTTATGACTTTATTACAAAAGCAAAAGGATGTATTCCTAGTGCTACTATTTATTTTGAACCAATTAATCCAATTGCAAATGAGAGAGAGTTTACAGAAGAGTTGTTTAAATATGCAGATAAGGAAAAGTTGAATCTGGTTATATTAAAAGAGAGCATGAGGCCATTAGTAACAATTAATGGAATAAAACATATAGCTACTTTAGAAATTCCAAGAATGATAAATATATCGGTATTACCTATTTTTTGTCCACAATCATATGGATTTAAGTTGGTATATTTATATAAATATGAATAAGCTTATAGAATGAGAGGAAAAAAAACAAAAAAATACTATTAGTAGAACATGATTTATCATTAAGTAGAGGAATTAGTTTTAAGCTTAAAAAAGAAGAGTATGAAGCTTTTACATTATCAAGAGTAGATGATGCTTTAGGTATATTTAGTAATAATAAGATAGATTTAGTTATAAGTGATATAGGACTTGAAGATTGAGATGGATTTGAACTTTGTCATGAAATAAGAAGAAAGAGTAATGTACTTTTAATATTTTTAATAGCATTAGATCAAGAAGTTGATATAGTTACAGGTTATGATTTAGGAGCAGATGATTATATAACTAAGCCATTTAGTCTTATACATAATACTTAAATAAAATCTTATCAAAGGGTAATGGGAAGTTTAGTAAATAAGTATGGATATAATCTAGATATTAGAATAAGTGAAGGTCCCACATTTGCTTCATATAAAAACTCATATCTGTTAAATCAGTAGAAAATGAAGGAAGTATTTTTACTTTATTGTTACCTAAAAATTAGTTATGCTATAATCAACTTAGCAAAAATAAGTTTAAGTAATACTATAGATATCAAGATAAGCAAGGTGAAGAAATGGCGAAGAAGATAAAAAAAGTATATCCATCATACTTTGAAGAATTTAAATGTATAGGTGGAAGTTGCAGCGATAGTTGTTGTATTGGTTGGAATATAGATATAGATAAAATAACATTTAAGAAATACTTCAAGGTTCAAGATCAAGAAATGAAGAAAATGTTTCAAAAGAATGTTCAAAATAATGAAAGATGTATCAGTGATGATGTTGATTATGGAGTAGTTAAATTAAAAAAGGATAAAAGATGCCCGTTCTTAGATGAAGAAAATTATTGTTTAATTCATTCTAACCTTGGAGAAGAGTATCTTTCTAATGTGTGTACATGTTTCCCAAGGATAACTAATAAGATAGATGAAACTTATGAAATGTCATTAGATGTAGCATGCCCAGAGGCTGCAAGACTTATATTAATAAGAGAAGAGGGAATTAATTTTATTAGTAAAGAAGAATGTTTAGGAAAACATATAATATCAGCACAAATAGATACAAAATTAAAAGTAGTTCAAAGAACTCCTTTAAAGTATTTTAATGAAGTAAGAGATTTTTGCATAAATATAATTCAAAATAGAGAATTTAATTTAAATGAAAGACTATACATATTAGGTGATTTTATAAGTAAAATTGAAGATGTTATAGATAAGGATTTAAATGATATTACTAAATTTATAAAAGCTTATAATATGAGAAGAGCTGCAAAGAATTTTATTAATGATGATATAAACTCATTATTAGGAAATAGTAATATGAATTACATAATACAAATGAATTTCTTTATAAAAATGCTTAAAATTTTAAATGTGGATAAAGAAGTTGAAAGTTATACATTTAAAAAATATACTGCAGATATCTTAAAGGGGTTTAATATTGAAAATGAAAAAAACATAAGTGAAAATTCAGAGTTCTACATAAAGGCATTTGAAGGATATAATGAATCAAGTATGAGTAAATATAGTTATATTTTTGAAAATTATATAGTTAACTTTATTTATAATAATACATTCCCTTTTAATGAGGTTATGTCATTCTTTGATAGTTATATAATGCTTTTAGTAAGAGTTAGTTTTATAAAATTTTATTTAGTGGGATTATATTTAAATGATAGTAATGAAAGCCCTGAGAAATTAGCTGAATTTATACAGGTGTTTTCTAAAACAATAGAACATCATAGAAGTTATTTAATTGACTCTTTAGCTTATATAAAAAGAAATGAATTTGATAATATGGAGTTTGTAAAAACACTTCTATAATAAAGATAGGAATTTTAATTCCTATCTTTTTATTTTCTTAAGAATTATTGATAAAGTAAAAACAAATAATAAAATTTATAGAATATAAATTTTAAGGAAGTGTACATATGAAAAATAAATTTAGACTTAATAAAAAAATAATAATATTATTAGTAATGGGAATAGTGACTATATCAGGGATTTATTTTAAAATATATATGAGAGATAAGTATGGTATAAAAGATGTTTTTAATGAAGATGGGAGTGTGGTTAAAATTAATATTATTCCAAAGCCAATGAGTTATGAAGGGAAAGATGGCAAATTTATATTGACGAAAGATAGTTCAATATATATACAAGGAAATAGTGATGAAGAAACAGAGCAAATTAAGTGGATTGCGGAATTTATAAGGGAAAAATTAAATTCATCAACTGGATTTGAATTAAATATTATTAAAGGGGATAAACCTATTGATGGAAGTATTTACTTAACAACTGTTAACTCAAACCCAAATTTAGGCGTTGAGGGTTATGTTATGAATACGTCTTCGAAAAGTATTAAAATTACAGCATATAAACCAGAAGGAATATCAAGAGCAGTTCAAACACTTAGACAAATGTTACCTGCAGATATAGAAAAAGATACGGTAATTAATGATATAGAATGGAGTGTTCCAGCATCTGTAATTACTGATAAGCCAGAGTATAGCTATAGAGGGTTGATGATAGATGTTGCAAGGCATTTTTTTACTGTAGATGAAATTAAGAGACAAATAGATTTAGCAGCACAATATAAGATAAATAGAGTTCATTTACATTTAAGTGATGACCAAGGATGGCGTTTAGAAATAAAGAAGTATCCAGAATTAACACTTATAGGTGGTAGTACAGAAGTCGGTGGTGGACCAGGGGGGTATTATACTCAAGAACAGTATAAAGACATAGTAAAATTTGCAATGCAAAGATATGTTGAAATAGTTCCAGAATTTGATATGCCAGGACATACAAATGCAGCATTAGCATCCTATGGATTTTTAAATCCGGATGGTAAAAGAAAGTCATTATATACAGGAACTGATGTTGGATTTAGTTCTTTTATGGCTCATAGTGAAGAGACATATAAATTTATAGAGGATGTATTTAAGGAAGTTTCAGAAATATCACCATCAAAATATATTCAAATAGGTGGAGATGAAGCACTTAATACTAAAAAAGAAGATTATGATTACTTTGTAGGAAGAGTAGCTAAAATAGCAGAAAAGTATGGTAAGAATCCAATAGGATGGGATCCAATAGATACATCGCCAGAAATTAATTCAAACGTAATACTTCAAAATTGGAAGGACTCAAATGAAGAAGCAGTAAAAAAACAAATGAGTATGGTAATCTCTATTGCTAATAAGGCTTATTTAGATATGAAATATAATGAAGAGACTCCATACGGATTAAACTGGGCAGGATATATACCGGTTGATGTAGCATATAAATGGGATCCAACAGAGTATGCACCAGAAAATTTAGTGTTGGGAATAGAAGCACCTTTATGGACAGAAACTATAGCAACTCAAGATGAGATGGATTATATGATATACCCAAGATTGCTAGGTTACGCTGAAATAGCATGGACTTCAAAGGAATCTAGAAATTGGGATGAATACAAGGTAAGATTAAAAAATCAAGGTGCAAGAATGGAATATGAAGGAATAAATTACTATAAAGATCCAAATATTTGGAATTAGTATATTTCTATTTATATGACTCCGAGGCAATAAATTTCAATTTTAATATTGACTTAAAAATAGTTATAATAGATAATATTATAAAAGGAAAGTCAATTTAAAGAATAAAGATTATGATAAGGAAGAGTATTTTAAGCTATTATTTTTAGAGAGCTAGGATTTGGGTGCAACCTAGTAATAATACTTTTAAGAAGCAGCCTTTGAATCGCTTGCTGAGAACTAAGATTTTTCTTAATGTAGGCAAAGCCGTATTTCCTAACGTTATAAGGAATAGAACAATTATATACTTTTATGTAATTTATAATATAATTGTTTCTACTGAGTGAGTAAAGAAATTTACTTATTAGGGTGGTACCGCGGAATTTTGTAGCTTCGTCCCTTCTATTTTTATAGAGGGACGGGGCTTTTTTTATATATAGAAAATTTTTTTATTTCCTATATACTAAAAACTATTTTTAGGAGGGCTAATTATGGAAGAAATTTTAGAAATTTTAGAAGAGAATAGTAGATACAGTGATGAGCAAATAGCTGTAATGGCTGGAAAGACTGTAGAGGAAGTTAGAGAAGCTATTAGAGATTATGAAGAAAAAAGTATAATAGCTGGATATACTACTCTTATAAATTGGGAAAACACAGGTAAAGAAACAGTTACTGCTCTTATTGAAGTTAAAATAACGCCTCAAAGAGGAGAAGGTTTCGATAAGGTAGCTGAAAGAATATATAATTTTGATCAAGTTAAGGCATGTTATTTAATGTCTTCAGGAGGATTTGACCTTACAGTTATAGTTGAAGGAAAAACAATGAAAGAAGTTGCTATGTTTGTGTCAGAAAAATTAGCAATACAAGATAATGTAATTGGAACAGCAACACACTTTGTATTAAAGAAGTATAAGGATCATGGAACTATATTTAAAGAGAAGAAAGCTTCAAACAGGGAGGTAATATTTATATGATACTAGAAAATATGATAAGAAAAGAAGTTAGAGAAATGCCTCCTTCAGGTATAAGAAAATATTTTGATATAGTAAATGAAATGGAAGGTGTAATATCTTTAGGAGTAGGAGAACCAGATTTTGTTACTCCTTGGAATGTAAGAGAAGCTGGAATATATTCATTAGAGCAAGGTGATACACACTACTCATCTAATGCTGGCTTTATAGAGCTTAGAGAGGAAATTTCTAAGTATTTATATAGAAAATTTGATTTAAAATATAACCCAAAGGATGAAATTTTAGTTACAGTTGGTGGTAGTGAAGGTATAGATATTGCTTTAAGAGCATTAACAGGACCAGGAGATGAAGTAGTTATTCCAGAGCCAAGTTTTGTTGCATACAAAGGATGTACAGCATTTACTGGCGCAACATCAAAGGTTATTGACCTTAAAGCAGAAAATGACTTTAAGTTAACAGCACAAGAATTAGAAGAAGCAATAACTGAAAAAACAAAAGTTGTTATAATACCATTCCCTAATAATCCAACAGGGGCAATAATGACTAGAGAAGAATTAGCTCCACTTGTTGAAGTATTAAAAGATAAAGATATAATAGTTATTTCAGATGAAATATATGCAGAGCTATCTTATGATAAGCCACATGTATCTATAGCAAGCTTCCCAGAAATAAAGGATAAGACCCTTGTTATAAATGGTTTCTCTAAGTCTTATGCTATGACAGGATGGAGACTTGGATATGTATGTGGACATACAATATTATTAGATGCTATGAAGAAAATTCATCAATATGCAATAATGTGTTCACCAACAACAGCACAATTTGCAGCCATTGAGGCTTTAAAAAATGGGGATGAAAGTGTTACTAAGATGGTTAAAGAATATAATAGAAGAAGAAGGGTTCTGGTTGATGGTTTCAGAAAACTAGGACTAGATTGCTTCGAACCACTAGGTGCATTTTATGTATTCCCATGTATTAAGTCTACTGGAATGACATCAGATGAGTTCTGTGAAAAACTTTTATTAAAAGAAAAGGTACTAGCAGTACCAGGAAATGCCTTTGGTGAATCTGGAGAAGGATTTATTAGAGCGTGTTACGCTTCATCTATGGAAAACATAATGGAAGCGCTTAAGAGAATTGAAAAGTTCTTAGATGAAGAAGTTAATAAATAAATTTTTAATATATAATAATTGGCTATTATAAAAGGATAAATACCTTTATAATAGCCTTTAATATTTTTAGCTAGTACTAAACTGTGAATATTTTTTAGGTGAAATTCCAACAGTTTTTTTAAATGTTTTTAAGAAGTTACTATAATCATTAAATCCACATTTCTCGCAAACAGCATTGACACTTTCTCCATCAGCTAATAAAGATTTAGCTATAGAAATTCTTCTTGCAGTAATATATTTATTTATAGTTGTCCCAGTAGTTGATTTAAAAATTCTACAAATATAAGAGCTACTTAAATAAAAATTATTAGCTAAATTATCAATAGAAATTTCATTCATAATATTATCATTAATATATTCAATTATAGAGTCAACTTGATTGTTATATTTATAAGAGGAATTATCATTAAAATCAGTGTGATTTTTAATATATATTTTATTTAAAAAAGTCATTAATTCTAAAAAACTAGCATGTTCAATTACATCAGATCCAAAGCCATCAGAAGCTAAAATTTTATTAATAAAATATATAAATCTACTTTGCTCATCTTTATTCAAAGAAATTTTATGGCTAAAATTATTATCACGAGTTGAAAAGCAAAAATCCAAATTAGTATTTCTAGTACAACAAGATTTCAAAAATTCGGGATGAATAGAAATAACAATTCTTTCATGAACTATTTTATCAAGTTTGGATATATAGTGACTTTCAAATTGATTTATTACAAAAAGGTCTCCGGGTTTAATATCATAAAATTTATTATCAATTAAAAATTGCTTACCACCAGAAATTGAATAGTATATCTCATAACAATCATGTATATGCATAGCCATGGATTTCTCTTCTTTATGCAAGTGAGCAATAGAAAAATATTTCATTTCAATACAGTTTTTTATGGAATCACTACAAGAATTGCATTCTCTCATAAAAACACACCTCTTCCTACATTTTACTTAAATTATAATATGCTAGTTCAAAATTTGCAATATTTATGCAATGAAACAACAAGAAATAGCAAATTTAAAATGATAAACTTTAGATATAAAGTTAATAGGCTACATAAAAGCGTATAGAGGTGAGAGTATGAATAATATATTAGAAAAAATTAAATCAATTGGAGTTATCCCAGTAGTAAAAATAGATAAGGTTGATGATGCAGTTCCATTAGCTAAAGCATTATGTGAAGGTGGATTACCATGTGCTGAAGTAACATTTAGAACTACGGCAGCAAAGCATTCAATAAGAGAAATGGTGCAAGCATATCCTAATATGTTAGTAGGAGCGGGAACTGTATTAAATATTAAACAAGTTGATGAAGCAGTTGAAGCTGGTGCTAAGTTTATAGTAAGTCCAGGGTTAAATCCTAAAGTAGTTCAATACTGCAATGAAAGAGGAATATTAATAGTTCCAGGTTGCTCTAATCCAAGTGATGTAGAAGAAGCAATTCAATTAGGGCTTGATGTAGTTAAGTTTTTCCCAGCAGAAGCAGCTGGTGGATTAAAGATGATAAAAGCTATGGCAGCACCATATGGAAATATTAAGTTTATGCCTACAGGAGGAATAAATCTTAATAATTTAGAAAGTTATTTAAGCTTTGATAAGATAATTGCTTGTGGTGGAACATGGATGGTTACACCTGAATTAATAGAGTCAGGAAATTTTGAAGAAATTAAAAAGCTTACAAGAGAAGCTGTAGAAAAAATGCTAGGATTTGAATTACTTCATGTAGGAATTCATCCAACAGATTCTGAAAGCTCTATAGAAATAGCAGAGGCATTTGAAAATTTATTTGGGTTTAAGAGTAATGAAAAGGAATCTGCTATCTTTGCAGGTACGTATATAGAAGCATTAAAGAATAAATTCTTAGGTACTCATGGGCACTTAGCAATAGGAACTAATAATATAGATAGAGCTATATATTATTTAGAAAATCAAGGATATGAAGTTGATGAAAACAATAAATTCTTTAATGAAAAGGGTAATTTAATTTCAAATTATTTGAAAAAGGAAATTGGAGGCTTTGCTATCCATTTACTACAAAAATAGGAGGATAGAGTTATGGCTAAAGTAGTTACATTAGGTGAAATTATGTTAAGACTATCACCTCCAGGAAATGAAAGATTTATGCAAGCAACTTCTTTTGATATTAATTATGGTGGAGGAGAAGCAAATGTTGCAGTTTCTTTAGCTAACTATGGGCATAATGTTAGCTTTGTTAGTAAAATTCCTAATAATGCAATAGGAGAATGTGCTATTGGAACATTAAGAAAATTTAATGTTAATTGTGATTATATTGTAAGAGGTGGAGATAGATTAGGAATTTATTTCTTAGAAAATGGAGCATCAATTCGTCCATCAAGTGTTATTTATGATAGATCAAGCTCGTCAATTGCAGAGGCAGAAGTTTCGGAGTTTGATTTTGATGAAATGTTCAGAGAAGTTGATTTATTTCATGTATCAGGAATAACGCCAGTTATAAGTAAAAATGGAGCTGAAATAACATTAGCTGCTTTAAAGAGTGCTAAAAGGAATAATGTAAAAGTATCTTTTGATTTAAATTATAGAGCAAAATTATGGACAGAAGGAATCGAAGAAAAGCAAGAAGTTTTATCTGAAATGATGGAGTATGTTGATATTTGTTTTGGTAATCCAAGGGATGCATCAAAGATGTTAGCATTTAATGATGGTGAAAATGATTTTATAAATGGTGAGTATTCAATATGTATAAGTGAAGAAAATATGAAAAAGGTTATAAAAAAATATAACTTTGAATTTTTAATAACAACTAATAGACAAAGTATAAGTGCATCAGATAATGGATGGTCATCAGTAGTATGTGATAATGAAAGGCTTTATAAAAGTAAAAAATATAACTTGCATATTGTAGATAGAGTTGGGGGAGGGGATTCCTTTGCAGCTGGATTTTTACATGGAGTATTAAGCGATTATACAATGGAGCAATCCCTAGAATTTGCAACCGCAGCTGCAGCTATTAAGCATACAATACCAGGAGATTTAAATATAACTACTGTAGATGAGGTACTTAAGTTAGCACTAGGGGATGGAGCTGCTAGAGTAGAAAGATAATAAAAGAAGTTCAATATTTGCAATATTTAAGAGTAGAAATAACAAGAAATAGTTAATTTGGAATATTAAAATATAAATATAGAATACAAAAAGGGGATATGGAGATATGGAATTAAGAACAGCAGCATCACCAAGGGATGTAAAAAACTATACAACAGATAGATTAAGGGATGAGTTTTTAGTACAAGATTTATTTGTTAAAGATGAAATTAAAATGGTATATAGCCATATTGATCGTATAATAATTGGAGCAGCAGTTCCAGGAAAATCATTGTCATTAGATGCAGGAAGTGAATTAAGATCTGAATATTTTCTACAAAGAAGAGAATTAGGTGTAATTAATATCGGTGGAAAAGGTACTATCAAGATAGATGGAAATGAATATACGTTAGATTATAAAGATGGAATGTATATTGGAATGGGAAGTAAGGATATAGAATTTTTAAGTGAAGATGGAAATAATCCAGCAAAATTCTATTTTAACAGTGCACCAGCACATAAAATTTACCCAACAGTTCTTATTAAACCGGAAGATTGTGTAACTGTAGAATTAGGGTCTTTAGAAGAAGCTAATCATAGAGTTATAAGAAAATATATTCTTCCAGGACAAGTAGAAAGTTGTCAGCTTGTTATGGGAATGACTCAATTAAAACCAGGAAGTGTTTGGAACACTATGCCTTGTCATACTCATGATAGAAGAATGGAAGTATATTTATATTTTGAAGTTCCAGAAAATAATTTTGTAATGCACTATATGGGAGAGCCAACAGAAACAAGACATATAGTTACTAGAAATGAAGAAATAGTAATATCACCAAGTTGGTCAATTCACTCTGGTGTAGGAAGTAAGGCATATACATTTATTTGGGGTATGGTTGGAGAAAATCAAGATTTCGATGATATGGATGCAGTAAAAATGAGCGATTTAAGATAATAAGTAAATAATATTGGAGGAGTTTAATTATGAATAATTTAAGTAAGTTTTCTTTAGAGGGTAAGATAGCATTAATTACAGGGGCAGCATATGGAATAGGATTTGAAATTGCTAAATCTTATGCAGATGCAGGCGCAACAATAGTATTTAATGACATAAAGCAAGAGTTAGTAGATAAAGGTATTGAATCATATGCAGAATTAGGAATAAAGGCACATGGATATGTATGTGATGTAACTGATGAAGATAAAGTAAATGAATTAGTTAAAAAGATAGAAGAAGAAGTTGGAGTTATTGATATATTAGTAAATAATGCTGGAATAATAAAACGTATTCCAATGTTAGAAATGAAGGCAGAAGATTTTAGACAAGTTATAGATGTAGATTTAAATGCACCATTTATAGTAGCTAAAGCAGTAATTCCATCAATGATTAAAAAAGGTCATGGAAAAATTATAAATATTTGCTCTATGATGAGTGAATTAGGTAGAGAAACAGTAGCAGCATATGCAGCAGCTAAAGGTGGATTAAAAATGCTTACTAAAAATATTGCATCAGAATTTGGTGAATATAATATTCAATGTAATGGTATTGGACCAGGGTATATAGCAACTCCACAAACAGCACCACTTAGAGAATTACAAGAAGATGGTTCTAGACATCCATTTGATCAATTTATAGTAGCTAAAACACCAGCAGCAAGATGGGGAACACCAGAAGATTTAGCTGGGCCAGCAGTATTCTTAGCATCAGATGCCTCTGATTTTGTAAATGGACATATTTTATATGTTGATGGTGGAATATTAGCTTATATTGGGAAACAACCTAAATAGTTTTTAGTACAAGGGAGAATGGATAAATGAAAATTGCATTAATAAATGAAAACAGTCAAGCTGTAAAAAATGAAATGATATATGAAACTTTAAAGAAAGTAGTAGAACCAAAGGGACATGAAGTTTTTAATTATGGAATGTATAGTTCTGAAGATAATGAGCAATTAACATATGTTCAAAATGGAATTTTAGCTGCAATATTATTAAATTCAGGAGCTGCAGATTACGTAATAACAGGCTGTGGAACAGGAGAAGGCGCTATGCTTGCATGTAATTCATTCCCAGGAGTATTATGTGGACACGTAGTAGATCCATCTGATGCATATATGTTTGCTCAAATAAATGATGGTAATGCTATAGCACTTCCATTTGCCAAAGGGTTTGGATGGGGAGCTGAATTAAACTTACAATATATATTTGAAAAATTATTTGAAGGTGAAAGTGGTCAAGGATACCCTAAGGATAGAGTTATTCCAGAGCAAAGAAATAAGAAAATATTAGATGAAGTCAAAAAAGTAACTCATGTTGATTTAGTAACTATATTAAAAAATCTAGATCAAGATTTAGTAAAAGGAGCAGTTGCAGGACAAAGATTTAAGGAGTATTTCTTTGCTAACTGTAAATGTGAAAAAATAAGAGAATGTATTGAAACTATTTTAGAATAATATAGTTATAAATAAAAAGTTTGAGGATAAGTAATATGGAGTTAGGTATAAAAATAATAGATAGAGATGGAAATATAAAAGCAGAAAAAATAAATACTGAAGAAGTAAGAGTAGTCTTTAAAGGAGCATATGAAGAGGGAGATAAAATAGTCTTTACAACATCAAAAAAAGATAGTTATTTATATGCTCAAGTTGATGATGCTATGGGAGAAGCTTTTGTATATGTAACTGAAAATGAAATTATTTATGAAATCCCATTTGGAGAAAAGAGAATTAGTTATTCACCAAAGGTATTTTATGGAGAGAAACATTTATTATCATTAAGAGTTGCTGAAGCAGAAGAGATTAAAAGTTATAAAAATTTAGCATTAAATGTTATGGATAAGCAAGAAATTAAGGGAGTTTATCCTCATGCATCTGCAAATATAGAAACAAGAGGAGAAGC
The DNA here is from genome assembly GCF_015667795.1 of Clostridium sp. D53t1_180928_C8. Classification (GTDB taxonomy): domain Bacteria; phylum Bacillota; class Clostridia; order Clostridiales; family Clostridiaceae; genus Clostridium. The sequence continues at coordinate 200,384 of NZ_JADPEL010000001.1, forward strand.
AGTATTTGCAGCAAGAAATGCTATAAATGGAAACTGTGAAAATAGCTCTCATGGAAGTTGGCCATATGAATCATGGGGAATAGGTATGAGAGATGATGCTTGTTTTAGATTAGATTTTGGAAGATATATTAAAACAGACAAAATAGTAATATATACAAGATCTGATTTTCCACATGATAATTGGTGGACAAATGTTACATTTAGATTTTCTGATGGTTCAGAAATTAAATGGGACTTAGAAAAAAGTAGTAAGGCTCATGTGTTAGAATTTGAAGAAAAGGTTATTGAATGGTTAACATTCAGTGATTTAATAAAAGCTGATGATCCTTCTCCTTTTCCAGCATTAAGCCAAATTAAAGTTTATGGAAATGAAATTTAGTAATTAAATAAGGTTTATAAAAGCATTTTCTAGTCATCTGAGTAGAAAATGCTTTTAATTTTATATAGAATAAGAGTAATCTAGAAGGGAAGCATTTAAGATATTATGATTAAGAAAATTAAGGAGTATTTGTAAATCATAGAATAGGTTATATTTCTTGTCTAGCATAATATTAATTTTCACTATAAATATTTGCATTACATAGATAATCACATTTTATAAAATGAATGCAGCATTAAGTATAAAGCTCAATCAAAGAATCTTAATAATCTAAATTTTTATTTTAATAATGAATTTTATTAATGTAATATTTTTCCTTATATTGTTTTAGAGTCATACCAGTTAATTTTTTAAATTGCTTTTCTAAATGACTTTGAGAGGAAAAACTTAAATAAGTGGCTATTTCTATATAAGAATAGTGTGAATGAATTAAGAGTTTTTTTACTAATGTTATCTTTTCATTTAATATAAATTCCTTAATAGAAATACCTTCATATTGTCTAAAAAGTACAGATAAATAATTAGGATTTAAGCTTAATTCTTCTGCAATTTCAGAAATGCGAATTTTATCATGAAGATGTGAAAAAACATAGTTTTTACATTGTTCTACATGAAAATTTTGATTTATATTACTTAGATTTTTCCTGCTAGCTTTTATTTCATAAACCATTTTAGTATATTCACGTTGTGCTTGTCGCATTAATTTATTCACTGCTTCAATATTATCAAGTGCATCTAGTTTATTTATATAGGCATCACTAAGAGAAAAGGATATTTCAGGATCAATACCACCACGAATTGCAGCACGACAAGCTAAGGTAACAACAACAATCCCTAAATTTATTGCATTTCTAAGTGGGGTTTTAGATAGTTTAATCTGGGTAATATTATTATAATTAATAGCTAAAGTTTCATCTAACAATTCTATATAACCATTTTCAATACAATGTAATTCTTTAAGTTCCTGTTTATAAGGTTGATGTATAGTTTCCATCTCTAAGTTTTTAAAAACAACGTTACAAAAATCATGTTGAACTTCATTTTCTATCATATATATCCACCTTTGAATTTAATTGTTTACATTATATCATAAAACATATGTGAAAAGTATTATAAAACTGTGAAAAGTGATATAAAGGTTAAAAAATATTTCTTAAAATGAAATTGAATTAAGGTTAATAAGGTAAAAATTAATATAAAGATAATTTATGGGGGATATATATGAGTAAATATGAATTAGATTTAGCAAGGTATGCAAAACTTGCAAGACAAACAGCTGCAGAAAGTTGTGTATTATTAAAGAATGATAATAATACACTACCAATTAGAAAAGGTGATAAGGTAGCTGTATTTGGAAGAAGTACTTTTAATTATTATAAAAGTGGACTAGGCTCAGGAGGGCTTGTTAATACAAGATATGTAGTTAGTATTTTAGATGCTTTGAAAGCAAATAATGATATTATTTTAGATGAAAATTTATTAAAGGTATATGAAGATTGGATAGAAGAGAACCCTTATGATGAAGGTGTAGGATGGGGAAATACACCATGGTCTCAAAAGGAAATGAATCTTGAGGATTCTATATTAAGATTATCCAAGGAGTCAGACATAGCTTTAGTTATAATAGGACGTACTGCAGGTGAAGATCAGGATAGTAAAAATCAGTCAGGAAGTTATCTTTTAACTAAAGAAGAAGAAGTTATGATAGAAAAAGTTAGTAAGACATTTAAAAGAACAGTTGTAATCTTAAATGTTGGTAACATAATAGATATGAAGTGGGTAGAAAAATATAATCCATCTTCTGTGCTTTATGTATGGCAAGGTGGACAAGAAGGCGGAAATGGGGTAGTTGATGTATTAACAGGAATAGTAAATCCATGTGGAAAATTAACAGATACTATTGCCTATAATATTGAAGATTATCCTTCAACTGAAAATTTTGGACACGAAGAAAGAAATTATTATAAGGAAGATATTTATGTAGGATATCGTTATTTTGAGACATTTGCAAAAGATAAAGTAATGTATCCATTTGGATATGGATTATCTTATACTAATTTTAAAATTGAAAGAAATATTTTAGAAGTAACTGATAAAGAAGTTACTATTGGGGCAAATGTAACGAACACTGGAGATTTACCAGGAAAAGAAGTTGTACAAGTGTATGTAGAAGCACCACAAGGAAAACTTGGAAAAGCAGTAAGAAGCCTTGTAGGATTTGCAAAGACAAATATAATTAATCCTGGTGAAAGTGAAAAAGTAACAGTAAATATTCCTAAGTATTATATTGCTTCTTATGATGATAGGGGAATAACTGGCTATAAATCTTCTTATGTCTTAGAAGAAGGTATATATACATTTCATGTAGGTTCCGATATTAGAAATACTACTATTTTTGGAGAATATAATCAAGAATTTATTGTAGTAGAAAAGTTAGAAGAAGCATGTGCTCCGATAATGTCATTTGAACGTATTAAGGCAGTTATTAATGAAGAAGATAATTATGAAATTGCAATAGAAAAGGTTCCAACAAGAACTATAAATCCATATTCACTAATGATAAAAGAACGTGAACAAGAAATAACTTATACAGGAAATAAGGGGTATAAGCTTGGGGATGTTTTTGATAAAAAAGTATCATTAGACGAATTTGTTGCACAATTGAGTGATGATGATTTAATTTATATGTTCCGTGGTGAAGGTATGTGTAGTCCTAAGGTAACGCCAGGTACTGCAGCTGCTTTTGGTGGAGTTACAGATGAATTAAGAAGCTTTGGAATACCTGTTGCATGTTGCGCTGATGGACCTTCTGGAATACGTATGGATTGTGGAACAAAAGCATTTTCATTGCCAAATGGAACAGCATTAGGATGTACATTTAATGAAAAGCTAGTAAAAAAACTTTATAATATGACTGGATTAGAGCTTCGTAAGAATAAGATAGATTCACTTTTAGGGCCAGGTATGAATATTCATAGAAATCCATTGAATGGACGTAATTTTGAATATGTTTCAGAAGATCCACTATTAACAGGAAAAATAAGTGCAGCACAAGTTAGTGGAATACAGGAATATGGTGTGTTTCCAACAATTAAACATTTTTGTGCTAATAATCAAGAAGCATCAAGACGCATTGTTGAATCAATAGTATCAGAAAGAGCACTTCGTGAAATATATCTGCGAGGATTTGAAATTGCAGTTAAAGAAGGTAAAGCTAAATCGGTTATGACTACCTATAATCCTGTAAATGGAATTTGGACAGCTGGAAGCTATGATTTATGTACAAGAATTCTTAGACAAGAATGGGGATTTGATGGAATAGTTATGACAGACTGGTGGGCTGAAGCAAATACTGAAGGTAAAAATTCTACAAGAGAAAATAAGGCTCCTATGATATCTGCACAAAATGATATATATATGTGTGTATCGGATTCAAAATTAAATCCTGAAAATGATAATGTTAAAGAGAAATTAGAACTTGGTGAAATAACTAGAAGCGATTTGCAAAGAAATGCGAAGAATATTTTAAAGTTTATAATGGCATCCCCTATAATGCTTCATGAATTAGGTCGTATTAGCAGTAATGAAGTAGAAGAAATTAATGTTCCAGATGATAATGATGATTTAAGTACAGATATAGTTTATTATCAGGCTGATAAAGAAACTAATAATATAATTATTGATGGAAGTAACTTTAATAATAAGAAGGGGTATTCAGAAGTATTTGGACTTACATTTAATAAATTAGGTGAATATTTAATTGAAATAACAATGAAGTCAGAACAAGGTGAATTAGCTCAATTACCATTATCAGTATATTATGATAATGCATTAAAAGAAACTATAACAATTAGAGGAACAGAAGGAGAGTGGATAACAGAAAAAAGAGAGTTAGGTGGAATTTGGGGATTAAATCATTATATAAAGATATACTTTGGAGCAAATGGATTAGATATAGATAAAATAGTTATAAGATGTAAATAAAAATGGAAAGTGTTATTTAAAGTTAACTTATGATTATTATTAATAAGGGAGGAGTTAAAATGTGAACTCTTACTTTTTAATATTTAGATGGTGATTAATTAATAAAATATTAAAATAACAAAGGGGTGAAATGAAATTTCAAAATAAATTATTAAAAGTGAAATATATATTGATTATTGTGTGGCAAATGATGTAAAATAAAATATGTAAACGTTATTAAGAACTATGGCTGAAAAAAGGGGAGATTTAATTATGAAGAGAAATAAAATTATGGCAATGATAATGGCAGCTTTAATTTCAAGTTCATTAATATTAGGAGATGTTACAACTACTTATGCAGCTGATTCAACTGTACAAGCTAAGGCAATTGTAGAAGAAATGACTATTGAACAAAAAATTGGACAAATGCTAATGCCTGACTTTAGACAATGGAAAATGGATGGAGAAGATGCAGTTTCTGACTTTACTACAATGAATTCAGAGGTTGCACAAATTATAGATGACTTTGATTTAGGTGGAGTTATTTTGTTTGCTCAAAATGTTAAAACTACAGAACAAACTACAAAATTAACTCATGATTTACAACAAGTTATTGAAAATGATGAATCTAATGATTTACCATTATTAATAACAGTTGACCAAGAAGGGGGTATTGTTACGAGACTTGGAACTGGTACAAGCTTACCTGGAAATATGGCATTAGGAGCAACAAAAAATGAATTAAGTTCTTATAGAGCAGGTTCTGTTATAGGAAAGGAGTTAAACTCATTAGGGATTAACGTTAACTTTTCACCTTCTTTAGATGTTAATAATAATCCTGCAAATCCAGTTATAGGTTTAAGATCATTCTCAAGTAATGCTGATTTAGTTAGTAAGCTTGGAATTAAAATGATAAATGGTATTCAGGAACAAGGAGTTTCAGGAGCAGCTAAACATTTCCCAGGTCACGGTGATACTGCAACGGATTCTCATTATGGGCTACCAGTAGTTGATAAAAGTTATGAGGAGCTTAAAGAGATAGAATTAAAACCTTTTAAAGCGGCAATTGAAAATGGAGTTGATATGATAATGACTGCTCATGTTCAATTACCACAAATAGAAAAGGATACAGTTATTTCTAAAAATGATGGTCAAGAAATTGGTATACCATCAACTTTATCTGATGATGTATTAACTGGAGTTTTAAGAGAGGATATGGGGTATAATGGAATAATAATAACAGATGCTCTTAATATGGATGCTATTTCTAAAAACTTTGGTGAAGTGGAAACTGTTAAAATGGCTATTAAAGCTGGGGTTGATATAGCATTAATGCCTACAATCCTAAGAAGTAAGGCTGATGTTTCCAAATTGCAAGCAATAGTTGATGGAATTAAAGAAGCTGTTGAAAGTGGTGAGTTAACTATATCTGAAATAGATGATTCTGTTGAAAGGATAGTTAAGTTAAAAATAGATAGAGGAATAATTAATGTTAATAATGATACTAGAACTGTTGATGAAAAAATAGCTAATGCTAAAACTATTGTTGGTTCTAATGAAAATAGAGCTATAGAAAGAGAGATTTCGGCTGAAGCTATTACTGTAGTAAAAAATGAAAATAATATATTACCTTTAAATCCTAAAGAAGGACAAAATGTTCTGCTTATAGCGCCATATGATAATGAACTTCCTGGAATGAAATTTGGAGTTACTAGACTTATTGCTGAAGGTAAAATGGATTCTGTAAAAATAGATACTCATCGTTATTCAAATGGTAATTTATTAACTGATGAATTAAAGGCTAAAATAGGTACTGCTGATTATGTTGTAGTAATATCAGAAATGGGTAACTTCTCTCATTTAAATGTAAATCATTGGATTACTGCAGGTCCAACAGCTATAGTTGATTATGCTAATGAACTTAATAAAGATTCTGTAATTGTAAGTGTTGGTAAACCTTATGATGTTGCTGCTCATAAAAATGCCAAAGCTGAAGTAATTGCTTATGGATATAAGGGAATGGATCCAACTGAAGCTGATGGAGGATTAACTCCGACTCAAACATTTGGTCCAAATATCCCTGCAGCAATGGAAGTTATCTTTGGTGGAGCTGAAGCACAAGGTACATTGCCAGTTGATATTCCACAAGTTGATGAAACTGGTGCTATAATTTCTGGTGAAAATGCTTATAACTATGGATTTGGTATAACTAATTTGACTTCAGTAGGGGTAAGTACTTCTACTAATAATGTGGAAGTTAAGGCTTCTGAAAAAGTTGATGTTAAACTTTCTTTAAGTGATATTGATGGACTTAAATCAGAAAACTATTCATTAAAGGTTAACTTTAATAATTCGGATTTTGAAGTAGTTTCTGTTAAAGCTAATAATGAAAATTTAAGTGTAGTTAATCATTCAGTTGATGGATCATTATTAACTATAAATTTATCTGATATAAATGAAAACGCATTAACTGATGTTATAATAACATTAAAAGCTGTTGGAGAAGCTCAAAATGACTTAACTATTTTATCTGATGTTAAAGTAATTGATGGAAAAGATAGAGAGTTTACTACTTCAGGAAATTATTCAACAATTAATATAATTAAGGATAGTAATACAGATGTTCCGGTTGATCCAGAAAATCCAACTACTCCAGAAAAACCAACTACACCAAGTAAACCAGGATCTACTTCTAAGCCAAATAGCGGTAAACTACCTAACACTGGTGGTACTTCATCTGTAGCTACAAGCATATTTGCTACATTAATGGCTACTACAGGAGCATTTCTTTCTAGAAAGAAAAAATAATAAGTTTAAAATATAAAAATTACACACATTCATTAATGAGTTTTTTATTAATGAATGTGTTTATTTTTAAATTAATATATTTAATTGACCAGTAAGGCAATTATTATTTATAATTAAATAATGCTTAAAGAAGATAGGTGATTAAGATATGGCGACAATAGTAGATGTTGCAAAATTAGCAGGTGTTACACCAACAACTGTATCACGTGTTATTAACAATAGGGGATATATTAGTGAAAAAACTAGAAATAAAGTTTATGGGGCTATGGATGAATTGGGGTATCAACCTAATGAAATAGCTCGTTCATTAACAAAGCAAAAAAGTAATACAATTGGAGTTATAGTACCACATATATCACATCCATACTTTGCAAAACTAATAAGTAATTTAGAAAATGAGGCATCAAAAAAAGATTATAAAATAATTTTATGTAATAGTAAGGAAAAGGCTGAAAAAGAAAAGCAATATTTAGATATGTGTAAAAGTAATAGAGTTGCTGGAATAGTCTTATGTAGTGGAAATGTTGAATCAAATAAAATTAATACTGGAGATATACCAGTAGTTTTATTAGAAAAAAACTTTGAAGATGGAAAGCTAGGAATACAGTGTGATAACTATCAGGGGGGAAGTATTGCTACCAATCATTTAATAGAATGTGGATGTAGGAAATTATTGCATTTTAGTGGAGTAATTGATGAAGAGATGCCTGCTGATAATAGAGAAAAGGCTTTTGTAGATGTATGTAACAAAAATAATATTGAATATTTTATTAAAAAGTTTGATATAAATACATATAATGAAATGAACTACTATAAAGCTATAAAAGATACGCTTATTAAAATAAAAGGAATTGATGGAATATTTGCAAGTAGTGATTTAATAGCAGCACAAGTTATTCAAGTTTGCAATGAATTAAATGTTAGAATTCCAAAAGATTTGAAATTAGTTGGGTTTGATGATGTTGATATTTCACAATTAACAACACCAACAATAACAACTATACATCAACCAATTAAGGAGATGGCAAAGCTAGCTATTGAATTAATAGATGCTAAATGCAATAATATCGAAATAAAAGAACAAAATATAGTACCTATAGAGCTAATAATTAGAAATAGTACAGTATAAAGATAACTTATTATATTAAGTAAAAAAGCATTTTTCATAAGAAAAATGCTTTTTAGTACTTTCCTATAATTATATAGTATAAGTTGAAATACTTCCTTCAGTATTTATATATTTAATTATTGATTTATTTGTGGTTAAATTAATATTTAAAGTACAGTAAATATTATTCTTTTTCCAAGTTAATATAATTTCATTATCAAGTGAAGGTTCAACGCTAAAATCGCCATCAAAGGCAGGATAATCATTTCTAAAATCAATAAGCTTAAGTAATCTTTGAACAACATCTTGATTATAGGCTTTATCAATTTCTTCTAAAGTGAAGTTATGCCTGTTAATTTCACGTCCTTCTCCAGTACGAGTAACATTCTCAACATCATTTTCACCTGCTAGTAACCCAACATAATATACTTGAGGAATACCAGGAGCAAAGAATTGAATTGCTCTTGCAGCTAAGTAAGCATCATCGTTACAACCTAGAACAGAATAGTAAGAACATCTTATTTGATGAACATCAAATCCATCCTGGCTCTTATGAGCATCAGAATGAACTAAACTTAAGTTTGCACCATGCTCTAAGCAGTGATTAACAATTTTTCTAGCATCCTTTGTTGTCACTAAATCATCTAAGTCAGGTTTTACAGGAATACCATCATGACAGTCTAACATTGTAAATTGATTAGAAGGCCTATCTTTTAAGTATGAAGTAAGTGCTGAACTAGATTTATTAACTAATGTACTTAAAATAGTATAAGGTAAAATAAAATCATAAATATAATTTCCGTATTTAGCTAATTTATATTGAGTAGTGTAATGGGCATGAACCTCTGGAAGTAAATCAATGTCAAGAGATTTTGCTAAATCAGACACCCAATCTAAGAAGTCATATATTTCAGGTTCAACAAAGAAACAGCTAGTACCAAGTTTCTTTATTACATATCCTACAGCATCAAGTCTTACAATTTTAATATTATTTTTATGGAAGTTTTCAAAGAATTCCTTTAATAATGCTTTAACTGATTCAGATTTAATATCAAGATCAATTTGTTCAGATGGAGTTTCCTTACCAAAAGTAGTCCAAACAGAAACCTCTTTGCCTTTTATATCAAATGTTGAATAAGGAACTTGTCTACGTAAGAACATTTTATTTATATCTTCTTGAACTGGATTTCCATCAGCCCATATTTTATCTAGAGTAATAAATAAATCTGCATACTTAGAATCTTGTCCATTCTTTAAGAAATCTTGGAAGAATACTGAGTTTTTAGAAATATGATTAACCATTAAATCAAGAAGAACATCATGTTTTTCACCAATTTTACGTATATCTTCCCATGTACCAAATTCAGGTTCTATTTCTAAATAAGTAAGTGGGGCAAATCCCCTGTCTCCTGATGAAGGGAATGGAGGAAGTATATGAATACCACCTTGAAAGGTATTAGGAAAATATTTTGTAAGTACATTATCTAATGCTTTTAAATCTCCACCAAGAGAATCGGGATAAGTTATAAGTTGAACTTTATTTTTAACAGCCATTTTTATATCTCCTCGTAATTTACTATATATTATAAAGTTTTTTTAATTCTTCTATTGAAGGTAATTCTGCAATAGCACCTACATGCTTAAGTTTGAAAGCACTAACTGCAAATCCTATATTTAAAGCTTCTTTTAAAGTATGCTTACTAGTAATAGCAGTATAGAATCCACCCCAGAAAGCATCACCAGCTCCAGTTGTATCTACAACTTCAGTAGCTAATGTTTTAAATTTAATAGTTTCCTTTCCATTTGAAACTATTGCACCGTCTTTACCTAAAGTCATTATTACAAGTTTTGCACCACACTGAATAAATTTATCAACATGGTTTTCAGGAGTATCAGCTCCAAAAATTCTTTCAGCATCTACTTCAGAAGGTTTTATAATATCTACCTTACCTAAAAGATTTTTTATATATTTGATTCCATCATGTCCTTCTTCCCAAATCCTTTCATGATAGTTAGGATCAAAGCCTATGATAACATCATTTTTTCTAGCTTCTTCAATAACTTTTTCAATCATAATTCTAGATTTTTTTTGAGAAATAGGCCAACAAGAAAAGTGAACTATTTTACTGCTTTTTAATGTTAAGTCTATATAATTATTGTATTCTAAATTATAATCTGCACTACGATAGAAAATTGGTAGAGGAGTTTCTTGGCTTTTAGTCACAAGAACCATACTTGTAGAATAATTAACTTTATTTATTAATTCCGTATTAATATTTTTACTTTTTAAATGATTAATTAAAAACTCACCTAATCCATCGTTTCCTACACAAGAAGAAATAGCAGGATTACCACCAAGTCTTTTTATGTTCATAGTTATATTAGCAGGTGATCCACCAAAGAATCTTGAATATTTATTGCAAGTAAAATTAGTATCATAATCATCAGATATCATATCAACTAATAGTTCACCAATTGTAAATACATCATTGGGTTTATTTTGGAACTCTATAGAATTGCTAAAATTAAACATTGTTACCTCCAATTGCTTTTTATAAGTAGAGTATAATTATAAAAAACAAATATGTCAAGCGTTTGACATATTTACTTTTTATTAGAAATAAAGGTATAGTATTTATTTCATGTAAACGTTAATGATATAATTAAGTTAATAAGTGGAGGGTGATTATTTATGAGGAAATATCCAGAAGAATATTTAGAAATATTAAAAAATGAAGAGATAGAAATAGAAAATAATGGTGTAAAAATTATATTAAAGTCAATACCGGGAGAGGTAAGAGAAGGGTATTTGGATCCTTGTGAGAAAGCAATAATGGAAGGTCATTGGGCAAGTAAAACTAGTAATGATGATCAAAGGATAGAAGAAAATGTTAATAATGATATTAAGGAGGAAGAGCTATCATTAGGTAATATTATCTCAATTATTAGGGATGGTATGGGATTTGCTAATTATAATTTAAATACCGTTGAGATTTATACAAAATTTGAGACAATAACTGATAGTGGAAATGAAGTAGGGGTATGGCGTTATTATCCAAGGCATATTCAAAAAACTAAAAATAAACCAGCTTTAGTATTTATTCATGGAGGAGGATGGATAGGTGGAACTACCTATGTAGTAGAAAATTTTTGCAAACTAATTGCAGAAAAAGCTAACTGTGTAGTATTTAATATTGATTATTCACTGGCTCCTGAAAAGCCATACCCAAATGGATTAAATGATAATTATTATGCAATAAAGCATATATATGATAATGCAAGTAAGTATGGAGTTGATAAAAATAAAATTGCTGTAGGTGGTGATAGTGCAGGCGGTAATTATGCAGCAGCAGTTTCATTAAAGGCAAGAGATGAAGGGATTCCAATGATAGCATTACAAGTGTTAATTTACCCAGCAATAGCTCTTGGAGATGCCTCAGTTCCAGGATATAAGTGGTCAGAAGATATGATTAAGATTGCACCTGAATTAGAAGAAAAAGTAAGTCCATTAATAGGCTTAGGAAGACCAAGTAATGATTTTAGTGATCCAATATTAAAGAGTTATTTGCCAAGTCCTGATTTAGTTAATAATCCTTATGTTAGTCCAATGGTAGCAAAATCACATAGTAATTTGCCAAAAGCAATATTAGTTGGAGCTGAATTTGATGGACTTAGAATTCAAACAGAGTTTTATGCAAAACAGCTTCAAGATGCAGAAGTTAATGTTACTTGTTATAGATATAAGGGTATGACTCATGCATTTATTGATAAGTTAGGATTTGTTCCACAGGCTGAAGATTTAGCCAATATTATTTCAGATGCTATTAAAAATTTATAAGAAATATATATGATTATAAAAAATGAGTTGAATCAAAATAACTTTTGATTCAACTCATTTCTAATTTAAGTTAAAGTTCATTTAATGATTATAAATTATTTTGTAGGATGAAATTTTATTGTAGTGTATTGTAAAGGTAGATAATGTTTATTAACTATTATAGGAAATTCACTATTTTTATAAATTTTTTCTTCTATTAAGTAAAAGCGTTTTTCAGATGATAATGGACATCTTTTAGCTGCAAAATTATTAAAAGTAGAGAATTTAAATTCTACAGAAGTATTAGTACATTGTTCATAAATTTCACTTTCAAGTAAGTTAAGTAGTGAATCTTTATTATTTAAATCAATATTTAATTCATCTATACTTTCTATAGGAAGTATAGTAAAAGTGTAAGCTAAAGTTCCTTCACTAGATGTATACCACCTATCAACACAAACAGTTGCAAGAGTTTTCTTTTCAAATATTTTTGTATAATAATCAGAAGGCGGATCTATTTTAAATTCCATTTCTACATTATCAATTGTTTTTTCTAAGCATTTATGAACTATATGGCCTATTTTTTCTAAGCCTATCTTTTTAGGGGGAGCTTGTTTTTGAATATAATTACCTTTTCCATGTATATTTTTTATTAAACCATCATCTTGTAATAAGGCTAATGCTTGTCGTAATGTACTTCTGCTTACGCCTAAATCTTTTGCTAGTTCGGGCTCGGTTGGTAACTTGCTATTTTCAGGAAAGGTTCCTTCATTTATCATTTTAAAAAGTTTGTTATAAACAGCTACATAAAGTAATCCCTTTTTTTTATCTACAATATTTATATCAGACATTTTTTTTACCTCTTCATTAAATAATAAAATACAATATAAAGTATTTGTTTAGATAAATTATAAAACATTTATAGTTAATAACCAATAATAATATAAAAAATTCCATGTAAACGATTGACAAGGATAATACAACATGTTATTATTAGTCCATACAAAACATACAAGTAAACATACAAGTTTAAAGTTGTATGGGAAAAAGGTTTATTTGGGAGGAGTTAAAATGATTTATTCACAGGGTTCAGAAAAACAATATCATATAAATGTTGCAGCTGGTGAAGTAGGAAAATATGTAATTATGCCAGGTGACCCTAAGAGGTGTGCAAAAATAGCAAAGTATCTTGAGAATGCAGAATTAGTAGCTGATAGTAGAGAATATGTTACTTATACAGGTTATTTAGATGGTGTTAAGGTTAGTGTTACATCTACTGGAATTGGAGGTCCATCAGCAGCTATAGCATTAGAGGAGTTAGTTAAATGTGGTGCAGATACATTTATTAGAGTTGGGACATGCGGTGGAATGGACCTTGAAGTAAAAGGTGGGGATATGGTAATAGCGACTGGCTCAATTAGGATGGAAGGAACAACTAAAGAGTATGTTCCAATCGAATTTCCGGCAGTTGCAAACTTAGAGGTAGTAAATTCATTAGTAAAGGCTTCTAAAGAGTTAGGAAAAACTTATCATGCAGGAGTTGTCCAATCAAAGGATTCATTTTATGGACAACATTCACCACAATTAATACCTATAGGATATGAATTAATGAATAAATGGGATGCATGGGTTAGATGTGGTTGTTTAGCGTCAGAGATGGAATCAGCAGCATTGTTTATAGTTGGAAGTTATTTAAGAGTTAGAGTAGGAGCAATATTTTTAACTATAGCAAATCAAGAAAGAGAAAAGTTAGGTTTAGAAAATATACAAGTTCATGATACAGAAGGTGCTATAAAGGTAGCAATAGAAGCTATAAGAAATTTAATAGCTGAAGATAAGTCAAAAGAAGAATAAATTATCTTAATTAATAAATTATGGTAAAGAATAGGGAGTTGGGAAAATGAAAATACTTATAAGTCTATTAGGAATAGTAGTTATATTAAGCATAATGTATATAATGTCAACAAACAAGAAAAATATTCCGTATAAAACTATCTTAAAGGCTGTGTCAATACAATTTATTATTGCTTTTATACTAGTTAAGTTTCCTCTTGGTAGGCTTGCAGTTGAAAAGGTTTCAAGTGTTGTAACTAGAATTTTAGATTATGGAAAAGATGGTTTAGCATTTTTATTTGGAAGCCTTGCAGATGGTGCAGCATCTACAGGATTTATATTTGCAATTCAAACATTAGGAAATATAATATTTGTTTCAGCTTTAGTTGCAGCTTTGTATTATTTAGGAATATTAGGGTTCGTAGTTAAAATAATAGGAAAAGCAGTAGGTAAGCTTTTAGGTACTACACAGGTTGAAAGCTTTGTTGCTGTAGCTAATATGTTTTTAGGGCAAACTGAAAGTCCTATACTAGTTAGTAAGTATTTAAATAAAATGACTGAAAGTGAAATCTTAGTTGTTTTAGTATCTGGAATGGGAAGTATGTCAGCTACAATAATAGGTGGATATACAGCATTAGGTATTCCTATGGAATATTTACTTATCGCAAGTGCTTTAGTTCCAATGGGTAGTATTGCAATTTCAAAAATATTATACCCTGAAATAGAGGAAGCTAGACAGTTTGATGATATAAGTATGGATCGTAAAGGTGATAATGAAAATTTAATTGGAGCTATTTCAGAAGGAGCTATGAGTGGATTAAATACTGCACTAGCAATTGGAGCTTCATTAATTGCAATAATTGCATTAGTTGCTATGGTTAATGGATTTTTAGGCATATTTGGAACAACTCTTCAAGATTTATTGTCTTACTTATTTGCACCAATTGGATGGTTAATGGGATTAGACGGAAAGGAAGTTCTTACTGCAGGGCAAATGTTAGGAACTAAGATAGCATTAAATGAATTTGTAGCCTTTGAAGCTTTAGGTAAAATATTAAATGAATTAAGTTATAGAACAGGATTAATAATAACTATTTCGCTTTGTGGATTTGCTAATATTTCAAGTATGGGAGTTTGTATTTCAGGAATTTCAGCATTATGTCCAGAGAAGAAAAATACACTTGCTAAATTAGCATTTAAGGCTATGATTGGAGGATTTACAGTAAGTGTATTAAGTGCAATGATAGTTGGAGTTATAACTCTTATATAAATATAAAAGTATGTTTTTACAGACTTAAAAATATATTTAATTAAATAGATATACGAGGAGGATTTATATGAAAAAGTATAAAAGAATTTTTACAATAGTAATTGATTCACTAGGAATTGGTGAGATGGAAGATTCTAAAATGTATGGTGATGTTGGAGTTGATACTTTAGGAAATATAGCAAAGTCTGTAAAGAAGTTTGATATTCCTAATATGAAGAAGATGGGTATTTCTAACCTACATAAAATAGAGCATATAGATAAGGTATCAAATCCTTTGGGATATCAAATGAAAATGAAGGAAGCTAGTGTTGGGAAAGATACTATGACAGGACATTGGGAAATGATGGGGCTACATATTACAAAACCATTTAAGACATTTACTGCAACAGGTTTTCCTAATGAATTATTAGATGAACTATCTAATAGAACTGGTCATAAAATTGTTGGAAATAAGAGTGCAAGCGGTACAGAGATATTGGATGAACTTGGTGAACATCAAATGAAAACTGGAGATATGATTGTTTATACATCTGCTGATTCTGTATTACAGATTTGTGGGCATGAAGAAACTTTTGGTTTAGATGAATTATATAGATGTTGTGAAATTGCAAGAGAAATAACACTTAAAGATGAATGGAAAGTTGGAAGAGTAATTGCAAGACCATATTTAGGAAATAAGGCAGGAGAATTCAAACGTACAAGTAATAGACATGATTATGCTTTAAAACCTTATGGAAGAACTGTGCTTAATGAATTAAAAGATAACGGATTCGACGTAATTTCAGTAGGTAAAATTAATGATATTTTTGATGGAGAAGGTATAACAGAATCTCATAAATCTAAAAGTTCTATTCATGGAATGGAGCAAACTTTAGAAATTATGGATAAAGACTTTGAAGGATTATGTTTTGTAAACTTAGTTGATTTCGATGCATTATGGGGACATAGAAGAAATCCAGAAGGTTATGCAAATGAATTAGAAAAGTTTGATGTTAATCTAGGAAAAGCATTAGAAAAATTAAGAGAAGATGATTTATTAATATTAACTGCAGATCATGGAAATGATCCGACATATTCAGGAACAGATCATACAAGAGAGTATGTACCATTTTTAGCATATTCACCTTCAATGAAAGCTAATGGATTATTACAAACATCTGAAAGTTTTGGAACACTTGGAGCTACTATAGCTGATAATTTTAAAGTTAACATGCCAAAAAATACTATTGGAGAATCAGTTTTAGAGAAATTAATTTAAATAGTTAGTAATAAATATTATATAAATTTAAAAAGTAGTTGGTGAAAATATGAATAATAATAATTTAAATGTTATAGCAAAAAATATTAGAAGAAGTATCGTAGAAATGATTTACGAATCAAAATCTGGACATCCGGGAGGATCTTTATCTTGTACAGATATAATGACTTATTTATATTTTGAAAAGATGAATATTAATGTACAAAATCCAAAGGATGAAAATAGAGATAGATTTGTAATGAGTAAAGGACATGCAGCACCAGCATTATATGCTGTTCTTGCTGAAAAAGGATTTTTCCCTAAAGAAGAGTTAATGAGTTTAAGAAAAATAGGGGCTATGCTTCAAGGTCATCCAGATGCAAAGAAGATCCCGGGAGTAGATGTTTCAACAGGATCATTAGGGCAAGGAATATCAAATGCTGTGGGAATGGCATTAGGACTTAAACATAAAAAAAGTAAATCTAAAGTCTATGCAATTTTAGGTGATGGAGAGATTCAAGAAGGTTTAGTATGGGAGGCAGCAATGGCAGCAGGGCATTATAAATTAGATAATTTAGTTGCTATCTTAGATTATAATGGACTTCAAATTGATGGTAAAAATGAAGAAGTAATGAATATTAGTCCTGTAGATAAAAAGTTTGAAAGCTTTGGATGGAATGTAGTAGCTTGTGATGGGCATGACTATGAGGATATAGATAAGGCTTTTGGAAAAATAGTAGAAGGAAAGCCAACCATGATAATTGCTAAGACCATTAAAGGTAAAGGCGTAAGCTTTATGGAGAATGAAGCAGGATGGCATGGACAAGCTCCTAATTTAGCACAAAAAGAAGTAGCATTAGTTGAACTAAATAAGTAGAAGGAGGAGATTTTTGATATGGGAAAAGCAACAAGAGAGTCATATGGAATGGCGTTAGTTGAATTAGGAAATGAAAATGAAAATATAGTTGTATTAGATGCTGACCTTTCTAAGTCAACAAAAACAGCTGATTTTAAAAAAATATATAGTGATAGATTTTTTAATGCTGGGATAGCAGAACAAAATTTAATGGGAATGGCAGCAGGACTTGCCAATGTAGGGTTAGTACCATTTGCTAGTACATTTGCAGTATTTGCAAGTGGAAGAGCTTTTGAAATAATAAGAAATTCAATATGTTATCCTAAAGTTAATGTTAAAATAGCGGCTACTCATGCTGGTATAACAGTAGGAGAAGATGGTGGTTCACATCAATCTATAGAAGATATAGCTTTAATGAATTCACTTCCAAATATGACAGTTATAGTTCCAGCTGATCATAGAGAAGCAATGCAGGCTACAAAGGCAGCAGCTGAAATGTATGGACCAGTTTATTTAAGATTTGGAAGATGTAATACAGAAGATATATTCGATGATAATTATAAGTTTGAAATAGGAAAAGGAACAGAAATTAGACGAGGTAATGATGTAACAGTAATTGCAACAGGAATGATGGTTTCAAAGGCTTTAGAAGCTGCAAAAGTATTAGAGTCAGAAGGAATTTCAGTTAGAGTCATTAATATGTCAACAATTAAACCTATAGATAGAGAAATAATAATTAAAGCTGCAAAGGAAACTAAAGGAATAGTAACAGCAGAAGAACATTCTATAATTGGTGGGCTTGGTGCGATGGTTTCTCAAGTAGTATGTGATGAATGCCCAACTCAAGTTAAAATGGTAGGAATCAAAGATACTTTTGGGGAATCAGGAACGCCTAACGAGCTTATGGAAAAATATAATTTAACGTCAAAATCAATTATTGAAAATATAAAGAAATTATTATAAAAGTATAATGAAAGAAGGTAGATTTTATGAGTATACACATTAATGCAAAGCAAGGAGAAATAGCTGAAAATATATTATTACCAGGAGACCCACTTAGAGCAAAGTTTATAGCAGAGACATTTTTAGAAAACCCTGTTTGTTATAATGATGTTAGAGGAATGTTAGGTTTTACAGGAACATATAAGGGAAAAAGAATTTCTGTTCAAGGTACAGGGATGGGAATACCATCTATGTCAATATACTCTACAGAGTTAATAAAGGAATATGGAGTTAAAAATTTAATAAGAGTTGGTACTTGTGGATCATATAAAGAAGAAGTAAAGATTAGAGATTTAGTAATTCCTATGTCTACATCAACTGATTCAAATATAAATTTAACAAGATTCCAAGGAAGAACATATTGTCCAACAGCAAGTTTTAAGCTTTTAAAACAAGCATATGATGTAGCTGTAGAAAAGGGATATGATCCTAAAGTTGGACAAGTATTTTCATCAGACACATTCTATGGAGATGATAATGAAGATTGGAAAAGATGGGCTGAATTTGGGTGTATAGCTGTAGAAATGGAGACAGCTGCATTATATACAGTTGCAGCTAAGTATGATGTAAATGCTTTAACATTACTTACAGTTAGTGATCATTTTATTACAGGTGAAGTTACAACATCAGAAGAAAGATTAACAACTTTTAAGAATATGATGGAAGTTGCTCTAGATACTCTAGTAGCTTTATAAAATATATTTGTTAATATAAGGTTTTAGAGTTGAATTAAATTAGTTTAATAATAATAATAATAATAATAATAATAATAAGGTATGAAGGTGAAGCGAGATGAAAATATTTATTGATACAGCTAATATAGATGAAATTAGAAAAGCCAATGAATTAGGTGTTATTTGTGGAGTTACAACAAATCCATCATTAATAGCTAGGGAAGGTAGAAATTTAAAGGATGTTATAAATGAAATATGCTCAATTGTTGATGGGCCTATTAGTGCAGAGGTAATGAGCTTAAAGGCTGAAGAAATGATTGAAGAGGGAATTAAGCTTGCTGAAATGCATAAGAATATAGTTATAAAGATTCCAATGTGTGAAGAGGGATTAAAAGCAACAAAAGGATTATCAGCAAAAGGGATTAAGACAAATGTTACATTAATATTCTCACCAGTACAAGCTTTATTAGCGGCTAGAGCAGGAGCTACTTATGTAAGTCCATTTTTAGGGAGATTAGATGATATAGGAAATCCAGGAATAGATGTAATTAGACAAATATCAGAAATGTTCGAACTTCATGGAATTGAAACTGAGATTATATCTGCAAGTGTAAGAAACCCAATGCATGTACTAGATGCAGCATTAGCAGGTTCACATATTGCAACAATTCCTTATAATGTTATTGTTCAAATGATGAAACATACTTTAACAGATATAGGAATTGAAAAGTTTATAAGTGATTATGAGAAGGTATTTGGAGATAAAAAATAATTAAAGGTATTATTAAAGCGGTATGATAAAATGTAACTTATGGAACAGAAAAAACTATTCCATAAGTTATTTTTTTGTATAATTAAGATTAAGTATTTCCTATAGTAAAGGAAAAAATATATCTATGAATATGTTTTCATTAGGGGTAACATATAGAATAAAGTAATTATGAAAAGATTAGGGTGAATTAAAATGATAAAAAGTCCAAGGTTGCAAAATATATTAGAATTATTAAACGAAAATAAGGACATAGTTACAGGAGAATTTTTATGCAATAACTTAGGTGTTTCGTCTAGGACTATTAGAAGTGATATAAAAGAGTTAAATAAAATTTTAGAGAAAAATGGTGCTAATATAATTTCGGAAAAATCTAGAGGCTATAAGCTAGAAATATTAGATGATGGTTTATTTAATATTTTAGTTAGTTCTAATAACTCTAAAAGTATTTCAGATAATACTACATCTTTAGGCAGGGTAGAAAACATAATTGCAAAGCTTTTAATTAGCAAATTAGATGGTGTTGATGGGGTAACACAAAATGAAATTGCAGATAGTCTATTTATAAGTATTTCATCATTAAAAAATGATATGAAAATAGTTAAGGATAATCTAAATGAATATAATTTAAATATTGAAAAGGTAGGCAATAAAGGCCTTACTATTTTTGGCAAAGAAGAAGAGATAAGAACTTGTATTAAAAGATATATATGTTTTAATGAGGAAATAAAGAATAAAGTAAATGATGACTTTAAAAAAATAATAAAAAATATAAGTGAAGATAAAGTAGGTTCTATAGTAAAAGATATTATTTCAACATTTGATTTTAAATTATCTGATAAGGCATTAAAGGATATTATTTCTTTTATTATTATTATGTTAATAAGAAATAACAGTGGAAATAATGTTGAGTATTCTACAGAAACAAAGGAAAAATTACAAAGTGCATGGAGATATAAAGTTGCAAAAGCTATTTGTGATGAACTTAACATAATATTGAATGTTTGTATTGATGAAAATGAAGTATTATATTTAACAAAGTATATAGTAGCGAGTAGTTCAATTTCAGTTAAAGCAAATGAAGATATGAGACTTACTAATGAGTACTTATTAGTAGATAAGATTTTGCTTAAAATAAAGGATGAATTTAATATAAACTTTTTAGAAGATAATATATTAATAGATTTCTTAGCACACCATCTTAAATCATCAATATATAGAGCTCAATATGGAATAGTGGTAGAAAATTCATTATTAGGTGCTATAAAAAATAATTATCCATTTTCTTTAGAATTATCAGTATATTCAAATGAAATAATTAAAGAAGTTATTGGATGTGATTTAAGTGAAGATGATATTGGTTTTATAGCATTACATTTTGCAGCTGCTATTGAAAGATATGAAGGAAATTGTGATAAGGATAAAAAGAATATAGTTATAGTATGTGAAAATGGAGTAGGAACTTCACTTTTATTAAAAGTAAAATTAGAAGTTAAATTTAAAGATAGAATAAATATTATAGATACTATACCTAAATATGAATTTAACGAAGACGTTTTAAATTCATATGATTTAATAATTTCTACAATTAATTTAGAGGTTGAATGTAATAAGGTAGTTTATATAAAAAGTCTTTTAGATAATGATGAAATTAATTTAATAGATAATAAACTAAGTGGAAATTCCTTAAGTAGTAATGAGTTAGTTAGTAAATTTAAGGAGTCTGTCTTTTTTAATACATTGGAAGGTAATACTAGAGATGAGATCTTAGAGAATATAACTAATAGATTAATTGAGAAGAAGTACATAACACAGAAAGTAAAAGAAAATATATTTAATAGAGAAAAGTTGGCAAGTACAGAAATTGGTGACTTAGTAGCTATTCCTCATGATATGAATGAAGAAATAAAAGAATCCTTTATTTCTGTTTCTGTATTAAAGAAGGCCATAACATGGAATAAGGAAAAAGTACAAGTTGTATTTTTTATTGGAATGTCTGTAGAAGATAGAGAAGAATGGAAAGCTTATCTAGAAAAAATTTATAAAAATATAATAGATATAGATGTAATTAAAAAAATAATTAAATGTCAGAGCTTTGATGAACTAAAGAAAGTAGTTTCTAATTTTTAAACATATAGATAGGAAATTTCCTCTTTTATAGGAAAGAAAATGTCTGAGAAATGATTTCCTCTATAAACGGAAAAAGTATAACTATGAATATGTTTACATTGAATCTATAATTAAGTCATAAGGTGAGTGAAACAAACTCAACTAGAAAACTTTTAAGATGATGGAGGTTTTGATATATGAAATTATTAGCAATTACTTCATGCCCAGTAGGTATAGCTCATACTTACATAGCAGCAGAAAAGTTAAATAAAATGGCAAAGAAAATGGGAGTGGAGATTAAGGTTGAAACTCAAGGCTCAACAGGAGCAGAAAATGTTATTACAGAACAAGATATAAGAGAAGCAGATGGTATTATCATCGCAGCGGACAAAGCAGTTAGTCTAGAAAGATTTGAAGGAATGGCAATGATAGAATGTCCAATAGCAAGAGCAATAAAAGAGCCAGATGTTTTAATTCAAATGTTCTTAGATGGAAAAGTTGAAAAGAAAAAGACTGAAAAGAAAATGAAGAGTGTTGATGAAGAAAAGAAAGCAATAAAAGCTAAGCAACCAGCTTTCTATAAGCATTTAATGGGTGGAGTTTCTTATATGATTCCAGTTGTAGTAGTTGCAGGGCTATTAATAGCTTTAGCATTAGCTTTTGGTGGTCAACCTACTGATGCGGGATTAGTTGTTCCGGATGATTCATTCTGGAAGAGTGTAGAAAAAATAGGTGCAGCTGGATTTGCATTTATGGTTCCAGTTTTATCAGGATTCATTGCTTATTCAATTGCAGATAGACCAGGATTAGTTCCAGGGTTAATAGGTGGGTATATAGCAGCTAATGGTTCTTTCTATGGATCAGAAGCAAATGCAGGATTTTTAGGTGGTATAGTAACAGGTTTCTTAGCAGGTTATATTGTTAAAGGATTAAAAGCGATTAAAGTTCCAAATATGATTAAGCCAATTATGCCAATCATTATAATACCAATTATATCAACTTTAGCAACAGGTTTAGCATTTATATTTGTTTTAGGTGGACCAATTACATCAGTATTTGAAGGATTAACAAGCTTCTTAGCAAGTTTATCAGGGGCAAGTATGGTAGTGCTAGCAACAATTTTAGGTGCTATGATTGCATTTGATATGGGTGGACCAGTTAATAAAACAGCATTTTTATTTGGAGTATCAATGATTACTGCTGGTAACCCAGAAGTAATGGGACCAATAGCAGCAGCGGTAGCTATTCCTCCAATTGGAATGGGTATTGCAACATTTGTGAGAAAGAAATATTACAGTAAAGAAGAATTAGATGCGGGTAAAGCAGCATTTGCAATGGGACTTTGTGGAATAACAGAAGGAGCAATTCCATTTGCATCAATGGATCCATTGAGAGTTATACCATCATTAATGGTTGGTTCAATAATAGGAGCTAATATAGCAGCTCTTGGGAAAGTTACTGATATAGTACCACATGGTGGACCAATAGTAGCAGTAATGGGTGGTATTGAAGGAATTGTAATGTTCTTTGTAGCAATTATAGTTGGTTCAGTGGTAACTGCAGCAATGGTAAATTTATTAAAGGGAATTAAATATAAAAAAGATGAACAAGTAGCTGAAAAAATAGCAGCATAAAAATAAAAGTATAGTTTGAGGAGAGGAATTATGAATAAGTTATTTGATGTAAAATATGTAGATTTAGATTTAAACACAAAAGAAAAATTTGAGACTATTAAGTATTTAGCTTTATTAGCTCAAGATAGATTAGAAAATGTTGATAAGTATGTTGACGACGTAAAAGCAAGAGAGGCTATGTCAACAACAGGAATTGGAGATGGAGTAGCAATACCTCATGCAAAATCTTCTTGGGTTAAGGTTCCAACAGTAATGGTTGGTAAGAGCTTACAAGGGATTGAATGGGAAGCTTTAGATGATGAGCCAGTTAACTTAATATTCTTAATAGCTGTTCCTGAAGGTGAAGGAAATGAACATCTAAAAATATTACAAGTGTTAGCTGTAAGTTTAATGGATGATGAATTTAAGGAAGAAATATTAGCAACAGACAATAAGGAATCACTTTGTGAAATGCTTTTAGCTAAGACAGCTAAATAATATAAAAAATAAAAAAAGCTGAATCTTAAGTAAGATTCAGCTTTTTTTAATAAGCGGGGGATATAATGAAAAAATTATTAGCATCTGATTTAGATGGAACATTAGTTGTTGGAAATAATTTAAGTTATGAAAATAAAAAGGCTATATTAGATTTAAATAATAAAAATGATATTTTTGTTGTTTCTACTGGAAGACCTTATAATGGAGTAATATTTTTAGAAGATCAACATGATATAAAGATAGATTATTATGTACTTTTAAATGGTGCAATTATTTTAGATAAAAATAAAAATACAGTTAAACATAATATAATTAAAAGGGAAACAATTAAAAGTATTATAAATTTTTATTATAAAGAAGGTATTAAGCTATCTGTGGAGTCTGGATACTTTACATATCTTTTAAGTGACTTTGATTATTTACCTTATGATAACACAAAAAGAGTGAATTCAATTGAAGAGATTAATGAGGAAATTAGTTTAATTTCTATGTATTTACCAGAGGCTAAAATAGAGGATATAGAAGTAATAAAGGATAATATTAATTCAGTTTATAATAATGAAGTTATTGCTTATAGAAATATAAATTATATAGATATAGTTCCCATAGGATGCTCAAAGGGGAATGGAGTAAAGTATGTTGTAGAAAAGGAAAATATAGAAGAGACTAATGTTTATACTATAGGTGATTCATGGAATGATATTAGCATGTTTGAGGTAACTGATAATTCATTTACATTTCACCATGTTGAAGATGAATTAAAAAGCAATGTGAAATATGTTGTCAAGTCAGTAGCGGATTGTATAAATAATTTTATGAAAAAGTAAAGGGGAATTCATATGTATCCAATTAAATTTAAAAATATATATTTCGATAAAATATGGGGAGGAAGAGATTTAGAAGAATTTAGAGATAACTTACCAAGTGGTGAAATAGGAGAAAGTTGGGATATAGCATGTCATGAAAATGGTATGAGCATAGTTGAAGATGGAGAATTAAAAGGTAAAAGTTTAGAGGAATTAATTAATATATATGGGGAAGAACTTGTAGGTAAAAACATAGATACTAGCAAGTTTCCATTGCTTGTTAAACTTATAAACTCTAAAGAAAAGTTATCTGTTCAAGTACATCCTAATGATGATTATGCAAAGAGAGTTGAGAATTCTTTTGGAAAAACGGAAGCTTGGTATGTTGTAGATGCAAAGCCTGGGGCAAGTTTAATTGTTGGAACTAAGGGGTGTAATAAAGATGGTTTTGAAAAGGCAATAGAAGAGGGTAGAACAGAGGAATTTTTAAATAAAATAGAGGTTAAAAAGGGTGATTGTTTCTTAATAAACAGTGGGTTAGTTCATGCTATTTGTGAAGGCGTTATAATTGCAGAAATCCAACAAAATAGTGATATTACTTATAGAATTTACGACTATGGAAGGCCTAGAGAAATACATGTAGAAAAATCTTTAGATGTTATAGATTTTAATTTAAAAGCAATAAATGCAAGTGAAAGTAATCTAGTAGAATTCAAAGGTTATAAAAGGGGTATTTTATGCGAAAGTGATTACTTTACAATAGAAAAGTATATTATAAATGGACAAGTTGATGAAAAAAGTGATGAAAATAAGTTTTATATTTTAACTTGTGTTGAAGGGGATGGGAAAATATTATCAGAAGGAAATAAAGAGTGTGCAATTTCAAAAGGTGATAGCATTTTCATACCAGCTAAATTGGGTAAGTATATAATTAAAGGGAGTTTAACATTACTAAAAAGTTATGTTTAGCTATAAGTATATAGAGAAAAAGATTAGAGGGTTAAGAAAAAATATTACTAAAGTTTAAAGAGATAAAAAGTGTGTTCCCAAAGGCAAATCAAAGATTATTATTTTACTCTGGGGCGAGTTATTTGATTAAATAGACTTTAAAAATGTAACTAACTAATAAGTATTTACATAGAATACAAATAGATTACATAAAAAAGCAATTAATTTAGAACCATCATTTTTACAACAGAGCAAAATATACAAGTTTAATTATATAAAGAAATAATTTATGGTGTATAACATGATGATCTGAAATAAAAATGGGGGAATCTATAGATGTCTCATAAATCTTCAAAAAGTAAAAAAGAGGTTAAATCTATATCTAAATATGATGAGTTTGAATTATCATTATTAAATTTACAAGTATATATAATTTTAATATATATGATATCAGATGCACTTCTTGTGAGTGCAATGTTTGAAAGTATTAAATTTAGTTGTAATAAAAAGGCTATAGAAAACAATCCAATTAGATTATTGATTGAGGGACAATATTTAGCTTTAGTAGCAAGTATATTAATTTTTTGTATAAGCTTTAGTAGATATAATGAGCTAAGTAATAGGTATAAAAGAGGAGAAATTAATAGGTCAATAGAACCAGAAAATTTAATAAAGCAGGCAGCTATGATTACAGTAATTGTATATGAATTAAATATAAGTGGCTATATTAAATTATATAAAGATAGTTTTGTTATAGATATTTTAAACTTTGATAAAAAAGATATAGATACATTATATTTACAAGCATATTGTTTTATATTAAGATTTTGTGGGGATTATTTTTTACTTAGATCTACATTGAAAAGTATTAATTTAATAAAAAGTAAATATGATAAAAGAATAAAGAAACTAGAAAATCCTGATGAAGATGCAGTAGTTGCAGCAGAACTTTATGTTATACAAAGAGGGGTTCTTTATGATATTGGATATAATGCATTATTGAATTTAATAAATAATGGTAGTAATTTAGAAAAGCAATTATTACTTGAGGCTAAGCAAATTTTTGTAACTGCAGGTACATTTGGAGTTGTAGCTAACATAATTTCATTAATAGGAATTATTAAAATATATAATAGGAATATAAATGAACCTATTTTTGGTAGATAAAAGTATAGATATATGTTTAATTTTATATAGTAAAACAATATATTGTTTTACTATATAATTATAAAGATTATGTAGGAGAGTAAATAGATTTTTATAATAAGTAAATCTATCTACTCTTCTTTATTTGATTTATTTTAGAGTTTTTATTATTTGCTAATTATGGTTATATTCCTAATACAATATAGGTAGATGGAGAATAAATTTATGTATATATAATAGGTAAATTTCAATCTTTAAGGGAATATAAAGGGGATGTTGTTAAAGATATTGAAGATAAGTTAGTAGTTTCTAGAGAGATTAATAAGTATAGTAGACAACAAATAGAGGCACTAGTAGAATTTCAAGAGCGATTTTTTTTATCTAAAATTATAATGAAAAGTGATATTAAATAAAATAATAAATAAAAAGTAACGGTATAATAGTCTTAATTTTTATTGACAGTAAAATTAATTAATGTTACCATTTTGTTCATATAGTGAACAGTTTGAGTAAAAATAAAGTAAGGTGAATAATTATGATACTTATAGATAGATGGATAGAAATTACAGAATACTTAAAACAAAAAAAATATGCATCAGTAGAAGAGTTGATGGAAAAGTTTCAGTTATCTAGATCAACTGTAAGAAGAACTTTAATAGCTATGGAAGAAAAGCAGTTATTAAAAAGAGTTAGGGGAGGAGCTGAAATAGTAGAGGATCAGGACACAATAATGCCACTAGATTTCAATAAGATTTTTAATACTAAAAAGGAAGAAAAAATAATAATTGCAAAAAAAGCAGCAGAGTTAATTAAAGATAATGATGTTATATTTATAGATTCGGGTTCTACATGTTTTTATATGATTGACTATATAGAGTCTAGCAATATAACAGTAGTTACAAATGGAATAGTTCATATACAAAAACTTATGTCAAAGGGAATAAACACTTATATTTTAGGTGGTTATGCAAAACCAGAACAAAATTTAATTATGGGTGAAGATATTATAAATAAGATAAGTGTAATGAATTTTGATAAAGCTTTTTTAGGAACAATGGGTATTGATGAGAGAAGTGGCTTTACTACAATGATGTTAGAGGATGGAGAAGTTAAGAAGGCTGTAATAAAATCATCAGATGAATGTTTTGTTCTTGCAGATACATCCAAATTTAATGTTAGAAAGTTTTATACGTATGGAGATTTTAATCAGGCAACAATAATAACAGATTCAAAAGTAGAGTTTGGAGAAGGAAACGTAAAAATTATATATTAATTAATAAGAAAAGCTGATTATATCAGCTTTTTTTTTAATGAATTTAATTATTCTTTTTATGAACAAAACAAGAGTTGTTTATTGACTTTTATTCATATAATGAATAAAATGATGATATAAGAAAAAATAGTTAATTAATAAAAGGGAGGAATTATTTATGAATAATATTGAATTTCCAAAAAACTTTTTATGGGGGGGAGCTACAGCAGCCAACCAATTTGAAGGTGCATATAATGAAGATGGTAAGGGACTATCGATTCAAGATGTTATGCCAAAAGGGATAATGGGAGCTGCAACTGAAGAACCTACAGAAGATAATATGAAGCTTGTTGGTATTGATTTTTATCATAGATATAAAGAAGATATAAGGTTGTTTGCAGAAATGGGATTTAAGACATTTAGATTATCTATTGCATGGTCAAGAATATTCCCAAATGGTGATGATAAAGAGCCAAATGAAAAAGGATTAGAATTTTATGATAAAGTATTTGATGAATTAGCTAAGTACGGAATTGAGCCTTTAGTTACTTTATCTCATTATGAGACACCGTTACATCTTGCAAAAGAATATGATGGATGGGTAGATAGAAGACTTATAGGATTCTTTGAAAATTATGTTAGAACAGTATTTACAAGATATAAAAATAAAGTAAGGTATTGGTTAACATTTAATGAAATAAACTCAGCATTACACTTTCCTTTAATGAGTGCAGGAATATGGACACCAAAAGAAAAATTAAGCAAGCAAGATTTATATCAAGCTATGCATCATGAGTTGGTAGCAAGTGCATTAGCAGTCAAAATTGGGCATGAAATAAATCCAAATTTTAAAATAGGATGTATGATTTTAGGTGTTCCAAATTATCCATTAACACCAATACCATCAGATGTATTAAAGGCTATGGAGCAAGATAGAGGAAATCTTTTCTTTGCTGATATTCATGCAAGAGGAGAATATCCAAGATATATGAATAGATATTTTAAGGAAAATAATATTGAAATAAAGTTTGGAGAAAATGATAAAGATATACTTAAAAATACAGTAGACTTTATTTCATTTAGTTACTATATGAGTTCATGTGCAACTACTGATCCAACAAAAAAAGCTGGTAAAGGAAATTTAATTTCAGGAGTTCCGAATCCATATTTAGAGGCATCAGATTGGGGATGGCAAATAGATCCAGAAGGTTTAAGATATATATTAAATTTCTTATATGACAGGTATCAAAAACCGTTATTTATAGTAGAAAATGGACTTGGAGCTGTGGATGAATTAATAATTGATGAAAATGGCAATAAAACTGTAAATGATGATTATAGAATTAACTATTTAAATGATCACTTAGTTCAAGTTTCAGAAGCGATAGAAGATGGTGTTGAACTTATGGGATATACTACATGGGGGTGCATAGACTTAGTATCTGCATCAACTGCTGAACTTAAGAAAAGATATGGGTTCATATATGTTGATAGAAATGATGATGGAAGTGGAACATTAGAAAGATATAAAAAGAAAAGTTTTGATTGGTATAAGGAAGTTATAGCAACTAATGGTAAAAGTTTGAAAAAATAACATAATAAAAAGACTGTATTTACTGAATTAATAAATCTGTTAAGGTATTATGCAAATGCAATTCTTTTGAATAATAAGATAATACAAAAAATGTGTCAGGGGGATGACACATTTTTTTATTTAAATAAATGGGGAATTGGGATATTAATATTATTGTCTTTTATGATAAAAATATACAAAAACAAATTCAATAATTTACTTTTTAAGTTTTTAAATTTTTAATAGTAACATTTAAGTAACTATACCACTTTAAAGTGCGTACTTCTCACTTCATATATTTAAAATTAAAATATATTTATACTAAAAGTTTAGGAGGATTAAAAAATGAATGAAGTAGTACAGTTTTTAAAGAATAATCCAGTACAATATTTAGCTACAATAGGGGAGGAGGGTAAAGCAAGGTGTAGACCATTTATGTTTTGTTTTGAAAAAGAAAATAAGTTATGGTTTTGTACAAATAATAAAAAAAATGTATATAAAGATATTCAAGAAAATCCATATGTTGAAATTTCAGTATCATCACCAGAATATTCATGGATTAGATTAAGTGGTAAAGCTGTATTTGAAGATAATATGGTAGTAAAAGAGGCATGTATGAGTAATCAAATAGTTAAAGGTCAATATCAAAAAGCAGATAATCCAATATTTGAAGTTTTCTATTTAGAAGATGCTAAGGCTATAATATCAGATTTTAGCGGACAACCCCCAAAAGAATATAATTTATAATTAAACCTATAAAAGGTGCTCTAAGTTTTAAGAGCACTTTTTTTTTATATATAAAATTAGATAATAAATGATATAATTTTAATAGATAATAAGAAAAAATATTTAATAGAATACTAAGGAGAATAATAATGATTAGTGAATTACCTGCATGTCCAGTAGAAACAACTTTGTTATTGATTAGTAATAAATGGAGGGTATTAATACTAAGGGATTTATCAGATGGAACAAAAAGATTTAATGAGTTAAAAAGGACTATAACAGGAATAAGTCAAAAGGTTTTAACTGAAAATTTAAGAGCTATGGAAGAATTGAAAATTGTCAGTAGGAGAGTTTATCCTGAAGTACCACCTAGAGTTGAGTATTCTTTAACTGAATTAGGGGAATCACTTAAACCTATATTAGAGTCTATGTATGTATGGGGAGAAAACTATAAAGCTAATTATATAGAAAAATAAAAAAACATAGTAAGTATGATTCCAGACCGATGAAGAAATAGCTAATTAGTTTAAGTTATCTAAATATTTATAAATAAAGCAGATGAGGTTAAGGAATCCCTTCTGTTTTTTTAGGTATAACTTATTTAATGTGTTTATATTAGTTAATACGGAGAAAATGTTATATAATATTAATAATAAATTACAATATATGTATTTAATTCTATATATTTTAAAATAGAAAAGTAAGTGGAGGTTAGAGGAGAATATAATTATGCAAATGGATTTTAAATTGGATATAGTGCAAAAACAAAAATTGATATTAACTCAAACAATGCAGCAATCTATAAATGTTTTACAAATGTCAGCTTATGAGTTAAGGGAATATATAGATAAACAATTTGAAGAGAATCCAGTTTTAGAAGGTGAATTAGATCTTGTAGAAAGTGAAGAAAGAATTGAATATAAGGATATTATAAAAAATATAGAATATAATAATTATAATGAAAATTATAGTAATCACTATAATAATGAAGAAGTTTCAGTATTTAATTTTATAGCAGATAATAAATCTTTGAAGGATTACTTATATGAACAATTATATGAATTAAGATGTGAGAAGAAAGTAAAAAAAATAATAGAATATATGATTGAATCACTAAATAGTAATGGATATTTAGAAAATACAATAGAAAATATATGTAATGAGTTAAATAGTAATATAGAAATAGTTGAATATGCATTAGAAGTTTTACAAGGTTTAGAACCAGTTGGGATTGGATCAAGAAATCTTAAAGAATGCCTTTTAATACAATTAAGAAATAGGAATATTTCAGATGAATATCTAGAAGAAATAATATTCAAGTATTTAGAGTATATAGCTGATAGCAAATATGAGTATATAGCTAAACAATTGAAAATTACAGCTAAAGAGGTACAAACTTATGGTGATGTTATTAGAAGTTTAGAGCCAAAGCCATCAAGAGGATATTATACTGGAGAAGAAGTTAAGTTTATAATACCTGATGCATATATAGTGAAATTTGATAGTGAATATAATGTCATTATGAATAATTCTATTGTCTCTAATATTAGAATAAATAATATATATAAGAGTACGATTTTAAATGAAAAGGATAACAAGGAGATAGAGTATATTAATGATAAAATTAGCAAAGCTATAAATTTAATAAACGATATAGAACAAAGAAATATTACTGTATTGAAGGTATTAGAGTGTATTGTTAGTAAACAGAAGGAATACTTTGAAAAAGGATCTATTTATTTAAAACCTATGACTTTAAAAGATATATCTAATGATATAGGATTGCATGAATCTACTATAAGTAGGGCAATTAAGGATAAATATATATTAACGTCAAGAGGTACGGTCAAGGTTAAAGATTTATTTTGCAATGGTATGTCAAGTTCTATAATAGGATATCAAGATATTTCTGTTAAATTAATTAAAAGTAAGATAAAAGAGATGATTGATTTGGAAAATAAGAAAAAGCCGTTAGCAGATCAGTTTATATGTGATTTATTAAATGAAGAGCATATAAATATCTCAAGGAGAACTATTGCAAAATATAGAGAAGAATTAGGAATTAAATCATCCTCTAAAAGAAAAAGGATATAGCTAAAATAACTGTAAAAAAATATTGGTGTGGTTTAATAATAAGATTATTATAGAACAGAGATTGCGAATGAATACAACCTCTGTTTTTTTATATAATATACATAAAAAATCTTTGATTTAATTTTAAATGTGTATGGTAAAAATATTAAAAATGAGTTAAAATTTAATATAGAAAGATAAAAATTGTAAGTACAATATTGGGGAGGTGTATGTTATGGCCGAAAAAACTATTAAATATATAGAAATATTTGAATTTTATAGGGATAAAATATTAAATCAAGAGATGAAGTATGGTGAGAAATTACCTACAGAACAAGAGATAGGAGAGATATTCTCAGTAAGCAGGCACACTGTTAGACAATCTATATTAGAGCTTGAAAAAGAAGGATATATTTATAGAGAAAAAAGTAAGGGTGCGTTTGTTGAAAAGTTAGGCAAAGATAGAAAAAATAATAATAGTAAAATGATTATGGTTATTACTACATATGTATCAGAGTATATATTTCCATTTTTAATTAAGGGAATAGAAGAGGTATTAAGCAAAAATGGATATGATATTCTTTTGTTAAGCACTAATAATGATAAAGAAAAAGAACGTGAGCAATTAAAAAAATTATTAGAGTATGATGTTGTTGGTGCAATAATAGAGCCTACAGCTAGTGCTTTAGGTAATACAAATATAGAATACTATAAAGAAATAGCAAAAAATAATATTCCATATTTAATGATTAATGCAGCGTATGACAAAGAAAAGCAATCATATGTAGCTATAGATGATGAAAAAGGTGGATACGAAATTTGTAAGTATTTAATTGAGTTAGGACATAAAAAAATAGCTGGATTATTTAAAGAGGATGACGTACAAGGGGTTGAACGTAAAAAAGGTTATTTGAAAGCTTTAGAAGAAAACAATATAGATATTGATAATACTATCATAGGAAGATTTAAAACATTTGAAGAGGAGTTTTATATTCAAGGATTTACTAGAAGTTTATTAAATAGAGAAGATAGACCAACAGCTATATTCTGTTATAATGATAAAGTAGCTATGAATGTAGTTAAGATAGCTAAAGAGTTAGGAATTAGAGTGCCTGAAGATTTATCTGTTGTTGGATATGATAATGATGAAACTATATCGGCTGCATTAGATTGTGGAATTACAACAATATCACATCCTAAAGAAGCATTAGGAAGAAAAGCAGCAGAAATGTTATTAGCGTTAATAAGGGATGGAGAAAAAAGGGTTTCTTATGTATTTGAGCCTGAAATTGTAGTTAAAAACAGTGCAAAAAGTATTTAAAATTTATAAGAATAAGAGTTTTACAACAAAATGTAAAGCTCTTATTTTTTTGTTGTTAAACTTTATAAATGTACGTTCAATATTTTCTAAAATTTTGAAATAAAAACATTTACAAAGGGGAGTATATTTGATAATATTAAATTGTACGGTACATAGTTTTTGAATATACAAAATTGTATGCACTTGAGTTATTTCTTAGTAGTAGTAAATTTAAAATATGAAGTAATATTTGAAGTGCAAACAAAAATGGGAGGGATTTAAGGTGTTAGAGAATTTAAAAGAAGAAGTTTTTAAAGCAAACTTAGATTTAGTAAAGCATAATTTGGTTGTATTAACTTGGGGAAACGTAAGTGGAATAGATAGAGAAAAAGGGCTTATAGTAATTAAACCAAGCGGTGTAGGTTATGACGAAATGAAGGCTAGCGATATGGTAGTAGTAGATTTAGAAGGAAATGTAGTAGAGGGTGACTTAAGACCATCCTCAGATACACCGACTCACATTGAATTATATAAAAGATATCCTAAGATAGGTGGTGTTGTTCATACACACTCATCATTTGCAACTGCATGGGCACAAGCTAAAAGAGATATTCCTTCATATGGAACTACTCATGCAGATACATTTTATGGACCAGTTCCATGTACTAGAGCATTAAATAATGAAGAAATTAAAAGTGAATATGAGAAAAATACTGGTTCAGTAATAATAGAAACATTAACTGAAAGAAATATAGATGAATTAAGTGTACCAGGAATAATAATTGCAAGTCATGGACCTTTTGCATGGGGAGAGACTGCAAGTAAATCAGTATTAAATGCAGTGGTCTTAGAAGAAGTAGCTAAGATGGCAATAAGAACTGAAAATTTAAATAGAGAAATTACTCCAATACCGTCAGAATTACAAGATAAGCATTACTTTAGAAAACATGGAGCAAATGCTTATTATGGACAAGATACTGTAAAAGCAAAAGAAGCAGTAACAAAATAAAGATGAAGATTGGTAATAGTTAAAGTAGATAATAAAAGTTGGAGGGTAAAATGAGAGAGTTAGAATTAAAAAGTATAAATACAATAAGAATGTTATCAGTAGATCAAATAGAAAAGGCAAAGTCAGGTCATCCAGGAATTTGTATGGGTGCAGCACCAATGACATATACATTATTTAATAAGCATATGAACATTAATCCTGAAAATAGTAAATGGTTTAACAGAGATAGGTTTATATTATCAGCGGGACATGGTTCAGCTCTTTTATATTCAATGTTACATTTATGTGGATTTGATGTTACTATAGATGATTTAAAACAATTTAGACAATTAAATTCAAGAACTCCAGGTCATCCAGAAGTAGGACATACTCATGGGGTAGAGGCAACTAGTGGTCCTTTAGGTCAGGGAATTGCACAAGCTACAGGAATGGCAATGGCTGAAAAACACCTAGCAGCTAAATATAACAAAGGTGGATTAAATATAATTGATCATTATACTTATGCAATAGTTGGAGACGGGGATTTAATGGAGGGTGTTGCTAATGAATCAATATCTTTAGCAGGACATTTAGGATTAGGGAAACTAATAGTTTTATATGATTCAAATGATATTTGTTTAGATGGAAAGCTTTCAACTTCATTTTCAGAAAATGTTTTAGATAGGGTAAAAGCTATGAATTGGCATACTATTAGGGTTGAAGATGGGGATATAAATATTGAAGCAATTTCAGCAGCAATAGAAGAAGCTAAAAAAGTAACAGATAAGCCTACATTAATAGAAGTTAAAACAACTATTGGATATGGAGCACCTAATAAGGGAGGAACAAATGGGGTTCATGGAGCACCTTTAGGGTCAGATGAATATTTAGAAACAAAGACAAGCTTAAATTGGAATTATGAACCTTTCACAGTTCCAGCTGAAGTAAAAGAAGATTTTAGTAATGGTGTTATAGCAAGAGGAAAAGAAAAAGAATCAGAATGGAATGAGTTAGTAAATAAATATAAAGAAGCTTATCCAGAAGCTTATGATAGTTTAATATCTTCAATTAATGGAGAATTAAATATTAATTTTGAAGAAGTATTACCTAAGTATGAAAATGGGCAAGCGGTGGCAACTCGTAATGCTTCAGGATTCACAATGAATGCAATCGCTAAAGCTTATGATGGATTATTTGGTGGTTCGGCAGATTTAGCACATTCAAATATGACTTATTTAAAGGAACAAGGTGATTTTAGAAAAGATAGTCCAGAAGGAAAGAATATTTGGTTTGGAGTAAGAGAATTTGGAATGTCAGCGGCCGGAAATGGAATAATGCTTCATGGTGGATTAAAATCATTTGTTTCAACATTCTTTGTATTTAGTGATTACTTAAAACCAGCAATAAGAATGTCAGCAATTGAAAAAATGCCATTAGTATATGTATTGACTCATGATTCAATAGCTGTAGGAGAAGATGGACCAACACATGAGCCAATTGAACAATTAGCTGGACTTAGAGCTATACCAAATGTAAATGTAATTAGACCAGCAGATGCTCATGAGACAAATGCAGCATGGCAAATAGCTTTAGAAGATAAAGAAACACCTTCAGTATTAGTATTAACAAGACAAAATATAAGTATAAATGCTGAATTTAATTGTGTAGATAATGTTAGAAAAGGTGCATATATAATTTCAGAAGCTTCGCAAACTCCAGTAGCTCAAATAGTAGCAACGGGGTCAGAAGTAGATTTAGCAATAAACTCTCAAAAGGAATTGGAAAAACAAGGAGTATTTGTCGATGTTGTATCAATGCCTTGCTTTAGGTTATTTGATATGCAAGATGAAACATATAAGAATAGTGTATTAAAGCCAGGAGTTAAAAAATTAGGTGTAGAAATGGCTTCATCATATGGATGGCATAAATATGTTGATGAAACATTATGTATAGATACATTTGGTGCATCAGGTAATGGTAATGAAGTAATGAATTTCTTTGGATTTAATAAAGAAACTGTAGTAAATAAAGTAAAAGAGATGCTTAAGTGAAGAAGTAAAATTGAAGAGCTAAAAGTGTAGGAAGAAACTTCATTTGGAGTTTCTGATGAATATATTTTCAACCGAAACTATTCATTTTAAATTCTTACTTAGTCACTAAAAGGGGAGTTGAATTAGATGAGAAAGACAATAGAATCAGGAAAGGCTGTTTTAGGTATTGAGCTTGGTTCAACTAGAATAAAAGCAGTTCTTGTTGATCAAATGGGAACAGTTATAGAAACTGGAGGCTTTGATTGGGAAAATAGCCTAGTTAATGGAATTTGGACATATTCTTTAGAAGAAGTATGGACAGGAATTCAAGCATGTTATAAGAATTTATGTGATAGAGTTAAACAAAAATATGATGTAAAAATAAATAAATTATCTGCAATGGGCATAAGTGCAATGATGCATGGATATCTTCCTTTTGATAAGTATGGAAATCAATTAACGGAGTTCCGTACATGGAGAAATAACTTTACCGGAGAAGCTGCAGATAAATTAACAGATCTTTTCAAATATAATATTCCTCAAAGATGGAGTATTGCACATTTATATCAAGCTATTTTAAATGAGGAAGAACATGTAAAAGATATAGAATATCTTACAACTTTGGCGGGTTATGTTCATTGGAAGCTTACTGGTGAAAAAGTAATGGGTGTAGGTGAAGCATCAGGAATGCTACCTATAGATTTAAATACAAGAGACTTTAATCAAGAAATGATAGAAAAGTTTGATTCATTAATTTCTAATAATGAATATCCATGGAATTTAAAAGGTATACTTCCAAAGGTTTTAGTAGCAGGAGAAGAAGCTGGAGTTTTAACGGAAGAAGGTGCATTACTTTTAGATACATCTGGAAACTTGCAATCGGGAGCAAAATTCTGTCCACCAGAAGGAGATGCTGGAACTGGAATGGTAGCTACTAATAGTATAGCTAAAAAGACAGGGAATGTATCAGCAGGGACTTCAGCATTTGCTATGGTAGTTCTTGAAAAAGAGTTATCTAAGGTTCACAAAGAATTAGATATGGTTACAACTCCAACTGGAGATTTGGTAGCAATGGCACATTCAAATAATTGTACTTCAGATATTAATGCTTGGATGGAAATATTTAATCAATGTTTGGGGGCATTTGGAATTAAGGTTACAGCTGGAGAGTTATATAAGACTTTATTTGAAAAAGCATTAGAAGGTGATAATGATTGTGGAGATCTATTATCTTACTGTTTCTATTCAGGTGAACACGGAGTTGGTTTATCAGAAGGATGTCCAATATTCTTACACCCTGCAAATTCAAAATTTAATCTAGCGAACTTTATGAGAACTCATTTATATACATGTTTTGGAGCTATGAAGCTTGGAATGGATATCTTGACTAAGGAAGAAAATGTGAAAATTGATAAAATTCTTGGACATGGCGGTATATTTAAGACTAAAGGAGTTGCTCAAAATATTTTATCTGCAGCCTTAGAAGTTCCTGTAGTTGTAATGGAAACAGCAGGAGATGGAGGTGCATGGGGAATTGCATTATTAGCATTATATCTTGATAAAAAAGTGCAAGTTGGCACTTTAGAAAACTTTTTAAATAGTGAAATATTTGGAGCTGCAGAATCGTTAATGGTTGAGCCAGAAGAAAATATTGTTGAAGGATATGAAAAATTCTTAGAAAACTATAAAAAAGGTTTATCAGTAGAACAAGAAGCTGTAAGCTACTTGCAAAATAAAATTAAAATAAAAGAAATATCAATGGTATAAATTATTAGGGGGAAGAGAGTTATGAAAATATTTATAGATACAGCGAATGTTGAACAAATTAAAAAGGCAAATTCTATGGGCTTAATCGATGGAGTTACAACAAATCCATCATTAGTTTCAAAAGAAAATAAAACAATGGCAGAAGTAATTCCTGAAATATGTGAGATAGTAGATGGACCAATAAGTGCAGAGGTTATGAGCTTAGATACTGAAGGGATGATTAGAGAGGCAAGAGAGTTAGTTAAAATAAGTAAAGATATAGTTGTTAAAATTCCCATGACTTTAGAGGGATTAAGTGCAGTTAGGGTTTTATCTAAAGAAGGAATAAAAACAAATGTTACATTAATATTCAGTGTTCATCAAGGTGTTTTAGCAGCTAAAGCTGGAGCAACTTATATTAGTCCATTTGTTGGAAGATTAGATGATATAGGTTTAGATGGAATGGATTTAATTAATGATTTGATAATTGCTAAAGAAAATTATGGATTTGAAACAGAAATAATTGCAGCAAGTATAAGAACTAAAGAGCACATACTTCAATGTATATTATCAGGAGTTGATATTGCAACAATACCATATGCTCAAATTGAAGATATGGCAAAACATCCATTAACTACAGCGGGTATTGAAAGATTTATAAGTGATTATAGTAAAGTAGGAAAATAATAAAGGACAAGTTACCTTTGGGCGCTATACAAGCGACCAAGGGACAAAAAAATTGAAAAAAGGTAAAAAGGGAGAGAGTTAGATGATTAATATAACAAAAAAATATAATTTCTGGTTTGTAACAGGAAGTCAAGATTTATATGGTGAAGATACATTAAAGCAAGTTGCTTTAGATTCAAGAGAAATGGTAAACGGATTAAATGATATTGAAGGAATTAAATATGAAATAGTTTATAAACCAACAGTAAGAAATGCTAAAGAAATATATGATATATGTTTAGCTGCTAATAATGATGAAAATTGTGCAGGTATCATAACTTGGATGCATACGTTTTCTCCAGCGAAAATGTGGATAAGAGGACTATCAATTTTAAATAAACCACAATTACATTTCCATACACAATTTAATAGAGATATTCCATGGGAAACAATGGATATGGATTTTATGAATTTAAATCAATCAGCTCATGGAGATAGAGAGTTTGGATTCATAAATACAAGAATGGGTAATAATAGAAAAGTTGTTGTTGGACATTGGCAAGATCCAGAAGCACATTTAGAAATAAATAAATGGATGAACGTTGCAGCTGGATATGTTGAAGGTAGAAATATTAAAATTGCTAGATTTGATGATAATATGAGAGATGTTGCTGTAACTGAAGGAGATAAGGTTGAAGTAGCATTAAAATTAGGATGGACTTGTGATGCGTTCGGAATTGGAGATTTAGTAGAAGTAATTAATGAAGTTAGTGATGAAGAAATAGAAAATTTAATGAAAGTATATGAAGAAAAATATGAAATTTGTGAAGCTGGAAAAACAGAAGGAACTGTAAGAAATTCTATTAAGTATCAAGCAAAGGTTGAAATTGCTTTAAGAAGATTCTTAGAAAAAGGGGGATATACTGCATTTACAACTAACTTCCAAGTACTTCATGGAATGGAACAATTACCAGGTTTAGCAGTTCAAAGGCTTATGGAAGATGGATATGGATTCGGTGGAGAAGGTGACTGGAAGACTGCTGGATTAGTTAGATTAATGAAAATAATGACTAATAATACTAGAACTTCATTTATGGAAGATTACACATATAATTTTGATCCACAAAATGAATTAATATTAGGAGCTCACATGTTAGAAGTTTGTCCTACAGTAGCAGCAAATAAGCCATTAATTGAAGTTAAACACTTAGGAATTGGAGATAAGGCAGCTCCAGCTAGATTAATATTTAACGGACAAGCAGGAAATGCAGTTTGTGCTTCATTAATAGATTTAGGTGGAAGAATGCGTTTAATAATAAATTCTGTTGAAGCTAAAGAAGTTGAAAAAGAACTTCCTGAACTTCCTGTAGCAAGAGTATTATGGAGACCAGAACCATCGTTAAAAGTAGGAGCAAAGGCTTGGATACTTGCTGGTGGAGCACATCATACTTCATTCTCTTATGAATTAGATTCAGAACAATTAACTGATTTAGCTGATATGTATGGAATTGAAGCAGTTGTTATTGATAAGGATACTAATATAAATGAGTTTTCTAAAGAGTTAAAATGGAATGACTTATACTGGAAACTAAGAAGATAGAGGTGTTAGGGATTATGGGTAGATTAGTAATCAATACACATAACAAAAAGTCAAAAATAAGCAAAGAAATTTATGGGCATTTTTCAGAGCATTTAGGAAGATGTATATATGAAGGTATATATGTTGGTGAGGATTCTAAAATACCTAATGTAAAAGGTATGAGGACAGATGTTGTACAAGCTTTAAAGGAGATAAAGATACCAGTATTACGTTGGCCTGGGGGATGTTTTGCTGATGAATATCATTGGATGGATGGAATTGGACCAAAGGAAAACCGTAAGAGAATGGTCAATACTCATTGGGGTGGTGTTGTAGAAGATAATAGCTTTGGAACCCACGAGTTTATGGAATTATGTAGACAGCTTGAGTGTGAGCCTTATATAAATGGAAATGTTGGTAGTGGAACAGTTCAAGAAATGTCTGAATGGGTTGAATACTTAACTTTTGATGGTATTTCTCCAATGGCTGAATTAAGAAAGAAAAATGGACATGAAGAGCCTTGGAAGGTTAAATATTTTGGAGTAGGTAATGAAAATTGGGGTTGTGGTGGAAATATGACACCAGAATTCTATGGAAATATGTATAGAAGATATCAGACATATTGCAGGAATTATGGAGAAAATAAGCTTTATAAAATTGCATGTGGACCTAATGTAGATGATTATAATTGGACTGAGGGAGTAATGAAAGTAGCTGCAAACTTTATGGATGCTTTAACATTACACTATTATACTCATCCAGGTGGATGGTTGAATAAGGGGCCAGCAACTGGTTTTGATAAAGAAACATGGTATATTAGTATGAACAAAACTTTAAAGATGGAAGAGTTAATTAATAGACACTTAGAAATAATGAATAAATACGATTCGGAAAAGAAGGTTGATTTAATTATTGATGAGTGGGGTGGTTGGTATGATGTTGAGCCTGGAACAAATCCAGGATTCTTATATCAACAAAATACTATGAGAGATGCTCTTATAGCAGGTATTAATTTGAATATTTTCAATAAGCATAGTGATAGAGTTAAAATGGCAAACTTAGCTCAAGTAGTTAATGTGCTTCAATCTGTTATTTTAACAGAAGGTGAGAAGATGGTATTAACTCCCACTTATCATGTATTTAATATGTATAAGAGTCATCAAGAATCAACCTTAGTTGAAAGTTATATAGAAACTAAAATGATAGGTGTTGATGAAGAAAATCAAGTTCCTAATTTACATGAATCAGTTTCTATAGATTCTGAAAGTAGGGTTAATATAACTATAAATAACTTATCAGTAGATGAAGGATACAATGTTGAAGGAATATTAGTAGATAGAGAAATTAAATCTGTTAAAGCTACCATCTTATCTAATGAAATGAATGCATACAACACATTTGATAATCCAGAAGTAGTTAAACCAGAAGAGTTTAAAGATTTTGCTTTAACAGCACAAGGATTTAACTTTAAGATTCCAGCTTGTAGTGTAATTAGCTTTATTTTAGAGTAGTTTAGTGAGTAATAGATTTTGTAAAAAGTGCTTGTTAGATAAGGTAATGAGTGAAGCTGAATACGAGCATATGCAAGATTATATTAAAAGTATAGATAATGAGATTAAAACTAAGGAAGATGATTATAAAAGTAGATTAAACACTTGTATGGAATGTGATAATCTTATTAATGGAATGTGCAAGTTATGTGGATGTTTTGTTGAGATGAGAGCAGCTGTTAAGAAGAATTATTGTCCTGATATAGATAGAAAGTGGGATAGGATTTAATAAAGGATTTCATTAATATAAAAATAAATAATACCTATACAAAAGATAAAGGCATATATCAAAGCTTGAAAACTAAGTTTTGATATATGCCTAAATTTACATAAAAAAATAAGGAAGGAGTGAAATAAACAAAAAGATTAAAAGATAATAAAACAAAATGGTATAAAGGGGATAATAAATATTATGAAATCAAAAAAAATAAGAAAAATAATGGCACTTATAATGACTGGAATTTTAATATCATCTTTAGGTGTCACTAAAATTACTTTTGCAAATAATAAGACTATTACTAAAACTCGTGTTTCAGTGCATGATCCTTCAATAATTAAAAATGGAAATAATTATTATGTATTTGGTTCGCATATAGATGCAGCTAAATCTACAGATTTGCAAAATTGGACTCAATTTACTAATGGATATACAACACCAGGTAATGTTATTTTTGATGATTTATCAGAAAATTTAGCAGGTTCATTTGCTTGGGCTGGTGAAAATGATTCAGATAGTAAAGGTGGTTTTGCTGTTTGGGCACCTACTGTGATATGGAATGATAATTATGTAAACGATGACGGAAGTAAGGGTGCATATATGATGTATTATTGTACATCTTCAACTTATAAGCGTTCAGCTATAGGATACGCAGTTTCAAAGAATATTGAAGGGCCTTATACTTATGTAGATACTATTATATATTCAGGTTTTACATCTGTAGATGCATATGACTCTAATAGTACTAAAAATACTAATTATGTAAATACACATATTGATGAATTAATTGATGAGGGAATAATAGATGAGGTAAATGATGCTTGGTTTGATTCTAAAGGAG
The DNA here is from genome assembly GCF_015667795.1 of Clostridium sp. D53t1_180928_C8. Taxonomy (GTDB): domain Bacteria; phylum Bacillota; class Clostridia; order Clostridiales; family Clostridiaceae; genus Clostridium. Next base: position 243,761 of record NZ_JADPEL010000001.1, read on the forward strand.
CATATAATACAAGTTATGCTCCTAATGCAATAGACCCAGAATTATTCTATGATACAGAAGGACAATTATGGATGACGTATGGTTCTTGGTCTGGTGGAGTATATATTTTAAAAATTGATGATAAAACAGGACAACCTATATATCCAGGTGTAGATTCTGATAAAGATACTCTTAATTTTACAGATAGATATTTTGGAAAGAGAATATCAGGAGGTTATACTAAATCAGGAGAAGGAGCAGATGTAGTTTATGATAATGAAACAGGATATTATTATATGACTGTAACTTATGGTGGATTAACTTCAGATGGAGGATATAATATGAGGTTGTTTAGGTCAGAAAATCCAGATGGACCATATTTAGATGCAGCTGGGCGTAATGCAGCCTTAAGAGGAAATGTTGATAATGCTAATTATGGTATAAAGCTAATATCTAATTATAAATTTGCTTGTCAAGAAAAGGCGCTTAAGGCAGCTGGACATAATTCAGTTCTTCTAGAAGAAGACGGAGATAGGTATTTAATTCACCATCAAAGATTTGATGATGGAACTGAATACCATGAAGTTAGAGTTCATCAAATGTTTATTAATGAAGAAGGATGGCCGGTTGTAGCTCCTTATGAAAATAGTGGAGATGTAATTTCAGAAAATGGATATGAAAAAGATGAAGTAGTTGGAAATTATCAATTTATAAATCATGGAACAGCAAATACTTCAGCAGTAGCTGAAACAATAAATATAAGATTAAATGAAGATTATACAGTTAGTGGAGAGATAGATGGTACTTGGAGTATGAAAGAAGATACTTATTATATGACAATAACAACTAATAATGTAACGTATAGTGGTGTATTCTTTAAACAACAAGATGAGTCTGATGAAGAAAATAAAGTAATGACATTTACTGCCACAGGAAATAATAATGAATCAGTTTGGGGAAGCAAATTAGATTTAGATAATGATGGAGCCGTAGATTATGCGAGAAAAGATTTAGAAACTAAAATTCCAAGTGTTACTAAAACAGATATAGTTTTACCTAAAATGGGTGCATATGATACAACAATTACATGGAGCTCAAGCAATGAAGAAAGTATAAATAGCGAAGGAAAGGTAAAGCGTTCTGAAGAGGATGTAACAGTTGCTTTAATGGCTACTATAACTAAAGGTGAATCAACTTTAACTAAGGAGTTTAATGTACTTGTTAAAGGTGTATTACAAGAAGTTGGGGCAGAACCAACATATAAATATGATTTTGAAAGTATAGAAGATGATTCTATTATAAATTCAGGAAGTAAAGAAACTAGTGCAAAGTTAATGGGTTCATCTATAGTTACAGATGATGATGAAAGAGGAAATGTTTTAGAAATAATTAATGAGAAAGATGCTAAAAAGGTAAATTATTTAGCTTTACCAACTGATACTTTTGAAGGAATAACTGAAGAAGGGTATACAGTTAGTATGTGGGTAAATATAGATAAAAATGATCCTAATTACTTTGAACACAGTGCATTATTTGAAGGAAGTATGACTAATGAAGATGGTACACCTAATTATCCTATCACAAGAATAAGTGCTAATCTTTATGGAAGAATAAATGCAAATGGTGCATGGTCAGATGCTACTGAAATAACTAAACCATTAGAGGGCAACAAGTGGGAATATGTAACTTATACTGTAAGTCCTAAAGGAATAGTAGTTTATGTAGATGGAAATGAGGTTGGTAGACAAGATAAAGATATAGCAGCTTGTTTTAAAGATAATTTTTTAGCCTTAATGACTGATGTAAGAGTTGGTAGTGGGAATATATGGGGTGATATGGACATATCTAATGCTAAGTTTGATAATGTTGCAGTTTATAATATTGCATTAACGGATAAACAAGTAGAAGCTCTTTATAATGAAGAAATTAAAAAAGATGAAGAGATGGAAAATCCAGAAGAACCAGTAAATCCTCAAAAACCAGATAATGATTCTAATGGAAGTGATGATTCTGGAAAGAAACCAACAGAAAATAATTCAAATACATCAAAATTACCACAAACAGGTGCTATGGATGCATTATTTACATTGGTTTTAGGAGGTACAAGTGTTGCTATTGGTGGAATTAATTTAAAAAAGAAAAAAAATAATATATAAATGGTCCTAAATATAAAATACCATCTGTTAAAAATAACAGATGGTATTTTATATTTAAATGTGTTAAGAAATAATTTTATTAAATAGGCTTATATCTTTATTAAATACAATTAAAAAAATACGAGAAACCATATAACTATGCAATGATACACCTAAAAGAACCATAAATAAAAATATAATTGGATAATAGAAAGTTACGAATGCTACAGAGGCTCCAAAGATGGTAATAAGCAAGCTGTATGGAAGATTTTTTAATGCTATAACAAAACAATATTTAATAATATTTAATGTAGAAGATTTTGTTTTTGTTAGTATTGGAAATATATATGGAGTTACTAATAAAAAAATAAGTAAAGAAAAAAATATAAATGGCAATGCAAAGTATGACAATGATAAGCCACATTTTAGCCAAAAAATTAAGTTGAATCCTAAGACTATAGATATTATCAATATAAATAGCCATATTATTGTTGATTTTTTAAAGTTTTCCTTAAATGCTTTGAAAAAAGTTTTTATTAAAGATTCTTCTTCCCTATTAAGAATTTTTAAATTTATAGAATATAAGGCTGTAGTTGCTGCGCCTATAGTTACTATTGGAAGACTACAAAATATCCATAGAATATTTAAAATAAATAAGTCAGCAATTCTATTCATAAACCTAGAAAATCCACTATCTGTATTGAACATATTTCCCATAAAACTCCTCCTAATTTCCATATATATCTAATTTTATAATACATTATGTAAAGGATTTAATCAATGTATTATAGAAGATAAAATAAAATTAATAGTTTGTTTTATAAGTAGAGTAATATTAACTTCTATATATAATGTATAGTTATTACTTTTAGAAGAATAATAGTATTATTACTAAATTTAACTAAGGAGGATATTATGAAGCATAAGAGAGTATTAGTATTAACGTTATTATTTTTATTAGTATGTAGCTTTAATGTTTTTGCTAGTAAAAGACCAGAGGCTAATTTGATTTTTATGGGAGAGGTAGAAGACGTCCAAAGAAATGAAGATGATAATACTTTAAATATAAAAGTTGAAGGATATATTAAGGGAATTACAATAAATAGTCAAGAGTTAATAGCAGTTGTAGATAGTGAAACATTAATATTTCCAAATGAATGCCCAAAAGAGGGGGAAGAAATAGATATTAAAAAGGTTGATCCTAAAAGTTTTAAGGTAGAAAAAGGTGATGTTATATTCCTTGTTTTAAGTGAAGCTATGACAAAATCAAATCCACCTCAAGCATCAGCTAAGGCAATTCAAGTAACACATAAAAAATAAATTGTAGGCTATTGCATTCCTAAAGAATGTAGTAGTCTTTTTATATAAGTGCAAGTTAAAAGTAAAGTAATTTTAAATAGCGTTATTTTATTAATCAAGATTTTACTTACAAAAAGAGAATTTGATAATTATAATAAAAGTTAATATTACAATATTGAAAGATAAATGTAATAAAGATAAATATGAAGATAAAATAATATGTTTTATAATAAATTCATAACATAAAACAAGGAGCTGATTATTAATGAAAAAGTTAATAGAAGTTATAAAAGTTGTTGGATTAGTTGTTTTAGCAGGTTATGATGAAGAGAGTTTTCACTTAGTATAGAGTATATATTTAAAAGCTTTGTTAAATAAGATTAACAAGGCTTTTTGTTATATTTATGAAAATAATGTAAAGTATAATATAATGAGATGAAAAGAGGGAATAAAATGAGTAAGATTATTATAATTGAAGATGAAATAACTATAAGAGAAGAATTGAAAATATTTTTATCTAGATATGGATATGAAGTAGAAACACCAGAAGAATTTGAAAATATTATAGAATATGTAAGGGATAGTAATGCTAATTTAATATTGTTAGATATTAATTTACCTATATTTGATGGATACTATATATGTAGAGAAATTAGAAAATTTTCAGATGTTCCAATAATAATAGTAACAAGTAGAGATAGCGATATTGATGAGCTTATGAGTATGAATTTAGGAGCAGATGATTTTGTAACCAAACCTTATAATACTCAAATTTTACTTGCAAGAATTGAATCAATTTTAAAGAGAGTAAATAAAAATTCTGGGTTTCAAGATATATTAGAATATAATAATATGAAAGTTAATTTATCAAATGGTACAGTTTCTTATAACAATAAAGCTATTGAAATAACAAAAAATGAATTAAAAATACTTTCGTATTTAATAAAAAATAAGGGAAAAATAGTATCTAGAGAAAGCCTTATGAATTATCTTTGGGATTGTGAGATGTTTATAGATGACAATACTTTATCAGTAAATGTTACTAGAATAAGAAAAAAACTTGATGAGATTGGATTAAGTAATCTAATAGAAACAAGAAGAGGATTGGGATATATAATAGCATGAGTATATTAACATATATAAAAGAAAGAATACCCTTTTTAATAATGAATTTAATTTTATTTTTTGTAGTTATAGTATTAATGAAAATAGCAAATGTTTCTTTTGAAATTATAATAATTTTATTTTTAATTTGGTTTGGGCCATTGCTTATATATATGATATTTGAATTAATTAAATTTAAAAGATATTTTGATAATTTAATTAGTGTTGTAGATAATTTGGATAGAAAATATTTATTGCCTGAAGTAGTAGAGGAACCGTACTTTCAAGAGGGGAAGATATTAAATTATATATTAAGAGTTACAAATAAAGATATGCATGAAAATGTTAAATTTTATAAAGATGAGCAGATAGAGTATAGAGAGTATATAGAAACTTGGGTTCATGAAATAAAAACACCTATAGCATCAGCAAAGCTTATTCTAGAAAATGATAATAGTATTTTAGGTGAAAGAATAAACTATGAAATGAAAAGAGTAGAGGGATATATTGAACAAGTTTTATATTATGCTAGAAGTAGTGAGGTAAGCAAAGATTATATAATAAAGGAATTTTCATTAAGAGCGGTAGTTATGAGAGTTATAAAGTCTAACTCAAGAGATTTTATAAATAAAAAAATAAAATTAAATATTAAAGCGTTGAATGGAAAAATTTTTAGTGATGAAAAGTGGATTGAATTTATAATAAACCAAATTATAGTTAATGCAGTGAAATTCTCTAATTCAAAGAATGGTGAAATTACTGTTTATTCTAATATTAATACAAATAATATAGTTTTAATTATAGAGGACAATGGTGTTGGAATAAATGAAAGGGATATAGATAGAATTTTTGAAAAGGGATTTACAGGAGAAAATGGGCGTAGGTTTGGAAAATCAACTGGAATAGGACTTTATTTATGCAAAAAACTTAGCGATAAGTTAGGTATTGGAATAGAAGTAGAATCAAAAATTTCTATGGGAACTAGAGTTAATATAATTTTTCCAATAGGTCAGTTAAATAAAATCTATTAAAAATAAATCTAGGAAATGAAGTATAAATGATATATAGATAGTAATCAAAGTAGAAAGATATATTTTTAGTGTTAAAAATGAATTGAATTAGAGTTTATATAAAGAATGACGTTTTTTAATAATAAAAAGCGTCATTTTATATTTCATAATTACAAAATTGTAAGATTACTGAAATGAAATTCAATATGTCATTATATATAAATGATATAAAATTAATAATGAAGAAATTAGTTGTTATAAAGGCTAAATTATATAAAATGAAATTTTTAATTATTAAAAATGTTGGAGGAGAGTTCGTATGAAAAATATATTAAAAGTCAATAAAATAGAGAAATACTACGGAAATAAAGATAACATTACAAAAGCTATTGATAATATTAGCTTTAGAGTAGATAAAGGTGAATTTGTTGGAATAATGGGACCATCGGGAAGTGGAAAAACAACTTTGCTTAATTGCATTTCAACTATAGATTCAGTAACTACTGGAAATATAATAATTAATGATAAAGATATTACAAAGATGAAGTCAAAGCAATTAGAGAATTTTAGAAAAGATGAACTTGGATTTATATTTCAAGATTTTAATCTTTTAGATACATTAACAGCTTATGAAAATATAGCATTAGCATTAACAATTCAAGGAGAGAAAGCAAATAAAATTGATAATAAGATAAAAGAAGTTGCAAATAATTTGGGAATAGAAGAAGTGTTAAGAAAATATCCATATCAAATGTCAGGAGGACAAAAGCAAAGGGTTGCTTCAGCAAGAGCAATAGTTACTAATCCATCATTAATATTAGCGGATGAGCCTACAGGAGCATTAGACTCTAAATCATCAAGATTATTATTAGATTCTTTTGAGAAGTTAAATAAAAATTTAGAAGCAACAATTTTAATGGTTACTCATGATGCGTTTACAGCAAGTTATGCTCATAGAATTTTATTTATTAAAGATGGTAAAGTTTTTAATGAACTTGTAAGAGGTAATGATTCAAGAAGAGAGTTCTTTAATAGGATAATAGAAGTTGTAACATTACTTGGAGGGGATGTAGAAAATGTATTCTAAAATTGCAATAAATAATGTAAAGAAGAGTTTTAAGGATTATACAATTTATTTCTTAACTATAGCTTTTGCAGTTTGTATATTTTATAGTTTTAACTCAATAGATGCTCAAAAAGCAGTGCTGGAAATGAGTAAGAATCAAGCTGAGTATATAGAAGTAGTAAAAATATTAATTTCATATGTTTCAGTATTTGTATCATTTATTTTAGGGGGACTTATACTTTATGCAAATAATTTTCTAATAAAAAAAAGAAAAAAAGAGCTTGGAATTTATATGACATTAGGTATGGGAAAAGGAAGAATATCTAAAATACTTTTAAGGGAAACTCTAATAGTTGGAATTTTATCTTTAGCTGCTGGTTTAATACTAGGACTTTTTGTATCACAAGGATTATCTTTATTTACAGCTAAACTTTTTGAGGTAAATATGGCAGAGTTTAAATTTATAATTTCCACGTCCGCTATTTTCAAAACAATACTATATTTTGTAATTATATTTGGAGTTCTAATGATTTTTAACACAAGAATTATTTCAAAATATAAGCTTATAGATATGTTGATGGCAGGAAGAAAAAATGAAGAAATTAAAATAAAAAATCCAGTAGTTTCATCATTTATATTTTTAATATCTGTAATAATATTATTAACAGCATATTATGTTGTAATGAAAAGTGGATTAGATGTAAGAAAGTTGGGGTTTAAGACTTCAATAATATTAGGTATTATAGGAACAGTAGGTTTCTTTTATGGGATTTCAGGATTTTTATTAGCCTTAGTTCAAAAAAATAAAAATATATACCTTAAAAAATTAAATATATTTGTAACAAGACAAATAAGTAGTAAGATTAATACAAACTTTATATCAATGGCAGTAATTTCACTTATGTTATTTATAACTATAGTAACTCTTTCAACAGGATTTAGTTTTAAAAATGCATTAGAAGATGGAATTATAGCACCTTATGATGCAACAGTAAAATTATTTACTGAAGAAGGTGATAGATATACTAGTGTTGAAGATGTATTTAAAGATTTAAATTATGATTTTAAAGATAATGATGTTATATTCTTTAATGGATATACATTGAATGGCCCTGATATTAATTCTATATTAAAAAATTATGCTGTAGGTAGTTTTAAAAAAGAATTAAATAATGGAAAACAGAGATGGGAATGGATTGATGTAATCAAAGTTTCAGATTTTAATAAAATAAGACAATTAAATGGGAAAAGTACATTTAAGCTTAATAGTAATCAGGTCTTACTTCTTTCAAACTCTAAGTCGGCAAAAGATTCAGTAAAAAAAATGATTAAGCTTCATGGAACTATGGACTTAAATGGAACAGAATATAGAGTTGCTAATACAGAGTATTTAGATGATGCAGTTCATAATTCGTCAATGCCAGATAATATTTTAACGCTTATAGTACCAGATGATTTTAGTGAAAATATAGAGTTAAGTTCTGCTTATATGAATGTTAATTATAAAAATCCTAATGATTCATCAAATGAAGAATATATGCAAAATGCATTTAAAGAAAGACGTGATTCAGAAAATAAAGAAATAAGTGATTTACCAATGATATCATATACAAAGCAGGAGGTATTTAATGAAAATAGCGGAATGGCTACAATGATACTTTATATTGGTTTATATTTAGGAATTGTATTTTTAATTTCAAGTGCGGCTGTTTTAGCGCTTCAACAATTATCAGAAGCTAGTGATAGTTCAGATAGATATAAAGCTTTAAAGAAAATTGGTGCAACAGAAAAAATGATAAATAAAACTATATTAAAACAAACAACAATTTATTTTATAATGCCACTAGGGCTTGCGATAGTAAGTTCTATAGTTGGAATATCTGTAGTTAGTAAATTCTTAGAAGCATTTGGGAAAACTGATATAGTACCAACAGCATTATTAACATTGGGAATAATTATTATAGTGTATGGTGGATATTTCTATACAACTTATCTTGGATATAAGGGTATAATAAGAAATTCAAAATAATTTTTGAAATATGTAACATAAATGAAGTAATTAACGTAATATATATTAAGATTTATCTTATCTTTTGTGTAAAAAATAATAGTGTATCCTTTAAATAAAGTTACTAAAAATTTTTAATTAAATAACTAGAATTTTAAGTGAAGATAATTGTAATATAAGGCTTATCTTAAGAATTGTAATAAGGAATTTTAATAGGAAATCTCATAGAAATTTTATAATTATCTATGAGATTTTTTCTTTATATGCTAGGTGAAATATTATTTTTTATTAATTTAACAAAGGTATCAGGAGTTACAATTTTTACTTTAGAATTTTTGTTTAATTTATTTACAACGTAATTTACGTTATCCATTGTATTACTCCATACATGTACATATACAAAGGTATATGAATTTGGATCTTTAATATTTGTGTAGCCTAATTCAACTCTATTATTAATATTGGCAATCAGTTCATTTTGATCTTCTAATCCACTCCAAAGTAAATCACGACAAGAAATAATAGGTTTATTATTAGACCAAATTATTTTACCTTCATAAGCATTGTTTTTATCATAATTTAGGTAAAGAAGCCCATCTATATTAGAATTACAAGTATATTTATCCCATAAATCTTTTTCATAAAAGGTTTCATCATCTAAAATTAATACAGAATGTTGATCTACCTTTTCCATATAATCATTAAGTCTTTTGGTATAATTAATTAGTTTATCGGGAGGGAATTTACTAGGATACATATATCCGTTTCCAGATGGAGAAACTACATAATTATCATTGTATTCTTTAAATTTTGAAACTTGGTAATATTTATTGAAAACGGTAGGAGATAAATAATATAATGATGGACTTAAAGACCATCCTAGATTAAACTTGCCTCTATTGGGAGAACCGAACCAGTTTTTCGTGTTAAAGTTACTTCCTAATAACCATTGTTGATTGTCTCCATCTGACATGATGAATGTAACATAATGAACTCCATCTTCTTCAGTAATTTCATTAGGTATGTTTTGAGTTATAGGAGTTGAAGGAAAAGAGCTTAATATAGAAAGATTATAAGACCAATCGGCAGCAATCATATCTAGTCCAAAGTTAGAGGAAAGCGAAACATTAGTATGTTCATCTGGCCCCCAACCTAATATTCTACCATTATCGATCATAGATCCGAATATAGATTCTCTTAGAGAAGTTTCATTTATATCATCTTCATAAAAGATTAAAGACTTTGAAAGAATAGCATAATCTCTTAAAGACATATATTTATCACTGGGTAATTGTATAACGGTAGAATGATTTAGTCCAGAATTCCAAAGAGTTTTAAAGGCCCAAGATTTATCAGTATCCCTACAATCTTTAATTAAATTTGTTATACCATGACTATTTAAAGTATCTTCTATGGATTCATCAATAGCAATAGAATCATTTAATGATGATAAAGTGCAAGCATTATTTATTGATGGTTCTTTTACAGTACTATATAAAGTATAACCATTTATATAAGATTTGAACTTATCGATGAGAGCCCAAGGGTCTTTAATTATTTTATATTTTACACTATAATTTTTATTTAAATCTTTAAGCCAGATTTCATAATCAGGCTCACTAGGACTTAGTATATAAATTTGTTTTTCAGATTTAGATGATATTAATCCTTGAAGGGTAACTATCATTGTTTGTTCTGCTTTTGTCATATTAATATCAGAAATAACATAAAGAAATTTAGGAATTACATTATTTTTTATATAAAAGTCAGTGTTTTCTTTGTAAGGGGTAGAAGTACATTTTAATGAATTATTACTTTTATTCTCTAAGCTTAAAGGAGTAATTAAATTTTCTTTAGAAGATATAGAATTAATTTTAAAACAATTGTTATAAAATTCATTTAAAAAATTATATCTTTTTCCAACATAGAAATCTACAGAGTCTTTTTGGCTAATACCTGCAAGTAAAAGTTGACGAGCAATGATATCATGTAGGTTTACATGATTACCATTTTTGATAATATCATACATTATCATGAAAGTTGTAGTTCTTCCTATGCCAGCTTTACAATGAAAGTGAAACCAAGTGTTTTCAGGGTTTTTCTTAACAAGATCAATAAAATAATTAACCATATCTTCATTAGGTAAACCGCCATCAGTTACTGGAATTCTAACATAGGATATATTATTTGACTTTGTTAACGTGGATTCATCTTTTACTTTTTTGGGGGTTATTGTTTTGCTTTTATTGTGTAAAGTTAAAGGAGTATTTAATTTGATAGAAGTTAAATCTAAATTTTCCTTTTCTATAACTTCGTTTAAATTAAGCCCAAAGTTTGCATTGTTATTTGAGTTTGCAAAGCTAATAGCAATATCATTTATAAAACCATGAGATTCTTGACGTAGATCAATATCTATTATGGGTAAATTAGTATCAATGTTTTCTAACATTAAAGGAATGTTAGGGGGAGTAAATTGACCACTTCCAGATATGTTTAAATCATTTAATCCTTTTGTATTTAACGATCCAAGTTCTGAAGCTTTTGATATATCTGTTGTTTTACGAAAGTTTTGTGGGAGTGTATCTGATCTATCTGAATCTTGTGTAATATACACATCAGATAAAGCATTAATTGGATAAGAAATTAATGTGAATAAACATAAAATCGTTAAAAGTGAAGTTAAATATATTTTTATATTTTTTTTCATTTGTATTTACCTCTTATAATAATTTATTATTTATATAATAAGTAATTATAAGGTAATTTATTCATAAGATACGATACAAAGATGAATGTTAAATTATGGAGCAAAATTATAAGATTATAGATATTATAAAAGTAAGAGTATATGAGTAGGGAAGATATTATGGCAAAAAAGAAAAAATGTAAAAATAAGAATAAAAAGAGCAATACATATGATAATAGCAATAGTAATTTTAGTAATGATTATGAAATGTCTGAATTTGATATTAAGAGTCTGAAGTTATTGCAATTACAGATATTGGTTATATTTACAAATATATATGCTAACTTTATTTTATATATAGCTAGTATACAGGGGATTGAAGTTATTTATAGTAAATACAATGATAATGATGATAATGAATATAAAATATCACCAGATAAAACTGCTTTAGAAGGATTGTATATTTTTTTTACAACTCAATTAATATTGGCTAGTATAGCAATTACTAAATATAACATGTTATATGAAAGAAAACAGAAAGGTGAAATTAGTTATTCACTTGAACCAAATGTGAATATTGTTATAGCTAATATAATAAACATAATATCAAATGTTTATCTTGTAACAGGAGCGGAAGGGATTTATGCCAGAGAAAATAATCAACCGATTGTTGGAGTTTAAAATGAATTAGCTAAGAATAAAATAAGTAAATACTTATTTTACTCTTAGCTTTTAAATGGCTAACTTAACCAAAATTTAATTAAGTTATTTTATACCTAATTTATCTTTAGCATTATCTATTAGGTTTTTTAAATCTAATCTAGCATTATGAGCACCTAATGTAAGGGTTCTTAAACCTTTTACGACTTCATCTTTTGATAAAGTTGCATAATCCTTAGCCTTTTCAGTAAAGGAACCAGTATAATCATCTACGGCAATAATAGCTTTATCAGTAGCAGTAATTACTTCTTGATTATATTTATCAACCTCATCATTGCCTTTAGCGACATTATTTTCTAAATCATTCTTGAAAGCTTCTAAATTAGTTTTTAATTTAGTATAATCATCGTTATATGTAGTTATGAATTCATCATATGTACCATCGTAATTAAAATTATCTACAAATATATCATATGTAGTATCGATATCGTTATTTCCAAAATAATGATTAAATCTTTCTGTTAAGTAATCATAGTATTCTTGATTTGTAGGTGAATTTTTAGTATTAGTAGAGTTGTTAGAACTATTAGTACTATTACAGGAAACTAATCCAAATAGTAATAAAGATAATAATAGTAATGACAATGTTTTAAATTTTTTATTCATTTGAAACATCTCCTTAAAATTTACTTTGTATCTATAGTTTGCTTAAGATAGATATTTGTATTCATTTAATTTTAAGAAGAAATGAAATAAACTTAGAATTATAGTGAGAATGAAAAATCGAATAGTACTTTTCTGGGAAGCGGTGAAATTTTCGCTTTGAATTTACATCATTGATTCCGTAAAATTATTAACTTCTACAGCTTAATTTCAATGCTTCCCTAAAAATTAATATTTCACTTTTCTCTTCAATATTTTTTCTTAGTTCTCTACCTTATAGTTAACGACTCTTGCTGCAAATCTATATGATTAGTTGTTAACTTTAGGATGACTTAGATTTAAATTATAGAGTTAAGCTTTAGTTCGCAGTTTAGTTATAGAGTTCGTAAATTAATAAGTTTAACGTGAGAAGAAATAAAGTCATCTTTAGCAGGTTCTTTATTCATTAAATCAGTAGAAATGTATTTTTTATTATCATCAGCAAAAATAGTAACTACACCAGAAAGTGAATTGTTTAAATTTAAGGCTTTAATAGCGCCTATAAAATTAGCTCCTGATGAAATTCCAACACCAAGTCCTAATTCTTTAGATAGCATTTGAGCCATAAGTATAGCATCACCATCATCAACACTTATAATTTCATCTAATTGATTTAAATCAACTATTGGGGGGATGAATTCATCAGAAATTCCTTGAATACGATGATAACCAGTATGAGTACCAGTTGAAAGTGTTGGAGAGGATTCAGGTTCAATTGGATAGGTTTTTAAATGGTGATTTTTTTCCTTTAGAAATTTAGATATTCCCATTATTGTCCCACCAGTACCTACACCAGAAACAAAAATTGAGGGTGTTAAGTGATGTCTTTTTAAAGTTGAATATATTTCAGGTCCGGTAGAATAATAGTGAGAATAAATATTGTCTGAGTTTGAAAACTGCTGAGGCAAAAATATGTTAGGACAATTGGCTTTGCATTGTTCAGTTAAGGATATACATTTTAAAAATCCACCATCACTTTTTGAAACTAAATGTAATTTAGCATTATAGCTTTCGAGCAATTTAATTCTTTCTGAGCTCATCCAATCTGGCATATATATATGAACATTATGTCCTAAATAACTGCCAATTGCTGCAAAAGATATACCGGTATTACCACTAGTAGCTTCTAAAATTAAGTCATCCTCGTTAATTTTTTTATTTATATAGGCATGCTTTAACATATATATAGCAATTCTATCCTTAATGCTACCAGTTAAATTATAATACTCAAGTTTAGCATAAATTTTCATTTTTTTTTCTTTATATTTAAATGAAATTTCAACTAAAGGAGTATTACCTATAAGTTTTTCTAAATTATTTATTCTACTAAATATGTCTTTCATAAAAACTCCTAAAAAAAATGCTTCAATAGTAATATATGAAATAACTTTTTGATTTAGTAAAAGTTATTTGATATATAATTAAAAAGAACTATGTATTAGAGTTTTCTTTCACGAATTTAGAAATCATCATAGTGCAAACTGTGTTACCAGATGAGTTTAATAATGTGGCTGGTGCGTCTATTATAGTAGCTATAACAAGCATTATAGCTAAGCTTTCAGGAGGAAAACCAAAGATGCTTAAAATAAGCATTTCTCCAATTGCACCACCACCAGGAACGGCACCAACTACGGCACCGATAAGTAAGCCAACACCAAGAATCATAAGTAATGTTCCAAGATCATTAGTATTTCTTCCGAAGATTCCAAATAAGAACATTATTTTAAAAATACCTCCAATTATAGATCCATCTTTATGAATATTAACACCAAGAGGCATAACTATATTTGCTAGGGTATTAGATACTCCCATTTTTTTAGCAGCTTCTATATTAACAGGAATACAAGCAGCACTAGAGCAAGTTGCTAAGGCTGTAACTGCAGGTGGAGTAGCATTCTTCCAAAATATTTTTACACCTTGTTTTTTACCTGAAACATAAGCATAAATAGTAAAGAATCCAAAGAAGTAAATAATAGAAACAATAATATATAGAATGAATACCTTTATATACCCGCTAAGAATTTGACTACCTAGATGAGCTACTACTGTTGCAAAGTAGCAACCAAGACCTAATGGGGCAATATACATGATTAATCCCATCATTTTCATAGTTACAACAGAGCCACTTTGTAAGAATGTTGCAAATGGCTTTCCATTTTCTTTAGAAAGCATAGTTGCAAATCCAAGAAGAATAGAAAATAAAATTAAAGCTAACATGTTGCTTCGAGATAAAAGTTCAGAAAAATCATTAACAGTAACACTTGAAACTATTTTTTCAATTACTTCAATATTTTCTTGATCTATAGAGCTTATAGAGTTAAGAAGAGTATTAAATGTAGATGAATCTAAATTATTAGTAGGATTAAATAGCTTAAAACTAATAACTCCTATAACTCCTGAAATAATAGCGGTAATAGCAAAAACTATAATAGTTGTCACTAAAATTTTACCAAGTTTTTTTGAACTTTCCATATTAGCTATAGAAGAAGAAATGCTAAAGAAAACTATAGGAACTAATAGTGTGAAAATTAAGTTTAAAAATAAATTTCCTATTGGTTCAAATATTATAGCTTTTTCGCCTAGGGTGATACCTAAAAAGCCACCTATTAGTATAGATACAAGTAATATTAGCGAAGAAGAATAATTTTTTAAAAATTTCAATTATATCTCACCTTTCTTTTGTAAAATAGTATTTTTACAATACTTTATCTTTTGTATTTATAAGTTGATATCGCTATCAACACTTAATAGTATTATTTAATATATGTAATGTCAATAAACTTGCATATTTATATGAATAGTAATAGGTGAATAGGCCACTTGCATCTTTAAAAATGCCACTTAGATGTAAAGTGTGGAAAGGGTATTTACTATAGGATATTATATAAAATATAGAAATTATATTAATAAGTACTTATTATTTATAGATAAAAATCAAGGGGGAAATATGAAGGTATTAATACAAGAAATAGACAATGAAATAGAAGAATATGTAAAATTGCATGTGCATGAATGTAATGATTCTATAAATACTCTTATTAGTTATATTAAAAACGATAATTATAAAAGTATTAAGTTATCATGTCATAAAAATGGGAAGATATATAAAATTAAGAGTGAGGATATTTACTTTATAGAAACAAGGAAAAATAATCTATTAATTCATATGGAAAATGATATTTATGAGTATAAAAGTAAACTTTATGAGTTAGAAAAGATATTACCAGAGAAATTTATAAGGATTTCTAAATCAACTATATTAAATTTAGAAAAGGTATTAGTTTATAATCCCTTAATGAATGGATTAATGGAGGCTAAATTAATTAATAATGAAACAACTTATATATCTAGAAAATATTTAAAAGAAGTTAGAATTAGAATTTTAGGGGGAATATGATTATGAGAGAAAATATATTAAAAGGAATATATATTGGATTTACGTTGTTAATAAGTTCTATATTAACATTAAGACTTACAAACGATGTTGAAGGTTTAGTAGAAGCATTTAATTATTTTATACCAGTGCTAATAGGGTATATGTTAATAGGCGTTGTTATTCAATGGATAAGAAGTTTGCCTCATAAATCAAGTGAGGGGAGTATGGGGGCAGGTATATATTATTGGATATTTCTTATTGTTTTAGCTGTATCAGTTATAGGAAATTTTATTCCTGATTATATTCGTTATATAGTTTTAGTAAATATAGTTGTAATAATAGTCTTGTGGATTTGGGATTATATTTCATTAAGTAAAGTTGCAAAAGAGTTAAATAGTGGTCGATCTTATAAGGATAATACACTACTAGTTGATTTAAAAGAAAAGCCAAAAACGAAAGAAGAGTTCTTTAAATTATTAGAAGAATATTGTATAAGTAATAGAGTTTCATTAGAGTATGTAGAAAAGGATTTACCAGCTATTACACGAATTAATGGCGTGTTAAATAAAGTAGAAATAGGTTATTACCTTGATATAAGTGGAGCTACTATTTATACCTTAAAAATAACAGAGTTATAACAGGTTATTAATATATAGGTATATAGGAGGTATTTATTATGATTAAAAATTTTCTTAAAAATATGATTAAAATTAATATAGATATACCATATGAAGAAAATCTTGTGTATCCTACTAAAAGTATTACTAAAAATGCAATAGTTCAATATTGTGATAGTGAGAACCTAAAATATGAATTTATGGATGATGATGAGGAAGGTAATATTATAGTGAAAATTAATGGGAAATGTTATGAGGTTATACGTCCTTTTGTTGGTAGAGGAGGATATGCAATTATTTGTAGACCTAATTAATAATAAAATAATCAGATATCACATTATATGTTTTGATATAATGTGATATTTTTTTTGCTTGCTGATATCGTTTAAATTGTTGAAAAAATGACAGAATAAATCAATAAACATTCAAAAAAGAAAGGGTTACAATTAAAAATATCAGAATCTTGATTTAGATATTAAAATGATAAATTCTTAATAAAAATAAGTTTAATAGACATAATACTTAATTTTTTTAAGCAAACTATATAAAAATAATAATAAAAAATTGAAATTATATATAAATTCGTATATAATATTAATAAAATAAATACTTGGAATAAATTAGAAATGACTTTTTAAAAAAAGTAATTTCATTTATAATTTTGAGGAAAATACTAGACTAGTGAAAAAGGAGCGTTATATATGAAGGAAAATTGGGGGCTGTATAATAGCAGTTTTGAACATGACGCATGCGGAATTGGGGCTGTAGTAAATATAAAAGGAAAGAAATCTAATAAAATTATTAGTGATGCTTTAGATATTTTAGAAAATTTAAAGCATAGGGGTGGTACTGGAGCAGATGAAAATACTGGTGATGGTGCTGGTATATTAATTCAGATACCTCATAATTTCTTTAAGAGAGTATGTAATGATAAAAATATAAATTTGCCGGAAAATGGTGAATATGCAGTAGGTGTATTATTTCTTCCTAATGAAGAAAAGGAAAGGGAAATAGCATTAAATATTATGAATAAGGTTTTAGTGGAGAAACATTATGAAACCTTATTATTAAGAGATGTTCCTATAGACTATAGTGGCCTTGGAAAAGCAGCTTTAGAATCTATGCCAAATATTAAACAAATTATATTAAACAATCCAGATAAAATAAAAGACTCTAAAGATTTTGAAAAAAGCCTATATATATTAAGAAGAAATATAGAAAAGGCCTTTAACTCAGAAAAAGAATTAAATGATTGTAGTGCTTATATAGCATCCCTTTCATCAAAGACAATGGTTTATAAAGGAATGTTATTATCAACACAAGTAAGAGAATTTTATAGTGATTTATTAGACAAGGATGTTGAATCAGCTATAGCATTAGTTCACTCAAGATACTCAACAAATACATTCCCAAGCTGGGAGAGAGCGCATCCTAATAGAATGATGGTTCATAATGGAGAAATAAACACTTTAAGAGGAAATGTTAATAAAATTTACTCAAGAGAGGGGTCTATTACTTCAGAGATATTTGGAGATAAGCTTTCTGAAGTATTACCTATAATAAACAAGGAAGGTTCAGATTCTGCAACTTTCGATAATGTACTAGAATTTTTATATATTGGTGGAAGGGATTTAGCTAGATCAATATTAATGCTAATACCTGAGCCATGGGAAAAATCTAAAAATATAGATGAAGACAAAAGAGCTTTCTATAAGTATAATTCAACATTAATGGAACCTTGGGATGGACCAGCATCTATAGTATTTACTGATGGAGATATAGTAGGAGCAGTTTTAGATAGAAATGGATTAAGACCATCAAGATATTATATAACAGATGATGGATATCTATATCTTTCATCAGAAACTGGTGCGGTATACATAGATGAAGAAAGAGTGGTTAGAAAAGATAGATTAGAACCAGGAAAGATTTTATTAGTGGATACTGTTAAAGGTGAACTTATTGAAGATTCAGAGGTTAAGAAGAAATATAGTTTAGAAAAACCATATAAAGAATGGTTAGATGAAAGATTAACGCCACTTAAAGGTATAAATATAGATAATTATGAAGAAAAATTTATGAATAAGGAAGAAAGAACAACTTATCAAAAGATTTTTGGCTATGGATATGAGGATTTAAAAACTAATATATATGAAATGGCTCAAAATATGCATGAGCCAATGGCAGCTATGGGAATTGATACTCCTCTTGCGGTATTGTCATTAAAGGAACAACCATTATTTAATTATTTTAAGCAGTTATTTGCTCAAGTAACTAATCCTCCAATAGATGCAATAAGAGAAGAAATTGTAACATCAACTAATGTTTATTTAGGATCTAAAGGAAATATATTAGATGATTGCCCAGAAAGCTGTAGGCAGATAGAAATAGTTAATCCAATTATCAATGATATAGATTTAGAAAAAATAAAATCATTAGATGGTCAAGGATATAATATTAAAACATTAGATATTACTTTTGATAAAACTAAGGTAAATAGTTTAGAAATATCATTAAAATACTTGTGTAGGGAAGCACTTCAACTTATTAAAGAAGGCGCTAATGTAATTATATTAAGTGATAGACTTGTAGATGAAGCAAATGTACCAATTCCTTCATTATTAGCTGTTGCAGCAATGAATAATTATTTAATTAAAAAAGGTGTTAGAAGCTTAGCAGATATTATTATAGAAACTGCAGAAGCAAGGGAAGTTCATCACTTTGCAACACTTTTAGGCTACGGAGCTACAGCGGTTAATCCATATTTAGCATATCAATGTATTCATGAATTAATTGAAGATGGAATGGTTACACTTCCATATACTAAGGCTACTGATAATTATGATAAGGCTGTTGTTAAGGGAATAACTAAAATTTTATCTAAAATGGGTATTTCGGCTATTAGATCATATCAAGGGGCTCAAATATTTGAAGCTTTAGGTATAGATAAAGCTGTAATAGATAAATACTTTACAAATACGACTAGTAGAATTGGTGGACTAACTTTAAGCGATATAGAAAAAGAAGCAGTATCAAAACATGAGAAAGCTTATAATAAGAGATATAAACAACTTAATTTAAATTTAGATAACTTTGGAAGAGATAAGTTAAGAAGTGAAGGTGAAAAGCACTTATATAATCCAGTAACTATTTATATGTTACAACAAGCAACAAAATCTGGAGATTATAATAAGTTTAAGGAATATTCTACTTTAATAAGTAAAGAAGAAGAAGGATTAACATTAAGAGGATTATTAGATTTTAAATTTGAAGAAAATCCTATTCCATTAGAGGAAGTAGAATCAGTAGCATCAATTGTTAAGAGATTTAAGACTGGAGCAATGTCTTATGGTTCTATTTCTAAGGAAGCTCATGAGGCACTTGCTATAGCAATGAACAGATTAGGTGGAAAATCTAATACTGGGGAAGGTGGAGAAGACAGAGAAAGATGGGTTCCACTTGCTAATGGTGATTCAAAGAGATCTAAAATTAAGCAAATAGCATCAGGTAGATTTGGTGTTACATCTGAATATTTAGTTAATGCCGATGAATTACAGATAAAAATGGCTCAAGGAGCAAAACCAGGAGAAGGTGGACAACTTCCAGCACATAAGGTATATCCTTGGATTGCCAAAACAAGAAAATCAACTACAGCAGTTGGTCTTATTTCACCACCACCTCATCATGATATTTATTCAATAGAAGACTTAGCTCAGCTTATATATGATTTAAAGAATTCTAATATATATGCAGATATTTCAGTAAAGCTAGTTGCAGAAGCTGGTGTTGGAACAGTTGCAGCAGGTGTTGCTAAGGCTGGGGCTGATGTAATATTAGTATCAGGTTATGATGGAGGAACAGGGGCATCACCTAAGACGTCTATACAACATGCAGGTCTTCCATGGGAATTAGGTTTAGCCGAAGCTCATCAAACACTTGTTATGAATAATTTAAGGGATAGAGTTAGAGTTGAAACAGACGGTAAGCTTATGACAGGAAGGGATGTAGCAATAGCAGCATTACTTGGAGCAGAGGAATTTGGATTTGCAACTGCACCACTTGTAGCTTTAGGTTGTGTAATGATGAGAGTGTGCAACTTAGATACATGTCCAGTTGGAGTTGCAACTCAAAATGAAGAACTTAGAAAGAGATTTACTGGTAAGCCAGAGTATGTAGTGAATTTTATGGAGTTTATTGCAGAAGAGTTGAGAGAATATATGGCTAAACTAGGATTTAGAACTATTGATGAAATGGTTGGTAGGGTAGATAAGTTAAAGAAAAAAGAAAAGCTTAATAATTGGAAAGCAGAAAGAGTTGATTTATCGTTAGTATTAGATAAATCACAAGTTAATTCTGAAAATGGTGTTAAGTTCAATATAGAAAATAAGTATGATCATAAACTTAATTTAGTTAAAGATTCAACACTTCTTTTAGAACTTGCAAAACCTGCATTAGATAATAGAGATAAGGTTAAAATAGAGATTGATATTTTAAATACAGATAGAACATTTGGGACTATATTAGGTTCAGAAATAACTAGAAGATATAATGAAGAAGGATTAGAAGAAGATACAATTTGGATTAAGTGTACAGGAGCAGCAGGTCAAAGTTTTGGAGCATTTATACCAAAGGGATTAACTTTAGAAGTTGAAGGCGATGGTAATGACTATGTTGGTAAGGGATTATCAGGAGGAAAAATAGTTGTATATCCACCTAAAAATAGTAAGATAGTTGCTGAAGAAAATATAATTGTTGGTAATGTTGCTTTATATGGTGCTACATCTGGTAAAGCATTCTTTAATGGAGTTGTTGGAGAAAGATTCTGTGTAAGGAATTCAGGGGCAACAGCTGTAATAGAAGGTTGTGGAGCGCATGGCTGCGAGTATATGACTGGTGGAAAAGCTGTTATATTAGGAGAAACAGGAGTAAACTTTGCAGCTGGTATGAGTGGCGGAATTGCTTATGTTTTAGATGAAAATGAAAAGTTTGTCTCTAGAGTTAATAAGGAAATGGTTCTTATTGAAGTACCAAACTCTGAAGATGTTAATTTCTTAAAAGATATAATTACAGAACATTATAAGATTACAAGCTCACAAAAGGCTAAGGCTATTTTAGATAATTTTGATTTATATATAAGCAAAATTAAAAAGGTAATTCCAAAAGATTATAAAGAAGTTTTAGAGCTTGTTAAAATAAACGAGAAAAAAGGATTTACTAGAGATGAAGCTTTAGTTAATGCTTTCTATGAAAAAACAGGGAAGAGAGTGTAAGGAGGTAGTATCATGGGAAAAGCAACAGGTTTTATGGAATTCGATAGAAAAAATTGTGCTAGAGAGGATGCACTAAATAGAATAAATCATTGGAATGAATTTGATACACCACTTACTGAAGAAGCAAGAAAAGAACAAGGTGCTAGATGTATGGATTGTGGAGTTCCATTTTGTCAATCAGGAATAATGTTAAATAATATGGCAACAGGATGTCCACTTCACAATCTTATTCCAGAGTGGAATAACTTTGTATATTTAGGAAAATGGGAATTAGGATTAGAAAGACTTTTAAAAACTAGTAATTTCCCAGAGTTTACATCAAGAGTATGCCCAGCATTATGTGAAAATGCTTGTACTTGTGGTTTACATGGTGATGCTGTTACAGTTAAAGCTAATGAAAAATATTTAATAGAAAAGGGGTTTAGCGAAGGTATAATTAAAGCAAATCCACCAGAAATAAGAACTAATAAAAAGGTTGCTGTAATAGGATCAGGACCATCAGGGCTTGCTGCAGCTGATTTCCTAAATAAGTTAGGTCATAGTGTTACTGTATATGAAAGAGAAGATTATGTTGGTGGACTTATGATGTATGGTATACCAAATATGAAGCTTGAAAAAACTGTTATAGAGAGAAGAGTTAATATTCTTAAAGAAGAGGGAATAACCTTTAAAACTTGTGTCAATATAGGTGTAGATGTAAAGTATAATGAGTTAGATAAAGAGTATGATGCAATAGTAGTAACTATTGGTGCATCTAAGCCGAGAAACTTAAATGCTCCTGGAAGAGAGCTTAATGGAATTCACTTTGCAGTAAAATATTTAACTAATAATACTAAAAGAATAGTGGGTTCTCAATTTAATAAAGGAACTGATATTTTAGCAACTGATAAAGATGTAATAGTTATTGGTGGCGGAGATACAGGAACAGATTGTGTTGGAACTGCACTTAGACAAGGTTGTAAGTCAGTAAATCAATTTGAAATAATGGGTCAACTTTTAAAAACTAGAGGTGAAAATAATCCTTGGCCTGAATACGCAAAGGTATTAAAGGTTGATTATGGACAAGAAGAATATATTGAAAAGTTTGGTCATGACCCAAGGAGATATTTAACAAGTGTTAAAGAGTTTTATGGTGATGAAAATGGAAATGTTAAATCACTTAAAACTATTGATGTAGAATGGATTAAAAGCGAAGATGGAAGAATGAATCTTAAAGAAATTCAAGGCTCAGAAAAAATTTGGAATGCTGATTTAGTTTTAATTGCTATGGGATTCACTGGAGTTGAAGATTATATAGCTGAAGATTTAGGAGTTGAGTTAAATAACAGAGGAAACATCAATGCAAATGATTTAGACTATAGAACTTCTAAAGAAAAGATATTTGTTGCAGGAGATGCAAGAAGAGGGCCTTCTCTAGTTGTATGGGGAATTGCAGAAGGTAGAAATGTTGCACTATCTGTAGATAAATATTTAATGGAATAGTAAATAATATAGAGGTTATCTCTAATGATTAATATATCATTAGAGATAGCCTTTTTTATAAATTAAAAAGAATAATAGAATATGAAGTTTAATTAAAGTTTTTGTAAGCATATTAAATAAATTTTTTTACATATCCTAAATTTAAATAAAAAGAATGAAACTATTTATTTAAATCAATTATCTAATTAAGGTAAATTGATTAGGAGGTAATAACTTGGATCAGTTAGTACTAGTACAAAAAGCAAAAGATGGCTGTAAAGAAGGTTTTAGCAAACTTATAAAATCACGTGGTGAAAAGATATATAAAATTGCTATATGTTATGTAAAAAATGAGGATATAGCATTAGATGTAGTTTCAGAAGCTACCTTTAAGGCTTATATAAATATAAATAAATTAAAAGATATTAAGTATTTTGATACATGGTTAATAAGAATAGTTATAAATGAATCTATAAGTGCACTTAGAAAATCAAAAAGAATAATACATTTAGAAGAGTATAAGAAAGAAATAAGCACTGAGTTAAAAGATAAATTAGAGGATAAAATTGACTTATACAATGCCTTAGATAAATTGAAAAAGGATTATAAGGAGATATTGGTATTAAAATATTTTGGAGACTTAACCTTTATTGAAATAGCTGAATTTATGCGGAAATCGGAAAATACTATAAAAACAAAGCATTATAGAGCTTTAGATAAGGTAAGAAAGATATTAGAGGGAGAGTGATTATAATATGAATCTTAAAGACTATGACAATATTAAGATACCTACAGAATTAAATGATTATATAGATAAAGGTATTGAAAAAGGAGTTAAGTATAAGCAAAAGTCACATAAAAGAAATTTTATTAAAGTGGCATCTTTATTTTTAATAGGAAGTACAGTTCTAGTATCTGCATCTAATATACCTGTAGTTGCAAAAGAATTAATTAAAATTCCTGTACTAGGAAATGTAGTTAAGATATTATCCATAAATGATTCTTCAATATTTGGAGGATTAATAACTGATGGGAATACTGTAGTAATAGATTCATTAGAAGATAATTCAGTAAATATCTACTTTACTAAAGATGATGCTTTAGTTGAAGGTGTGCCACATTATGAAATAGAGTATAGGGAATATCCTTATACAATAGTTTTTACTTTTGATGGAGTAAGAGGAATTTATGATACTAATATACAAGAAAAAGTTGAGAATCTACCTTGGATAAAAGATGTATATAATATTATGACTTTAGATGACTCAAGACGTAAGGTTGCAATAGAGTTAAATGAAAATATTGATTTTAAAATAACAGAATATGAAGAACCAGGTATGATTCAGATAAGTTACGATGGATTAAAGCAAATAGAAAATAAAAGTAGCTATTTTGTAAGGACTAATGAATTTAATTATGGAGAAGAGCTAGCACAAATTGAAGAAAGTTTATCTGAGTATGAAGGTAGTGAGGTTCAAAAAGTTAATGATGGAACTTATATAATTCAGTATGGACCTTTTTATACAAAGGAAGAGGCTGAAGCTAAGCTTAAAAAGTTAAATGAAGATACTGAATTAAATATAGATTTTTATTTAGAATCTAGGAATCTAGGTGAAGGACCAAAGATAAAATAATAAGTTTTAGGGGGATAAGTATATGAAGATAAAAAGTATAGCAGTTTTAGTAGCATTAGCATTAACGATGACTATGATTGGATGTAATAAAGGTGATAATAATAGAGGAGATAATGAGAGTTCAGTTATTGAACTTCCTGTATTTGATATAGAGGAGAGTAGTAATAAAAACTATGAAGTAGAATTAGTTGATTTTAATGTAGGAAGTGAGAGTTATACTTCAACTTCAGGTAAAAAACTACCATATGAAGTAAGTGGATCTATAGCGGTACCAAAAGCAGAGGGGAAATTTCCGATAGTATTGGTAACTCATGGCTCACACGATAATGAAGATGAATCAAATGAGTTTTATTCTGGATTTGATTATTTAATAGAGGATTTAGCTGAAAATGGATATATAGCTATATCAATGGATATGAGAATGGCTTATATATGGAAGTATGGAGATAATGATGATAATGAAAAAACTAGAGCTATGGTTGGAAAGCATATTGAAAGCTTAAAATTAGCTAATGAAGGTAAAGACTTAGGATACAATGTTGATTTAACTAATAAAATAGACTTTGAAAATATATCATTAATAGGTCATTCAAGAGGAGGAGAAACGATATTTGATATTGCAAATGATCAAATAGAGAAAGGGGAAAATATTAAATCTGTTCTAGCAATTGCTCCAACAACTACTTTTGATAGAGAGTATGGAAATTATGATGTTTCTATATTAGTTCCAGAATATGATGGAGATGTTGCAAACCTTGATGGGATTAATATTTATGAAACTATAGTGTCTAAAAAAAGAGACCATTTAACTTCTTTAACTATATTAGAAAATGCTAATCATAACTATTTTAATAAAAATATGAAAATTAATGATGCAGTTATGCTAAAATCGGAGGAAGATTTAAAAAATCAACTATCAAGAGAAGAGCAAGAAAGATTTTTATCAAGTTTTGCAGTTGATTTTTTTAATGCATCATTAAATAATGAAATTGAAAATACGATTTATGATTTAAATAAACCACAACCTAATAAAATGTATGGAAAAGATGTTAAAGTTCAAAGTATTAACAATAAAGTTAATAAGGTTATAAATACAGATAATATTCATGAATTTAAAGGAATAGAAGCTACTATAGAAAGGACTCAAGATTCTTGGTTTTATAAGGACGATGAAATAATAATAGATACAATAACATCAGGAGATGAAGAGCTAAAGATAAGAAAATTAGTAAATATAAAATGGAATTCTCATAATGCACGGGTTGAGATTCGACCTAGCACTAAAGATTTTTCGAATAATGAAAGTTTGGTATTTAATTTAGTTATAGATTCAGCTAGTCAATTAAATAACCCTAATGAATCACAATCTTTTAGTATAGAAGTTAAAGATAAGAATGGAAATATTTCTAAAGTTATATTACCTAAAAGTTTAGTAGCATTAGAGTATACAACAGGAAAGATTGAAATAACTCCTATATTTGACGAAGAGATTAAGTACTGGATTAATAAAACACCGATTTCTGAAGTAAGAATTCCATTAACATATTTTAATAATATTGATTTGAAGAATATAGAGACTATAAATTTAGTATTTGATCAAATTGATAGTGGGTCAATTTTTATAGATTCTATTGAATTGAAATAGAAAATTATATTTAAATTAAAATAATGCGGAGGTAGAATAACAAAGAAAATATTAAGAATATGAATATAGGTATTTATGCTATAAATGTTAAAATTATGATATAATATGATTTGATTTATTATTTAAAGATAGTTTGTTTTGGAGGGTACATGGAGAATATATTAGCATCAATTGAAAGAGAGAATCATATTAGAGAAATATTTTTAAACATGTTTAGAGAAGAAGGAGTATCAGAACAAGATTTAGAAAAAGCAATTTGTGAATCTTATTGTGAAGAAGGAATAGAGTGTGAGACAATAAAAGATATTCCTATAAAAGAGATGGAAGAGGCTATAACAGAATGTTGCGAATCAGCAGGATTAGCTTTTGAAACATTTGATGATATTTTAGAATATTTTTATAAAAATAATAAGTAAAGAGATAAAAACTAGTACTAAAATTTTTGCAGTACTAGTTTTATTTATTTAATACATTATTTTATTATTTACAGTTATGTATATAATTTTGTAGTAAGGTGAAGATAATTTAGAAGATTAAATTATATAATTTAAGGAGTGAAGGTAAGTGAAAAAATTAATAAATGAAAATGAAATAATAGATTTAATAAATAATAATGAGATATCTGTAGTGTATTTCACTGGAATGGATTGTGGAGCATGTGAAGCAATAAAGTTTAAAATTGAAAGTATATTAAAAGAGTTACCACAAATTAAAAGTGGAGAAATTAATGGTGAAGAGAACTTAGAATTAGCTGCAAAGTATGGGGTATTCTCATTACCTATATTTTTATTATTTATTGAGGGAAAGGAAAGTTTAAGGGTTGGAAGAAATGTTGATTTGTTAGAACTTGAAAGAAGTATAAGAAGATATTATGAGATGATATTTTAATATAATTATTTGAAATAGAATGAGAAGCTTAAGATTATAGTTTTATTAGTTTGAAACTTCTATATAAGATACTAGGCTCTACATGTTCAAGTATTTATAAAGTTTTCACGTTTAAATATCAGCTGTTGGAATATCAACTATGATAGTTTCTGCTGGAACAATAGTTTCAAATTTTTTATATAAAATTCAATAATAAATAAATGATAAAAAGGGACAGGCTATTTATATATTAGACGTAATATGTAAATTAAAATAAGAAAATAAAAAAATATACTAAATAGCAAATTATATGTTAAAGGTAAAATTTTATAAAAATAATTATGTTAGATATTAAAATGAAATTCCTACAATAAGTAGTATCTATAAATTTAAACGATACATTATATAGTATTAATAATTTTTTTGTGAAAGTTAGTTTTTTTACAATGGAAAAGATAGGCATTGTAAATTGAAAAAAATACGTTATCATATAACTAAAGATGAAATATACAAAAGAGGAGTTGTTATAAGAGATGCTTAAGAATAAAAAGACAAAAATAACATTTCATAGTGGAGTTCTAACAATTGGAGGAACAATAATTGAAGTTGCATATGAAGATAGTCATATTTTCTTTGATTTTGGTAGTGAATATAATCCAGCTGCGAAAGTACAACCAACTGATTTACAAGGATTATTAGATGAAAATTTAGTGCCATATTTAAATAATATCTTCGATCCTAAAATACCATTAAGAGGATATGAATCAAAAGAAAATACTTTTAAAAATACAGCTGTATTCTTATCTCATATTCATTTAGATCATTCTAAAATAGTTAATTATTTAAATCCTGAAATACCACTTTATACATTAGAAGGTACAAAATCATTACTAAATACTTTAAATATTAATAATGATTTTATTTTTCCATTATATGAAAAACAGGACTCAAATACAAGAGAAGTAATTGGAGTTAGAGAAAATGAAGTTGTTACAGTTGGGGAAATAAAGGTTAAAGTTATGCCAGTTGATCATGATGCTTATGGAGCTAGTGGTTTAGTAATACAAACACCAGATTTAACTATATCATATACTGGAGATATTAGACTTCATGGATATAGAGAAAATGATACACTAAGCTTCTGCATGGAAAGTGAAAATTGCGATGTATTATTAATAGAAGGGGTAAGTGTTTCATTCCAAGATTTTGGAGATCCAATAAGAGATACAGAAGCAATTAATGAACCAGAACTTATAGAAAAAATTAATGAGGTAGTTAATAATAACCCTACTAAGCAAATAACGTTCAATTATTATATATCAAATGTAGAAAGAATTTTAAATATAATTAAGACGAATCCAAGAACGGTTGTATTAGATGCCTATTATTCATATGTAGTAAAAGAAGCATCTGGAATTCAAACTCATTATTATCAATTAGATGATAAGGAATATGGGTTAGATGAAAACTTAAAAGTTGATTTTGAAGAATTACTAAATGATGAAAGTAAATATTTCTGGCAATTAGATACTCAAGCATTAAAGTATATAGATAAATTAAAAGGTAATGGAATATATATTCATGCTGATGCTCAACCATTAGGAGCTTTTGACCCTTCATATGAACCATTTATTAAGAGATTTGGTGATTATAATATAGAATTTAAGCATATGCCATGTAGTGGGCATGCTCGTCCTTATGATTTAATAAAAATAATTAACTTAATTAAGCCTAAGTTATTAGTTCCAATTCATTCTTATCATCCTGAAAAACTTTATAATGAAAATGGAGAGGTTTTATTACCTAAAAAGGGGCAAACAATATAATATATTTATACTAATGAATAGAAAAGTAAAATTGCAAAAATTAATTTTGTAATTTTACTTTATATTGAAGGGAGAGGCTGGAATGAAGCTTGCAATATATCAAACAAGTGATTTACATGGATATGTTTATCCAACTAATTATGTAAAAGAACAACCACTTGGAATACTTAAGATAGGAAGTTATATAATAAATGATGAGAAAAATTATGATGCTTCTTTAAAGGTTGATTGTGGTGATTTAATACAAGGCTCAGCTTTAGCACACTATTTATCAAAGCAAAAGATTCAAAAGAATCCTATATTAGAAGGATTAGAAGCTATAGGTTATGATGCTTACGTTATAGGTAACCATGAATTTAATTATGGTCTAGATTATTTAAATAATTCATATAAAGCTATTGAAGATAAAATAGTAAATGCTAATATTGAAGGATTAGATTTTAATACAAAGCCATATAAAATATTTGACTTTAATGGATTTAAGGTTGGATGTATTGGACTTACAACATCATTTATACCTAACTGGGAGCATGAGAAGAATATAACAGGCTTAAAATTTTTAGATCCAGTTGATATGTATGGAAAGTACGAAAATGAGTTAAAAGAACAAGCTGATTATATTATAGTATGTTATCATGGTGGATTTGAAAAAAGTTTAGATGAAGCTAACAAACCAACAGAAAAACTTACTAAAGAAAATCAAGCCAGTGAATTACTAGAAAAGTATGATTCAATTAATATGGTTTTAAGTGGACATCAACATAGAGGATTTATTACCATAATTAATGGAATAGTATGTGCACAACCTACACATAATGGACAAAAGTTTAGTAAGATTGTATTAGATACTGAAACTAAAGAAGTAAGTTATGAGTTAATAGATGTATCTTTATTAGATGATGAAATAAATGAAGATATTGAAAAAATATTTAATAATATTGAAGTAGAATTACAAGATTATTTACATAGAAAAATTGGAAATTTCAATAAGGATATACTTATGGAGAATATTTTTGAAGCAAGATTAAATGGACATCCATTTATTAATTTCTTGCATCAAGTACAATTAGAAGCTTCAGGAGCAGATTTTTCAGCTTTATCATTATTTGATAGTGCAATTGGATTTAAGAAGAACGTATCTATTAGAGATGTACTAATTAATTATCCTTATCCTAATACTTTAATGGTTTTAAAAGTTAGGGGAGATAAGTTAAAGGAGGCTATTGAAAAAGCTGCAACTTATTTTGTAATTGAAGATGGAAGTGTTAAGATTAGCAATGGATTCTTAGTTCCTAAGGTTCAAAACTATAATTATGATACTTTTGGTGGTCTTGATTATGAGATTGATTTATCACGAAACCTTGGAGATAGGGTTGTTTCTATGAAGAAAGATGGAAATGATATTAATTTAGATAACTATTATAGTATAGTTATGAATAACTATCGTGCAACTAATACTTCAATTTATCCATCATATGAGGGAGCTGAAGTAATTAAGGAAATTAATATTGATATAAGTGAGTTAATAATTAATTATTTTTCAGAACATAATTATGTTAAGGCTATAGAAAAAAGTAATTACATAATTAAATAATAAATTTAATGTGCTGTATCATTTTGTATTTGTTACAGCATATTTTTTTTGATAATAGAAAATTATAAAGTATATAATTCTATAATATAGTTAAGCAATTAAACATTGATAAGATGATTATAAAAAGAAATATAAGAAGATTTGAGCCTTCAAATTAAGTTGTAAAAGTAAAAATAGATAAAATGTGTAAATATAAAAGTGTTTATCATAATATAAAGTGTAAAAAAATTTAGGAATATTTAAAATGTTTATATTAAATAAATTTTGGGCTCCTAAAAATATGTATGAGTGTTGTGGAATGTTTACAAGAGGACATATGATACTGCTGTTAATATCTATTATATTATTGAGTATTCTATTATTTATTTTTAGAAATATTACAATAGAAAGAGTAAATATAGCAACTAAAATAATGGCTATTATTATTACAGTTTTAGAAGGTGTAAAAATATATTTTAATTTTTACTGGGGCTATAAAGGGATAAATTCTTGGTTACCTATTTCTTATTGTTCAATATTTATATATGCTTTGTGGTTAAGTGGTTATGGAAAAGGAAATTGGAAGAAAAGTGGACAATCCTTTATTGCTGGGTGTTCAGTAGTTGCAGGTGGAGCTTATTTATTATTTCCATCTACATCTTTAACTGTATATCCAATATGGCATTATCTTTGTATATATAGTATGTTTTTTCATACAATGATGATTTACTTTGGAATAATATATATTAAAAAAGATATTGTTAAATTAGATATAAATAATTTTAATAATTATCTTAGAGTTTTTTTGATTTTTGGTATTATAGCACTTACTCTTAATGCAATTTTTAATACAAATTTTATGTTACTTAATAATCCCTTTAAGATTCCTATTTCAATTATTCATAAGCTTTATAATTCATTACCTTTAGGGTATACTTCATTAGTATTTGTTATTTATTTATATATCCCATATTTTATTACGTCATTTTTTGTTAAAGCTATAACTAAAAACAAGAGTTCTCAAAAATTAAAAAGTTAATATTGATATGAATTTTTATTGGGGTATAATTAAATTTATATATTATTGAGGAGGGAGTTTATGAACAAGCTAGAAGTTTTTATAAGTCAATTATGTGGAGTATTTAGTAATGCTAATCAAATAAATAAAGAACTAGAAAGTGGAGAAGTAAAACATCCTAAAGCAAAGCATATAAATGGTATTTGTAATGATAAAATTTCTAATTTACCAAATGATTTTAAAGGATATTTTATTATAGAAGAAAGCTATTATGATCAAGGAAAGTTTAAAAATATTTTACCACATTTATTTTTATTTACTTTAAATGAAGAAAACAATGTAGTCTTAACTTCTTATGAGATTCCAGAAGAGATATCTAAAGAAGAATTTAGAAATGATAATGAAAATTTAATCATGGATTATAATAGCCTTAAGATTTCATCTAAGTTTAATCCAATGATATATATAGATGGGGATGGTATATTTATAGGAGAAAGTATTAGTAAATTTACTCCAGAAACCGAATTTATATTAAAAGAAAGAATTGAAAATGGAAAGATGTATGTAAGTGAAGTCTTTAAGAAAAATGGAAAGGTTACTTTTGGTTTTATAGACCCTATAATATACGAAAAAATAGTTTAGTACTTAATAAAAATATAAGGGGAATTTATGAAAGATAAATATTTAATGGGAGAGGTATGTAAGTTGTTTAATACAACTCGTGATACATTAAGATATTATGAAAATATGGGCTTAATAAAACCTAAAAAAAATGATAAAAATGGATATAGATATTATGATGTTGAAGACTTAAACTCTTTAACTGATGTATTCTTTTTAAAAAAATTAAATTTACCATTAGGTGATATTCATAAAGTTATTAAAAATTCCACGCCTTCTGATATATTAGAAATAATTAAGGAAAAGGAAAAGCAACTTGTAGAAGAAGTGAGGAAAATTAGAGAGCTTCAAAAAACACTATATTCAATGAAATTAAATGTACAGTCTTGTATTAATGATTTAAATAGGTTAGAGATTAGAGATGAAAAGGGAAAATTTATATTTATAGAAACTACAGAAGAAAGAAAGTTTGATGATTTTATAGATATAATTGAAGGAATGATAGATATAGCAGAAGGAATGAATATACAAAATAAAAACATTTTAGAATATGTTAACTTTACATTTTTAATTGAAGATGGGGATATATTTAATAAAAATATAGATGAAAAAATTAAGTGGGGAGTTACATTAAGAAAAAGTTCAAAAGATATAGAAGAAATATTACTACATAAAAAGGTTAAATTAATATATAAAAGAAAATGTATTTATACTGTAGTGGCATTAAGTGATATAGAATATAATGACTGGTTACAAGTTATAAAAGATATAGTAATAAAGAATAATATAGAAGTAATAGGACCTATATTAGGAAGAATGTTGCTTACAGAATATAATAATGATATTGCAAGTGACTATTATGAAATATTTATACCGATAAAATAAATTTATTGACCTGGGTGTTACACCCAGGTTTATTATTTTTTTAGGGAGTGATTTAGTATGAATTTAATTATAAAAAAAGTTAATGAAAATAACTATAAAGAAATAGTAAATTTAAAGGTGGCTAAAGGACAAGAAAATTATATTGAAACTGTAGAAGCATGCTTAGAAGAAGCCAAGGAATATTCAGTATGGAACCCCGTAGGAATATATGATAAAGAAAAACCAGTTGGATTTGCTATGTATGGTTTGTTTTTAGAAGAGGGTGATAATGGAAGAGTATGGTTAGATAGATTTTTAATATCAGCAGAAAACCAAGGAATGGGATATGGAAAAACTGCAGTTAAATTTTTAATAGATCATTTATATAAAGGGTATGGTTATGATGAAGTATATTTAAGTGTGTATGAAGATAATAAAAATGCTATTAATTTATATAAAGAATTAGGATTTAAATTTAATGGAGAAGATGATGTAAATGGTGAAAAAGTTATGGTTATAAATTTTAAAAGTAAGGTAGATAACAATGAGCAATAATAATGTATTTGAAGAAAAATCTATAAATAAGTTAATAATGTTATTCTCATTTCCAACTATAGTTTCATTAGTACTTGAATCATTAACATCTATGATAGATACAATATTTGCAGGACATTTAGGTCCTATTAGTAGTAGTGCATTATCAGCTATGGGAATAATAAGTCCTATACTATTAGTGTTAATTGCAGCTCAACTAATATTTGGAGTATCAACGAGTTTAATTATTTCAAAGAAAATAGGAGAAGATGATAAAGAAAAGATTAATAGTACATTCAAGGTAGGATTTTATTCAAGCTTTATATCTAGTTCTATAATATCATTGATAATATTTTTATTTCAAAATCAGTTATTAAATATACTTGGAGCTAGTGGAGAAGTATTAAATTTAGCTAAAGAGTATTTAAATATAGCTGTAATATTTAATATATTTAGTACTGTTGGATATATGTTAATTAATAATGTAAGAGTATTTGGATATCCCAATATAGAGATAAAAGTAGGAGTTTTAGCTGCCATAATAAATATAGTTTTTAATATAATATTTACAGTTACTTTTAAAATGGGGATTAAAGGTATTGCATTGGCAACCTTAGTTAGTGAATTGTTTTATTTTGGATTTTCTATGATATTTTTAATTAAAAAAGGATTGTGGATAAAGAAAAGTAAACTAGATTTTAATGAATCAATAGAAATATTAATAGCCCTAGTTAAAATAGGATTTGTACAGTTTTTAATGCAAGCATTAAATAGTGTGAGTGGGTTTATAATTAATAAAACTTTGATAAAGTACGGAAATATTTCATACATAGGGGCATGGTCTATATGTAGTAATTTTAATATGGTAATTCTATTACCATTAATAGGATTAACACAAGGGGTTCAGTCGGTTATAGCATATTTCCATGGTAGTAAAGATAAAAATAAGGAAAGTATGATAAAAAAGAAAACTGTAAAATATAGTGTAATGTATTCAGTAACAGTAACATTAGTATCATATTTATTTTCAGATAATATACTTAATGTATTTACTGGAGATATGAACTTAGTAAATTTAGCTATACCTATAATTAGAATAGTAATAGCAACATTCCCACTTGTAGGTATTATATATACTTTAATAACATTTATGCAAGTGTCAGGAGAAGAGGACAGTGCGAGTAAGTTGGAATTAATGAGACAAATAGTTATACTAATACCTCTAGTTATAATATTACCTATATTATTTTCTAGATTTAATATTATGAATATTTCTCCAGAGATAGCAGTGTTTTTAGCAATACCGTTATCTACCATTATATTAGTAACGATATATTGGAAAAAAATTATGAGTATATTTATTAATTAAATGTTCACAGAAATATAATTTGAAGGCCCAATATTTCTATGTTAAATTACTCTTTGCAGAGATAAAGTTTATGATTTTTAATCAATAAAATTTTATTAAATAATATCAGGAGAGTGTGAATAATTTAAATGGATATATTAAATCAATTTTGGGCGCCAAGAGATATATATGAGCCAACAGGAATGCTTACATCTAGACATATGATATTATTAATAATATCTATGATTATATTAAGTTTGTTAATATATTTTTCAAGAAAAATGACTAT
This sequence comes from Clostridium sp. D53t1_180928_C8, assembly GCF_015667795.1. Taxonomy (GTDB): domain Bacteria; phylum Bacillota; class Clostridia; order Clostridiales; family Clostridiaceae; genus Clostridium. Next base: position 279,353 of record NZ_JADPEL010000001.1, read on the forward strand.
TGAACAAGTTAAAAAAATGACAAAGGGTATGGCTATATTTATTACAGTATTAGAAGGAGTTAAAATATTTTTTAACTTTTATAGAGGATATACTTGGATAAATACATGGTTACCAATATCGTTTTGTTCTATATTTATTTATGCATTATGGTTAAGTGGATATGGGAAAGGAAAGTGGCAACAAACTGGGGATGCATTTATTGCAGGAGTATCTATAGTAGCAGGTGCAACATACCTTATCTTTCCATCTACATCTTTAACTGTATATCCAATATGGCATTATCTTTGTATGTATAGTATGCTTTTTCATACTTTAATGGTTTATATGGGTATATTATATTTATTTAAGTTAGAAATAAGATTAGACAAAAGTAAGTTTAACAAGTTTGCTAAGCTATATTGTTTTTTTGCAGTAATAGCAATTATTCTGAATACTAGTTTTGGAAGTAATCTGATGCTTTTGAAGAAGCCTTTCAAAATACCAGTACCTTTTTTACATGAATTATTTGCTTCTGCACCATGGTTATATACTATAGTAGTATTCTTAGTATATTTATATGCGCCATACTGTATAACAGTTTATTTATATAGACTAATTACAAGAAATAAAAATGAGAAACTTATTAGTGATAATGAAAGTTATAATTTAAGTGTATAGAATTTTATAGTAAAAATGTGTAAGTCGTTAATAAGGATTTACACATTTTTTTAAATTATTTATAGAATTATGATTAAAATAATTTTAAATATGAAAATAATATTTAATGTTAAAGGATAAAAATAAAGGTTATAATTGTCTTATTTATCTTTATAAATTATACTAAATTTATAAAATATATGAAGCTGTAAAAGGAAAATATTGAAATGGAACAAAAAGTTAAAAATAAAATTTCAATTCCTCGATACCAACAAATAGCAATTGAAATTTCTTCTAGAATTGCTAGTGGGGAATATAAAGTTGGTGAAAAGATATATGCACGTTCATCTATAGCAAGCCAATATGGTGTTTCATCAGAAACTGCAAGACGTGCAATTTGTGTATTATGTGATTTGGAAATTGTCACTTCAGAAAAAGGAAGTGGAGTTACAATTAAATCCTATGAAAATGCTGTTAAATTTATTAAACAATACAGCAAGCGTCAGACAATTGATACTATAAAAGAAAATTTGTTAAAGAGTATATCTCGTCAACAAAAAGAGATGGATACATTAAATTCATGTTTATCTGATTTAATTGTAGCATCAGAACACTTTAGATCAATGAATCCATTTATGCCATTTGAAGTAAAAATAACTGCACAATGTTCTTATTTAAATAAAACAGTATCTGAAATTCAATTTTGGCAACATACAGGTGCTACTGTACTTGCTATTGGTAGAAATGGAAATGTAATTAAATCACCAGGACCATATGCTATATTATTAGAAAATGATGTTATATATTTTCTGTCACAAGATGACTCATCGCAAAGGGTTAAGGAGTTTTTATACCCTATAAAATAATAAGATAATTATAGAATGCTCAAGACTAGAAATAGTTTTGGGCATTTTTCTATTATTTGACAAAGTAACAACTTTATAATAGAATGAGGTTGTTACTTGGAAAAAGGAGGAATAGATATGATTAGATTTGAAAAAGTTACGAAAAGGTATAAATCAAAGCAAGTATTAAAAGAAATTAATTTAACAATTGAAAAAGGAAAACTTATTACAATTATTGGGGAAAGTGGTTGTGGGAAAACTACTTTATTAAAAATGATTAATAGATTAATTAAGCCGTCTAGTGGCTTTATTTATATTAATAATAAAAAAATACAATCAATTGAAGAAGTAATATTAAGAAGAAATATAGGGTATGTTATACAGCAAACAGGGTTATTTCCTCATATGACTATTAGAGAAAATATAGAACTTATTCCTAAATTACAGAAGGTAGATACAGAAAAGATTATTAGCAATACTAGAAAATTAATGGAAATGGTAGGATTAAATTGTGATGAATTTTTAGAGCGTTATCCAACAGAATTAAGTGGTGGACAACAACAACGGGTCGGTGTAGCTAGAGCATTTGCAAATGATCCAGATATCATTCTTATGGACGAGCCATTTTCCGCTCTAGATCCAATAACAAGATCAGATTTACAAGATGAGCTTGTTGAATTACAGTCTAAATTAAAAAAAACTATTGTATTTGTTACACATGATATGGATGAGGCCATTAAAATTTCAGATATGATTTGTATAATGAAGGATGGAGAAGTATTACAATACGATACTCCAGAAAATATACTGAGAAATCCAGTTGACGATTTTGTTTCTAATTTTGTAGGAAAGAATAGAATATGGGCATCTCCAGAATATATAAAAATTTCAGATATAATGATTGATAAGCCAATTACAGCATATAAAAATTTATCAGTTTTCAAATGTATTGATAAAATGCGTCAAAAAAAGGTGGACAGTCTTCTTATAGTTGAGCCTAATGAACATAAACTAATTGGTATTGTAAAGGCAAGTAAGCTTAGAGGGATTGAAGATAAAACACAAGCTGTAGAAAAGTTTATTAATAAAACTTTTCCAACCCTTTTAATAGATCAATGTATTTTAGACGCTTTAAAAGTAGTTACAGAGAAACATATATCTACTGTACCGGTTGTTGATAATTGTTCGCGTCTATTAGGATTAGTTACTAAAAGTAGTTTAGTTACAACATTAAGTCAACAATACTTTGATTATGAGGAGGATGAAATGATATGAGTTTATTGCAATATATAATTGAAAATCAATCACAAATTTTATCACTGTTAATAGAACATATAAAATTAACGGCAATTTCTGTTGGGGTAGCAATTTTAATAGGAGTGCCTCTAGGAATTTTTATTTCATATGCAGCAAAAGCTAGTAAGCCAATTTTAGCCATAGCTAATGTTGTTCAAGCAATACCTAGTATGGCATTACTTGGATTTATGATACCTTTTTTAGGTATAGGGACAGTACCAGCGATAGTTGCAGTAGTTCTTTATTCTCTTCTTCCTATTATAAAAAATACTTATACTGGAATTGAGAATATTAATCCACAGACTCTTGAGGCTGCAAAGGGAATTGGATTAACACCATTTCAGATATTAACTAAGGTACAAATCCCCTTAGCTCTTCCAGTTATCATGGCAGGTGTACGTATTGCATCTGTAACTGCAGTTGGACTTATGACTATGGCTGCCTTTATAGGGGCTGGTGGTTTAGGTTATCTTGTATTTTCAGGTATTCGTACAGTAAATAATAATCAAATATTAGCAGGAGCTATTCCAGCTTGCTTATTAGCTTTATTAGTAGACTTTCTAATTGGATTAGTAGAAAATTTAGTTATGCCTATTAGTCTTCAAAAGGGTAATATAAAGTGTAAAAGAAAAAAACGTACAACACAAAAAGCAATATTGGGTATGTCAGCTTTAGTTGTTGTAATTATTTTTGTTGTAACATCTTTTGGAAATATAGCAAAGGAGGAGCGTACTATTTCTATTGGTTCTAAAGATTATACTGAACAAGCTGTCCTAGGAAATTTAGTTGCTGATTTAATAGAGGCAAAAACTGATATAACAGTAAATAGAAAATTAGATTTAGGTGGAACTCAAGTTTGTTTTGGAGCACTCCAAAGTGGTGATATAGATATGTATGTTGAATATAGTGGAACAGCTTATAGCGATATGTTAAAGCTTAAACCGATTAGTGATGTTGAAGAAGTTTATGATACAGTAAAAAAAGAGTTCAAAGAAATTTATGATGTTGAAGTATTAAAGCAGATGAGTTTTAATAACACTTGGGTTTTAGCTGTAACTGAAGAAACAGCTAAAAAATATAGTTTAGATACGATAAGTGATTTGTCTAAGGTTGCTGGATCTATGAAAGCAGGAACCGTTTTTGAATTTGCAAATCGTGAAGATGGGTTACCAGGGTTGCAAAAAGCATATAATTTTAAAATGAATGAGGTGTTAACATTAGATGGAGCACCAAGGTATACGGCTTTAGTTAATGGTGAAGTAGAAGTAGTTGATGCATTTGCAACTGATGGATTATTAAAAAAGTTTAATTTAAAAACATTAAGTGATGATAAGGGATTTTTTCCACCATATTATGCAATGCCCATTATTAGTTCAGATAAATTAGAAGAGTTTCCAGAAATAGAAGGAATTTTAGATGAACTCGGATCTGTTCTTACAAATGAAGTTATGATGGAGCTAAATTATAAGGTAGATGAGTTGCAAGAGTCACCTTCAAAAGTTGCAAGAGATTTTCTTGAAAGTAAGGGTATGATATAAAATTTAGTTGTTAAGTTTTAGTGCAGATATTTATTATATTTAAGTTTAGCATTATTAAAATAATAATTGTAGTAATACTAAATTTAGCAGCAATCAACAATTCACCTCTTTTAAACAATAGAATACTATATTAGAGGGAGGTGATTAAAGGGTGTCATTAGAAGTTATGGGATTTTATAGAGATTCAGAATCGTTATATGATGAGTGTAAGAGATGTATATCGTATTATTCTCTTGTAACAATGAGTAATGGAAGCATGCTAGAAGGAATTATTGAAGAAGTAAATAATGATAGTGTTAATATATTAGTTGCTGAATATGTATTTGATGATTATTATAAAGAGGAAATGAGTAGGCAACAAGGTGGATTTAGGAGATTTGGAAGAAGAAATTTTCTGATTAGTAATATAAATAGGATAAGGTCAGTAAGGTTTCCGTATATAATACCAGTTTATCCAGTTTATCCATAGCTGTATCAATACCCATATTTCTCTTATTAAATATAGTTATATGACATAAAAAGAGAGTAATATTTTTAAGTTGAAAATAAATATAGTTTTTACATTTATGCACATGCTTTTTCAAGTTTTCATTAAAGATATGCATTTATTTTTATAAAAGATAGGCTACTGATTAAATTTAGTAGCCTTATTAAAGTATATATTTATAATAAAATTTTTAAAGTAAAAAATATTTATTAATATCAGAAGATAATTTTAATATGCCATTAATATCATCTTTATTTTGGTTAACTGAAATCCAACGTATAGAATTCATAATAATAGATGTGTATATTTGAGCTATATAGGCATTTCCAAGGTTATATTTATCCACTCTATTAGTACGTTCAAGGTAATTAAAGCAGCGGTTATATATAATATCAGTTAGTTGATTGAATAAGTCCAAATTTTGCTCATTTAACTCAAGAAAAGTTTTGAATATATCAGCATTTACATATACATAATTAAGAAGCTCTCCTGCTTTTTCTATTTTTAATGTCATAGATTTATCACAAAAATAGTTAGTACCAACAGCTGTAAAGTTAGAAATTAGCTTATCAAAGAAATACTCTAGTAAGTCATATTTATCCTTATAGTGAGAGTAAAAGGTAGAGCGGCTTATCATAGCCTCATCACAAATATCTTTTATTGTAATATCTACAAAAGCTTTTTCTTTTAAAAGATGTAAAAAGGTATCTTCAATATTTTTTATAGTCTTTTGAACACGTATATCTTTTGATTCCATTATAAAACCTCAATTTATATAATTTAGATAATAAAAATTTTGTATATATTTCAATTATAATTATACATTAATTAAATAAAAACTACATTATTAATAAAAATGTACGAAAAACTACACTTTATAATTTATTGTAAGTTGAACAATGATAAGGTTAAATATAAAATATGAACTAGAATAAAAAGTTTAGAGAGGAAAAAAGATGTATAAAAGTATTGGAGTTGTAACAGATAGTAATAGTGGAATAACATTAAGTCAAGCTAAGGAATGGGGAATAACAGTTATTCCTATGCCTTTTTATATAAATAGTGAGCTTTATTATGAAGGATTAAATTTAAATCAAGAAGAATTCTACAAATTTTTGGAAAATGATGCAGATGTAAATACTTCACAGCCAGCACCTGGGGAAGTAATAGATACTTGGGAGAAGTTGCTTAAGGAGAAAGATCATATTATATATATACCTATGTCTAGTTCATTAAGTAGTAGTTTTGAGACAGCAACAGTATTATCTAATGAATACGAAGGAAAAGTTTTTGTTGTTAATAATAGGAGAATATCTGTAACTCAATTGCAATCAGTTAAAGATGCAATAAGACTTGTTAATAAAGGAAAATCAGCTAATGAAATAAAGGAAATATTAGAAGAGAGACAATATAAATCTAGTATTTACATAGTTCCTGATACATTAGATTATCTAAAAAAAGGAGGAAGACTTACTCCTGCTGTAGCTTCATTTGCAAAGGTGTTAAATATTAAACCAGTTTTACAAATTCAAGGTGAAAAATTAGATGCTTTCAAGAAAGTAAGAGGAATGAAACAAGCAAAGAGAACTATGAAGGAAGCAATAGCTGATGATATTAAAAATAGATTCTTTGATATTCCAAGTATGAAAATATATGCAGCTTATACAGGTGAGAAAGAAATAGGAGATGCATGGAAACTTGAATTAGAAGAGGCATTTCCAAGATATAATATTGAAGCTTATCCACTATCTTTAAGTGTTAGTTGCCATATTGGTCCTGGAGCTCTTGGGATAGCGTGTGCAGAAGAATTAATATAATGTAATAAGAGTTTTTTAGTAACTAAATTAATCAAAAAATAATTGAAAGTATAATAATTTAAAAGTATAATAATATTAATTTATTTTTGGAGGAAAATTATGAAAACACTTAATATAAGCAAGCAAAATCAAATACATCATCATTACTAGAGACTTGGTCTGTAAAATTATAGATACAAGTCTATCAGCGTAGGCTTGTATCTCTGGTAATGATAAATTAAGTGAAATCATAATTTATTTTAAGCCATGTGGGATATATGCCTACATGGCTTTTTTGTATATAAATTTAATTATTGGCTAGATAATTGTCAATTGTTATATTTCAGAAAGCTTTAAAAAATCTAGGCACCAAATAAAATTATTATAGGAGTGATTAATAAAATGAAAAAAAATATTATAAAACCAAGTATATTGCCAGGATTTATGGAACTATTACCAAAGGAGCAACAGATATTTAATGAAATAGTATCAAAAATAACAAGTGTGTATGAGAATAATGGATGCTTAGTAATAGATACACCAATAATAGAAAAAGCAGAAGTACTACTTGCGAAAAGTGGAGGTGAAACAGAGAAGCAAGTTTATAGCTTACAAAAAGGAAAAAATAATTTAGCATTAAGATTTGATTTAACAGTACCATTTGCAAGGTATGTAGCTCAATATTATAATGATTTAGTTTTTCCATTTAAAAGATATCAAATAGGAAAAGTTTATAGAGGAGAAAGAAATCAAAAGGGAAGATATAGAGAATTTTATCAATGTGACATTGATGTTATTGGAAAAGGACAACTAAGTATAGATAATGATGCTTGGGTTATAAGTTTAGCATCTAAGGCTTTCAAAGCAATAGGATTAACTAATTATAGATTTCAAATAAGTAATAGAAAAATACTAAAAGGTATATTAAGTGAATTAAAAATAGAAAATGTTAATGAGGTAATGATACTAATTGATAAGTATGATAAGGTTGGTAAAGATATATTTAATGAAGAAATAAATAAAATTATAGGAATTGAGAAAGGGAATTATCTTAGTAAAATAATAGATATTAGTGGCTCAACTGAAGAAGTATTAGAAGAACTTTCTAAGCTAGATGTTAAAAATGATTATTTTATTAAAGGACTAAATGAGCTAAAGAAAGTTAGTTTAATGTTAGGTATATTAGGTGTAGAGAAAAATGAATTTGAAATAAATTTAAAAATTATAAGAGGATTAGATTATTATACAGGAACGGTATTTGAAACAATATTAGTTGAAAATGAAAGTTATGGATCAATTTGTTCTGGTGGAAGATATGATAATTTAGCAGAAAATTATAGTAATAATATATTACCAGGAGTAGGTATATCAATAGGAATTACTAGATTGTTTTTCATATTAAAAGAAATTGGATTTATAAATAAATATAATATAGAGAATAGGTTAGATTATTTAATATTACAAATTGGAGATACAATAGAATACTCTGGTAAAGTATTAAGTTATTTGCAAAGTAAAGGATATAATGTAAGTTTATATTTTGAGGATGACTCCTTAAAGAAAAAAATGAATTATGCTAATAAAATAGGAGTCAATAATGTAATTTTAATTGGAGAAGATGAAGTTAGAGAGAATAAAATCAGAATTAAGAATATGAATTTAGGAGAAACTAAGATTATTAATTATTTAGAACTATAAAAAGTTTTAGTAGAGTAGTTAATATAATAAAATAAATTTATAAAAAAGATGTTTTCAAGCATATCAAATAAACTTGAAAACATCTTTTTTTTATAACAAAAATAAGTGAAATATAAAAAAGAAAAAATAAATAACAAAACTATTGCAAAACGTTTACAGAGGGTGTATTATATAGTTAACCGATTCAGTAAACCGATTCACTAGAGAGTCAGTGATGAGAAATAGAGGAGATGAATTTATGAATAAAGTATGTGTGCTTGGAAGTATGAATATGGATTTAGTTGTAAAAGTAAATGATATACCAAGAGTAGGAGAAACTATTTTATCAAAATCATTTGAAAAGATAGCGGGTGGAAAAGGAGCAAATCAGGCTGTTGCAGCTAAAAGGTGTGGAGCTGAAGTTGCTATGATAGCGAAAATAGGGAAAGATGAGAATGGACAAATTCTAAAAAGTAAATTAGAAGAAGATAATATAGATGTAAAATATGTTTTTGAGGATAAAAAAGAAGCAACTGGAATGGCTATTATTATGGTAAATGAAAATGGAAATAATTCAATAATAGTTGTAGCAGGTTCAAATATGACAATTGATGAGTATGAGATTGAAGCTTCAGTGGAAAAGATTAAAGAATCAGATATATTAATATCTCAATTTGAAACATCAGAAGAAATGACGTTAAAAGCATTTAAGAGAGCTAAAGAGTTTGAAAAAATAACAATATTAAATCCAGCTCCAGCAAAGAAAATAAATGAAGAACTTTTAAAAGTAACAGATATTATAGTGCCTAATGAAACAGAGGCTGAAGTATTAACAGGAGTAACAGTTGAAACTTTAGAAGATGCAAATAAGGCAGGACAAGCGTTCTTGGAAAAAGGAGTTAAATTTGCAGTAATTACTCTAGGAGCTAAAGGAGCAGCGGTAATAGGAAAAGATTTTTGTGAATTAGTACCAGCATATAAAGTAAATGCAATAGATACAACAGCAGCAGGGGATAGCTTTATTGGAGGATTAAGTTCAAGGTTAGATTTTAAAAATATTAATAAAGAAAATTTAATAAAGGCAGTTAACTTTGGAAATAAGGTTTCATCAATATCAGTTCAAAGAAAAGGTGCACAACCATCAATTCCATATTTAAAAGAAATAGAAGAAATTTATGGGGAGGATTAATTATGAGAAAAACATCACTATTAAATAGTAATTTAAGTTCAGTAATTTCAAAAATGGGACATACAGATATGTTAGCTATAGGAGATTGTGGATTACCTATACCAAATGAAACTGAAAGAATAGATTTAGCATTAGTTGCAGGTATTCCAACATTTTTAGAAACATTAAAAGTCACCCTTATGGAGTTAGAGGTTGAAGAAGTGCTTATAGCACAAGAAACTAAAGAAGTTAGTCCTAATACACTTGATGAAATAAAAAATCTTATAGGTGATATAAAAATAACATTTATATCACATGAGGAATTAAAGGGTAAATTAAAAGAATGTAAAGCGGTAGTGAGAACTGGTGAACAAACACCATATGCAAATATAATTTTAAAATCAGGAGTTGTATTTTAGTTAAAGGGAGGTATTTAATATGGATAAAAAAATACCAATGCTTAAGATGGAGGGAGTATCAAAAATATTCCCTGGTGTTAAGGCATTAGATAATGTGCACATAACAGCTTATGGAGGAGAAGTTACAGCCTTAATGGGTGAAAATGGAGCTGGTAAATCTACATTAATGAAAATATTAAGTGGGGTTTATCAAAAAGATGAAGGTAAGATATTCATAGATGGTCAAGAAGCTAAAATAAAAGGAATAAAGTCAGCTGAAGAATATGGTGTTACAATAATACATCAAGAAATGAGTGTTATTAATAATTTAACAGTTGCACAAAATATATTCTTAGGAAATGAAAAGTTTAATAAAGCTACAGGAAGAATTAATAAAAAATTATTAGTAGAGAGAAGTAAGCTTTTCTTAGAACAAATAGGGTGTAATATAGATCCAAATAGATTAGTAAGTAGTATTAACGTTGGTGAAAAACAAATGGTTGAAATTGCAAAGGCATTGACTAAGAATGCAAGAGTAATAATAATGGATGAGCCAACTACTGCATTAACAGAGGTAGAAACAAAAAGATTATTTAAAGTTATAGAGAACTTAAAGAAAAAGGGTATTGCTATAATTTACATATCTCACAGAATGGAAGAAATATTTGAAATTTGTGATAGGGTTGAAGTTTTAAGAGACGGTAAATATGCTGGAAATGCATTAATAAAAGACATTGATAATGATAAATTAATTTCAATGATGGTTGGAAGAACTATAGAAGATCAATTTCCTTATAGAGAAACTAAAAAAGGAAGTAAAATACTTGAAGTTTTAAATGTAACTTCAAAGGCTGGTGTTAATGATGCAAGCTTCAGTGTAAGAGAAGGAGAAATATTAGGTGTTGCAGGTCTTATGGGATCAGGAAGAACAGAGCTTGCAAAAGTAATATTCGGTGAATATAAGAAGAATAAAGGAACAGTTAAATTAAAAGGAAAAGAAATAAATATTAAAAATGTTCAAGAAGCAATAAATTATGGTATTTGCTATCTTTCAGAAGATAGAAAAAAAGAAGGTTGTGTTCTTGGACTGTCAGTAGCTGATAATATGGTATTATCAAATCTTAAAAAATATGAAAATTCATTTAAGTCTATTAATAGGAAAAAAGCTAATGAAGATGTTGATTATTATATTAAAAAAATAAATATAAAAACTCCAAATAGAAATCAATTAATAAAAAATCTTAGTGGAGGAAATCAACAAAAGGTAATTTTGGCTAAATGGCTTATGTTATCACCAGAAGTTCTTATAATAGATGAACCAACAAGAGGAATAGACGTAGGTGCTAAAAAGGAAATATATGAATTATTAAACGAGCTTAAAGCATCAGGTAAAGCAATAATAATGATATCATCAGATTTACCAGAGGTTTTAGGTATAAGTGATAGAATTATGGTAATGAGTGAAGGGAAAATATCAGGTGAGCTAAGTAGGGAAGAAGCTTCACAGGAAACTATTATGAAATTAGCAGTAGGTATGAATTAATAGGTGGGAGGAATTTAAAATGAATAATAAATTTAAGGAAAATTTAGATAAATATAAATCTCTTATAGGATTAGTTTTACTATGCGTAGTAATAACTTTTGTATCACCAGCATTTATGACTTTATCAAATATAACTAATGTTTTTACTCAAGTTTCAACTAATGCAATAATTGCAGTTGGTATGACTTTTGTTATCTTAACTGGTGGAATAGACTTATCAGTAGGTTCAACAGTTGCTATAAGTGGTGCATTTGCAGCATCTATAATTAAATCAACTAACAATGTATTTTTAGCAGTTTTAGCAGCAGGTACAGTTGGTATAGTAATAGGATTAATTAATGGTCTTTTAATATCAAAAGGTAAATTACAGGCATTTATTGCAACACTTGCAACAATGACAATATTTAGGGGAGCAACATTAGTATTTACAAATGGTACACCAATATCTAAATTACCAGAGAATTTCGTAAACATAGGTAACGGAAAGTTAGGATTCATTCCAATTCCAGTTATAATTACTGTAATCGTTTTAGCGATAGCTATATATGTTTTAACACAAACAAGATTTGGAAGATATTTATATGCTTTAGGTGGAAATGAAGATTCAGCAAGATTATCAGGTATAAACACAACTAAAATAAAAACACTTGTATATGTTATTTCAGGATTTGCATCATCAATTGCAGGGGTTATCATAGCAAGTAGAATAGGATCAGCTTCACCGAATGCAGGGACAGGTTTTGAATTAGATGCAATAGCAGCAGTTGTTATTGGAGGAACATCATTAGCAGGTGGGGAAGGAAGAATAACAGGAACTTTAATAGGTGCACTTATTATAGGTGTATTAAACAATGGATTAAACTTAATGAATGTATCACCATTCTATCAATCAATAGTAAAAGGATTAGTTATTTTAATAGCTGTATTATTAGATAAAAAGAGCAGAAAGAAAGCATAGGCTACAGATTAAGGAGGACATACTATGAAAAGTATAAAGAAGATATTAGCTTTAGGGCTAGTAACTGTTATGGCAATGGGTTCATTTATGGGCTGCTCAAAAACTGAAAATAGTAAAAAGGTAGGTATAGTATTATCAACTTTAAATAATCCTTTCTTTGTAAGCATGAAAAATGGAGCTGAAAAGGAAGCAGAAAAACTAGGATATGAATTAATAGTTTTAGATTCACAAGATGATCCTGTTAAGGAAAGATCTAATGTTGAAGATTTAATACAATTAGGAGTTGTAGCATTATTAATAAATCCAACAGATAGTGATGCTGTTATTAAAGCAGTGGAAATTGCAAATGAAAGTAATATTCCAGTAATAACATTAGATAGACAATCTAATGGAGGAGAAGTAACAAGTCATATAGCTTCGGATAATATTAAAGGTGGAGCTATGGCAGCTGAATTTGCTTTGGAACAATTAGGTAATGGAGAAAATGTTAATGTAGTAGAGCTTCAAGGTATTCCAGGAGCTTCAGCTACAAGAGATAGGGGCGCAGGTTTCCATAGTATTTTAGATGACAAGTCAAATGTAAATTTTGTATCAAGCCAAGCAGCTGATTTTGATAGACAAAAAGGTCTTTCAGTTATGGAAAATATAATACAAGGGAATAAGGACATACAAGTAGTATTTGCTCATAATGATGAAATGGCATTAGGTGCAGCTAAGGCTATAAAATCTAGTAATATAAATGCAATGGTTATAGGATTTGATGGTGGAGATGATGCTTTAGATGCTATTGAAAAGGGAGAAATGAAAGCAACGGTAGCACAACAACCAGATTTAATTGGAGCACTTGGAGTACAGCTTGCAGAAAAAATATATAATGGAGAAACCGTTGATAAAGAAATTGCAGCTGACTTAAAAATTGTAAGTAAGTATATTAAGTAAATTAAAAATTAGAACTGAGGCGTTAATGTAGTGACAATGAAATTTTAGTATTTCCAGAAGTGTAATATTTCATTTTTCATTCTCGCTGTGTGCGTAACTTAGTTAAATGGTGTAATATATAGCTTAGGGGAAATATAGTGAAATAACTATATTTCCTAATGAAACTAAAATTTTATTTAGGGAATTAGTTTATGAGGTGCAAATTATGAGTAAAACAACTCTATTAGATATTGCAAAAGATGTAGGTTTATCAAAAACGACAGTATCTATGGTATTAAATAAAAAAGATATAAATGTATCAGAAGAAACACGAAATAGAATATTTGAAGCAGCAAAAAGGTTAAATTATATACCTAATTCACTAGCTAGAAGTCTTAGTACTAAGAAAAGTTACACTATTGGTTTTATAATTCCAGATATAGAAAATCCATTTTTCTCAGAGATGGCAAAAGCAATTGAGGCAGAAGCAGAGAAATATGGGTATAGTATGATACTTTGTAACACTTTTAATAGTGGAAGTAAGGAAGAGGAATATGTAAAATTGCTTATAAGTAAACTTATAGATGGAGTAGTAATTGCGTCAAGTGGAGAAAAAAACAAATCAACAGAATTATTAAAAGGTAATGATATTCCTTTTGTAATTTTAGATAGACAGGTTGATGAGCAAGATAATATTAATGGTGTATTTTGTGATAATAAGAATGGAATTAAACTTGGTGTAAAGTATTTAATTGAAAAGGGATATAAAAATATAGCATTTGTTGGAGGAAATAATAAGGGAGTACTAGCTAATTCAAGATTGAAGTACTTTTGTGAGACAGCAAAGGAAAATAATATATTTAATGAGGAGCTTGTATTAGAAGACGAGTTTTCATTAGAAGGTGGAATAAGAGCAACAGAAAAATTAATACAGGAAAATAAAACAATTGATGCTATATTTTATAGCAGTGATGTTATGGCTATTGGTGGTATGAAATACTTACTAAGACAAGGATATTCTATACCCGATGATATAGGAATATTAGGATATGATAATATAGGAATTTGTTCTTTTATTGAACCTGAATTAACTACTATAGCCCAACCTATATATAAGATGGGCGAAGAAGCTTGTAAATTATTAATGAATGAAATAAATAAGAAAAATAAATCAAATCAAATAATTAATTTAACTCCATATTTAGTTGAAAGAAAAACAATAAGATAGATTGGTTGGTGGATAAAATGAATAAGGAAATGTTAATTTCTAAATCAAAAGATGTTAGAACAAATATTATAGAAATGTTATATGAATCAAAATCAGGTCATCCGGGTGGATCATTATCTTGTGCTGATATAATTACATATCTTTATTATGAAAAGATGAATGTAGATGCAAATAATCCTAAGGATGAAAATAGGGATAGATTTGTATTAAGTAAAGGTCATGCAGCTCCAGCTCTTTATGCAGTCCTTGCTGAAAAAGGATTCTTTTCTAAGGATGAATTAAAGAATTTAAGAAAGATGGGCGCAATGCTTCAAGGACATCCAGATGCTAAAAAAATATCAGGGGTTGATGTTTCAACAGGTTCGTTAGGTCAGGGTGTATCAAATGCTGTTGGAATGGCATTAGGACTTAAATATAAGAAAAATCCAGCTAAGGTATATACTGTTTTAGGTGATGGTGAACTTCAAGAAGGATTAGTATGGGAAGCTGCTATGGCAGCAGCACATTACAAATTAGATAATTTAGTAATTATTATAGATAATAATGGGCTTCAAATTGACGGAAATAATGAAGACGTAATGGGAATAAATCCTTTGAATGAAAAATTTAAAAGTTTTGGATTCAATGTAATTACTTGTGAAGGTCATGATTTTAATGAAATACATGAAGCTATGAATATGATAGATAGAATTCAAGGAAAACCAAGTGTAATAATTGCAAAAACAGTAAAAGGTAAAGGCGTAAGCTTTATGGAAAATGAAGCAGGATGGCATGGACAAGCTCCTAATAATGAACAAAGAGAAAAAGCGTTAATGGATATAAATGGGTAGGAGGATCTAAAAATGGGAAAAGCAACAAGAGAATCATATGGAATGGCACTAGTTGAATTAGGAAGAGAAAATAATAATGTTGTAGTGTTAGATGCGGATCTTTCTAAATCAACAAAAACAGCAGATTTTAAAAAAGAGTTTAGTGATAGATTTTTTAATGTTGGAATAGCTGAACAAAATTTAATGGGAATGGCGGCAGGACTTGCTAATGTAGGATGTGTACCATTTGCTAGTACATTTGCAGTTTTTGCAACAGGAAGAGCTTTTGAAATAATTAGAAACTCAATATGTTATCCAAAGGTTAATGTAAAAATAGCAGCAACTCATGCTGGTATAACAGTAGGGGAAGATGGTGGATCACACCAATCAGTTGAAGATATAGCTTTAATGAATTCACTTCCTAATATGACTGTGATAGTACCAGCAGATCATAGAGAAGCTATGCAAGCGACAAAGGCAGCAGCAGAAATGTATGGCCCGGTTTATTTAAGATTTGGAAGATGTAATACTGAAGATATATTTGGTGATGATTACAAATTTGAAATAGGAAAAGGAACAGAGCTTAGAGCAGGAAATGATGTAACAGTAATTGCTACAGGAATGATGGTTCAAAAAGCTATAGAAGCATCAAAAGCTTTAGAAATTGAGGGTATTAATGTAAGAGTTATTAATATGTCAACAATTAAGCCTATAGATAGAGAAATAATAATAAAAGCTGCAAAGGAAACTAAGGGAATAGTAACTGCAGAAGAGCATTCAGTAATAGGTGGACTTGGGGCAATGGTTTCACAAGTAGTATGTAATGAGTGTCCAACTAAGGTCAAGATGGTGGGAATTCAAGATACATTTGGTGAATCAGGAACTCCTAATGAATTAATGGAGAAGTATGGATTAACAGCTGAAAAAATTATTGAGGAAATAAGAAATATAATTTAAAGGAAAATTTATAGATAGTTAGAAAAGGATATTTCCAAGTGAATGTTAATTGCTTGTAAATATCTTTTTTTATAGTTATTAGTTGTTTACTATTAAAAAAAGATAAATAAAATAAACTTTACTAAATATGATTATAAAAATATATGGATTACATTTCATAAATGGGTAAAATATGATAGAATATAATTAATAATTTTTGTCAAATTATTAGAATAGAAATTAGATAGCTTATTTACATCTTTGAATTTATAAAATAAGGAGAATGTAAATATGAAAGAATTTAGTATAAATACTAAGATATATTTTGGGGATAAAGCATTAGATAAATTAAGTGAAATATCTAATAAAAAGGTTCTTATTATCTGCGATAATTTTATGAAAACTAGTGGAATAGCTGATAAGGTTGTTAGTAAGTTAGATAATTGTGAAGTTTCAATTTACAGCGATATTATTCCAGATCCAAGCGTACAGATTGTAGCTCTTGGAGTTCAAAAGTTAAGAAAGTTAGGAGCAGATATTATTATTGCTTTAGGTGGAGGATCATCAATAGATGGAGCAAAAGCCATTAGAGAATATTACAAAAATTTATTTAAGGCAGATTATAGGGATATTAAATTTTATGCAATACCAACTACGAGTGGTACAGGCTCAGAAGTAACTGAGTATGCAGTAATTACAAATAAAGAAGAAAATTTAAAATATGCTTTAGCCGATAAATCACTACTTCCCGATGTAGCAATATTAGATCCAGAACTTGTAAAATCAGTTCCGAAAAGCATTACAGCTGATACAGGTATGGATGTTATTACTCATGCAATTGAAGCTTATGTTTCAAATACAGCAACTGATTTTTCAGATGCATTAGCTGAGAAAGCCTTAACATTAGCTTATAATAATATTTTAAGGGCTTATAATAATGGAAATGATATTGAAGCAAGGGAAGGACTTCATAATGCTTCATGCCTTGCCGGAATGGCTTTTAATTCATCAGGACTTGGAATTACTCATAGTTTAGCTCATGCTATAGGAGGAAAGCTTCACATTCCACATGGTAAAGCAAATGCAATAATACTACCTTATGTTATGGAGTTTAATTCAGGATTAGATAATCAACTATATATGCAAGAATGCAGTGAAGTTGCGAAAAAGTATTCAAGACTTGCAAAACTTTTAGATATGAATGCAAATAGTACAGTTATTGGGGTAAATAATTTAATTAAAAATATATTTGAACTTCAAAAAAAATTAAATATTCCACAAACTTTAATGGAACTTGGTGTAGATATAAATATTGTTTTAGGCGCAAAAGAGGAAATATTAAATGCTGCTTTAAAAGATATTTGTACAAAGGCAAATCCAGTAGATGTTTCAAGAGAAGATTTAGAAAAATTATTAGATAGAATTATAGGAAATAAATAATATATACACGTAAAATAGGTTGCAGTGCGAATGATTTAAGGTTATTTTAGCAGAATGCAGCTTATTTTCGTTTATCAAATATTAAAGTATTAATAAAAAATAATTGTAAGAAATTCATATATTAAAGAAAGTTAAAAATATAACATAGTTAGTTAAAGTTCTAGGGGGTAGACATATGAATAGTGAAATGTATTATATTGGCAAAGTGGAGAAAACCTGTAGAATCAGTAAAAAGACATTAAGATACTATGATAAGCTTGGTATTTTATCACCAGATGAAATTTGTCATGAAAATGGATATAGGTATTATAGTAAAAAGAATATGTTATCGATACCGGTTATAAAGTATTATAAGCAAAGTGGATTTAAACTTGAGGAAATTAAAAATTTAATTTATAAATCTGAATGCAAGGAAATAGAGGAAAGTTTTAGAGAAAAGATTGAGGAGCTAGAGGAGTTAGAAAAAAAATTAGCATTAAAGAAAAAATCAATTAAGGACTGGCATTCTTTAGTTAAAGAAGCCAAAATGGTAATTGATAATAATCTTTGTGAAGTATCTGCAAAATATATTGAAAAAAATGAAATGTTATTTTTAGATCAAAAATTTAGCTATGATTATATGGATTCCATAATAAATATTGAATTTACTAATTATATTGAGAGTATAGGAAATGCCATAACAGGACCTGTTATTATTCAATTTTCATCATATAAGTGTAAGATGAAGGGAAGCTGTAAAAGCATGAGAATAATTCAAAAAGGTCTTTTAAAAACTGATGAAGCAAGGACTATAGAGTTTGGAGATATATTTGTGGCATCTTGCTATCATATAGGATCTCACGATAATATTTTAGATACTTATAATAAAATATTAGATTGGATAGAAAGACATGGCTATGAAGCTGAAGATACTTGCTATGAAAGATATGTAGTAGATTATTGGACAAGCAAGGATTCGAATAATTATGTTACAGAAGTTATGATTAAAATTAAGAGTTAAAATATATGAATTACAATGAATAAAAAAATTAATAGCTATTAATTATTAAAGTTAAAAGCAAACCTTAAATCTAAGGGGAAGGTTTTAAAGGGAGGTTCAATTTAGAGTTGAACCTTCTTTTTTTTTTGCATTAATATTACACGAAGAAAATCGTCAAAAAAATACAAAAAACGAATATCAAATTAATGTAAATATAACATAATATTATTTTTTTGGATATAATTAAATTTAATTATAAATATGTAAACGAATAATAAATAAAAGTTAATAAAAAATTAATATTGACATTGAACTTAGGGGGAGGGATTATAATTTAGTTGAAAATACCAGAGAGAAAAATAAGATTATCTAATATTCTAATATGACAAAAAATTGACAAAAGTTTAAAGGGTTTATTTAAAAGTTAAACATGAACCTTTATGTAAGCGTTTAATTTAATGCTTTGCATATTTTATGAAAATAAAATGATTACTTAAATAGAATAAAAAATCTTTTGAGTAATTCAGTTTATTAAATATAAATTTAATAAAAAGGAGGAGAATTGCTTTATGACGGATATTTCTGTAGGAGTTGATTCTAAAATGAATAGCAAAGAAAGAACTGCTAGAGCTTTAGAATTAAAAGCAAAAATGAAAAGTAATTTTTTTAAGAAAGGAATAGCGATTGCGTTATTTTCGGGTGTTTCATATGGATTCTACACAGCATTCTTAACTATGGGTATGAGTAAAGGTGTTTGGGCAGATTGGTATGGTGAAAACAAAGCAGGACTTTCAACATTTGTAATTGTATATTTACTTGCAGCTCTTGGAAATGCAATAAATGATAGCTGTAGTGCTGTTTGGGCAATTGGAAATTCATTAGTACAAGGTAAGTTTAAAGATTTTTTAAGATGTTTAAATAGTAAGCCAGGAAGAACAATTATAGTGGCAGCACTTTTAGGAGGGCCAATTGCAGGGACGGCATATGTTGTAGCACTTCAAATGGCAGGGCCTATAATAGTTCCAATATCAGCTCTTTGTCCAGCAATAGCTGCAATACTTGGAAAAATATTATATAAACAAGAAATTACGAAACGTATGTCTGTAGGAATTGTAATTTGTGTATGTGCAAGTTTCTTAATTGGAAGCACAGGATTTTCAGGAGGAGTTTCAGATGGATTCATACTTGGAATTTTAATAGCAATAATTGCAGCCTTAGGATGGGGATTTGAAGGATGTGTTGCTGGATATGCATCAACTATGGTTGATCCTCAAATCGGAATTTGTATTCGTCAATTATCATCAGGTATAGCAAATTTATTTATAGTAGTTCCTATAATGGGTGTAATGGCTGGTGGAATTGGTATTTCAAATAAATTAGTAATAGAAGCTTTTACTAGTGGCCCAGCAATGATTTGGTTCGTTTTAAGTGGATTATTAACATTCTTAACTTTCATGACTTGGTATAAAGGAAATAGTATGTGTGGAGCTGGACTTGGAACAGCTTGTAATGGAACATATTCATTCTTTGGACCATTTGCTTGTTACTTAATTTTAGGAGTTGCAGCTGGTATGGAAGGATGGACAATCCCTGCAATAGCATGGGTAGGAGCTATAATCATGATGTTTGGTATATTGACTATTGCAATGAATCCTTTAGATTTATTTAGAAAGAAGGAGGCATAAGAATATGAAACCACTTAACTATGCTATTTTAAAATACTTTACAACAGTTGAAGAGGCTTCTGTTAATAATGTTATGGAAGATCTGAAAGATGATTATAAAAGTTTAAGGACATTTAATAAGAATGAAATAATAAATGCATTACTTACAGCGGAAGCAAATGGATTAATTGAAGAAACTAGAGTAGATTTAGATAAAAATGATGATCTTGAAATTTTCTATCATGCTACTGAAGAAAGTAAGGCAGCAATTAATAGCTATATAAAAGATTAAATTTTAGGATATTTAAAATAGGAGGTATTTTAAATGAAATATTATGGTGATGAAGCTTTAGGATTAGTAGAAACGATTGGCTTAGTTCCGGCCCTTGAGGCAGCGGATAAAATGCTAAAAGCCGCAAATGTTGAATTAGTTTCATATGAAAATATAGGTTCAACTTTAGTTACTATAATGGTAAAAGGTGATGTTGCAGCCGTAAAGGCAGCAGTTGAGGTTGGGGCAGAGGCAGCGGCTGCAATTGGAAAGCTTACAGCTAAAAATGTAATGCCAAGACCGATTAGAGAAGTTGGAAAAATAGTATCAGTACATGATATAGATGAGTAAGAGGGGAAGAGTTAATTATGATTAGACATGAAGCCATAGGATTAATTGAAACTTTCGGATTAGTTTTTGCTTTAGAAGCAGCAGACGCTATGTGTAAAGCAGCAGATGTTGAATTAGTTGGATATGAAAATGTAGCATCTGGATATATTTCAGTAATAGTAACTGGTGATGTTGGAGCTTGTAGAGCAGCTGTAGATACAGGGGTTAGAGCCGTTCAAGAGATGGAAGGTGGAAATCTTTATAGTTCAGTAGTTATTGCAAGGCCACATAATGATTTGCAAAAAATCATTGATAAGTATGCTATAGAATCAATATAAAAATTATGAAGAGGGGAGAAGAGAATGAATATTATAGACAATGATTTACTCTCCATGCAAGAAGCTAGAATACTTGTCGAGAATGCAAGGGAAGCTCAAAAAAAATTAGCTACTTTTTCACAAGAAAAATTAGATGAAATTTCATCAAGAATTCTTGAGGTGGTAGAAGAATATGTAAATGAATTAGCTAGACTTTCATTTGAAGAAACTGACTTAGGCAAAGTTGAAGACAAGCTAGTAAAAGATAAGTTTGTAATAACTTATTTAAGAAATCGATTAAAGGATATGAAATGTGTAGGAGTTATTGGAACAGATGAAAAAAATAAAACTATGGATATAGGAGTTCCCATAGGGGTTATTGCAGCATTCTGTCCTGAGACAAGCCCTGTTTCAACAATAATTTATAAGGCTACAATAGCCATAAAATCAGGAAATGCAATTGTTTTTTCTCTTAATCCAAGAGCTAAAAAAGTTATGAAGAGAACTTTGGATATTTTAATTAGAGCTGCAGAAGGTTATGGACTTCCAGAGGGAGCTTTATCATATTTAAGTGTTGTTTCGGATAGTGGGTCATACGAGCTTATGAAACATAAGGATACTTCATTAATTATGAATACAGGTGTTGATGAAATTTTAGAGTATGCTAAAAAATCAGGAAAACCAATGATTTATGGTGGAAATGGAAATGGACCAGCTTTTATAGAAAGAACTGCTGATATATCAAAAGCGGTTAAGGATATTATTGATAGCAAAAGTTTTGACTATGGAGTAGTATCTGGCGCAGAGCAGTCAATAGTTGTTGACAGTATAATTGCTAAAGATGTTAAAGATGAGCTTATTAAAAAAGGTGCTTACTTTATGACTGATGAGGAGTCTAAAGCTTTAGGAAAGTTGCTATTTAATAAAGATGGAAGCTTTGTAAAAGAGTTTTTAGGAAAGTCACCACAAATTTTAGCAAAAAGAGCAGGTTTTAGTGTTGCATCTAATATAAAAGTTTTAATTTCTAATGAAAAATATGTTTCTTTAGATAATCCACATTCTAGAGAAAGATTATGTCCAGTTCTTTCTTTCTACATAGAAGATGATTGGATGCAT
The DNA here is from genome assembly GCF_015667795.1 of Clostridium sp. D53t1_180928_C8. Lineage (GTDB taxonomy): Bacteria > Bacillota > Clostridia > Clostridiales > Clostridiaceae > Clostridium. The sequence goes on from NZ_JADPEL010000001.1 coordinate 301,704, forward strand.
GCTTGTGAAAAGTGTATAGAACTTCTTTTAAGTGAGAGGCAAGGTCATACACTTGTAATTCACTCAAATGATAATGAAGTAATAAAACAATTTGCATTAAAGAAACCAGTTGGAAGAATACTGGTAAATACTTCTGGTGTTTTTGGAAGTATGGGTGGAACTACAAATTTATTTCCATCAATGACATTAGGAAGTGGATCAGTGGGGAAAGGTATGACATCAGATAATGTTTCTCCAATGAATTTAGTTTATATAAGAAAAGTTGGTTTCGAGGTTAGAAATAAAGAAGAACTTTTAAAAAGTATTGGAGTAAATGAGAAGATAATTCTAGATTTAGAAGATACAAAAAAAGAAGAATCTTTAGATAATCTGAAATTATTAAAAAATATATTAAAAGAGATTTTAAAAGAAAAGAATAAATATGAAAAGGAGTAAATAAATGGATATTTGTGAATTTTCCAATAAATTTATGGAAGCTACTCAAAATATGTCAGAACAAGAAAGAGCTGCATTACTAAAAATGTTTGAGAGCGTTTCAGATGAAATAAAAAAGGAAGATAAAAAAACGATAGAGCCAGTTGCTTGTAAAAATGATGGAAAAGTACCAGAAGGTATTACAGAGCGTTTAGCTATGCTTAAAGAAAATTACTTAAAACATGTACCATCAATTACAACTCATAGAGCAAGAGCTATTACTGAAATAGCTAAACAAAATCCAGGAACACCAAAGTCAATATTAAGAGGTAAATGCTTTAAACATTGTTGTGAAACTGCTCCTCTTGTAATTCAAGATCATGAGCTTATAGTTGGGGCTCCAAATGGTGCACCAAGAGCTGGAGCATTCTCTCCTGATATAGCTTGGAGATGGATGGTTGATGAAATAGATACAATTGGGGAAAGACCACAAGACCCATTCTATATCTCAGAAGAAGATAAGAAGTTTATGAGAGAAGAGTTATTCCCATTTTGGGAAGGTAAATCAGTAGATGAGTATTGTGAAGATCAATATAGAGAAGCTGGGGTTTGGGAATTATCAGGAGAATCTTTTGTTTCTGATTGTTCATACCATGCAGTAAATGGTGGAGGAGACTCAAATCCGGGATATGATGTTATCTTAATGAAAAAAGGTATGCTTGATGTAGTAAAAGAAGCTGAAGAAAAATTAAAAGATCTTAACTACGCAAATCCAGAAGATATCGAAAAAATATACTTCTATAAATCAATTATAGACACAGCTGAAGGTGTAATTATTTATGCTAAGCGTATGTCTGAATATGCTAAAGAATTAGCTGAAAAAGAAACAGATCCAAAGAGAAAAGCTGAATTATTAAAAATTTCAGAAGTAAATGCAAAGGTTCCAGCTCATAAACCTGAAACTTTCTGGGAAGCTATTCAAGCGGTTTGGACAATAGAATCACTTTTAGTAGTTGAAGAAAATCAAACGGGTATGTCAATTGGACGTGTTGACCAGTATATGTATCCATTCTTTAAAGCTGATTTAGAAGCTGGTAGAATGACTGAATTTGAGGCATTCGAACTTGCAGGTTGTATGTTAATTAAAATGTCTGAAATGATGTGGATTACAAGTGAAGGCGGATCAAAATTCTTTGCGGGATATCAACCATTTGTAAATATGTGTGTTGGTGGAGTGACAAGAGAAGGTAGAGATGCAACTAACGAATTAACTTATTTATTAATGGATGCAGTTAGACATGTTAAAATTTATCAACCATCATTAGCTTGTCGTATTCATAAATCATCACCACAAGAGTACTTAAAGAAAATTGTTCAAGTAATTAGAGCAGGAATGGGATTCCCAGCTTGTCACTTTGATGATGTTCATATAAAAATGATGCTTGCAAAGGGTGTATCAATTGAAGATGCTAGAGATTACTGCTTAATGGGATGTGTTGAACCACAAAAATCAGGAAGATTATATCAATGGACTTCAACAGCATATACTCAATGGCCAATATGTATAGAGCTTGCTCTTAATAATGGTGTACCACTATGGTACGGAAAGCAAGTATGCCCAGATTTAGGGGATATAGATAATTTTAAAACTTATGAACAGTTTGAAGAAGCTGTTAAAGCACAAATTAAATATATAACTAAGTGGACAAGCGTTGCTACAGTAATTTCACAAAGAGTTCATAAGGAGCTTGCACCAAAACCACTTATGTCAATCATGTATGAAGGTTGCATGGAAAAAGGAAGAGGTGTAGAAGCTGGAGGAGCAATGTATAACTTCGGACCTGGAGTTGTATGGAGTGGACTTGCAACTTACATTGATTCAATGGCAGCAATTAAAAAATTAGTATTTGAAGAAAAGAAATATACATTAAGAGAAATAAATGAAGCTTTAAAGGCAGATTTTGTTGGATATGAAAGATTAAGAAAAGATTGTTTAGAAGCACCAAAATACGGTAATGATGATGATTATGCTGATTATATTGGAGCAGAATTAATTCATTTTACAGAAATGGAACATAGAAAATATAAAACATTATATTCAGTGTTAAGTCATGGAACACTATCAATTTCAAATAATACACCATTTGGTCAATTAACAGGAGCAACTGCAAATGGACGTAGAGCTTGGACACCATTATCAGATGGTATAAGTCCAACTCAAGGAGCTGATGTTAAAGGTCCAACAGCTATTATTAAATCAGTTTCAAAAATGGCTTGTGACAATATGAATATAGGAATGGTTCATAACTTCAAATTAATATCAGGATTACTTGATACTCCAGAAGGAGAGCAAGGACTTATAACATTATTAAGAAGTGCTTGTGCTTTACAATTAGGAGAAGTTCAATTCAATTATTTAGATAATAATACATTAATTGAAGCTCAAAAGAATCCAGAAAAGTATAGAGATTTAATAGTTAGAGTTGCAGGTTATAGTGCATACTTTGTTGAGTTATGTAAGGATGTTCAAGATGAAATTATAAGTAGAACAATGCTTACACATTTTTAATAAAACCATAGGTCATGTAGAAGAGTAATTTCTACATGACTTCAAGAAAGCTTAGGAGTTTAGATATGAGTAATAATACAAATGGAATTATTGAAAGGAAGGCAAGAATTTTCAATATACAAAAATACAATATGTATGATGGACCTGGAGTTAGAACTATAGTTTTCTTTCAAGGATGTCCGTTACGTTGTAAATGGTGTGCAAATCCAGAGGGGATGATGAAGAAAAATAGAGTTATGTTAAAGAGCAATCTTTGCTTAGATTGTGGAGAATGTACAGAAGTTTGTCCAGTTGGAATTCACACAATAAACAGTTTAACTAATAAGCATGAGATTAATAGGAGTATTGATTGTTTAGGATGTAAAAGATGTGCAGATATTTGTACTCAATCAGCAATTGATATTTTAGGTGAAGAAAAAACTATATCAGAGCTTTTAGAAGTAATTGAAGAGGATAGAACTTTTTATGAGATGTCTGGTGGTGGAGTTACATTAGGTGGAGGAGAAGTTTTAATGCAGCCTGAAGCTGCAAGAAGTCTACTTATGGCATGTAAAAATGCAGGAATAAATACTGCAATAGAAACATCAGGTTATACAACTACTGAAAATATCTTAAAAGTTGCAGAATATACTGATTTATTCTTATTTGATATTAAACATATGAACTCAGATGAGCATCTTAAATGGACAGGTGTTAGAAACGAGCAGATTTTAGAAAATTTAAAAACATTACTTCAAAATAAGTATAACGTACAAATACGTATGCCATTATTAAAGGGAGTTAATGATTATGAAAAGGCTATAAAAAAAGCTATGGAATTTCTAGCACCGTATAAAGATTACAAAAACTTTAAGGGAATTGATCTTTTACCTTATCACAAGATGGGTGTAAATAAATATAACCAATTAGGTATTGAATATCCAGTTTATGATGATCCAAGTCTGTCAAATGAGGATTTAGATAGAATAGAATCTTATATTAAAGAGTATGATATGCCAGCTAGGGTAGTTAGGCATTAAAGAAGGTTTAAAGTATGGAAGATTTAAAGGATAGAAATATCCAAAGAGTAATACAGGAATCAGTACCAGGAAAGCAAATTACAATATCTCATATTATAGCGTCACCTATGCCAGATATATATGAAAGACTAGGAGTAGATGAAAAAGGAGCAATAGGAATCTTAACCTTAACACCTTATGAAACTGCAATAATAGCAGCAGACATTGCGACTAAGATAGCGGATGTTGAAATTGGATTCTTAGATAGGTTTACAGGATCTGTATTGATAAATGGCGATGTTGATAGCGTTTATACAGCACTTGAGGGAGTAAATGAAACATTTAAAAATATGTTAGGTTTTACAGTATGTCCTATAACTAGAACATGAGAAAGAAAAGAATAATGGTTGTTGGACCTAGTAGGTCAGGGAAAACTACAATTGTTAACTATTTAAATAATTATAATGGACCTTTAAAGAGAACAGCTGATGTTATTTATGGTGAAAATACTATGGATATTCCAAGTTCATACATTGAAAATACAGGGATGTATAAGCATATAATTGCCTTAGCACAGGATGCTTCTAAAATAGTAATTATTGTAGATTATGAAAATCCAAATGAAGTTTATTCAGATGGATTTGGACTTTCATTTAATAATGAGATTATAGGAGTCATTAATAAAGTAGATAATGATTTTAATAATCTTGAAAAGTGCAAAAAACAATTAAAAAGAATCGGTGTTAAAGAACCTTACTTTTTAATTAGTAAAAATGATGAAGTAGGTATTAAGGAGCTAAAAGAATACCTGCTAAATAGGTAGGTGAATAAAGAACATGCTTAAGTTTATTACTGAAGAGTATTTGAAGGATTTATATAGAAAAGAGCCCTTTACAAATTTTGATTTAAAAACTGATGAGAGACTTACGCCTGGTGGGAGACAGTATTTATTAGATAAAGGGATAAAAATGAATAGTAATTTGCCTACAGATAACCAAGAAGCTTTAAAAAAACAAGACGTTAAAGCTGAAAAAATAAAAAGTGATGAAAATTTAAAGGAAAAAAAGTTACTTTATAAATTAAAGGCTTTAGAAGCATTGTTCTTAAGCTCAGCTAGTGAAATGTTAAATCAGGATATTAAATTAACTCAAAAAATAATTGATTTGGGAAGACATATTAAAGGTATCAGAGAGTTTATAGAAGGAACCTGTGAATTAGAAATTACAACTCCTAAAAATAGTAATAAAAATTTTACTGATATTGAGGTTACAGATGTTTATATACATCTAGAAAATAGTAAAGAGTTATTAAACTTATACTATTTGTTTTGTAAACTTGAAGAATTTAAATATGAAGTTATCCTTGATTTTGAGGGAGCTGAGGCTTTAGAAGGTATATTAAAAAATATCTATGAAATAGAGGCAACATTATCTGGAATGATTAAAAAAGAAGCAGGTGAAATATAAAGTGGCAGAAAATAAAAATATATTTGAGTATTGTGATGAATTAGTAGATCAGTTTGAAAAAGTTATAGAAAAGCCAATCTTAGAGAAGTCTAAAATATATTACACTGGAGTGGATCTCGGAACAGCATGTGTAGTACTAGCAGTTTTAGATGAAAATAAAAGACCAGTTGCAGGTGCTTATAGATATGCCGATGTAGTAAAAGATGGAATGGTAGTTGATTATATAGGAGCTATAAGAATTGTAAGAGAATTAAAAAACGAAATAGAAGAAAAGCTTGGAGAAGAGCTTTTATATGCGGCAGCAGCAATACCACCTGGTACAGAATCAATTGATGGTGGAGCTATTAAAAATGTAGTACAAGCAGCAGGATTTGAATTAACAAATCTTTTAGATGAGCCGACAGCAGCAAATGAAGTGTTAAAGATTCAAAATGGAGCTGTGGTTGATATTGGAGGTGGTACTACTGGAACATCGATAATAAAAGATGGAAAGGTAGTTTATGTTGCTGATGAACCAACAGGTGGAACTCATTTTTCATTAGTTGTAGCTGGTGCTTATGGAATAAACTTTGATGATGCAGATAAGTTTAAAAGAAATAAAAAGAATCATAAAGAGTTGCTTCCAATATTAAAACCAGTAATTGAAAAGGTTGGATCTATTATAAATATTCATGTTAAAGATCATGATGTTAAAGAAATTTCATTGGTAGGTGGAACAGCTTGTCTTGAAGGAATTGAGGAAGTAATTGAAAAGCAAACTAAAATATATACCTATAAGCCAAAGAACCCTATGTTTGTAACTCCTCTAGGTATAGCCCTTAGTTGTACTGATAAGATTATTGATTAGATGGAGATGATGATGTATGGATTTTAAATTAATAAAATCACCAACAGATGGAGTAAAGCGTGCTCTCAGCAAGAGAATGGGAGCAGAGGGAAGAGCTGTATTAGAAGAAGTTTCAGCAATTGGACTTATGCAAGGTAAATTAATAGAAATGATTTATGCAATAGATATAGCCGAAAAATCAGCGGGTGTAATAGTTGAAGATATTAAGGGAGTCTGCCCTCAGCATATGACTTCAATCGCTATCTTAGGAGATACATCATCAGTGCAGTCTGCAATAGAGGAGATTAAATTAAAGATGAAAGAAGGAAATAGCTTATGATAACTGCTAGGTTAATTGATAGTATTTGGGCAACTAGAAAAGCAGATAGTCTTCAAGGCTTAAAGTTTATGTTAGCAGAGGAAATAGGTGGAAGCTCACAAGGGAGAAGACTTATAGTGGTAGATAATATTGGCGCTGGGATCGGAGATAGAGTTATTGTAAGTACAGGCTCAGCAGCTAGGAGGATGCTTGGAAATGATGATATACCAGTTGATGCAGCGGTAATTGGAATCATAGATGAGGATTGTAACTTTAGGTAAGGTTTTAAATCAATTGAAAGGATGTGAGAGTGTGAAGAAACTAATTTGTGCTAAAGACATGGAAGAATTTTTGGAGACTAATGAAAAAGTATTCTTTATTGAAGGAAATACTATTTTAACACCATCTGCTAAAGATATAGCAAAAAATAATGGAATAGAGATTACTACAAATAAGATTACTGAGAAAAAAGAAGTAGCTACTTCTAATATTACTGAAAATTTAGATAGCCAAAAATTACTTCAAATGTTTAAGACTATTATAAATGAAGGATTACTTCAAGAGATGCTACAAATATTAGCAAATTCCAATATGGCTAAGTTTAACGCAGAGTGTGATGAAAGTGGATTAAAGGTTGTTAGAGGAAATACCGTGAAGATGGATTACTTTGATACTGGAAATCCCGATAACAAGGTCTACTTTCAAGAGTTAGTTAATAAAGATGAATCTAAAATGAGTGCTGGATTTTTAACTATTGAAAACTCAAATTTTGAATGGGAATTAACATATGAAGAAATTGATTATGTTATTGAAGGAACTGTAACTGTTGAAATTAATGGTAAAACTTATACAGCTAATGAAGGCGACGTTTTATTTGTTCCAAAGAACTCAAAAGTAGTTTGGGGATCACCTAATAAGGCAAGATTATTCTATGCAACTTATCCAGCAAATTGGGCAGATTTACTTTAATACTTAAGGAGGTCGTATAGATGCAAGCTATAGGAATGATAGAAACTAAAGGATTACTAGCGTCAATTGAGGCAGCAGATGCAATGGTCAAGTCTGCAAATGTTAATATCCTTGAAAAAGTCTATATAGGTGGTGGATATGTTTCAATTACTATAACTGGTGATATTGGTGCTGTTAAATCAGCTGTTGATGCTGGAGTATCAGCAGTAAATAGGTTAAATGAAAAGAGCTTAGTTTCACATCATGTAATTGCAAGACCACATTACGATTTAGAGAGCATAATAGAAACTACACCGGCAATAGACAGAAAAGAAAAAGATTCTAAACAAGTAATTCCTGAGGAAATAGCTTCAGAAGATAGTTATGATAAGGGAAAATTACCTATAGAAGAAATTGATAAGATTGATAAGAATCTAGAAGAAAAATCTTTAGTAAATATGGTTGAAAAAGCAGTAAATGAAGTATTACAAAATGAAATAATTGAAGATTTAGAAATTGAATCTTTAGATAATGAAGATAATGGCGAAGAGCTTGAGGCTGATTTAAATAAAGAAGAAATAGATAAGATGGTAGATGAAAAGGGATTAGAAGAAGCCATAGGACTACTGAATAACTTAAAAATTTCTAAGGTCAGAAAATTAGTAAGAGAGTATAAAGAGCTTGAATTAACTAATAAGACGATTTCTAAAATGGATAAAAAAACATTAATTAGTAAGTTAAAAGAAAATTATAAAAAGAAATGATTCTAGCTAAAGGGGAGAGTTATTAATGGAAAGTTTTGACAAGGACTTACAATCAATACAACAAGCGAGAAATTTAGCAAGGCGTGGAAAAGTGGCAGCTAATAAAATTGCTAATTTCACAGAAGAACAAATTGATAAAATTATAAGAAATATGGTTAAGGTTGCAAGTGAGCATGAAGTTTGCCTTGCTGAAATGGCAGTAGAGGAAACTGGATTTGGAAAAGTTTGTGATAAAACTGTTAAAAATAATTTAGCATCTACAGTCTTATATGAAGAAATAAAAAATATGAAAACTATAGATGTTATTAATGAAGATAAGGAAAAAAAATTAATATCAATAGCAGAGCCAGTAGGTTTAGTAATGGGGATAGTTCCATCAACTAATCCAACATCAACTGCAATATTCAAATCAATAATTGCAATAAAATCAAGAAATGCAATAGTATTTTCACCACATCCATCAGCAGTAAAATGTACATCTACTGCTGCAAAGTTAATGCACGATGCAGCTGTAGAAGCAGGTGCACCAGAAGATATAATAACTTGTGTTGAATTAACTTCAATAGGAGCTACAAATGAATTGATGAAATCTCAAGAAGTTTCATTGATTATTGCGACTGGAGGACCAGGAATGGTTAAAGCTGCTTATAGCTCAGGAAAACCAGCACTTGGAGTTGGAGCTGGAAATTCACCAGCTTATATAGAAAGAACTGCTGATGTTAAAAAAGCTATAAGAAATATTATAGCAAGTAAAACATTTGATAATGGTACAATATGTGCTTCTGAACAATCAATTATTTGTGAATACTGTAATGAAAAAGAAGTTATAGAGGAATTAAAGAATAATGGTGGATACTTCATGACAGAAGAGGAAACAGATAAAGTTTGTAAGCTTCTATTTAAGCAAGGACATGCTATGAATGCTGCATTTGTTGGAAGAGCAGCAGAAGTAATTGCAGAAGCGGCAGGATTTTATGTTCCTGCAGGAACTAAGGTGCTTATAGGAAGACAGGGTGGAGTTGGACCAAAATATCCACTTTCATATGAGAAACTTACAACAGTTCTTGGTTTCTATGTTGTTAATGATTGGCAAGAGGCTTGTGAATTAAGTATTGAACTTCTTCAAAATGGAATAGGTCATACAATGAGTATTCATACAGAAGATGTTGAAATAGTTAAAAAATTTGCTAAAAAGCCAGCATCAAGAATATTAGTTAATACAGGTGGATCTTTTGGAGGAACAGGAGCTTCAACAGGACTTATGCCTTCATTTACTTTAGGATGTGGAACTTGGGGTGGAAGTTCAGTATCTGAAAATGTTACTCCAATGCATCTTTTAAACATAAAGAAGGTTGCTTATGGATTAATAGATTGCGATAAAATTGTTAAAACTGATTGTGCTGTTGGAAATAAGGTTACTGAAAAGTGCAATACAGACAATGAAAAAGGTATAAGCAAAAAGGTAGAGGAATGTTTAAAATCTATTTTAGATTTAAGTCCAGCTGAGATTCAAAAGAAATCAACTTCAAATTGTGAAATTAAATCTGAAGTAAATACAGATGACTTAGATAATAAAGAAGTAGTAGATTTAGTAAGTCAAATTATAGCAGCTATGAAAAAATAGAGTGTGTAATTTGTTTAATTGAAATATATATACTATGAAAAGGGAAAATAGACATGGATAATTTACAAGAAGTATTAAAACTTTTACTTAAGGCCGTTAAAGAAAACGAAGAGAAGGAAAAAGTGGTTGAAGAATCTTATGAAATACCAGTAGGAATTTCAAATAGGCATATACATCTTTCAAGAAAGCATGTTGATATTCTTTTTGGTGAAGGATATGAGCTAACAAAAATAAAAGATCTTTCACAAAAGGGACAATATGCATGTAAAGAAACCATAACAATATGTGGACCAAAGGGAGCTCTTGAAAAAGTAAGAGTTTTGGGACCTATAAGAAGTAAGTCTCAAGTTGAATTATCACTTGGAGATTGTAGAAAGACAGGGGTTTCACCTTGTGTGAAATTATCTGGAGATTTAAAAGAAACTCCAGGGGTAACTTTAATTGGACCTAAAGGAAGTGTTCAATTAGAGGAGGGAGTAATTGTTGCTCAAAGACATATCCATATGACATCTAAACATGCTGAGCATTTTGGTGTAAGTGATGGTGATCTTGTAGAAATTAGAGTTGAAGGTTTAAGAGGTGGAATCTTAAATAATGTAAGTATTAGAACTAATGATTTATTCACTCTTGAATGTCACTTAGATGTAGAAGAAGCAAATTCAATGGGAATTACCCCAAAAACAAAAATTAAAATTGTTAAATCTATTTAATAAATGCCATAAAATAATAAATTAATATAAAAAATAAAAATTTTTAGGAGGATTTTAATATGAAATACGATGCTTTAGGAATGATTGAAACAAAAGGGTTAATAGGATCAATAGAGGCTGCAGACGCAATGGTTAAGGCTGCTAATGTTTATTTAATAGGAAAAGAATATGTTGGAGGTGGACTTGTAACTGTAATGGTTAGAGGAGATGTTGGAGCTGTTAAAGCTGCTACAGATGCTGGAGCTGCTGCTGCACAAAGAGTTGGAGAATTAATTTCTGTACATGTTATTCCAAGACCACACTCAGAGGTTGAAGTTATTTTACCAACTGCAAAAGAAGTAAAATAGTAGTTTTTATTTAGAATAGATATTAAAAAATGGTACTCTAAATTGAATTTTATTCAGTTTAGAGTATCATTTTTAATTTTATGAAGAAATTTATTAGAATAATTTGTATATATAAACTTTAAATAGAAAAAATATAAGAGAGGTGATATATATGAAATCAATATGGAGCGAAAATTGTAAATTTAATAGAAGAGATGAATTAAATGGTGATGTAAAAACTGATATTTTAATTATCGGAGCAGGAATAGCTGGAATATTAGTAGGGTATTTATTGAATAAAAGTGGCAGAGAAGTAGTATTAATTGATAAGTCTCAAATTGCTAGCGGAAATACAGGAAATACTACTGCTAAAATAACATCACAGCACGACTTAATTTATCATAAATTAATAGAAGAGTTTGGAGAAGAAAAAGCTAGTCAGTATGCTAAGGCAAATGAACTAGCTATAAAAATGTATAAAGAAATTATTAAAGAAAGAAAAATAAAATGTGATTTTGAAGAGGTTCCAGCCTATATTTATTCTTTAAATAACACGGAATTAATTAAGAAGGAAGTAGAAGCAGCTAAAAATTTAGGAATAGAAGCAGAGTTTGTAGAGAATGTTAATATTCCATTAGATGTTAAAGGTGCTGTTAAATTTAATAATCAGGGGCAGTTTAATCCACTAAAGTTTATAGAAGATATTTCAAAGGAATTAGTTATATATGAAAATACCAGAGCAATAAAAATAGAAGAAAATTTAGTAAGTACTAATAAGGGGAAAATAACTGCCGATCATATAGTGATAGCTACACATTATCCGATAATGAATGCACCAGGATATTATTTTATGAAAATGCATCAGGAAAGATCTTATGTTATAGCTTTAGAAAATGCAGATAATATTCAAGGCATGTATATAGATTATGAGAAACAAGGTTATTCATTTAGAAATTATCAGGAGTTACTATTATTAGGAGGTGTAAGTCAAAGAACAGGTGAGAATGAGAAGGGTGGAAGTTATAATAAATTAAGGGAATTTGCAAAAGAAATATATCCAAATGCAAGAGAAAAGTATCATTGGTCAGCACAAGATTGTATGACTATTGATGGTATACCTTATATAGGAAAGTATTCAGAGAGTACACCTAATATATATGTAGCTACTGGCTTTAATAAATGGGGAATGACTAGTGCCATGGTATCAGCTATGATAATATCGGATTTAATATTAGGAAAAGAAAATGATTTTTCAGATATATTTTCTCCAAAAAGGTTTGATTTATCATTATCGATTAGTAATATAGCGAAAGACTTAGCTACAACAACTAAGAATTTTATTGCACAAAAAATATATATTCCAAGTAGTGAGATAGAACATATTAAAGATGGGCATGCAGGGGTTGTTGAGTACGAAGGAGAAAAGGTGGGAGTATATAAAAATGAAGAAGGAAAAGAATTTATAGTATCAACTAAATGTCCACATTTAGGATGTGAACTTCATTGGAATGCAGATGAGTTAACATGGGATTGTCCATGTCATGGTTCAAGATTTAATTACAAGGGAAAGTTGATAGACAGTCCATCAGTTAAAGACATTATAGAAAGTTAATAGCTCTAATAAGAAATCATAGAAATATTTATAATAAAAAAATATAATCTCCAATTATGTAATTTAATAAAATGCATATACTAACAATATTGCAGTAGTAAACAAAGGAAGGAGATTATATTATGAAGAATAAATTACCTAAGGAAGCTTATGGCGGCGTACATGGAAAAGACTATGTTCCGTATATAACTGATAAAGCTAAGACGGGAACTAATATTGCTGTAATGATAATTGGAATAATATTAGCAACTATATTTGCAGCATCTACTGCTTATTCAGGAATGAAATCAGGTTTAACAGTAGCAGCAGGGATACCAGGGGCAATAATAGGGTCAATGTTTATAGGACTATTTGCTAAAAGTAAAGGTATCTTAGGGAAAAATATAACACAGGGTATGTCAAGTGGAGGAGAATCTATCGCTAGTGGTATGATTTATGTTTTACCAGCAATAATTTTAATAGGAAGTGATTTTACTTTTTTAGAAGGAATAAGTGTAGGGATAGGTGGAGCTTTATTTGGAATTGGGGCTTTATCATTAGTTTATAATTATTTAATAGTTGAAGAGCATGGAAAGCTTATGTATCCAGAATCGATGGCAATATCTGAGACATTAGTTGCTTCAGAGGGTGGAGGAGATGCCATTAAATTTATGGGAATTGGATTTGGAATAAGTGGTATTATAAATGTTTTAACTGGATCTTTTTTAAATTTAATAAATAATACTGTAACTTATATAGGAAGTAAGTTTTACAAATGGAAGTTTTCTATAGAAGTAAATCCATTATTATTAGGAATAGGTTTTATAGTTGGATTAGAAGTATCTTTAACTATGCTTGCAGGATCAATATTATCTAATTTCGGTATTGCACCATTAATAGGTTATTTTACTGACATGGTAGAAAAAAGTGCAAAATCTTGGAATGATACAACATTACTTATTCATCAAATGGATGTAAATGCTATAACAGGAAGTTATGTTAAGTATATAGGAGCAGGAATGATGCTTTGTGGTGGTATAATTGGAGCATTAAAGCTTATACCAACAATAATTATTTCAATAAAAGAAACCCTAAAGGCAAAGTCAAGTAATGATGGTAATGGAGAAAAAAGTTCAGGTGAAATGATAATACTTTTAGCTGGTGTGATAATTGCATTCGTAGCAGGATTCTTTATTTCCCAAAGTATATTAATGGCTATAGTATCAGCAATTGTTTCATTAATATTATCTTTATTGTTTGTAATTGTTGCAGGGCGTTTAACAGGAACAATAGGAACTTCTAACCTTCCAGTTTCAGGAATGACAATTGCATCATTAGTAATTTTAACATTAGTATTTGTAATAATGGGATGGAAAGGTCAAGCTGATAATAAATCATTACTTTTATTTGCTGCATTTATGGTTGTAGCAATATCAGTAGCAGGGGGATATAGCCAATCACAAAAGGTAACATACGTAATTGGTGGAAGTAAAAAAGAAATGCAAAATTACTTTGCAATAGCAAGTATAATAGGAGTGCTTGTTACTACAGGAACTATATTAGTACTTTCTAGTCAATTAATAATAACTGGAGCAGATGCACCATTTGCTCTTCCACAAGCAAATTTAATGTCTACGTTAACTTCTGGAATTATGTCAGGTAATTTACCTTGGCCAATGATTATAGTAGGAGTTGTTATGGCATTATTCTTATTTTTATTAGATTTACCAATAATGACAATAGCAATAGGTTTTTATTTACCTATAGCAACAACAACTATTATTTTAGTTGGAGCGTTAATACGTGTGTTTATTGAAAAAATGAGTAAAAGTGAAGAAGAGAAAGAAGTTAAAGTTGCAAATGGAATTAGTCTTTCTTCAGGGCTTGTTGCAGGAGGATCAATTATAGGATTAGTAGGAATTATATTGCAAGTAACAGGAATTATAAAGCCAAGAACTCCATCTGGCTTTGCTGCTAGCAATATGATGGGAATAATATTATTAATTATTTTAGTTATAGCAACAACAATTCCAATTATGATGTCAAAGGTGAAAAATAATGGAGAGTAATGAGGAAGTTCTAAATTTAAAATTTAAGGTTTGTGATAATATTGAGTATAAAGTTGATGAGAACAGAATAGTAACAATTCTTGAAAAACAAGATCATAAAATACAAAGATTTTTTAGAAAGTTAAAATTTAAAATACCACTATATAAAGAAATAGATTTTGATGAAATTAGTAGTGAAGTATTTTTACAAATAGATGGTGATAAAACTGTTAAAGAAATTGGTGATAATTTAGAGAAAAAGTATGGAGAGAAAGTAAATCCATTGTATGAACGATTATTAATTTTTCTAAATCATATCTATATAAATTGCAATTATATTGAGAAAGTATAATAAAAACTTATATTTACTTTATTAAGTGTGACCATATCAAAGAAAATTTGATATGGTCACTTTTTGTTATGAAAAAGTAAGATTTGAATAAGAAAGGTGTAAGTTATAAGAAATATACTAGAAAATGTCCTAAGGACAATAAAAGTTAATGAGGTGTAGGTATGAGAAAAATAAAAAATATTTCTTTTGTAATAATAGTATTTTCAGTAATTTTAATTTTAGGTGGATGTGGTAATGACAAAACGCAAGAAGAGTCAGGAAGTAATTTTGTTTTAAAATATGAAGCTGATAAAGGTGTAGATAGAGTAAGATGCTTAATTGGTGATTTCGAAATAGGAATGGAGCCGATGTTTGAAGCTACTAAAGTAGAAAAAGGGGCAACTTCGCAGGTCGTATTGACAGAGGAAGAAGAAGTTGAATTTTTAATACAAATATATAATGGTGAAAAAGTTGTTTATGAAAAAGATGACTTTAAAGTGGATTTAAGTGAAGGAAAAAAAGCTAATATATCTATTATTGATAAAGAGGATGGAACATTTGATATAGAAATTGAAAATAAATAAAAAGAAGGGGAATTAGAAAAATGAAGGCTGTTTTAGAATTAAAAAATGTCAGTAAAATTATGAATGGAAAAGCATTAGTTGAAGATATTAATTTTACTGTAAGTAAAGGTGAGATATTTGGATTTTTAGGTCCTAATGGAGCTGGGAAGACTACTACAATTAAAATGATTACGGGACTTTACAGCATAAGTAAAGGTGAAATATATATAGATGGGAAAAGTGTAAAGAATCAATTTGAAAAAGCTTTAAATAGAGTAGGTGGAATTATTGAAAATCCTGAAATGTATGGTTATTTAAGTGGAAAAGATAATTTAAAGCTTTATGCTAGGATGCATGGGGGAATAACAAAGGAAAGAATTGATGAGGTAGTTAACTTAGTTAAGCTTGGGAACAGAATAAATGATAAGGTAAGTAAGTATTCATTAGGGATGCGTCAAAGGTTAGGTGTAGCGCAAGCATTATTACACAATCCAAGTTTACTTATATTAGACGAGCCTACAAATGGGTTAGATCCAATGGGGATAAAAGAATTAAGAGAAACATTAAGGGATTTAGCTGAAAAAGAAGGACTAGCTGTAGTGGTTTCAAGTCATCTTTTATCTGAAATGGAGCTTATGTGTGATAGGTTTGGAATTATCGATTCTGGAAAGATTATTGATATTAAAACATTAAGTGATATAAGAAAAGAAGAATCAAAAACAATTAAGTCTTTTAATATAGATGTAGATAATAAAGAAAATGCTTTAAAAGTTATAAAAGATAATTTTAAAGAATTAAAATCAGAAATAATAGAAGAGGGAATTAAAATAAATTGTGAAAAAGAAGATTTAGCAGAAATTAATAAGCAATTAGTTTTAAATAATATATCGGTATTTTTAATTACTCAAGTTAGTAAAACTTTAGAAGAAGAATTTATGGAAGTAACTAAAGGTTCAAAAGATCAAATTAGATAGGGGGAATTAATGATGAAAATATTTAGATTAACATATAATGAATTAGTAAAACAGTTTAAAAAGCCAAGTATTAAAATTATATTTGCTTTAATA
The DNA here is from genome assembly GCF_015667795.1 of Clostridium sp. D53t1_180928_C8. Classification (GTDB taxonomy): domain Bacteria; phylum Bacillota; class Clostridia; order Clostridiales; family Clostridiaceae; genus Clostridium. Next base: position 318,268 of record NZ_JADPEL010000001.1, read on the forward strand.
TTAATATCAGCAATGATATTACCGGCAGTGATAAATAAAATACCACAAAATTATCAGTATTCTAATGCTTTAGAAAGTAATAAGTATATGCTTCAACAGGCAGAGCAAAATGTTGAAGAATTTTCTAAGGATAAAACTGAAAAAGGGAAGATTCAGCTAAAGTACGCTATAATAGAAAAAGAGTGTATGCAATTATTTGTAGATTATGAAATTGGATTTGATGATTGGAGAAAGAATGAAGTTGAGGCTTATAGAAATGCAGCTTATGAATTAGCAGCAATTGAATTTGTATTAAATGGATACAATCAAGAGGTAATTATAGAAAAACTTCAATGTGTAGATCCCAATAAAATACAAGAATATAATAAGATGACTTTAGAAAAGAAGAAAGAAGTAGAAGCTAAGTATACAGCATTAAAGCAACGTGCCTTAGATATAATTGCTAACAATGATAATTTAGCTCATACAGAAGATGAGATAAAAAGAAAAAATGAATATATAGCACTTAATCAAAAATATATTGATGAATATGAAAAGTTAAAAGCTAAGAATCCTACAAAAAAGGAAGATATAGAAAAGCTTGAAGCATTAGAAAAAGAGGCTATAAACGCAGCAGAAAGTATAAAATACTTTAATATTGATAATGCAATAATGCAATTTAGATTAGATAATAAAATTAATTATGATTCAAGTAACTGGAAAAATAATTCTATTAAAACAGTTGAAGAAGAAGTATCAGAATTAAGAATGAAATTATTAACTGAAAAAGAATATGCAGCTTCAGCAAATCAGTTAGAATATTCAATGACTTATGATGAGTACGTTAAAAATTATAATGAAACAAATAATAAAAGAGTAAATAAAATAAAAGAAGTATGGTATGGATTAGAAAATAATATTCCAGATTTAAATGACATAAGAGATGCTAGAAGTGTTTTAGATAGCACATATGAAATATATATTATACTTGCAGTTATAATGGTTATTATAATTGGTGGTGGAATTGTAGCAACAGAGTTTTCTAAGGGAACTATTAGATTACTTCTTATTAGACCAGTATCAAGATGGAAAATATTATTATCAAAACTATTAGCAGTATTAATTGTTGGATTTTCAATAGTAATATTAGGAATAGGAATACTCTATGTTTCTACAGGAGTTGTGTTTGGAATGGATACTTACAATACACCACTTTTAGAAACAGTAGGTATAAATATTGAACAAGTAAGTTTTATGAGTTATTTGATACCAAAAATATTATTATCTTGTTCAAGTTTGGTATTTATAATATCTTTAGTATTTGCAGTTTCAACTTTAGCTAAAAACACTGCTTTAGCGGTAGCTATTAGTATGGTTCTTTATTTAGGTATAGCACCAGCAACAGATTTATTAATAAGTATGAAGCAAACTTGGATAGTGAATACTTTATTGCCGTATATTAATAGTTCATATTTAAGATTAATGCCAAGTGGTCAGCAGATGTTATCAGAAAGTTTTGGAATGTCTATGAACTTTGAAAGTGGAGCAGTTCAATTATTAATTGTATCCGCTGTATTGTTAATAGGAACATTTATAGTGTTTATTAAGAAGGATGTTAAAAGCTAAATTTAGAGAGGATTATATTTATTAAAATATAATCCTTTTTTTGTTATGGAAATGTAAGAAAATACGAATATTATATAATATATAGTAATTATTTAGGAGAGAAAAATGAGTGTTATAAGTGTAAAAAAAGTAAGTAAAATTTATGGTAAGGATGAGAATAAGATAGAAGCTTTAAAGGATATAAACTTAACTATAGAAAAAGGAGAATTTGTAGCAATAGTAGGGGCTTCTGGTTCAGGAAAATCTACATTATTACATATTATAGGGGGAATAGATAGGGCAACTAAAGGAGATGTATTTATAGATAATATTAACTTAAATTCATTATCAGAAGAGGAAATATCATTGCTTAGGCTTCGCAAAGTAGGATTTGTATTTCAGATGTATAATTTAATTCCGGTATTAACAGTAGAAGAAAATATAGAAATGCCAGTTCTATTAGATGATGGTGTTATTGATGAATCATATAAGAATGAATTAATAAAAATGTTAGCCTTAGAAGACAGAAGGAATCATATGCCATCACAATTATCAGGTGGTCAGCAACAAAGAGTTGCAATTGGGAGAGCACTGGCAAATAAACCATCAATAATATTAGCTGATGAACCTACAGGAAATTTAGACTCTAAAACTGCAATGGATATAATGGAGCTTTTAAAGTTTAGTACAAGAAAATATAATCAAACTTTAGTTTTAATAACACATGATGAAAAAATATCTAAAATGGCTGATAGAGTTATAACTATTAAAGATGGAATGTTAATAGAACTGTAAAGTAAAGAGGTGAGAAAAATTAAGAAATATGGAGATATAGTAAATAAACAATTTACAGTGAATAGAAGAAGAAATTTATTAACTATACTAGGTATAATTTTGAGCATTATTTTATTTACGTCAGTAGGATATATACAGAATTACTCTAGGGATTTGAACATTTTAGAAACCAAGTCTAATAGTGGAGATTATGAGGCTATGTTTAAAGATATTTCAGAGGAACAACTAAAAATGCTTACCAATAATGTTAATGTGCGTAATGTTGGTTCTTATGGTGAAATTTATAGTGAAAGGGTTAGCATAAATGGAATCGAAAAAAATATTAATATTTATTCGCTAGATAGGGTGGCACTGCAAGAAATATTTTCTCCAATTATAAAGTTAGAGAGTGGAAATATACCAAAAGAAGAAGGAGAAATAATATTAGATGAAGTTGGGAAAAATCTTTTAAATAATAAAATTGGAGATTTAATAACTTTTGTAGGAAAAGAATATAAAATTACAGGTTTTTTTGATAAAAATAGTCCATTTAATTCATATAGTATTGAAGGTATAACATATTCTGAATATGAAAATACAAATGCAATTTTTAATACAATACATACAGATAGAGATGAAATATATAAAATAGCAGATAACTTAGAAATAAAAAGAAATAATGTATTCACTAACGAAATGTTATTTTATAGTTATGGAGACGGAAATAACTATAAAATAGTTGAAGCGTCTTTATATATAGTAATATTGATACTTACAATTTTTCTTACTTATGGCGCTATTAATGTTTCAGTGAAAGAAAGAGTAAATCAATTTTCAATATTAAGATGCATTGGTGCAACGCCTAACAAATTAAGAAGAATGTTAATAAGGGAAAGTTGTTTTTTACTAATTTTATCTATAATACCTGGTATAATTCTAGGTCAGTTAGTATGCTTTTTCATCTCAGATATAGTATTAAGCAAGTTTATTGGAATGGAAAGTTATGGATTAGGATATAAAATATATCCTAATGTATTAATAATGGTAATTATTTTAACTATTATTAATATAGTAGTTTCAACTATTGTACCTTTAGTTAATATTGGAAAACTATCACCTATAGAGGGCGTAAAAGGCATAGCTAATATTAAAAGAAGAAATCCCAATATTATAGCAAGGTTATTTGGATATAATGGTGAAATAGCATATAAAAATATTAGAGCTGATGATAAAAATTTTATTATTACTACAGTAGTATCGATTATTATATTAACTGTATTTATTGTATTTTCTGCATATAATGAAAATTTAATTACTGTTAATTCTAGTGAATATACTAAAGATATTGCATTAGATATTACACCGAAAAGTGAAAATGTTTCAGATGAAATCTTATATCACAAAAATCAAATTTCGCAGTTAGGTGTAGCAGAAAAAATTTATTCTAGAGTAAATTATTCAGCTGATGGAATTTTTAAAGATGTAAAATTAAATAAATATATTCCAGAAATAAAAGAAGAATATGGATACGGTGAAAAAAGTATTAATTTCGAAGGAAAGCAATCAACATATAGTAATATGATTAGAATTTTAGTATCAGATGATAATACCTTAGAAGAGATGCTACCGTATGTAGATGAACAGTTATCATTAGAGGATTTTAAAGATAATGGAGTAGTAATTATTAATAGAGTAGTTATTAAAAATTTTATTGATGTATGTAGGGAAAATTTATTTGATTTAAATTTAAAAGATAAGTTTACTTTAGCTATAAAAGATATTAATGATGGAATAAGGATACCAGTTTCAGAAGACATAGATTATATTATGAAAAATAATAGAGAGATAGAATTTAAATATTTAGGTTCTATAGATGGAGATAAAGTTTTAGACGGAAAGAGATATGGATATCCCAATAGTATAACTTTAATAGTAAGTGAAGATTTTGTTAATAGAGAGGGGTTAAAGTTTAATCAAATTAATTTAATGATTGATGCTACTGATGATGATAGATCAATAGGAATTATTAAAGAATATTCAAATGTTATAGATGGGTATTATTTTGAAAATTATGATTGGAAGGATTATATTGGAAAATATTATTTGATGATGGGAATCGTTATGTATATAATATTAGTCTTAACTATTATTGTGGGAGCTATGAATATCATAAATAATAAGACTATAAATATAAAGCTAAGAAGCAAGGAAATAGGAGTATTTCTTGCTATTGGAATGACTAAGAAAAGATTAAGAAAAATATTAATGTTAGAAGGAATAATTCAATGGATTATAGCATCAGCTATATCTTTAGGGTTATCAATTGTAATACTAAAAATAATTAATGAAATTATATATTATACTTCAGAAGTAGAGATTACAAATATGCCTATAGAAGCTATGTTATTTGGGGTATCAGTATTATTAATTATTAATATATTAGCAAGTTATTTACCAATAAGAAAACTTAAGACAATGGATACAACAAAGCTAATTAGAAATAATGAATAAGGATGGTTAAGTAAAATATGAAAAATATATTATTAGTAGAAGATGATAGAGCAGTTGCTTTAGCTGTAATATACAGTTTAAAAAAGGAAGGGTTTATGGTAGATCATGCTATGAATTTAAAAACAGCAAGAACTATGATAAATGACAATATTGATATAATACTTTTAGATTTAATGTTGCCAGATGGTGATGGATATGAGCTTTGTAGTGAGATAAGGGAAAATGGAAATGAAGTTCCTATAATATTTATGACAGCTTGTGATGAAGAATCAAATATAGTAACAGGATTAGACTTAGGAGCAGATGATTATGTTACTAAACCTGTAAAAATTAGAGAGCTTACTTCAAGGATAAATGCTGTTTTAAGAAGAAAAGGAAATTTAATAAAAGATACTAATAAAGAAGTAATGACTAGTGAAGGGATTGAGATTAATAATGGAGCTCATATTGTAAGGAAAAATGGAGAAGAGTTATCTCTAACATTAAATGAATTTAAGCTATTAAAAATTCTTATGGAAAATGCTCCAAATGTATTAACTAGAAATATAATTTTAGAGAAGCTTTGGGACATTGATGGTAACTTTATTGATGATAATGCTTTAAGTGTATATATGAAGAGATTGAGAGAAAAAATAGAAAATGATAGTAAAAATCCAACTTTAATAATAACAGTAAGAGGTGTAGGTTATAAATGGGCAGCTAAGGTGGTGAAATAATTGATAGCATTTCAAAATAAAGATGAAAGGTTAAAGATTATAACATATGTATTTATAGCACTACTGATTCAAGGAATAGTATTTTATATTATTTTTTATAGTTCAATAAAATCAATTAACAGTAGAATAATAAATCAAAACTTTTCTATTTTATCATTTGTAAATAATAAGGATAGTAATCTTGCAAGGGATATAGTGCCAATTATAACAGGAAAAATCATTAGTGATTCAAATAGTATAAGTAATGGAGAAGAAATATTATCTAAATATTCATATGATGATAGTTTAAATTATAAAAATAACCCATTGATTGGAACCTCTATAAATAGATATATGAGTTTAATTGGAGGAGTTTGTATTATAACATTATTAATAATAAGCGGAGGAATAATTTGGTTAATAAATCCTTTATATAAAGAGATTAAATATTTAACTTATAGAGCAGAAACTATTCTTGAAAATAAGAATATAGAAGATGAAATGAATTTTAAATATAGAGGTAGTCTAGATAAATTCATTCTTAAATTTTCTATGATGGAGGAAAGAATACATAATAGTATGTCTTTGCTTAATGAAGAAAAGATAAACTTAAAAAATATAATTAATGATATCTCTCATCAACTTAAGACACCATTAATGGCTCTTTCTATGTACAATGAAATTTTAACAGATCATAGAAATATGGAATATGAAGATATAGATAATTTTATTGATTCAAGCAATGAACAGTTAGATAGAATGGAATGGCTGGTTAAAACCTTATTAAAATACGCAAGACTTGAAAGTAATGTTGTTGAATATCATAAAGAAAGTTTTAGTTTAAATAATACTATAGAAGAAAGTATATCTCCGTTAAAAGTAAAAGCAAGTGAAAAAAAACAAGAGTTGAGTTTTAAATATGATAAACAAATTAATTTTTATCATGATAGAAAATGGATAGCAGAAGCTTTAAGTAATATTATTAAAAATGCTATAGAGCATACAGATGTTAATGGAAAAATAGAAGTTGGAGTTGAGGAGACTCCAATTACTATAAGAGTATATGTTAAGGATAATGGAGAAGGTATTGATAAGGATGAGATAAAGAAAATCTTTAATAGGTTTTATAAAGGTGAAAATTCAATTAATCCTACAAGTATAGGAATAGGACTTTGTTTAAGTAAAGCTATAGTAAAAGCACATAATGGCGATATAACTGTAGAGAGTGAAGTAGGAAAAGGAAGTATTTTTTATATTACTTTTATAAAATCTATTTATTAAAATAATTATGCCCTAGATGAGAGGAGTGTATCTCCTTTTGTTTAGGGTATATTTTTATAGGATAAAATTAACAGTGAAAACTATTTCAAAATATTATTGACAAACATATACGTACAAGTTATTATTAAAGCATAACATGAGATGTACGTACAAGTTTTAAATAAGGAGGAAAAGCGATGGGAAAGTATATTGATGAATCAAAAAGATTGCTTGAATGTGTAGGAGGAAGAGAAAATATTGCTGCAGTTACACACTGTGTAACACGTATGAGATTTGTATTAAAAGATACAGCTAAAGCAAATAAAGAAGAGATTGAAAAAATAAAGTCTGTAAAAGGTACATTTATTCAAGCTGGACAATTCCAAGTAATTATAGGAAATACAGTAACAGATTTTTATAATGATTTTGTAAAGGTGTCTGGAGTAGAAGGAACGAGTAAAGAAGATGCAAAAGATGCAGCAAAATCAAATATGTCTTTTATACAAAGATTGATGGCAAATTTAGCAGAAATTTTTTCACCACTTATACCAGCAATTATTGTTGGAGGTTTAATATTAGGATTTAGAAATATAATTGGAGATGTTAAGTTCTTTGAAGATGGAACAAAGAGTTTAATTGAAATATCACAGTTTTGGGCAGGGACACATAGTTTCTTATGGTTAATAGGTGAAGCTATATTCCACTTCTTACCTGTAGGAATTACATGGGCAATAACTAAGAAGATGGGAACAACTCAAATACTAGGTATAGTATTAGGTATTACTTTAGTATCACCACAGCTTTTAAATGCTTATGCAGTTTCAGGTGGAACAGTAGCTCCAGTATGGGACTTTGGATTTGCACAAGTTAATATGATTGGATATCAAGCACAAGTTATTCCAGCTATACTTGCAGGATTTGTACTTGTATATTTAGAAAGATTCTTTAGAAAGATTTCACCAGCATCAATATCAATGATTATAGTTCCATTCTTTGCTTTAGTACCAGCTGTACTTATTGCACATACAGTATTAGGTCCAATTGGTTGGACTATAGGATCATGGATTTCAACTATAGTTTATTCAGGATTAACATCATCATTTAGTTGGTTATTTGCAGGTGTATTTGGATTTGTATATGCACCACTAGTTATTACTGGATTACATCATATGACAAATGCAATAGATCTTCAATTAATGGCACAAGTAGGTGGAACATTACTATGGCCAATGATAGCTTTATCTAATATAGCTCAAGGGTCAGCAGTTCTTGCAATGATATATTTACAAAGAAAAAATGAAGAAGAAAAACAAGTTTCAATACCAGCATGTATTTCAGCATACTTAGGTGTAACTGAACCGGCATTATTTGGTGTTAACTTAAAATATGGATTCCCATTTATTTGTGGGATGATAGGTTCAGGTATAGCAGCAGTTATCTCTGTTGCAAGTGGAGTTATGGCAAATGCGATAGGTATTGGAGGTATTCCTGGAATCCTTTCAATTCAACCACAGCACATGATAATGTTTGCTGTAGCAATGGTAGTAGCAATAGTTGTACCATTTGTATTAACAGTTGTAGTAGGTAAAAAGAAATTAGGTTAAAAATTGATTGAAATGGATGATATAGATAAGTAATTTTAAGTTGCTTATCATATTGTCCTTTCTTGTTAAGAAAAAGGAGATAAATAAAATGAAAGATTTTAAAGAAAGTGTAGTTTATCAAATATATCCTAAATCATTTAATGATTCAAATGGGGATGGTATTGGAGATTTAAGAGGGATAATAGAAAAATTAGATTATTTAAAAGAGTTAGGTATTGATTACATATGGATGACACCATTTTATACTTCTCCACAAAATGATAATGGTTATGATATTGCAGATTATTATAATATAGATCCACGATTTGGTGATATGGATGACTTTGAGGAGCTTGTAGAGGAAGCTAAAAAAAGAAACATAGATATAATGTTAGACATGGTATTTAATCATACTTCAACAGAACATCAATGGTTTAAAAATGCATTAAATGGAGAGGAAAAATATAAAGATTTCTACATTTTTAAAGAAGGTAAAGATGGAAAAGAGCCAACAAATTGGATTTCTAAGTTTGGTGGATCAGCATGGAAGTATGTAGAAGAATTTAATGAATATTATTTACATTTATTTGATGTAACTCAAGGTGATTTAAATTGGGATAATGAAGAAGTAAGAAACGAAATATTTAAGGTAGCTAATTTTTGGTTAGATAAGGGAGTAAAGGGATTTAGATTAGATGTTATAAACCTTATATCAAAACCAGAAAACTTTGAAGATGATAATATAGGAGATGGTAGAAGGTTTTATACTGATGGGCCTAATATTCATATGTATTTAAAGGAGCTTAATAAAAATACCTTTGGTAAATATAAAGGTGTAGTGACAGTTGGTGAAATGTCATCCACATCAATAGATAATTGTATTAAGTATTCAAATCCAGAAGAAAAAGAGCTTTCAATGGTATTTAACTTTCATCATTTAAAAGTTGACTATGAGAATGGTGATAAATGGACTTTGATGGATTTTGATTTTATGATGCTTAAAAATATATTTAAAGATTGGCAAGAAGGCATGGAAAAAGGAAATGGATGGAGTGCCGTATTTTGGTGCAATCATGACCAACCAAGAGCTTTATCTAGATTTGGTGATGATAAAAAATATCCCAATGAAAGCGCAAAGATGTTAGCTACTACTATTCATATGATGAGAGGAACACCTTATATTTATCAAGGTGAAGAGTTTGGTATGACTAATCCTTACTTTAATAGTATAAATGATTATAGAGATATTGAATCAATAAATTATTATAATATTTTAAAAGAACAAGGAGTGTCTGAAGATAGAATTTTAGAGATATTAAAAGCTAAATCTAGAGATAATTCAAGAACTCCGATTCAATGGAATAATAGTGAAAATGCTGGATTTACAACTGGTACTCCATGGATACCAGTAAGTAAGTCTTATAAAGATATAAATGCAGAAAATGCACTTAAGGATAATGAATCTATATTTTATTATTATAAAAAATTGATAGCATTAAGAAAAGAATATGATGTTATTTCAAAAGGTTCTTTTAATATGATATTAGAAGATAATAATAAGGTACTTGGATATACTAGGAAGTATGAAAATAAGTTTTTAATAGTATTAAATAATTTTTATGGAGAAGATGTGAAGATAGATATTTCATCTAAATTAATAAAAGATAATAAGTATAAGGTATTAATATCAAACTATTCTAATGAAAATAAATTGAATGAGGAAATAACTCTTAGACCATATGAATCAGTAGTTTATTATATTGAGGAATAGTATACTTATATGATAGAATTACTATGGTGATATAAAATGGATAAAAAATATTTAAATATATATAACATTATAGTAAATAAAATAGAGAGCAAAGAGTATCAAACTAATGATAAATTGCCTTCAGAAAAAGAATTAATGGATCAATATAATGTATCAAGAGATACTGTTAGAAAATCATTAAATATGTTAGAGCAAAATGGATATATACAAAAAACTAAAGGTAAAGGATCTTTTGTTTTAGATATAAATAAGTTTAATTTTCCAGTATCAGGAGTAGTTAGCTTTAAGGAACTTTCGCAGAAGTATGGTGGCAATATAGAAACTTTTGTTGAATTTTTAGAGTGCATATCTCCTGAAAAAAATATAGCAAGAGGATTAGAAATAACTGAGGATGATAAGGTTTGGAAGGTTGTTAGAACAAGGGCTTTTGATGGAGAAAAAGTAATATTAGATAAAGATTATATACTGGAAAAGTTTGTTGATAATATTACATATGATGTATGTAAGGATTCTTTATATGAATATATAGAAAATATATTAGGATTAAAAATTGCATATGCAAAAAAAGAAATAACAGTACAAAATGCAACCGAAGAAGATAGAAAGTATTTAGATATGAAAGGCTTTGAAATGATAGTAGTAGTAAAAAGCTATACATATTTAGATGATACAAGTTTATTTCAATATACTGAATCAAGACATAGACCAGATAAATTTGTATTTGTAGATTTTGCAAGAAGGCATTAAAGTTTGTATTACAGATGAAATTAAAAATAATATTTAATTTCATCTGTTTTTTATTTATATATTGACTTTTAGTAAGCTTTAAGTTGTATACTTATAAGTGGAAAAAAATTCTATAGGGGTATGTTGGATGATAAATACAAAGGTAAATTTATTAAAAGGAAATATTTTGAAATCGTTAATAGTTTTTGCAATACCATTGTTTATTTCTAATTTGTTTCAACAATTATATAATACAGTAGATATAATGATTGTTGGAAATTATTTAGGTGATACATCCTTAGCAGCAATAGGGGCTAGTACAGCTGTATATGATTTACTAGTAGGCTTTGCTTTAGGAATAGGAAATGGTCTTAGTATTGTTGTTGCAAGAAGTTATGGAGCTGATGATACAAAGGTATTAAGAAAGTCTGTTGCAGGTTCAATTATTATAGGAATTTTTATTACTATAATAATTATGGTTATATCAAAAGTTCTTTTAATGCCATTATTACGAATGTTAAATACACCAGTAAATATAATAGAAGAATCATATTCTTATATATCAATGATTACCTTATTTGTTGGGGTTATGTTTGCATATAACTTATGTGCAGGATTGTTAAGAGCTATAGGCAATAGTTTCATGCCTCTAATATTTCTTATAATATCATCCTTATTAAATATAGTTTTAGATATACTATTTATTACAAAGTTTAATATGGGAATTAAAGGAGCTGCAGTTGCAACAATTATAGCACAGGGAATTTCTGTTATATTATGTATAATTTATATTTGCTTAAAAACTAAAATCCTTATTCCTGATAAGAGGCATTTTAATGTAGGAAAAGAATTATATAAAGAGTTATTAGGGCAAGGGCTTTCTATGGGACTTATGATGGCTATTGTATCTAGTGGTACTGTTATATTACAAACTGCAATAAATGGATTAGGGTATTTAACTATAGCTGGACATACTGCAGCACGAAAGTTAAATAGCTTCTGTATTATGCCAATTGTGGCAATGTCTCAATCAGTGTCAACATTTGTTTCTCAAAATAAGGGGGCAAATCAGGGGGAGAGAATTAGAAAATCAATATACTACTCTAATTTACTTGCTATTAGTTGGGGAATTGTTATTACAGTTGTTTTATTTTTTATAGCACCATTATTAGTTAAAATTCTATCAGGTTCAAGTGAAGCTATAGTGATTAATAATGGAGCAAGGTATTTAAGAATAAATTCACCTTTTTATGGTGTTTTAGGAATATTACTTAATTTAAGGTATTCATTGCAGGGATTAGGCAAAAAAATACTTCCGCTTATATCTAGTATTATAGAATTTGTTGGAAAAATTATATTTGTTATATTAGTTATTCCAAGAATGAATTATTTAGGTGTAATTCTATGTGAGCCAATTATTTGGTGCTTTATGACAGCTCAACTTATATATTCATTTTATAATAATCCTTATATTAAAAAGTTTAAACATAATAAGGCTTTTAATATTGCATAAAAATAAAGTGTAAAAACCTTTACAATACATAATATTGATAATATAATATTAATTGTAAAATATTATAAATTATGTTTGTTGTTGCATGTAACCTTCGGGGCATTAGCTAATCTATATATTAATATATAGATTAGCTTTTTTGCGTTTTCAGTTTTTTTATAGTTATAAACATAGATTTATAATTAAAAAAGGGGGAAAAATCTATGAAAAAGAGGAACCAAAAGATAGCTATATTAGCGTTAAGTACAATGCTTTTAAGTAATTCTTTTACGTATGTTAAAGCAGCTGAGGCTTTAAAAACAAATTTAGCTTTAGGGGATGGAGTAGTTGCAACATCTTCTGATAATGAAGCAGGTACTTTAGCTGCTGATAAAGCTATTGATGGAATTGTAGATTATCAAAAGGCAAATGGACAATCAAGATGGGCTAGTAATACAACATCACCAACACAAGAAAACAAAAAATGGTTACAAGTAGACTTAGGGGAAGTAAAGACATTCAATGAAGTTGCTATTGAATGGGAAAGAAAGAATGCAACGAATTATATAATAGAACTTAGTGATAATGGTGAAGAGTGGAGAACTGTTAAGGAGTTTACAGCTACACCAAGTGATTATAGACAAGTTATTTCATTTGATGAAGCACAAAGTGCTCGTTATGTACGTCTATCTATTGCAAGTTATAATGCTCAATCGGCAGTAAGGAATACTGATGGTAGTGAGAAAACTATAACTTGGAATACAGTATCTGTCTTTGAATTAGAAGTAAATCAATATAAGAATATAGAAAATATTGCTCGTACAGGGACTGCAACAGCTAATGCATTTGAAGGAGGCGCATTAACTGCAAACAAGGTTAATGATGGTAATAAAGAAACAAGATGGGCAAGTGAAGTAAGAAGTGCAACAGCATCTAATCCTCATTGGGTTCAAATTGAATTGCCAGAGCCTAAAACAGTAGCTAGCTTTGCTATAGATTGGGAAAGAGATAATGTAATAAATTATGAAATTCAAGCTTCACAAGACGGAAGAGAATGGGAAACAGTTTGGTCAAGAAGTTCAAGAACTGAAGAAGTTAGAGAAAAGGGGAATTTTGCAGAACCAAAAACAGCTAAATATTTTAGAGTTAAAATAAATGATTTTAGTCAAACTGGTACAAATGCTTCAGGAACTACTAATACATGGAATACTGTTTCTATTTATGAGTTTGAATTATTTGGTGAAAAGTTAGCCATGCCTGAACATACACTTGAATCAGTTACAAGTGGAATAGCAGTTACACCGATAAATAAGGGTGACACTCATATGGCTATGCCGGAAGTTCCAGAAGGATATGAAATAGAATTTGTTGGTGCTGATTATGAACAAATAATAGGGGCTGATAGAACTATACATCAACCTTTGATTGATACTGTAGTTGAAGTTAACTTTACTGTAAAGAAAGGTGAGCAAAGTAAAACAACAGCACCAATAAGAGTTACAGTACCAGGAAAATATCAAGCAAATGTAGGAAATGAAAAACCAAAAGTTATTCCAGAACTAGCTGAATGGTATGGAACAGAAGGAGACTTTACAATTACAGATTCAACTAAAATTATAGTTGATAGTGCTTATACAGAACAGTTAAATGAAACAGCTAAAAAGTTCGCAGTAGATTATAAAGATATAGTAGGAAAAGACATAGTTATAGAGCAAGGAAGTGAAGCTGGTAATAATAATTTTTTCCTTACATTAGCAACCGATGATACTGGACTTTGTAATGAAGGTAACATAATAATAGTAGATAATTCTATTAAGATTGAAGCTAAGGCGGCACAAGGTGCTTACTATGCAACTCGTTCAATACTACAAATTTTAAAGCAAACTGAGACAACAATTCCACAAGGTATTGTTAGAGACTATCCAAAGTATAAGGTTAGAGGGTTTGTTCTAGATGTTGCAAGAAAATCTTATGAACTAGAGTCTTTGAAGGCGTTAGCTGAAACAATGGCATGGTATAAGCTAAATGACCTACAAGTTCACTTAAATGATAACTATATATTCTTAGAAGAATACATTAATTCTGATAAATCTAATATGGAAGATGCTTATAATGCATATGAAGCCTTTAGATTAGAATCAGGTGTTAGAAATGAACAAGGAGAAGGAATAACAGCTAAAGATTTATATTATACAAAGGATGATTTTAGAAGCTTTATTCAAGAATCAAGAGAGATAGGAGTAAATATAGTTCCAGAAATAGATACTCCTGCTCATGCTATGTCTATAACTAAAGTGTTTAAGAATTTAGCTCTTGAAGGATGGAATCCTAGAATAAATAGACGTCCAACAATAGATCATTTAGACTTAGGTAATCCAGAATCATTAGAATTTGTTAAGAATTTATTTAATGAATATATGGAAGGTGAAAATCCAGTATTTGATTTAGGTACTACAGTTCATGTTGGTACTGATGAATATGAAGCAAATGCAGAGCACTATAGAGTATTTACAGATGCTATGCTTGGACATGTTCAAGATACTGGTAGAACAGTTCGTATGTGGGGAGGATTAACTTGGCTTAGAGGAGAAACTCCTGTTAGATCTAATGATGTTCAAATAAATGTTTGGTCAAGAGATTGGGCAAATCCAAAGGAAATGTTTGAAGCAGGATATGATTTAATTAATACGCTTGATTCAGATGTATATATAGTTCCAACAGCAGGATATTATGCAAACTACTTAAATGCTCAAAGATTATATAATAACTGGGAGCCAAATAGTATTGGTGGCACTTATATTCCAGCAGGTGATGACCAAATGTTAGGTGGAGCTTATGCTATATGGAATGATGCTATAGATAAGAGAGATGCTAAGGTTTCAGAGTATGATGTATTTGATCGCTTCTTTAAACCACTTCCTGCTTTAGCTGAAAAGATGTGGGGAGATGGAGAAGATAAGACTTTTAATGAATTAAATGAATTATCTGCAATTACAGGTACTGCTCCAAATACTAATCCATATTATACTGTAGATTCAGTAGGATCAGAATATATAAAATATGATTTTGAAGAAGAAACTATAGGGGATAAATCAGGAAATGGATATGATTCAATTTCAAAAGAGAATGTTTCATTTGAAAAAGGTAAAGTAGGTAAAGCTTTAAGACTTAATGGTGGAACTAGTTATGTAGAAACACCAATTAAGAAGGTTGGATTACCAAATTCAGTTTCATTCTGGATTAAGAAGGATGCAAATGCTCCAGAAGGAGAGCAAATAATATTTGAATCTAAATCATTATCACAATTTGATGATTACGCTATAAAAGCTGTAGATAAGAATGGTAAAGTAGGATTTACGAGAGAAAGACAAGATTTCTCGTTTAATTATGAATTACCAGAAAATGAGTGGGTTCATTTAACATTTGCAAGTAAAAATGAAAAAGCTATGTTATATGTAAATAATGAATTAGTTGATACTATAGGTAGTCGTCCAGCAGTAGGAACTATGTTAATACCTTTAGAAAAGATAGGAAGTGCTACAAATTCATTTAAAGGATTAATAGATGAAATAATAGTTGGAAATGGTACTTTACCAGAAGATGAAACAGTTGTAGATTCTAGTAACTTTACAGTAACTACAGATAATGAAAATGCATTAGCAGGTGGAGGAATTGAAGGGCCGATAAGATTAGCATTTGATAATAATCCAGATACATGGTGGCATACAAACTATAGTCCACATCAAGCTTTACCAGCAACAGTTGAAGTTGATATGAAGGAAGTAAAAAATATTAATAAGATTACTTACATGCCAAGGCAAGATGGTAATGCAAATGGAAGAATTACAGATTGTGATATTTATGTAAAAGCTAGCGAAGGTGATGAATATAAGCTTATTAGCAAATTCACTTGGGAAAATAATATATCCAATAAATATGCTAAATTTGATGAAGTTGAGGCTAGATATATTAAGATAGTAGCAAATGCAGGAGCTGGAAATTTTGCAACTGCATCAGAATTCTTTATACATGAAGCTAAAGATATACCTGTTTTACCAGAAGTTGATAAATCAGCTTTAAATGAATATTTAGCTGGACTTGAAAATATAGTTGAAGATAGTTATACAGCAGAATCATTTGAAGTATTTAGATTAGCTAAGGAAGCAGCACAAGCTGTAGCAGCAAGTTCAGAAGCAACTCAAGATGATGTTAATGCAGCACTTGAAGATTTAAAAGTAGCTTTTGAAGCTTTAGAAGAAAAACCATCAACACCAGATGTAGAATTGAATAAGAAACATTTAGAAATAGCTGTATCTATAGCTGAGGGAATAACAGAAGAAGAACTTTCAAGTGTTGTACCAGTAGTTGTTAATGAATTTAAGGCTGCATTACAAGAAGCTAAGGAATTATTAAGTAATGAAAATGCTACACAAGATCAAATAGATGCTTCATTTAATAGATTAAGTGAAGTAATGCATATGTTATCTTTTGAAAAGGGGGATAAGAAAGCATTAGAATCTTTAGTATCTAAAGTTGAAGCTTTAGATAAATCAGAATATATAAGTTCTACTTGGGATAAATTAGCTATTGTATTAGAAAAAGCTAATAATGTTTTAGCTAATGAAAATGCAATGGAAGAAGAAGTTTCTAAAACTTATAATGAGTTATTAAGATCATTCTTAGAGCTAAGACTAAAACCAAATAAGGACAAATTACAAGATTTAATAAATAAGGTAGAAAGTTTAGATAAAAATAAGTATACTAAAGAATCTTGGGCTAAATTAGAAGAAAAACTGGCTGTGGCTAAAGCAATTATATCAAATGAAGATGTAGAAATGGATGAAGTTAATAAAGCTAGAGCTGAATTAGAAACTGCTTTAGGTGAATTGGTTGCAAGTGCAGATAACTCAAATAATAATACAAATGGATCTGAAAATGGTAATGGAGGTAATAACGGAGCTAATAAGCCAGGAAATAATAATGGAAAAGGCGATGGAAGTTTACCTAAAACAGGAGGAACTTCAGCTGTAGCAGTAGGATTGTTAGGTTTAACTGCAATAGGCGGAGGGCTTATATTAAGAAGAAAAAAGAAGTAAAATAACAAATATGTTTGCCATTAGATATTACAATTTAGATAAAAGAATTGTAGTGAAAAAATAGAAAAATTATTAGGAAGAGCTACTTTATTCATTAAAATGAATAAAGTAGCTCTATGTTATTTTATAGGTTCAATATAAAATTCCCCATCTCCATAAACAATTATAATATCTCCCTCTAATAGAGTTCCTGAATTAAATAATGCATCTTTTTCATTTTCTAAATCTTTAGAATCATATCTTTTGGAATATCTTTGAATATTATCTTTATCAATTATATAGACATAACAAGTAGAATCCTTTGATATAAATCTAAAATTATATTGTCCAGGCTCAAAGTCGCCATGGTTTAATGATACTTTATAAGTTCCTTGAGTAAAAATATTGTTTAGTGGAGCAGAAAATACTCTTTTTGTGTTTATAGAAAACAGTATAACTACAATAAAAAATATAATAAAAAGTGCTGATGTTTTCATAATATAATATTCTCCTTAAAAAATTATCAAAGTTAGTTTATGCTAGTTTAATCTGTTCTATTATTATTTTTTTGTAGATGTAATTTATTTATAACTATTTTAAGGTTGATTTATTATATACATTTATAAAAATACCTATTAAATATCATTTAGATTATAAGATAATCATATAAATCTAATAAGTGAAATATTTAGGAGGATTATTAGTGAATGAAAGTAGGTTTTGTAATGAGTATTTAGATGAAAACTATTTGCATTATGTAATTGAGTATAGAGGGAATTTTCAAGAAAAGGTAGATAAATTGGATTATGTATGTGGATTTGCTATTACTGATACTCTAGGAGTAGTAGCTGTACAAGAAAAAGATTTATCTAAATTAAGAGAAGATGTTCCAGAGATTATATTCGTTGAAGCGAGAAGTGTTTATACCTTACAAGATATAGATCCGTCTAATGTTGATAATATTAATAGCGTTAAGGTAAATCCATACTTAAATCTAACTGGAAAAGGTATATTGGTTGGTATGGTTGATAGTGGTATAAATTATTTAAATCAAGAGTTTATAAGAGAAGATGATACGTCTAGAATAATTAGTATATGGGATCAAAATATAGATACAGAAAAAAGTGAGTTTAAATATGGGGTTGTATATAATAATGAAAAAATAAATGAAGCAATTAAAGTATATAGATCTGGGGGAGATCCATATAGCATAGTAAATACTAAGGATGAAATAGATCATGGAACTAAAATGGCAGGAATAATTGGTGCTAGAGGCTATAATGGCAAAATGCAAGGAATAGCAAAAGATTGTGATTTTTTGGTAGTTAAATTATTACAGTCACCTAATTATAAAAAGATTTTAAAAGATAATAATCTTCCTGAAGTACCGGTATATAGTAATGCAGAAGTTCTATCGGCAATTAACTTTTTGAGGGAATCAGCAAAAGAACTACAAAGACCTCTAATAGTATTTATTGGAGTAGGGAGTCAAGAGGGAAGTCATGATGGATATAACATAACAGCAAGATTTATAAGTTCTCTTGCAAGTAGAGAAGGAATAATTTTTGTAAGTGGTACTGGAAATTTAGGCAGTGCAGAAGGACATGCTTCAAATTACATTAAGAATGTAGGAGAAGTAGATACTGTAGAATTAAGTGTATCTAAAAATATGAATATTTTGGAATTTTATGTGTGGGTTCAAAAACCAGATGAGATGTCAATAAGTGTAATAGACCCAGCTGGAGAAGATACAGGATTTTATAATCCTAAAATATATTCTTTAGAAAGAAAAGATTTTTATTTATTAAATACACAACTTGAGATAAAGTGTTATAACCCTGAAAATTTTACTGGACATCAAGTTTTTATTTTAAGTTTTAACAATATTAAAAGTGGAGTATGGAAAATTAGATTAAAAGGAGAGTATATTACTAGGGGAAGATATGATATATGGTTACCGGATAAAAAATTATTACCAGAAGGAACTAAATTTTTAAAGGTAGACCCATATACGACATTAACAATACCTTCTACGGCAAGAAGTGTTGTTACAGTAGCTTATTATGATAGCAACAATAATTCTATTGTAGCATCTTCTGGAAAGGGATATAATTCAAATTATTTAATTAATCCAGATTTAGCTGTAGGTGGAATAAATATTTTAACAACATCAGGAACAGATAATAAGATAGTTGCAGTTAGTGGAAGCTCTCCAGCAACGGCCATAATATCAGGAGCTGTTTGTCTTTTGGCTCAATGGCAATTCTCAGATATTAAATATGCTGGACTTTATTCAACTAAACTAAGAAGTTTATTAATTTATAGTGCTACAAGAGAGAGGAATTATGTTTATCCAAATGAAGATTTAGGATATGGAAAATTAAATTTATTAGATGTATTTACTATATTGGGGGGGCGTTATAGAGGAGAGGAAGAATATATTGAGTATTTTGTTGGAAGGTTATTTGTAAGATATCCAATTAATTAAATAGCTTGAGAATAAGAGGGGATTTAATG
Source organism: Clostridium sp. D53t1_180928_C8 (assembly GCF_015667795.1). GTDB lineage: Bacteria > Bacillota > Clostridia > Clostridiales > Clostridiaceae > Clostridium. The sequence goes on from NZ_JADPEL010000001.1 coordinate 338,256, forward strand.
GATAGTAAGATAGATAAAAATAATGAATATATTTTCAATAGCCCTAATTATGTTCATATAATGATTGAATATTTAGGGAAGGTTACTGGTGATAAAAAAAATGAAGAGGGTGTGTTTATAACATTTATAAATAATGAATATGCTATTGCATCTATTAAACTTGATATTTTAAGGGAAAATAATAAGGTTGACGAGAGTAATCAAGATATTAATTACATAAGAGGAATAATAACTACATATATTAATTCAAGTGATTTTAGAATAATCTATGTAGTTCCAACACAACTATATACACTACAGGAAATATCAGCTATTGAAGCTGCTCAAGTAAATCTTTTAGAATCTAATCCTCAGTTGAATTTAAATGGAGAGGGAGTAATAATTGGAATAATTGATACAGGAATAGATTATTTAAATGAGGAGTTTAGGGATAATAATGGGAAAAGTAGAATACTTTATATCTGGGATCAAACAATTAATTCTGATAGTAATAATAATTATCAAGTTCCATTTGGAACACTATATACAAATGAACAAATTAATAAAGCCATAGAAGTATATAATTCAGGAGGAAATCCATATGATATAGTTCCTAGTAAGGATAATTATGGACATGGTACTGGAATGGCTGGGATTGTTGGTGCTATAGGAAAGAATAAGGATATTAAGGGGATAGCACCAGCATGTAAGTTCGTTATAGTAAAATTAAGTGAAGCAAAATATACACAGAAAAGTTTAGGAGTTAATACTCCTATATTTTCACTAACATCTATTTTCCCAGTAATAGAATATTTTAGAAAGGTTTTGTTTAATGAGAAGAAACCGATAGTTATATTACTACCTTTAGGTACTAATAATGGTAATCATAAGGGTAATAATATATTTGATAATTTTCTAGAAAATATATCTAGTAATGTTGGAGTTGTAATAGTTACTGGAGCTGGAAATCAAGGAAATGTAGATGGACATGTATCGGGTACTATTAGAGATAAAGATACTATAGAAGTTATTGAAATGTTGATTGCAGATAATCAAAAGTATATGGCGTTAGAAATGTGGGTGGATTTACCAGACATTGTTGAGGTGAATTTGATATCACCGTCTGGAGAAGAAACAGGATTTATTCAAGCAGGAGCAAATGTAGATAAGTTAAGTAATTTTATTTTTGAAAAAACTATAGCAAAAATAAGTTATTTTATACCGGAAGCATATACTGGAGAAGAAAAGGTGAGCATATACTTCTCCAATTTGGTACCTGGAATATGGCAATTAAAATTAAGAATTAGGGAGGGAGAAATGGCCAAGTATAATGCTTGGTTATGGCAATCAGGATTAGCGCTTCCGGGAACAAGGCTTACACCAAGTAATCCGTATGGAACTTTAACAGTACCAGGAGATTCAGATTTTGTTGTTACAGTTGCTGCTTATAATCAAAATAATAATAATTTAGTAAGTTATTCAGGGGTATCATTTAGGAATGAATATATTGATAAAATAGATATTGCAGCAGGGGGGGCTAATACTTTAACAGTTGGGTTAAATAACTCTACACAAGTTATTAGTGGAACTAGTTTAGCAGCAGCTATTGGAGCAGGGGCTTGTGTTTTGCTTTTTCAATGGGGAATTGTTCAAGGAAATTATCCATATATGTATTCTCAAAGTATAAAGACTTTTTTAAGAAGAGGTGTTATTAAGAGAGGAAAAGATAATTATCCTAATCCGCAATGGGGATACGGAATAATAAATTTTTATAAAATATTTGAAAAAATGCTCTAACTTTATTAAGAAATAAAATAAGACCATTAAAAACTGTAAAAATATTTTTAATGGTCTTTGGTTTTATTTAAAGTTAATTAATAGATTTTATACCTGTTAAGATTGATATATATGCTATCATAACAAAGAAAATATTAGCTGCTAATGCACCAAATGTTAATGCACAGTTAAATAAATAAATCATAGGAACATATAAAATAATTATTAAAGCTATAGGTAGTAATATTATAAACCATATAGATTTAATATTTTTAAATATTTCTTTAATAGCTATAAATAATGATAGAAGTATTGAAGGAATTACCGTTAAATAGCTTGCACCTGGTAAAACAATAGTAAAAATAATAGATAATATTAATAGTAATACTAATGATCCTAATATAAATTCATTTTTTTCATCAAGACTTCTTGTGAATTTCTTTATTGTAAGAATAAATGCAATAAATACACCTATAAGTATTGTTATAAAAATAACTCCTTCAAATTTAATAAGAGGTAAATAAGTAAGTTTAAACTCTCTTCCGTTTAAAATTGCAACTATTCTACTAATTATGTAGCCAATAGCCATAGCCATTACTGTAAATAGTATATTTATAAGTGCAAATTTAAATATATTCTTTATAATTTTTACATTAAACTTTTTATATAAATATATTATTAATGTAAATAGTGAAATTAAGAATATAAAGTTTAGTGTTTTTGAATATTCTATAAATTGGTTGCCTAACACGAAGAATATTGAATCGTTTTTGCCTTTAAAATTTTCGGCATTAGAATACTTTTCATTAGTAACAAATTCAGTTACTATAGGTAATACTTGATCTCCATAGTGTTGCATAGATTCTTCACTTAGATTTTTAGGATTATCATAAGGTGTATGATAATTTTCTAATCCGTCTAAAACAGCTATATTAATTCCAGTTAAATTATTTTCTAAAAACACTGTAAAATCAGTCCAGTTAGGTAATAATCTATATATTTCAGGTGTTATAGAATATGAAAATGGACTAATACTAGATTTATATAAATCTAACACAGCATCATTATTGGGGCTTGTCTCAAACATTACAGCAGGGCCTTCAGTTCCTCTTGCCTCTATGTTTATTACATAATTAACCCCATCTAAAATTTCATTTTCTTTAACAGCTTCTTTTGCACCTAAAAGACCATATTCTTCACCGTCAGTAAATAAAATTTTAATTCCATTTTCAAGCTCAATATTTTGCTCTTGTATTACTCTTAATGTTTCTAAAATAGTAGAAAGTGCATAGCCGGCATCAGCAGCACCTAAAGAGCCATCTATTTCAGCATAACGTTCTGTTTTTGCATGGGAACTATCGTAATGTGTAGCTAGTAAAATATAAGAATCTGATTTACCTTTGATTTCGGCATAAATATTTTCAACAGATACAAGGCTATCGCTTCTTTTTTCATATAAATTATCATATTTGTATAGTTTAGATTCTATTCCTAATTCGGAAAGTTCTGATACTAAATAATCTCGTACCTTTTCTTTTGCTTCAATATCAAAAATTGAGTGTGGTTCTTGAGCAATATTTTTTATATGTTCCATTTGATTGTTAACATTAGTTTTAGCCTTATCAGTATAATTAGGTCTAGATGGACTTAATGATTTAAATCCTATAAAGCATGATAGAAATATAACCAATACTATAATCATATACTTTGTTTTCTTCTGTAAATGCATATATTTATCCCCCTTATTATATGTAGTTAATTATGGTTACATTGAGGATATAATATCACAAATCAAATATTTTGTAAATCAAAATACATTGTTAGGTAATAAAAATTATTTAAATATAACTTAAAAGAATTGCATAGATTATTAATATTATAAAAAGTGAAAATAAAAAATATACTTTAGGTTTATTTCATATTTATGTAAGATATATATAAGAAAATTATATTAAAAAAGGGGTACATAAATATGAATATAGAATTAATTATGCTAGGAACAGGATCAGCTATGGTTACAAAATGCTATAATACTTGTTTTGCTTTAAGGAATAGCCAAAAATATTTTTTGGTAGATGCTGGTGGTGGAAATGGAATATTATCACAATTAGAAAAAGCTGAAATTGATTATAAAAATATTAAGGGGATGTTTGTTACCCATGGACATACAGATCACATATTAGGTGCAATATGGATAATGAGAAAGTATGCATCATTAATGCATGAGGGAAAATTTGAAGGTGAATTTATTATTTATGGACATAATGAAGTTGTTAATATTTTAAAGGCTTTAAGTAATATGATGTTAACTAAAAAGTTGTTAAAATTTATAGGTAATGGAATTAAGATTTGCGAAGTGTGCCATGGTGAAAGAGTAAATATAATAGGGATGAATATAGAGTTCTTCGATATTGAATCTACTAAAGATAAACAATTTGGATTTAAAGCAATACTTCCAAATGAAAAAAAATTAGTATGTCTTGGAGATGAATCTTATAATGTGGTTAATAAAGAATATGTAGAAAATTGCAATTGGTTACTTTCAGAAGCGTTTTGTTTATATGCAGATAGAGAAATATTTAAGCCTTATGAAAAAAATCATAGCACACCTATTGAAGCTGGAAAGCTAGCTAAGGAGCTTAATGTTGAGAATTTAGTTTTATATCACACAGAAGATAAAAAACTTCCTGAGAGAAAGAAACTTTATAGTGAAGAAGCAAATTCAGTCTATGATGGACAAGTATTTGTTCCATATGATTTAGAAAGAATAGAACTTAAATAATAGGATAAAAATATGATTCTCTAATTTTTAGAGAATCATATTTTTATTGTTTTGTTATATTTGAGTTATAATAAATATGGATTTATATGATAAATTATTTTAATTTAGATTCTAATTCGTTTGAAATTGCAAGGTTATAAATATAAGCATTGTTAACTTCGTTAATAAAATCTTTTTTTAGTTCATCTGATAAATTAATTTCTGCTAACATGTTATGATATTTCATAACATATCCTCTTAAATCAGTAATATCAGGGAATTGATAATAGTTTAATCCATCATTAGATATTTTATAGCTTGTACTTAACAATGATAAGAATGTTCTTCCACCAAATAAATCAGCTAAAAATCTTGTATACGCATAAGCAACAACAAGCTCAGGTTTGTTTTCTGATAACTCTTCTATTTTTGCAACACAAGCTTCAGTAGAAGCTAATAATTTCATAGAAGCTAATTTATCACCTAATAAGAACTCTAAATCCTTTCTCATAAGCTCTGAACGATATAATTCTTTTGTTACAAAAGGTTTAACAACAGAATTACTCTCGTTTTTATCTAGTGCATCTTCAATAGCTTTATACATTTTCTCTAAGTTATAAATATATTCAGCATATCCTTCAACTGATGCAGTTCCATCAACTAATTTTTTTATATAGCCTGTATTTTCTGCAGCACTATGTAATAAAGATGTTTTTTCTCTTATATCCATCATAAATTTCATTTTCTTCACCTCAATAATTTAATAATTAATTTAATGATAATATATATCAACAGATAATAATTATCAAGAAGTAAGTGGGGTGAAATTCATCAATTCATAGTTAAATACTCTGATATGCTCTTGTTTTCTTAATATTTTATAATATTCTATTTTTTATAAAGTTTTTTGATATTTATAAATAAAGTATAAGGGAAAGAGGTATAGATAATAATATTATTGAATTTGAGGTTTGCTTATAATAAATATGTTAATGATTAAATTTAGAATAAGTAAAAATACAAATAGAAAAAGGTGGATAAGGGATTATTAGCAAGGAGGTATCTTTTTTTTGAACTAAGTATTATTGTACTTAGTTCAAAAAAAGTGTGTCTGCGGTTTTTTATTCTAATTCAATTAAACGTTTTAATACACAAAGAGCAGCAGCAGATAAAGCACCATTATAATTATTATAATTTTTAACTGTAATATTTTGAGGTGTATGTATAGACAAGAGTCTAACATTTTGGTCTAAGTATTCCTTTAATAAGTTTATAAGCAAAGGTTCATTAAATAATTCGCCATGAATTATGCTTTTATTAGAATCGATCATCATAGATAAATTATTTATAGTAATTGAAAGATATTTAATTGCGGAATGAAGGATGTTTATTATACCCTCATCACCTAATTTATAAGCTTTTAAGATTGTTTCCATTTTTATCTTATCTTTATCTGTAACTAATTGTTTAAGATATGTAGTTTCAGAACTATCAAAAAGTATTTGGGACTTTTTAATTATCCAAGCCTCGCTTCCATAGGTTTGAAGACAACCTCTTTTACCACATTCACACAACTCACCATCAGGATGAACAATTATATGGCCTATTTCTCCAACTAGGAAATTATCTTTAGCATATAATTCTCCATTATACATATAAGAACAAAACATTCCTCTACCAACATGGAAGAAAATGAAATTATCATCGGTACCGTTAAAGCTAAATAATCTTTCAGCTAAAGTCATACATTTAACATTATTCTCAAAATAAATAGGCATATTGATGTTGTCTAACAAGATTTTAATGTTAAAAGTTTTCCAAAAAGGATTATTAGTAATGATTGAGTTGTTAGTTTTATCAAAATGACCAGGAAGAGCAATACCAATTGCTTTTGGGGAATAGTCTTTACATAATTCTATGAATTCATTTAATTGATCCATATAAAAATCTTCTGTTAAGGAAATATTTAAATTATTATTTTCTAATTGGATAGTTTTTTCTTTTATAATTTTACCAATATTATCAGTTAGACAAAAAGAAATGTATTTTAAAGATAATTCACTACCAATATAAAAACTATGATTTGGGGATACCCCTAATATTATTTTTTTTCTTCCAGATTTACCTTCGTTAGGAGTAACTTCTCCAAGTTCATAAATAAGCTTTTCTTGAATCATCTGATTAGTAATTTCACTAACTGTTGCAGGTGTTATACCAGTTTCTTTTGAGATATCAATTCTAGAAATAGGTCCCTTAGCGTATATTTTATTTAAAATTTTAAAGTGTAACTTTTGCTGGGTTCTTGTAAGTTTCATAACGTTCCTCCTTGTTTATTAACAATATTATATAACATTAACTATAAATTACAAACTGGCACATTTTTAATATTGGTTATAAAATATAATCAAACTAACAAGCGATTAATTATAATTTATAAATAATTATGTAAAAAATATCGAAAAAATGGTATTGACTAATTATAAATAATAATATATTATTTAGTTAACAGGTAATAATTGCTAAACTAAACCAAAATGAAAAGGTTTAGAAGGGGTATAAATTATTTTTTATAATCAACTATACGAGGAGAGATAAAAATGAAAAAGCTTAATGAAGTTATTGAAGAAAAACTGCTGCCAGTTGCAGCAAAGTTGGGGTCAAACAAAATATTAATTTCAATACGTGATGGTATCACGTTGAGTATGCCATTAAT
>NZ_JADPEL010000020.1 GCF_015667795.1 Clostridium sp. D53t1_180928_C8
TATATAATTAATAATAATAGGTAATATAAATAATTAATAGGTTGAGGTTAAATATGTTAAAACTTATTTTAAAACTAATAGAGTCATTAAGTTATCCTGCTTGGATAATTAAAAATAATCAATTAATACATTTTAATAATGAATTATCACTACTTTTTAATACAAAAATATCTACTATAGATTATAGTAATAATAAACTAAAAATAAATAATAATTTAATACAAAATTCTTCAAATAATTTTTTCTTGATTAATAATACTCAATATTCTCTCAGTTATATTTCAGAGTATATTAATGATATAAATTATAAGATCTATTTTCTTAAAAATGACCTTACTAATTTATCAGAAAATCCTATAGAATCAAATGAAATTCTTAAGACAGTTATAGATAACGTTCCCCAACTGATCTTCTTTAAAGATACTCAAGGTATCTATAAGGTTGCAAACAAAACATGTCTTGATTTTTATTCAGAAAAAGGTATAAATAATATAATTGGAAAAAGTGATTCTGAATTAAAACTAGATAAAGTTTTTTTAAATACATGTGAAAAAAATGATAAAATTGTCATTTCTAAAAGAAAACCTTTATACATAGAAGAACGAATTAATTCTAATAACACACAACAAATATTTCAAACAATAAAAACACCAGTAATAGATAAGAATAATGACTTTATCGGAATAGTTGGGGTTGCACATGATATTACAGAACAGAAAAAATTTGAAGAAAACCTAAAACACTTAAGCTATACCGATTCCTTGACTGGCCTTCATAACAGAGCTTATTTTACTAAAAAAGTTAATGAACTTATAGAAGAAGAGGCTTTTCCAATCCGAATAATTATGGGTGATGTTAATGGATTAAAAATGGTTAATGATACCTTCGGCCATATAGAAGGTGATAACCTAATAATAGCAATATCAAATAAACTTAAATCTCTTTATAATAATGATTTAATATTTAGATGGGGAGGTGATGAGTTTATTTTACTTGTGCCTAATTGTAATTCTTGTGTTGAATGTGATTTAATGAAAAAAATTACTACCATTGATAATGCTTCACTAACTACAAACTTCACTCTTTCCCTATCTATAGGTTCATCAATTATAAAAAACAAATATGATAATCTTGATGATGCTCTAAAGGATGCTGAAAGTAAACTTTATAGCCATAAGCTTTTAGTGGGAAAAAATGTTCGAATAGCTATTTTAACTAACTTAATTAAAACATTACGTATAAAAAATATTGAAAATATCGAACATATAGATCGCGTTATAAACTTATGCTTAAAGCTTGGTAAAAAGCTTAAGTTATCTTTAGAAACTTTAGATGAATTAGTTTTAATCGCTAAACTTCATGATATAGGTAAAATTGCTATTCCTGAAGAAATTTTGTTGAAACCAGGAAGCTTAAGTTATGAAGAATTTGAAATAATTAAGACTCACTCTGAAAAAGGTTATCGACTATTAATGACAATTCCTGAGCTTAACCATATTGCAAAAGGGATATTATCTCATCACGAAAATTATGATGGTAGTGGATATCCCCTTGGATTATCAAAGAGTGAAATTCCTTTAATTTCAAGGATTTTTTCTATTGTTGATGCCTATGATACAATGACTAATAAGTCACTTTATAATAAAACTAAAACAAAATTTGAAGCTATAGAAGAACTAAAAAAATGTTCCGGAACACAATTTGATCCTAAAATAGTTGAATTGTTTTGTTCTATTCTGTAATTTTTTATATTAATCTCTTGTTTTTTTTTGTGTTTTTTTATCTAATTTACTTGTATAAAATTGGTCAACCTTATATTTACTTTAATTTCCATAAATGTTATTATATATAATTGTAGGATGGCCAAACTACTGCCAAAGAATTTGAAATTAGATGAAATTAATGAGTATTAATTTTTAAAAATATAACTTAAAATAGGGAGAGATTTTTTTATGAGATATTACATTCTTAGGACAAATGCAAAAACAGAGGGTACTCCTCACAAGTTACTTAATGGATACAATTTTAAAATAAATAATTTAAATGCAGAAAGATTAATTAGTGATGCCAAAGATGAAGACATTTTCTATTTACTATATAACATTTCAGAAAAAAAATTTGTAGAACAAGGATTAATTAAAAGCATTGAATCAAATAGACCTACAAATAAATATGAAGCTTTATTTCAATCAAGAAAACCTTTAAATATTCAGTACTTACCATATTCTACTCCTAACTGTTGTATAATTCCTACATCTAAACAAAGAGTAGAAGAACTTCTTAATATTGCAGTTTAATCAAATTGCATATTATATATTATTTTAAGTAATACTAGTTTAAAGCTTGGAATAATAAAGGAGCTTATATTTGGGCTCCTTTAAATTTTCCTTTTCGTACATTATTTTTAATTATCCATTTTAGTTGTTAATGGAAAACCTGCATCTGGTGTTATATCTTTATTTAATGTATCTTTAGCTTTTACTGTTGAAATATCAATTTTAGGTTGTAATGTTGCATTTAATGGATAAATTTCATTATCAAATTTTAATACGACATTATACGCTTCATTTATTCCTCCACCTGATACAGTAACAATTAAATCATTAAAGGAATTAGTGACATCAGTGCTAATTATTATAGGCATATTCATTTCAATAGTTTTTGAAATAAATTCATATCCTTCATCAAGAGATTGAAAAATTATCATTGTCCCACCTGCAGTACCACTAAAATCATCACCCCAAAGATAAACTATAACTTCATCTTTGTTATCATCATTTAAATCTTTATAAAAATAAACATACCTATCATTATTCCCTTCCTCAACGCCACTAACATCAAAAATAGCTTCTACCAACTTAGGATTCGATTTTGAATTATCATTTGGCGCTTCAGTATCCTTTTTCGTACATCCAACTAATACTACTAATAAAATTAATGAAAATAATATAATATTCGTTTTTCTCATTTTAATTTTCTCCTTTCTTAAGTTTAATCAATATATAGATAGCTTCTTATATTATTTCCAATATTAAATATTTAATTAATAAAAAAAAGATTAGCACAAATATGTACTAATCCTTTTTTATTATTATTTTAATTTCCAGATATCATTATTGTATTGAGCAATTGTTCTATCTGAAGAGAAGAATCCTGCTTTACTTATATTTATTAAAACTTTTCTATTCCAAGTTTCTCTGTCTGAATAGTCTTCAAACACTTGATTTTTTGTTTTGATATAATCTTCAATATCAAGTAAAGTCATAAACCAATCTTTAACTATTAATTCATTGTGAAGTCTATTTAAGTTCACTTCATCTCCAACCTTTAACATTTCATCACTTACGATAAAGTCAACTAATTCTTTAATGTTTTCTTTTTCGTAATATTTCTTTGAAACATAATCAGCTTTTTTATAATGTTCAATTACTTGTTCACTTGATTCACCAAAGATATAGATGTTTTCATCTCCAACTAATTGATGAATTTCAACGTTTGCTCCATCTTCAGTTCCTAAAGTTAAAGCACCATTTAACATAAATTTCATGTTACCAGTTCCTGAAGCTTCTTTAGATGCTAAAGAAATTTGTTCTGAAACATCACAAGCTGGTATTAACTTAGATGCCATAGTAACATTATAATTTTCAACCATAACAACTCTTAAATGTTTATTTACTTCTGGATCATTGTTAATGATTTCTTGTAAACAAAGAATTGTATGAATTATATCCTGTGCAATTATATAAGCTGGTGCAGCCTTTGCTCCAAATATCATTGTTATTGGGGTTGTAGGAATCTTTCCTGCTTTTATATCTAAATATTTATGAATGATGTATAAAACATTCATTTGTTGTCTCTTATATTCATGAAGTCTCTTTATTTGAATATCAAATATTGAATTTTCATCTATTTCAATATTTTGCTTTTCTTTTAAATAATTCTTTAATGCAATCTTATTGTTCTTTTTAATTTCTCCAAGCTTTGATAATACATCTTTGTTATCAATATATTTACCTAAATCCTCTAACTTAGTTGCATCTACCTTGAAGTCTTCTCCAATAAGTTCAGTAATATAATTAGTTAATTCATTATTACAGTGGATTAACCATCTTCTGAAAGTTATACCATTTGTTTTATTATTAAACTTTTCTGGATATATATCATAGAATGGCTTTAACTCTTCTTGTTCTAATATTTCTGTATGAAGAGCCGCAACACCATTTACACTAAATCCATAGTGAATATCCATATGAGCCATGTGTACTCTATCATCTTTATCTATAATATAAACTCTTTCATCATCAAATTTTTCTCTTACTTGATTATCTAACTCTCTAATTATTGGCATTAGTTGTGGAACAACTTTTTCTAAGTACGCTATTGGCCATTTTTCTAATGCTTCTGCTAATATTGTATGATTTGTATATGCACAAGCCTTGGTAACGATACCGATAGCTTCATGCATTTCTATACCCTTTTCTCCTAATAATCTTATTAATTCTGGTATAACCATTGAAGGGTGTGTATCGTTAATTTGAACTACTACATGCTCATGTAATTTGTGTAAATCATATCCGTTTTCTTCTGCTTCTAAAAGAATTAATTGTGCTGCATTACTTACCATGAAATATTGTTGATATATTCTTAATAAGTGTCCTGCTTCATCACTATCATCTGGATATAAGAATAAAGTTAAATTTTCTTTAATATCTTCTTTATCAAAATTTATTCCATCTTGTACCAATGTTTCATCAATAGTATCTATATCAAATAATCTTAATTTATTTGAAGCTTGATTATATCCTGTAACATCTATGTCATATAAAGTTGAAGTTACTTTAAATCCACCGAATAAAACATCAAATTTAATATTAGATTTATTTAACCAACTTTCTGGAGTTATCCATGGATTCTTTTCTGCAGTTTGTTTATTATTTTTAAATACTTGCTTAAATAATCCATAGTGGTAGTTAAGTCCAACCCCATCACCATTTAATCCTAAAGTTGCTATTGAATCTAAGAAACATGCAGCTAGTCTTCCAAGACCACCATTTCCTAATGAAGGTTCTAATTCCATTTCTTCTATTTCAGTTAAATCTTTACCATTAGCAGCTAATACTTCTTTAACTTCATCATAAAGTCCTAAATTTATTAAATTATTTGATAATAACTTCCCAATTAAGAATTCTGCTGATATATAATATAATTTTTTATTTCCTTTATTTGTACCTTTATTATTAATGCATCCCTTTGTCATTTCTAACAATGCTAAATATACTTCTTCGTTAGTTGCATTTTCTATTGTTTTTTGAAATCTATTTTTTAAGATTTCAGCTAAATTATTTTTTACCATAATAAATTATCCCACCTTAAATTCATTATTTTCTAATAATATATAATTCAAATTTTTATTTTATGATTAATCATTTACAATTATATAATAACAATTTTTAAAAATAATCCTTGTACATTCTTTTTATTTTTTGTATATTTTTTATGTTATTTTTTTTAATAGTAGTTTTTTTTAAATAGTAGTTTTTTTTAATTTTTACTTAGCTTTTGTAAACATTTTCATTTTTATGTTAAATTTTTCTAAAAATAATAGGTATAAAGAAATTTATACCTATTATAAAAATATTATATTGTATTAAAATAATTTATAACCGTCTCCTTATCACTAAAATGATGTTTAACAGTTCCAACTATTTGATAATCTTCATGTCCTTTTCCTGCAATTACAACTATATCATCATGTCCAGCAATTTTACAAGCATATTCTATTGCATCTTTTCTATCCTCAATCACTGTATGACTATCTGTAATTCCAACTATAATATCATCAATTATTTGTTTAGGATCTTCAGTTCTTGGATTATCTGAAGTTACTATAGCTATATCACTATACTTTGCCGCAATATTTCCCATTATGGGTCTCTTTGTTCTATCTCTATCTCCACCACAGCCGAATACAGTTATTATTTTTCCTTTAGTAACTTCCTTCATAGTTTTTAAAATATTTTCAAGCGCATCTGGAGTATGTGCATAGTCAACTACAACTGTACACTCCATTTTATCATGATAAACTCTCTCACATCTTCCATCTACAGCTTTCATAGTCTCAAATGCTTCTATAACATCTTTTACAGATACATATTCACCTACTACTAACATTCCTATAACACCTAAAGCATTATATATATTATAAAGTCCTGCTATGTGAAGCTTAACTCTTCCCTTAAACTCATCACCAATATATAAATCAAACTCTGAACCATTTGCTGCTAAATCTAAATTTTCTGCTCTAACATATCCATGTTCTACTCCGTAAGATGTTACAACTTTATCATCCTTATTAGTTTCATGTAATGTATTTAACATTCTCTTTCCATATTCATCATCACAATTTATAACTGTACTTTTAGCCTCTTTAATAAATTTAAATTTTGCATTATAGTAATTTTCAAATGTTTTATGATAATCCATATGATCTTGAGTTAAGTTTGTAAACATACCTCTGCTAAAGTTTAACCCTTCAACTCTTCCCATTGCTGACGCATGAGATGATACCTCCATTAAACAGTATGTACATCCTGCTTCTCTCATATCTTTAATAAGTCTAAATAATTCTATCGCTTCAGGAGTTGTCATAGCTGTTGGTATTTTTTTATCTCCAATATAATTAGCAATAGTTCCTATAAGTCCAACTTTATCTCCTGCATGCTCTAGTATATGCTTCATCATATATGTTGAAGTAGTTTTTCCATTTGTACCTGTTACACCTAAGAAAACTAAATCTTTATCTTGAATATTAAAGAATACTTTTGCAATTATAGCCATACATTCTCTAGTATCAGCAACTTTTATATATGCGATTCCATCTTTAATATCTTTTATTTCTTTACTATGGATAATAACTTTTGCCCCTTTTTCTATTGCATCATTTATTAAATCATGTCCATCAACTTTTACACCTATAACTGCAATAAATAAACTTCCATTTACCACCTGTCTTGTGTCTCTTGTAATATCTATAACATCTATTTTTGAATAATCTATTTCATTTGTAGAAGTATAATCTAACTTTGAACTTTTTAATATTTCACTTAATACCATTTTTAAACTCCCTATATTAAATTTATTTTTAACTATTTTTATAATAGTATATTTTCTTACTCATAATATTGTACATCATTTATTATTCTTTATCTATAAAAAGTGAGACTATTACTATAATAAACTCCTATTATTAATCTTAACCTTTTATTTTTATATTAAACACTTCCATCATTAACAATGCCAATCTTCTGAAAAATCTAATTCATCTCCAATGTGATTACTAACCTCAACTTTTCTTTTTATAGCTTGTCCTAAAGTTACCTCTTTATTATTTATAATAATGACTATTTTTATTATTTACTCTCACTCTTCTAAACCTAATATATCATCTCTAAAATACTCTGAATACCTTCTTATTAGATTCTTTTATACTCTGAAGCATTTTTTCTTACATCAATCATCTTAATATTAAATTTAAATTTGCTAATGTGTTTAGTACTGAAAATTTAATTCTTATTTGCAAATAAAAAAAACTATCCCTATTTTATTAAAGGATAGTTGCATTTAATTTCGTCAACTGCCTAGCATAGTTATAAAAATCATTTTCAATTATTTCTTTCTATAATTTAGTTAAAATTAATATTTTTTATTACTAAACAATAAAAAATGTATACTTACGACTTGCTATTTTTATATCAACTCAAATTCTAATGTCGCTTTTACAGTTACTTCCCTAGTATTTTCATCTATTTCATATCTCCAGCTAACACTACCTATTACTACGTCTGTTGGCTTAAATCCAATATTATTATAGGTTGTATTGTATTCAACCTGTTCTTCTCCTATAATATACTCAATTCCACCATCTTCACCACATTGTCCCGTATCTATTCTATAGGATTCCCATAATACTATCTTAATACTTACAATTTCTGAACTTATAACACAAGAAGCCTCTATATCATCCTTCTTAATGGCAATCCACTCTAATTGCTCTGGCTTTATTAATTTCGCATCTAATGTATATATAATATCAACAGTCTTTTTCATTATTACCCTCATACTTTAAATTAGCTATTGCTTTAATAACTATAACTACTTGATTATCCCCCTCAAAATAATAAGATGCATATATACTATTATTATCTATTGTAACATTAGGTGTTTCACCAATAATTCTACATAATTTATTAGTAAATTCAACATTAGTTCTTAACCTTTTTATTAAAGAATCACCTCCATCTTTATAAGTTATAACTTGTTTTATAAATCCATTAATAATCAAATATCCTTCCGAATTAACCGACTTATTAGAAATTATAATATCTGTAGTTATATTACTAATTACTGAAGCTTTAGATAATTTTCCCTCAATAAAATAATTTAATGTTGCACTATAGCTTTCACCTTGAGGAAACACGTATATATATCCTTTACTTGAATCTAATATGCAGTTATCTTCAGCATTATTTGTTTCAACTTTATATTTATATTCTATATTTCCGGAAGTGACTACTAAGTCACCTATCATTAATGTTCTCTCCTTTATATTTTATTGCTTTATAACTAAATATATTTATTCCTCTCATAACATTATTATTCAATGTTGGAACTTCTGCATATCCTGCTGTAGTAATAATATTAATTTTACCTCTTGTATTTCTACTGTCTTTATCTAAATTAAGTTTTATTTCATAATTAAAAGTTAAAATACTATTTGGTGCTACTTTACTCCAAATAATTTCATTGTTTTCTCTATATCCACCATCAGAAATACCAGTTATATTAGCTATATACTCCTTACCACAAGCTAATAAATCCAAAGATATTTTTACTATACCATCGATTCTTATCTTTTGAGATGGATAGCTTACCCTTTGCTTGCTACTTATTACGTTACTTAAATACTCTAATCTGAACAATGGACTTAAATCATAAATCTTATTTCCACTTATATCTACACTAATTAAAAGTTTCATATTTTCTAATTGATTTATATTTTCTATATTATTATTTGATATATTTAAAACCTCAACATTTTTAGCATATTCTAAACCCGATAAATCACTAATATTGGCATTTGATAAATTAATATTCTTTAAAGTCATCATATCTTTATTAGTTATTCTATCGTGGCTTATTTTATTTAGTATTACTAACAACATACTTTCTAAATTACTATCTATAAAACTAATAAATATAACTAATAATACAGTTCCTGAAAAAAATACATTACTAGCCATATTATTTATATAAGTACCATTTGAAAAATCAAATGTTAGATTATCATCTTCTGTAACACCACTCCATATTATAATATTATTATTTTCACTATAATACATTGGTTGTATATTTTTTATTTTAGGAATAGTATTGTCTATATCTCTTAATATAGTATTAAGCTCTAAAATACAAGTACCGTTTATTATTGGTGGGCTTTGAATTTTTATGCTTTGATTATTAACTGCTACTCCATTGTATGGAAAGCTCAGACCTCCAATATTACTAAGGAAATAAATATTACTAATAAAGTTATTATCTATGGATAAACTTGTTAAATTTTTAAGATATGATAATGGTTTTACAGATAAGATTTTATTATTGTCTAACTTTAATATTAACAAAGACATTAGATTTTTTAGAGGTTCCAAATTACTAATACTGTTATTATTTAAAGATAACATTTCTAACTTTTTATTATTAGCTAACAAACTCAAATCACTAATTTGATTATTATCCATATACAAATTTTTTATATTATCTAAGGTTGATATTGTTGATATATCATTTATATTATTAAAACTTAAATACAATGTAGTAATTGTATTTAAATTTGCAATTACTGTAATATCACTAATACCATTATTATTTAAATATAAATATATAATCTCTTGCAAATTTCTTAATAATGAAATTGATTGTATTTGATTTTTAGATAACCCTAAAGAAAGTAATCCTGATAAGTTAGGAAGTAACGATTCCCCATTATTATTAATACTTTCTATACCATTTCCACTTAAATCCAATGTTTCTATAGTACTTAAGCTAGATAAAGAAAAAGCTTCTAATTCTATAAGACTCTTAGAAATATTTCTCATTCTAAGAACCTTTAAAAATTTAAGTTTTTCAAATGAACTTATATTACTTATTGGATTATTACTTATATTTAATCCTTGTAAATTTATTAAATTAGCAATAGGTGTTATATCTTCAATTTTATTCATATTAACTTCTAACCAAGTTAATTGTTTTAATCCAGATAACTCACTAATATCACTTATGTTATTATCCGTAAGATATAATTGACCTATATTAGTTGCATACCTTAATCCATCTAGAGTATCTAAGGATACCCCTGTGTTATATAATGATAAATCTAAATATCCTGTTAAACTTTCCATATCCTCTATGCTTTTAACCAAAACTCCTGTAGCAATAAGTATAGCCTGTTGTAACTTAGAATTTATAGTACTAGTATTTGCTAATATATTTATTTTTTTATCTATTTCATTACTCCTTTCTAAATTGCTCAACTTACTTTCTCTCCTCTTGCTCTACTAATTTGCATATTTAAATTCACAATTCATTATATTCACCTCTTATACTCTCGTTCCCCAATTTTATAATTATATTTTCCCACTGCCGTATTATTAAATTTATATATTTGCCTAAAGTTTTGTTGCATTTTAATACCATTTATAATATAATTTAACAAATAGTTTTTTTATAAAATTTCATCAAAGGCGATGATAAATTAATTTAAAAGTTAAAAATAATATTTTATTTTTAATTTCTATGTTTATTTATCTTTGAGCCTTTGTCTAGATAAGAATTGTTTTCAAGGCTCGCTTTAAGCGGGCCTTTATTATTTTATAAAAGGGGGCAAAAAAATTGTGTAGTTTTGTTGTATTTTCTTCTACCAAATTAAATTTATCTGATTTCTCAAAAAACCTAAAAAAGGTTGAACATAGAGGACCAGATAATAATTATTCTGCTATTGAAAATGGTTTATCATGGGGCTTTAACCGCTTATCAATAATGGACTTATCTTCCAACGGAAATCAACCATTTAAATATAATTCATGTGAGCTTGTTTGTAATGGAGAAATTTATAATTATATATCTTTAAAAGAATTGTTATCTAATGAATATACTTTTCATTCCAATAGTGATTGTGAAATTTTAATACCCTTATACTATAAATACGGTATTGAAATAATGTGTAAAATGCTTGATGCTGAATTTGCTTTAGTTTTATATGATAGTGAAACTAACTCTATAATGGCTGCAAGAGATCCTATGGGAATCAGACCTATGTTTTATGGATATACAAAAGAGGATCATAAAATCTCTTTTTCAAGTGAAGCAAAAGGGCTAATTGATTATTGTAATGATATTATGCCATTTCCTCCAGGACATTATTATAAAGATGGGAATTTTATCTGCTATAACGATTTATCAGACTCAAAGTTTATTAATAATGATAATTTAAATGTTATATTTACTAATATAAAAAACAAACTTATATCTGCCGTTGAAAAAAGATTGCATGCAGACGCACCTATTGGATATTTATTGAGTGGAGGCTTAGATTCTTCTCTCGTATGTTCTATTTCTCAAAGACTTATGAATAAACCAATTAAAACTTTTTCTATAGGAATGGAAACTGATCCCATAGATTTAAAATATGCAAAGCAAGCAGCTGAATTTCTAGGAACAGATCATACTGAAGTTATAATAACTAAAAATGATGTTTTAAGTTCTTTAGAAGAGGTTATTTATCATTTGGAGACTTTTGATATTACTACTATTAGAGCTAGTATAGGAATGTATTTATTATGTAGATATATTCATAAAAATACTGATTTAAAAGTTATTTTAACTGGCGAAGTTAGTGATGAATTATTTGGCTATAAGTATACTGACTTTGCACCATCTCCAAGTGAATTCCAAAAAGAATCTCAAAAGCGAATAAAAGAATTGTATATGTATGATGTTTTAAGAGCCGATAGATGTATTTCTGCTCATGCATTAGAGGGACGAGTTCCCTTTGCTGATATTGATTTTGTTAACTATGTAATAAGTATTAATCCTGAAACAAAAATGAACACTTATAATAAAGGTAAGTACTTATTAAGAAAAGCATTTGAAGAAGAAAATTATTTACCTAATGACTTACTTTATCGTGAAAAGGCCGCCTTTAGTGATGCTGTTGGTCATTCTCTTGTTGATTGTTTAAAGGAGTATGCTGAAGAAAAATATACAAATATTGACCTTGAATTAGCTAAGGAAAGATATGAATATTGTACTCCTTTCACTAAGGAGTCTCTTCTTTATAGAGAGCTATTTGAAAAATATTATTCTGGAAATGCTAAATGGATTAAAGATTTCTGGATGCCCAATGGAGAGTGGTCTGGTTGTAATGTTAATGATCCAAGTGCTAGAGTTCTTTCTAATTATGGAGATAGTGGAAAATAACTAAAAATTTAAGGAGCCTTTTACTCTAGGCTCCTTTTATATTTTTTATAAATTAACAGTAACTTGTACTCTAACATAATATTTTCCTCCATAAGCTAAAATATTATCATCAATAATAAATTGAACTATATTTCCACTTAAATATAATATATTATTTAAATTTTTATCATATCCATATCTAACTTCGCTTATACTACAATAATTTAAATCTAAAACTTGTGAAAAATAAATACTATTCGCACCTATATTTCCTTCATTTGTTATTTCTGTTAAATAATAAACACTCTTACCTGCTGTAATATTAACTGGTTGTGATTTTTCATTATTATTCATATCAACCATAGTAACTACACCTTGTAGACTAGCATAAGTTGCTGTTATTTTTATACTTGGCATATTTAATATATTAAATATTTCCTCATATTCATAAGCATTTATTTGTAATGTAATAGTATCTCCTGGCTTATTTCCTATATACTCCATTAATATTTCAACTTCTTTTACACCATTTATATTATTAATTTTAGCTGGAACCTTTCCTATATTTATATAAGTTCCCATAATATAATTAGATGTAGTATACTCTTCCTTAAATATTTTATTTATCCTAAAAACATTATTTAAATTACCTATTAATTTTATATATACATCTTTTGATTCTTCTAATGCTGTATTTAATAATATTATTTTAAACTTTCCTAATACCTGAACTTTACTATTTTTTTTATTAGTCTCCGATGTAATTATTGATATAGGATCATAATCTATAGATGTTTTTACAATATACATTTCTATATTGCTAGTAAAATCGCATTGTCCTATTCCATCTTTACTATTGTTAACATCATATTTAAATTCTACCTTTTCTTTTACATTAGAAACTTTAGTCTGTATCATTTAACTTCCCTCCTCTCATATTTAAGTAAAGGTACTAGAATATATTCTAGCACCCAACTATAATTAGACTAGACTATTATTTTACAGTTTCAGGAACCCTTACATAATATACACCATTTGTTGCCGCTATATCTGATGGAAGTGTATATACATTATCTACTGGAGTAAGAGTTATTGAATCTGAAAAATCTGAATTTACAGAACCTATTACAGTTCCTATTGTCAAATTAGCTGCATCAGGTTCTATTGTAATTTTAGTATTTTTAGAAGCCGCATTACCAGTATTGGAAATTGTTATATCATATTTAAATGAAGCTCCTGGCTTAACATAATATGCTCCACCTATAGGAGCTGGTCCATCTGTTATAATTGTAGTAAGTCCTAATAGAGCTGCAGAAACACTTACTTGTACTGTACCTTTTAATGTTGGAGTAATATTCTCATATGCTGCATTCCAACTTTCGTATAAATTGATTGTAAATGTTGCTGTATCACTAAGTGCTGTACCTATATGAGTAACTTCTATTGTAGCTGTTCCTATTCCCCCTGGAGCGAGTATCCCATTATTACTAGTTGTAACTAATAATGTTTTCGTATTATTTATATTATTAGTAAATTCGGTTGCCCCTGTATTTGTAGTTACATCAAAATATATAGGTTCAGTTGTTGCAGTTGAGCTATTATTAGTAACTGTTACTACTAAATTACCCTTTACTTGAGTGTGTCCAGTTTGATGAATATCTGTCTTACTTGAAGCATCTCCATATTTAATATTTGCTGCTGAATAAATATACATTGTTAATCCTGCATTTTGTGCTGTACCTCCAAAAGTACCATCAGCTATTCCATTAACATCATAATTAAAATTTAATGTTTCTTTCATATCTGTAACTTGAATCTTTGCCATAATATGGTTTCCCCCTTGAATTTTCATTTGTTTGAATATTTTCTACATGATAATTTATTCATTCTTTAAAATTAAGTTACATAAATCAAAAATGTTGTCAAATAATATTTTTATTATAAATTTACCCTTCTTTTATTTATAATTTCAAAAAAAAACACCGTTATTATTAAGCATTTCTTAACACATATTATCTACTTTTTCATGATATAATTAATATAAAAATTCTATTTTAGAGGTGAACGTATGAAGGAAATCATAATAATTTTATTATGTATTATACTTATAGCTTTAATAATAGTAATTTGCTATGGTGGAAATTACTTATATAACTTAGGTATAAACCCAAAATATCCTAAAGATTTAATATTTAAAAGCAATACAGATGAAGAAACAAAACAAAGTGAAACTAGTGGGGTTACTACTATAGACAGTAAAACTTGGTTACTTAAATATAGTAACTACAAAGACTTATTCATTAACTCCAAGGATAATTTAAAGCTACACAATTTTCTAATAAAAAATGAAAACAAATCTAATAAATGGGTTATAGCTGTTCATGGATATACCTCGCAAGGTACATACATGGCTTCTTATGCACAAAACTTTTATGATATGGGATACAACATTATAATTCCAGACTTAAGAGGGCATGGCAAAAGTGAAGGAAATTATATAGGAATGGGCTGGGATGAAAGATTTGATATTATTGATTTAATAAATTACATTAATGATAATTTTAAAGATTCTCAAATTGTTCTTTTTGGTGTTTCCATGGGAGCTGCAACTGTTATGAGTACTTCTGGTGAGAAGCTACCTAGAAATGTTAAAGCAATAATAGAGGATTGTGGATACACATCCACTTGGAACCAATTTGCTTATCAATTAAAAGCATTATTTAAATTACCATCATTCCCTATGATGCATACTGCAAGTATTATTTGCAAACTACGCTCTGGATATTTTATTAGTGAAGCATCACCTATTAAACAAATAAAAAAATCAACAATTCCAATACTTTTTATTCATGGAGATAAAGATAGCTTCGTTCCATTTTTTATGCTTGATGAACTTTATAATGCTTCACAAACAGAAAAAGAAAAGTTAATTATACCTGAGGCTAAACATGCTAGAGCTAGTTATGTTAATCCTAAATTATATTGGGAAACAGTTGAAAAATTTTTAGAGAAATATATTAACTAAACTGTGAACTAAGGCTTAGATGCCGCGATGCCGAAAATTAATGATATAACCTCTTTTGCTTATATCATTAATTTTTCGTTATCACTGTAGTTCACAGTTTTATTCAAGTGTTACTTAGAACTTACTATTGCTCTTGTCTTAATAATAAACTCTGCTTCGCTTTTTGCTTCAACAAACTCACCATTAACCATAGCAACTATAGTCTCATCCATTCTTCCCCCACATTCTCCAATACATCCACATACTATTTTCTCATCTTTAAATTCTCTTTTTATTACATCAAGATCTATTCCTGAGCAACCTGGACACATTACTATCATACTTTTTTCTCCTTTGTTTTATATAATGATTTATCTCTAATTATAAACTAAAAGTATTTCTAATAAAATATTCTTTACACTAAAAAAAGATGTCTAAATTTAAACATCCCTTTAACAACTTTACTTTTTATTTTTCTAAAATCCATTCTAAAAATCCTGGAAATCTTCTTTTCCAAGAATCCTCAGAATGATTTGCTCCTTCTTCAATTACAACCTTTATATCTTTTTTATCTTGTCCTAAATTTAAAAGCAAATTTTCTAATTCCTTAGTATCATTAACATAAATTTCATTAAATTCACTTACTTCACTATCAGATGTTTCTTTAGTTCCTGAATCTAAATAAATCTTCATGTTATCTTTATAATTTTTCTTTATAAATTCAATTAAATTTTCCTTACTAAACCATGCTGCTGTAGAAAAAGCTCCTATAATAGAAAATACTTCAGGATACTTATATCCAGCATATAATGATATAAATCCGCCCATTGAAGAACCTACTATAAATGTGTTTTCTCTAGTTTTTAATGTTCTATATTTTTTATCAATATATGGCTTTAATGAATTTACTAAAAATTCAACATATAAATCTCCTTCTCCACCAGCTATTTCTATACTTCTACTTGGAATAAACTTTTTAAGATTTTCATTTACCCAAGGTGAATATTCATCAAGTCTACCAAATGTAGTTTCATTATTACAATCTATACCAACAACTATAATACCATCGTTTCCAGACTCTTCACTTTTACTCATTGAGTTTTGTATATCCCATATACCCCCATAAGCTGAAGTTTCTTTATAAAATAGATTATGTCCATCATGCATATACATAACTTTATAATATTTATTTACATTTTTATCATAATCATTAGGTAAATATACTCTAATCATTCTTTTTCTATTTAATTCTTTTATTTCTACCTCAAAATTTTCAATACGATACATTTTTTCCCTCCCTAACTTATATCTCTACAAAAATATTATAATTAATTCAGTTTAATAATTATAGTGTAAAACTTACCATATAATATTGTGAATTTCATTATATAAATCGCCTCTTAAACCATTAATAAACAGTACATATTTCTCACATATATATTTGTTTATATCAATACTACTGTAATCTTTTTAAATATATAGTTTCTTCTTAATTAAGAATAATTTATTTTTCTAAGGATAAAATAAATTAGAATGAATCAATAATATAGTTAAGTTAATATAATATATACTCCTACCGTTATATTACTTAACTATACTATTTTCTTAAAAGAGGAGGATTAATTATGAAACATAACGAAAGTATCGGTTGTACTGTTACTGAATGCAAATTTCATTGTACAGATGATAATTACTGTACCTTAACTCACATTAAAGTTGTTAGTCATACTACCTGTACATCTAGTAAGGAATGTACTGATTGCGGTAGCTTCGTAAAAAAATAATATTACGAGCATATATTTTCTTAATATAAGGGTGGTTAAAATTACTGCCCTATTTTAATCTTTTTAATTATTTATAAATAAAATTTTATTTTTTAAAACATACTAAATATTATTAATAATTTAAGGAGTGAAACAAATGAAAAGATTCTTAAGTTGCCTTTTATCAATATTAACTTTATTATCTATTATACTTTATACTTTACCTGTATCTGCATCTTCTATCGAAAATCCTTATTCTCAATTTGTAGATGATCCATATTATGAGGTTACAAGTGACTTTATTACTGGTATAACAGATAAACTTTCAAAGCTTCCAGCTTCAGGTAGTGTTTGCATAGACTATTTAGGAGAAGAGATATTATTACATAGAGCTATATTGTTTGCTACTAATAATATAGAAAGTTATTCAAACAATCCCGAACTAATTGATATTAGCGATGATATAATTGATAATTATACTGGTGAATTAAAAGAAATGAGAATTGAGCTAGGTAGATTAATAGATACTTATGGAAAAAATAAAGAGTCCCTTAAAGAAGATGATGATTATATTAAACAATATAAAGTAATTGTTGATAAACTAATTAAAGACTTATCAGAAATAAAAGAATCTGAAAGTAATGAAAAGACATACATAAAACAAGCAATTGCACTTTTACAAGCTTCTCATGATATTTCATCAATGAATACTAAATGTGCTAAAAGTGAATTAGTTAAGGAAATTGCTAAAGATGAAATTACAAATACTCAAGAATATATTTCTAGATTAAAAACTCTTGAAACAGCATTAAAATAATTAAAAATTAAGAAGTTAAGTACTAAACTTAACTTCTTAATTTTATATATTTATATTTTATAAAATTAAAACTTATTTAAATTTATAATTCTATTTTTAACTCTAGATTCTTCTGCTGCAAAAGCCATAAGATGACTTTCTAATGATTTTCTTCCACTTGATAATGAGTCCTTTTCTTCATTCTCTAAAAGTTTGAATAATTCTATCATTAAGCCTCCATCTCCACCGTTATGTCCTGTAGTAGACTTTTCAATTTTATATAACTTTTCTTTTCTCTCTTGCTTTAAATTTGACCTAAAAGTAATAACTTCTATTTCATTTTTACCCTCATGACCTCTAATTTCCCCTTTAGTACCCATTATTTTTATTGTTCTAGAAATTTCATCTGTAAATCCTGATAAATTAAAAGTAGCAGTAACTCCATTTTCAAACTTTAAAATAGTACTCTGATGATCACAAACATTATTATCACACTCAAATACACATCTACCATAATTATTTTTTTCTAATGAAGATAATATACCTTCTTTAGTTTGAACATTACTTACTACTGTTGCTGGCCATTTACCAATAACATCTAGATATACTTTTCTTGCATCAAACATACAATTATCAATCTTACAATTTATACACCTATCTGAAGCTCCAATTGGCTTATGCTTTTTATTAAAAAACGTTAACTCTCCAAAAGATGCAACACTATCACACTTACTTTCAATAATCCATGATAAAATATCTAAATCATGACAACTCTTTTGCAATATTATAGACGATGTCTCTTCTGAATTTCTCCAATTTCCTCTGACAAAACTATGGGCCATATGGAAAGCACCAACATTTTCATTATGTTGAATAGTTATAATATCACCTATTTCACCCCTCTTAACTATTTCTTTTAACTTTTTAAAGAAGCTTGTATATCTTAATACATGACAAACCATTAATAATAAACCTTTTTCTTCAGACTTATTAACCATATCCATACACTCTTCTTTATTTATTGACATTGGTTTTTCTAATAAAATATTATATCCCTTATCTAAAGCTTTCATAACAGGTTCATAATGTTGTCTATCTAATGTTGATATTATAACTATATCGGCTAATTTTTCTCTTTTAAAGAAATCCTTAATATTAGTAAATACATTTTCTATTCTTATATTATGTTCAAATTTCATCTTTTCTCTTCTAAAGTCATTTGGCTCAACAACTGCTACTACTTTTCCTAAATTACTATTATTCTTTATAAATTCCCCATAAATATCTTGTCCTCGTTGTCCTGCACCAATTATTGCTACAGTTTTCATGCTCATCCCCCTCATATAATATTATTACTTATTTTACCATAAATTACATAAAAAAACGCCCCAGAGGCACAATAAATTAGTTATATAGTACTATTACTAATTTATTGTGCCTCCCAAGCACACTTTAAAATTTAAACTTCTTAAATATCATAGGATATACTCCTATTCCAACAAAACTAATTAATGCATATCTTATAAATGAAAATATAGTTTCACTTGGAAATATTGCTTTTAATCCAACCTGCAATACAAGTAATATTAATATACCTAATAATACTCTTATCACCTTAACTTTAGTACTTTTTTCAGTTGAAAAATTAACATATTTCTTTTCAATATAGATTCCAATTACGAACCCTAAATAAGTTCCCATACCTTTAATAAAGTCTGCTGAATGTGCAAAAGTTAATGCTGGAATAAATACTATAAATGTTATTACATATAATAACATTTTATTTTTAAATCTATTATATAGCTTATAGCATATTAAAGATGTTAATACCCCTAAAATTCCTCCAACTATAACATCCTTTGGATAATGAACTCCTAAGTATAACCTTGAAAATCCTATTAGCATAATAATTATAGTTGCAATAATATACATTGCTTTTTTCTTTATATAAATTGCCATAGCACTATAAAATGAAGCTGCCCCTTGAGTATGACCACTTGGGAATGAATATCCTGTTGCTGTTTCTGATCTTAAAGTTCTAATTCCTTCTTCCCCTATTGGTCTTTTCATCTTAAAAATATCTTTTATTGCATTATTTAAAAGTACACTAGTTAAAACAGAATATGCTATATATTCCCCGAACTTTTTATCTAATGCCCAATAAATAATTGATATTATTGAAATTAATACTATTTGCTCTCCACACATAGTTATAAGTTGAAATAAAAAATCAAAAAATGGATTTGCTATACTTTGAATATGTCTTAAAATTTCTAATTCCATAAATTTCGCTCCTTAATTAATGATGAAAAAGATGTCTTCTCGGCTCTTTTACAGTTGCCTCTAAAGCATAAGCAACATATAACTCTGTACTTATTAACACAGCTTTTTCATCTATATTAAATTTATCATTATGATTAGGATAATCCCTACCTATTTCTTCATTACCAGCTCCTACAAACACAAATACACCTGGAATTCTTTTTTGATATATTGAAAAATCTTCTCCAAGCATCATTCTTGGTACCTTTATGATATCTTCTTCGTTAAATATTTTCTTTGCAGCATCTAAAGCAGTTTTTACCGCACTAGCATCATTAATTACAGCTGGATGATGTGCTACATCATACTCAACAGTAGCAGTCGATCCATATGCTAATGCAGTGCTATATGCTATTCTTTTAATTGATGTTTGTATATGCTTTGCTGTTGATGCATTAAAAGTTCTTATTGTTCCCTCTATTATAGCCTCACCTGAAATAATATTATGTGTTTCTCCTGATTTAATATGCCCTATAGTTACTACTGCCGAATTTACAGGATTTATTTCTCTACTAATTATAGATTGCAAATTCATTACTATTGCAGCACAAACTAAAGTCGCATCTACACATTGATGTGGTTTTCCTGCATGACCTGATTTACCTGTAATTTTTATAGTAAATTTATTTGATGCAGCCATTCTAGGCCCTTCTTCAATAGAGATTTTACCACATTCTATATCTCCAAACACATGTAATCCAAAAATTTCATCTGCATCATCTAAATAACCATGCTCAGTAATTAATTTTGCCCCACATGAATTTTCTTCAGATGGTTGAAATACAAGAATAATTTTTCCTGGAATACTGTCCTCATATTTTTTTAATATCATCGCTGCACCAAGTAATGATGCCATATGCGCATCATGTCCACATGCATGCATTACTCCATTATTTACCGAAGCATATCTAACATCAGTATTTTCTTGTATTCTTAAAGCATCCATATCTGCTCTTAAAGCTATTACCCTACCATCTCCCTTACCAATAGTTGCAACTACTTCTGTTTTTATT
Source organism: Clostridium sp. D53t1_180928_C8 (assembly GCF_015667795.1). GTDB lineage: Bacteria > Bacillota > Clostridia > Clostridiales > Clostridiaceae > Clostridium. Next base: position 21,412 of record NZ_JADPEL010000020.1, read on the forward strand.
CCCTCTTCATATTCAACACCTATTTTATCTAACTCCTCTTTAATTCTTTTAGATGTTCTATGCTCCTCCATACTTAATTCAGGATACTTATGAAAATCCTTTCTTAATGAAATTATATAATTGCTTATAAGTTTTGTTTCTTTTAAAATATCCATAATCCACCCCCACTACTTAAATTATATAATTTTATGAAAATATTGTATATTATTTTAATTAAATGATTTCATTCTTTGTAAAAATATGGTAATATTTTTATAGTAAGAATTTTTTCGAGGTGAAATTATGAAAAGAAAATTATTAATTCTAAGTTGTACTGTTATTTTATGTTTTTCTCTAACATCATGCGACTTAAAAAGCGCAATTACAGGAGATAAAACACCTAGCACTAAAGAAACAAATACAAAAGAACCAACTACTGAAAATAAAGATGACATAACAAATACTAAGACTACTGATGGAACTAAAAATACTAATTCTGATAACATAACTTCTGATGATGCAGTTTTAACAAATAATAATTCACTTGTAGAAAATAATAGTTCTACTTCTGCTTCTACTATTACCCCTGATAAATCTGCAATTTCATCAACTAGTAACACAGTAAATAGAAACTGTAGAGTTTTCTACTTTAACAAGGTAGATCTTAAAACTTATTGTATTGATACAAGTGTTGCTGTTACTGATAATGCCTTCGTTACTGCATTAACAGACCAATTATATTCAGCACCTAAGGGTAATTCTAATTTTTTTGTTTTATCTAAGGATTATGGAGTAACTTCAGCAACATTAAATTATGATAGTAATATTTTAACTGTTGTATTTAATGAAAACTTTATTAAAGATATGGACCTTTCTACAGAAGTAGCTAACGGAGTTGTAGCTGCAATAGTAAATACTTATGGATATAACTATGGTGTAGATAAAGTTGCTGTTTATTTTGGAAGTGAATTGTACACTGGTCTTGAAGGTACATCTTCCGCTGGATATTCTACAGTAAACTATACTAATTCATTAAAACTTGATTAAAAAATTTAAAAACAGTAAATAGGTTACATAACTTTTAATCTATTTACTGTTTAAACTTTAATGATTTTTACTACTTATAAAGAAATTTCTTTTTATTAATAAAAACTCTTCCATATCATTTAAAAATTGAAGTAATTGTGCCCTACTTTCAAACTCCTCTCTTGACTTTGGTAGTTCCATCTTTTTAAATTCATTTCTTAAACCCTCTAACTCCTGTAATAATTCTTTACAGTCATTAACTTCTCTTATATTCTCAGCAACACATAATGTAAAATCTGCCATAACATTCATTTGTTCAACTGGCATATTAAATCTTTGAAAATGTAGTCTCATTCTATTTATTGTATCAAATTGATTTATTCTCATATTTATGTAATCAGTATAATAAGATGAACTTCTAAAGAAATTATTATTTACTATTTTATAAGCAGTTTCTTTACTTTCATATAATCTTTTTTCTACTTCATCTATTATTTTTTGCTCATCAATATCAACAGTATATGTTACTAATGATTTTGACATTTTACTAATAATTATCCTATAATGCTCCTCTATCCATTCTATATCTTTTCTAAATTTATCTTCAAGTGATGGCATAAATGCATTTGCTATAGCCGCAACCCCTATACCAATTAACATCAATAATAACTCATTAATTACTAAAGATATGGTTATTGTTTTTGCTATTAAAATATGTGTTGAAAGTACCGCTGCTGGAACCATTCCTTCTTGTATTTTTAACTTTGATGTTGTCGGTATTAAAATTAATAAGAATATTCCAAATGCTATAGAACTATTTCCTATTAATTCATATAAAATTACAGATAATAAAATTCCCATGGTGCAAGCTACTATTCTTCTATAACTAACTACTAATGCTTTTTTTCTAGTATCTTGTATGCTTAAAATTGCAATTACTGCCCCTACAGTTGCATACTGTAATCCTAAAACATTTCCTATAATTAAAGATATAGTTGCTGATATAGCCATTTTAAAAGCTAAGTTATATATATACTTCAAACCTATTCATCCCCTCTTTATATATATTCCATATTATATACTAATAATTTAAGGTATAAAAATATTTTTTTCAATTTACTATATACTAACGAGTTAATTATTAAAAGAGGAGCATATCAACCTGCTCCCCTTTTCACACTCTTTCTTATATATTAATTTATAATTTAATATAATAAACATAGCCTTAAATAAAACAACATAAACTCATCAAAATAAAATAACCTATTATAAAAGCAACTCTATATTTACTTGATTCAAATTTATAATAATAATTATGCCTTCCAATATAACATCTATTTTTTAACGAAAGGTTTATTTCTCTCCATCTAAAAATCAAGGACCTAAAAACCAATCCACAAGTTCTTCCAAAATCCCTTATACTATTTTTACATCCACAAAATCCAGCTCTAGATTTTATAGCCTTAAATGTAGTATAAAAATCCTCTTCAATAATTATTATAAATCTCTCCATAGACTTCATAATATCACCAATATCTCTTGTCCATTTATTTTTACTCATCAAATATACAATATGATTAATTGGTGTTGTTAAAGTTAAAAATCCTATACTTAATGCTCCATTTATACCTCTTAATACCAAAGTTAATATATAAATAAAGTCATATCCTTGCCACCATAATGATAAGGCTGTAAAAGTTCCAAAAAACAATGCTATACATATAAATTTATTAATTATACTCTTTGGATTTTTACTTAAGATATTTAATATAATAAAAAATAATATATTAATACCTAAAATATAGTTATTATTAATATAGCTTGCTCCAATTAATGATATTATAGTTAAACTTAGCTTTTCTAATGGATGAATGTCTGTAAGACTGCTATTAATGCTGTACAGACTTATTTCTCTTATCATTACGCTTGCTTCCCACAAAATATCCAATAAAACCTGCACCTAATGCTGCTTGAGCTGCAAAAATAAAACTTTCTACCTCTCCTGATGGTGGTTCCCATAAGCTATTTGCCCATGGCTCATATTCACTATTTATTTCATTAATTATTCCTTCAGCTTGAGCATCTGCACCTTCATATTCTCCATTTGCATTTATTATAAATGGAACAATAATTAATAAAGCTGCAATGCAAAGTAAAATTATAGTTTTTTTCATTATAATAACCCTCCTTCTAATTGCACTAGTTCTTCACTGCAATGTTTCTTAATAAAGTCATATATAACAACTGAAATTATTCCCTCTACTATTGCAAGTGGAATTTGAGTTATTGCAAATACACTCATAAATTTTACTGCAGATGCTAATACGCCTCCTACACTTGATGGATAAGCTAAAGCTAACTGTATTGACGTAACTATATAAGTTGCTAAATTTCCTAAAGCACATCCTGCAAAAATTGCAACTGATACATTCTTTTTCTTTAATAATTTATATATAAAATATGCAACAAATGGGCCTACTATCCCCATTGATAATGTATTTGCACCTAATGTAGTAAGTCCTCCATGAGCTAATAATAAAGCCTGGAATAATAAAACTACTACTGATATTATAGTCATTATAACTGGACCAAAAACAATTGCTCCAAGTCCTGTTCCTGTTGGATGAGATGAACTTCCTGTTACTGATGGTAATTTTAATGCTGACATCATAAATACATATGCAGCCATAAGTGCTAATAACATTTTTATGTCATGATTCTTTTTAATAAGCTTTCTTAATTCTCTTATACTTAATATAATAAACGGTGCTGAAAGTATAAAATAAAAAACTACCCAGCTTAATGGTAAATACCCTTCTGCTATATGCATTGCATATGCATTACTTGGTATTGAAAATGATAGTGCTAAAATAAACACTATGTATAAAAATTTTTTCATTCCTAATTCCCCCTATAAATACGTTTTATTCTTAATAAAATTGATTTTAGAACCCTATCGGTATTCCTGTTTCCCTTAGTCTGTATATTATTTAAAAATTATAAAATTAAGCATTTCTCTTATATTATTAAATTTTCTTCCGTAGTTTATTTCTGGTCTTTTTAGCACTATTATTTTTACATTATTTAATAATGCACTCTCAACCTTTTCCTTCATTCCCCCCTCTTCTCCACTATCTTTTGTGATTAATGCTTTTATTTTATATTCTTTTATAATCCCATTGTTAATTTCAAAGCCAAATGGCCCTTTAATTGCAATTATATTATCCATTGATATACCATTATCTAAAAGTTTACTTATTACCTTTGGCGATGGTAGTATCCTATGAATAATTCTATTTTTCTCACTTTTTAAACCTTCTATCTTTAAAGCATTATTACTTCCAGTTGTATTTAAAATATTCCCATCTATATTCTTAAATACTTCTTCTAAATCCTCATACTTATCCATAAAAATAATATTTTTATTATCTTTTAAATCATTAAAATAACTTTTTCTTTCATATCTTATATATTCAACATTTAGATCATTACAAACCTTAATTAATGTTTTACTTACCTCACTGGCATAAGGATGAGAAGCATCTACAAAAACATTAATTCCAAACTTTATTATTAAATCTTTAAATTCATCTTCATTTAAAGGCTTATAATTAAAATGTTTTGCCTTAAAATTCTTATAAATCTCATACCCATATTCAGTAGCTGTAGAAACTACTATTTCATCGGTATATTTATTTACATGTGATAATATATCTCTTCCCTCACCTGTACCAAGTACAAAACCAATCATAAAATCACACCTATCTTAATATTTAAATTCATAATTTACCTCTTTACTACTAACTAGACATTATATCCTCTTGGAGTAATAAACTTTCCTTCTTTAATAAAGCTTTGAGAATTTCCTACAATAACTATAGAAAACATATCTACAACCTCTTCATCAAAGTTTTCTAAGGTAAATAATTTATAATCTTGTCCTTCTCTTAAAGCATGCCTTACAACCGCTACTGGAGTACTTAACTCTCTATACTCTTTAATTATTTCAATTACCTCTCTTAAATAATGTGGTCTTCCTTTACTTCTTGGATTATATAAAGAAATAATCATATCAGCATCTGCTGCATTCCTTACTCTTTTCTTTATTAAATGATATGGAGTCATTAAATCACTTAAACTTATATTACAGTTATCATGCATTAATGGTGCTCCAACCACTGAACCGGCTGCACTTGATGCAGTAACTCCAGGAATTATTTCAACATTTTCATTTTCCTTCATTTGAAGAATAAGCCCTGCCATTCCATAAATGCCTGAATCACCAGTACTTATTAACGCCACAATATTATTTTCTTTAGATAATTCTAAAGCTTTTCTGCATCTTGATTCTTCACCCCTCATCCCTGTAGAAAACAACTCCTTATCTTCTACAAGAGGCTTTATCATATCAATATATTTGTTATATCCAACAATAATATTACTTTCTTCTATAGCTTCCTTAGCCCTTAAAGTCATATGCTCTAAACCACCTGGTCCTATTCCTATAACATATAATTTTCCCATTTTACTCTCCTTAACTTAGCTCACCAATAGCTAATGTCATTCCATCTCTTTTTATTTTCTTAACAATTATATTTCCACCAGCTAACTCAATAACAGGTTCACTTACAGCAGAAACTCCAGTTGATTTTTTTACAAATTCACTACCCTCATATTTATGTTCAACTTTAGCTATTTCTTGGCTCGAAAAAAATATAAGATCACATTTTAGATTTACTGCTAAATCTAAAATTGCTTTTTCATCACTTTTTATATTAATAGAAGCAATTTTCTCTACAGCTCTTATATCAATATTTTCTTGCGCTAAAATATCGCTTACAAAATCAAATAATTTTTCACTATCTGTATTTCTTTTACAGCCAATTCCTAAAATAATATCTTTTCTAATTAATTTAAGTACTGTTCTAGTTTCGTATTCACTTAAACAACTTATTACTTTACTTTCCTTAACCTTTTGCTCTCTTAATTTTTTATGTGTAATCCAAATAGCATTTCCATGTAGCTCATCTGTTTCTATGTATCCATTAGGACATTTAATTATAGATTTATCATCCTTAAAATAAACATCTTCTCTATTAACAAGCCTTCCTGCAATAACCTTAGCTATTTTTAAATCATCTATAATAAGATTATTATTCATCGCAATTATATCTGGTGCTAAAATATCCATATTATCTGTTGCCGTAGTTATTACAGGAGTATTTCCTAATACTTCAGAAACCATTAAGGTTAATTTGTTTGCTCCGCCTAAATGTCCTGAAACTAAGCTAATTGAAAATTTATTACATACATCAACAACAACTACAGCCGGATCTTTATCTTTGCTTACTAAATATTTAGATATAGCTCTAACTGCAATCCCAGTTGAACTTATAAATATTATTGAATCATATTTTTCAAAGCATTCTTTTGTTATATTATTTAACTTAAAATTCTTAATTTTAGACTTTAAAATTAAATCTCCACCAAGTATATCTTTTATTTTCTCTCCTAAAATATCGCCCTTTTCAATAACACTTATAATACCAATCATAATTACTCTTTAGCCTCTCTAAACATATGTGTAAAGGTCTTATCATATAAAAGACTTTTATCATAATCACAATCTATAAAATCACCAACTAATATTTGAGCACATTTAGTTATATTAGCTTCTTTAACCTTATCTACAATATCATCTAAAGTTCCAACTATACTTCTTTCATTATCCCAAGTAGCTCTTTCAACAATAGCTATAGGAACATTTCTTCCATAACCTATTCTTAACTTTTCTACGACTTTATCAATCATAGATATAGATAAGAAAATACACATTGTTGCTCCAACTTGTGCAAGTTTCTCTAAATCTTCACTTTCTGGTACTGGAGTTCTTCCTTCAATTCTAGTTAAAATTATTGTTTGAGTTACTCTTGGAAGGGTTAGCTCCTTCTTTATGGCTGCCGCTGCTGCAGTAAATGAGCTTACTCCTGGAACTACCTCATATTTAATATTAAGCTTTTCAAGTTCATCCATTTGCTCTTTTATAGCACCATATATTGCCGGATCTCCAGTATGAAGTCTTACTATTACCTTATCTTTATTATCATTCATTACTTCAATAACTTCCTCTAAAGTCATCTTTGCTGAATTATATATTAGTGCCCCTTCTTTACAATAGTCCATATGCTCTTTTGCAACTAAAGAACCTGCATATACAACTACATCAGCCTTAGCTAATATATCTCTTCCCTTAACAGTTATTAAATCTACATCTCCAGGCCCTGCCCCTATAAAATAAACCATAATTCTACTCCCTACTCGCTAATATTAATGACATATAATCTCTTGAACTTTTAATCTCATCTTTATCGGTTAATATAAGTTGTCCTTCTCTTCCTGCCCTACTTACATAAACATAATCAAAGCCTTTTTCCTCTAGTAAATCTACTACTGTTTCTTCATGTTTATAAACCTTCATTATTACAACATATTTTTCATCTTTAATATCTTTTACCCTAGTTGCAGGTAATATCATTAAAGGATTATCTCCAACAACTAAAGTTCTATCCACTAAGCTTGCTGCTGCACAAAATGAAGTTATTCCTGGTACTGTTTCAACATGAAATCCCCTCTCCTCCATATGCTTTAACATATGAATATAAGTGCTATAAACATATGGATCTCCAATTGTAAGGAAGGATATATTTTTACCTTCATTTAATTTTTCTTCTATAAACTCATAAGCTTCTTTTGCTTTTTCAACTCTATTCTTTTTTCCCATAGGAAAATGTTTTATAACTACTTCTGTTCCTTCTTTTATATATTCTTTTGCTGTTTCTAATGCAATGCTATCTCCATCCTCTAAGGCACTTGGTGCAATTACAACATCACTATTTTCTATTGCTCTTACTGCCTTTACAGTTAATAATTCTTTATCTCCAGGTCCTACCCCTATTCCATATAACGTTGCTTTCATATTATTTTACACTCCTTATGCCTTGTACTATATATATGGGATTATTGGCTATCATCATATAGCTTTCTCCCCTATTTTTACTTATATTTACTTGTGAAATATCTACTTTATAATTTAGTTTTTTAATTGTTTCAATTGCTTTATACGCATTATCTAAGGTTATAAAATTCATAACTATAGTGCCTTCACTTTGTAGTAAATCATTAGAAAGTAAAATTATTTCTTCTAAATTCCCACCTGATCCACCAATAAATATTGAATCAAATCTTTTATTTTCATCCTTATAGGTCTTTAATATATCTAGAGCTTCACCTTCATCTAAAACAACATTGTTACATTTAAATTTTTCTAAGTTATTCTTAGTTGTAATTATTGCTTCATTATCCTTTTCAATAGCATATATAATCCCTTTTCTTGCAATCTTAGATGCTTGTACCGTTATTGTTCCTGTTCCAGAACCAATATCAAGCACTATAGCACCTTCCTTCAAATTCATCTTCCATATACTTAAAGCCCTAATATCTTCCTTAGTCATTGGACAATTTCCTCTTATGAATTCACTATCCTTAATTAAAATCATAAACTTTTACTACCCTTCTTTCTCAACAATTAATATTGCCATATCACTAACTTTTTCACGTAAAAATTCTTTTGGTTTACCCTTTAGTATTCTTTCATTTTCATATGATAAATACTCGCCTATAATTACATTACATTCAATATTATTCTCATTTAATAAATTGCATAAAAATGTGCAATTATTTTTATTATCTGTAAGCCATATAGATAATTTATGTTCCTTAACTTTAGCTATAAATTCTTCCTTCCTACCATGTACACTTCCTGTAAATGAATAACTCCAACTTTTGTTTAACTTTGATGTTAAATATTGAAAGGAACTTAATCCTGGTACCACTTCTATATTCCCCTGATAGTTTTTTCTTATATATTCACTTATTCCAAAAAAAGTAGGATCTCCAGATGCAACTAATGAAATAACATTATCTTGTCCATTTGCTTCCATATACTCTATTATTTCCTTTAATGAATTCATTATTGTTTTTTTGGTATTAATAAAATTCAAATCATTAATTACTCTATTAAATCCAATAATCTCATTACTTTTTTTTAATATTTCTATTGCTTTAGGTAATATATAATCTTTACTTCCAGGGCCTATCCCAACAATATAAACCATATTATGCTCCTTTATATATTAAATAAAATTTTCACTTACTTCTTATGTTTTACTATATATATATTTCACTTTTCTCACTCTAATGAGTTATATAAAATGTTATAGTCTGAAAAACCGTAATACATTATTGCATTACATTTCATTTGCCCATAAGTATAAATATTCAATCTTTCAATAATTTTATTCCCTATATTTTTATAAAGCTCTTCATAGCCTTTCCCTAAAAATTTTACAGCTCCTTCACTTGTTTTCTGCTGTAAAATAGTTTTTATAATATTTGTATCATACCCTAAAAGTGCAAGCTCTAAAGCTATAACTTCAAGTCTTACATCATTTACTCTACTATGGGTATTGAAACATCCATAAGCCACTTTACTTACTTTCCCTATATGTCCAACAAGAATAACTTCATTTATCTTTATTTCTAAGCAACACTCTAATGCAAAACCAACAAAGTTTGATATAATAACTATTTCATCTTCATTAAACCCTTGATCCTTAGCACATTTTTCACCTATATTTCCAAAGGTAAGTACTAATCGTTCTTTTTCTTTTCCCTTTTGTCTTATCTCTATTCTTATAGATTCCTTTAATGCCTCTTCTGACATTGGTTTAACTATCCCTGATGTTCCAAGAATAGAAATCCCACCAACAATTCCAAGTCTAGGATTAAATGTCCTTTCAGCTATTTCTCTCCCCTGAGGCGCACTTATTGTTACCTTTATAGGACATTTTTTCTTAATTTGTGCCTTTTCCATATACCTAGACGGTAGGTTCTCCCTTACCGCTTGTTCTATAGTTCTTCTTGGAGTTGGGTTTATAGCATGAAGTCCTTTTTCTATAAATAATCCATCCTTTGTTACAACTCCAATACCCTCTCCCCCTACTAATAAAAAATCTGCTTCTTTATTCTTCCCTTTTATAATTTCCACTTTAGCGTATATCTCTATTCCATCTGTTATATCAGGGTCATCTCCTCCATCTTTTATTACGGAGACTATACAATAATCTTTACATTTCTCTACTGAATTTATAGGTATCGTTATTTTTACTCCCTTGGGTGTTATTATTTCTACATCTTGTAACTTAACATCATTAAAAAGCATAATTGTTGCTGCTTTTGCTGCTGCAGTTGCACAAGATCCAGTGGTATAACCACATCTAAGTTTTTTTCCATCACTCATAACATAAAGGTCTAACATTCTAATAAACTCACCTCCTAATTTCTTATATTTTAATAAATCTTATCTTTCAACCACATTATACATAAGTGCATTTACTATAGAAGCTGCCACAGTACTTCCACCTTTTCTTCCCTTAACTCTTATATACGGAACATTAAGTTCATCTAAGTTCTCTTTACTTTCAGCAGCTCCAACAAATCCTACTGGTACAGCTATAATAAGCTTAGGATTTGCTTTTTTACATTTTATTAATTCTTTTAATTTAAATAATGCTGTAGGAGCATTTCCAAATACAAAAATATCAACATCATCATTGCATGCCTTCTCTACAGCCGCCATAGAACGAGTTATACCTTTTTCTTTTGCTTCCTTATGTACTTCATCTAAATTTACATAACAAATAGCTTTTCCATTTAATTTTGATAAAGCCATCTTATTTATTCCTGATAAAGCCATATTAGTATCTGTATAAATTGTGAAAGGACTTTTAAAAACCTCTTTTGAGGCTTCTATAGCATCTTTACTTATTTCTACTAAATCTTTATATTCAAAATCTGCTGTAGTATGAATAGTTCTCTTTATTATAGAAAGCTCTTCTTTACTAAAATTATGCTCTCCCATTTCACTTTCTATAATCTTCATACTAGTATTTTCTATTTCCATTGGATTTTTAATATAGTCCATATTATATTCTCCTTATTTCCCCTTTAAATAAGCTTTATATTACTTCAATAATTCCTTAATAAACTCAATGTTTCCAAAGAAATGTACATGCGGATAACCAGCTAAAGTATTTTTCTTTTTATATCCACACTTCCAACTAACTTTATCACCAGCATATGTTGTTTTAGTAATATCATATACTGTACTTTCATTAGAATTAACCTTTGATTTATGAAATTCATGACAATTAATTTTTATATTATTAAAGTCTAACGTTGCATATCCAAATCTATTTAACCTTTTAGTCATTTCACTATTTCCTTTGAAGAAACCTACCATATTAACGTTATCTATATTTTCAGTTAAGTACATTAAACCTCCACATTCGGCATAGCAATTTAATCCATTATCAAGGGCTTCCTTTATACTTCTTAACATATCTGTATTTTTACTTAATTGATCCTTAAATACTTCCGGATATCCCCCTCCTAAATATAAGAAGTCAATATTTTCAGGTAGCTTTTTATCTCTAAGTGGACTAAAATAAATAACTTCTCCTACTTCTTCTAATAACTCTAAATTTTCTTTATAATAAAATCTAAATGCCTCATCATAAGCTATTGCAATTTTTTTATTAAGTCTGTTTAAGTGATAATTATCTTCAAATTTCTTTACGTCCTTAAAGCTTTCTATAATTTCATCTAAATTTATATATTTTTCTATAAGCTCTGCTAAGTAATTTATCTTTTTATTTAAGCCTCCAACCTCAACACTTTGAACTAACCCTAAATGTCTACTTTCTAATTTAAGCTCATCATCTTTAGGTACATAACCAAATACTTTTAGCCCACAATGCATTTCTATAGCTGGCTTTAACAAACTATAAAAACTTTCACTTACACAATTTAATACAACTCCAACGATATTAGCATTTCTAAAGTTTTTAATTCCATTAATTTCTGCACATAAAGTCACACTTTGTGCCTTTGGTGTTATAACTAATATAATAGGTGAATCATCTAAAACCTTAGAAACACTATAGGTAGAACATTCCTCATCTAAGCCTTTCCCATCATACAATCCCATAACACCTTCAACTACTGCTAAATCACCTTTTCCTCTAGAGAAGCTAGCCTTAACACCATCCTCCCCCATTATGTGCAAGTCTAAATTTCTTGATACTTTTCCCGTTATTTCAGTATGAAATCCAGTATCAATGTAGTCTGGTCCAACTTTATATCCCTGTACATCATAATTTCTATTTTTTAATGCTTTCATCAATCCAATAGTAAAAGTAGTTTTTCCTCCACCACTACAATTAGATGAAATTATCATTGTCTTCATATATTCTGTCTCCTAACTTTTAGCAGATATTTTAATTATTATTTTCTTTTTCAGAGTATATTCCTATTAATTATTCACCTTAATTCTATGCCCTTTTTTAGTTTCTCCAGCACCTATATATCTATTATTTATAAGGTCTTCAATTCTATTTATATATAACTCATTAAATTTTTCATTTTCTCCAAGCCCCTTCATATGTATATTTACTTTAATTCCCTCTTCCTCTAACATTGATTTCCAAGAATCTTCTTCATCAGAGGCCATATCATTTCTAGCATGATCCCCTGCAACTACCATTAATGGAGCTAATGTTACTTCGTTTACATTTTTTCTTTTTAATCTTTTAAGCACTGTTTCAAAATTAGGATATCCTTCAACTGTTCCTACAAATACATTGTCGTATCCTTCATCCTCAAATATTGCTTGAAGGCATCCATATACCGCATTTGCCGAATGTGCTGTTCCATGTCCTACATATACTACAGCATTATTTTCTTCATATAATTTTTTTGTAGCTTCAATAAACAATGAGTAATCTTGAGGTAATTCCTCTATTCCTTGATAATAAAAAATTGGTCGTCCTATCTTTAGAGATTTAAATTTATTTTTATATAATTCCCCTATTTTATTTATATATATAAATTCTTCCCCTGGTATTATATGCAAAGGTTGCATAATTACTTCATCATATCCCTGATCATGTAGCTTTTCCAACATTTCTTCAGGAGTATCAATTAACATTCCATATTTTTCTTTTAATTTCTTTATTATCTTATAAGATGTAAATGCTCTATAGGTATCATAGTTATTAAAATAATCTCTTATTTGATTCTCTGCCTTTTCAATTGTTACTTTTAAAGTATCTATATAGCTTGTACCAAAACTAACTACTAATATTGCTTTTTTCATTAACTTATTCTCCAATCAAATTTTCATATAAATAAAAAAACACCCTTCACAGGGTGCTTAGACAACACAAATAAAAGCTATATAAATACTATTTTAAAAATTATATTTACTAGTCTTTATCATATCATCCTTACCTTCCCACCGAAGTATAGATTAAAATATAGGCAGGTCTCCTGGCTTAAACTTCATCCTCCTCTCATCCTTCCCAATTTAAAAATCAGTGGATTATTTGAGATTTGTCTGTTATTACAGTAGCGGGGGCTGCAGTGGCATTTAACCACTTTCCCTTTTAATTTTAAAACTTAGTTTTAAAAACCTAAATTTTTTCACTATTCTCTTTTTATATCTATTTAATTAAATACTAAATTAGAATATTATTCAAGTTATATTTAAATATTTTTTACAAAACTAGAATAAAAACCTCACCTAATTAATAATATAGAGTTATTTTTTATTTTAATAACTCTTTAATATCACTTTCTATTTTTAAAGGATTTACTGTAGGTGCATATCTCTTAACCACATTCCCCTCAGAATCAATTAAAAATTTTGTAAAATTCCATTTAATTTCCTTACTTAATAAACCTTTTTTCTCATTCTTTAAGAACTTATATAATGGATGTGCACTTTCTCCATTTACATCAACTTTTTGGAACATAGTAAATGTAACCCCATAGTTTAATGAACAAAATTCTTGTATTTCTGAATTACTTCCTGAATCTTGTTTTGCAAATTGGTTACATGGAAATCCCAAAACTTCTAACCCCTGTTCTTTATATTTTTTATTTAATTCCTCTAATTCTGTAAATTGAGGTGTTAATCCACACTTACTTGCTGTATTAACTACTAATACTACCTTACCCTTAAAATTATTCATCTTAACCTCTTGTCCATTCATTTTTGTAGCTGAAAAATCGTAAAATTTCATACTCATTACTTCCTCTCTTTAATACTTCTTTTTAATTTAATCAAATTTAATTGTATTCAATTAATCGTTTTAAAATAATAGAATTTGCTATTTACACCTTTAATTAAAGGTGTGATTTAACAAACTCTTATTTAAATGTTGCTAATAATTTATCTAATAAACTTTTTAACTCTCTGGCCTCCTCAATATTTTTGCCAAGCTTACAGTACATTTGCTCTGGAACGTTAATAATTTCATCCCTTAACACTTTTCCTTTTTCACTAATTTCAACAACAACTACTCTATCATCATTTTTATCTCTGTATTTTTCTATTAATTTCATTGAAAGTAACTTTTTTAATACAGGAGTTAAAGTTCCTGAATCTAGATGAAGCTTTTGGCCCATTTCTTTTACTGTTATTTTTTCATGTTCCCATACTACTAACATAGCAATATATTGAGTATATGTAAGTCCATACTTATCTAACAACGGTTTATAAATTTTTATTACTTCTCTTGAAGCTGCATATAAGGAAAAACATAATTGATTATCTAATTTTATTTTTTCATATTTATCCATAACAAACCTCTTTTGATTTTTTTAAATTTAATTTAACTCAATTAATTATGTTATGATTGTATTTTACATAAAGCTTTTTGTCAATATTTATTTTCTAAAATTAATTATAATAAAATTCAACTTGTATTTTTAATAAAAATACAAGTTGAATTTTTTAGATTATCTACCATTTAAAAGCTTTCCATTCTTCTGCATATTCATCAAACAACTCATTTATTCCCTTTCCTATAGTTATATATTGTTCATCAGTTAAATTTGCTAAAGATACTCTAATTGACCATGAAGGCCCCTTAAACCCATCTCCATTTAATAAAACAATACTGTATTTTTCTGCCAATTCAAATAAAAATTCAATAGCACTACGTTCTTTCTTTAAGTATTCAACAAATTCCTCTCCATATTTAATCCTAGCCCAAACTAATAAATCATATTCATTATAATAATGTGTACTATATGAATTATCTTTTATTGGTAATCCAATTAAATTTTGATATAATAACTCTTTACGATTCTTACATATCCACTTAGTTTTCTCTTTATATTTATTTTCTTTATCTAATAAGGCAAACACTGAAAAAATAGCCATTTGTACTTGTTGAGGCGTTGAAAGACCTGCTGTATGATTTAATGCAACTTGCCTACTATCAGCAACTAATCTATCTATAAATGGTATTTTCTCTGGCTTTGTACTCAAAGTTGAATACCTTTCATCAACAATATCATTAGATTCTTCATCTAACTCACTTATTAATTTATCAAAAACATTATTTTCAGCAAGCGCTATAACCCCTAGTCTCCATCCAGTTACTCCAAAATACTTGGAGTAAGAATAAACACCAATTGTGTTATATGGCATAGTTACCATAAAGGATTTAAATTTATCACAAAAAGTTCCATATACGTCATCTGTTACTATCATTAAGTTGGGGTTTTTTTCTTCTACAATCTTTCTTATATACTCCATGGACTCTTCATTGATAGCAACTGATGGTGGATTGCTTGGATTAACTATACAAGCTAACTTTATATCTTTATCTGCCAGCTTATCTAACTCTTTTTTAGGATATTGCCAAGTATGTCTTCCTTCTTCATTAAGTTCTGATGCATATATGCTTACAACTTGAAAATTATATCTTGGCAATTCAGGAATATCTAAATATGGTGTAAATATTGGAACTAGTAATGCTATTTTATCTCCTGGACATAACAATCTATTAGCCTCAAGAGAATCAAATATATAACACATTGCCGCTGTTCCACCTTCTACAGCAAAAATATTATGATTATCCTTCTTAAAATCTCCTCCCATCTCTTTAATCAAATAATCCCTTACTACTTTTTCAATATGTATTAACATTCTATCTGGCAAAGGATAATTATCTCCTATTATTCCATCTACAAGTTCAAAAACCCAATTATCCTTATCAAAATTATGTACTTCTATTCCATACTCTATTATTTTATTAAGTAGCTCTATTCCAGGTGCATCCTGATGTTTTTCATAATATATTTTAAATCTATTATAAATTCCTGTATTATGAGGCATGCCTGCTAAATCTTCATCACACCAAGTTCGTTGAGCTTCTTCCACTGCAAATTGACCTAATGTAAAAAAGGCTTGCCTTGGTGTTGCTGCTGTCCAATTTGGATTTCCCCTCCCTGCATTTAATAGTACATTTGTCCCATTTCTTTCTGATTTTAATGCAAGCTCTATTAATTTATCCTTTAACTCAAAAGGACTTAAACTTTTCACTTCTTCTATTAACTTTTTCCTTTTTATTTCTCTAATTGTACTCATCTTTACCATACCTCTTATCTACTTCTTAATAAATTTCTATTATTGCTATTTTTCTCTGTATATATTTAAAATATTCTTATAACTCAAAAGAGAGATTTACAAAAAAATTGTAAATCTCTCTTTTAAATTATTTTATTGTTTCTTTTTTGTTATAATCATTACAGATAATGAACCTATTAGAAGTATTATTATTAATACTCCTCCTACTTTTGCAAAAAGCTCATAGTTTATTATACTGTGATTACTTTCTACTGTAACTACTATACTCTTAGATGCTGTTTTTCCCATGCTATCAGTTACTTTATAAATAACCTTATAAGTTCCTAACTTACTGACATTAACTTCATTTTCTTCAATTGTAATCTTATGAGTTAAATTTCCATCCTCCTCATCTAAAGCCGTTACTCCATCTAACGGATCAAAATAAACACCCTTTTCTATTGTTAGATCCGCTGCATTAATTACTGCTTCTACATTTTGCTCTTTTACAACATCTTCTTTCTTAACATAAACCATCATAGCTTTATTTACTTTATTTCCTGAACTATCAACAACTTCATAAGTTACATGGTAATTTCCTTCTACACTAGTATTAACGTCATTAATTATTACCATTACTCTATTAGTTATATCCCCATCCTCTTTATCTGTTGCTGCTACCCATTCTAATGGATCAAATTTAGTATTTAATGCAACTGAAATATCATTTGCATATATAACAGGATCTTGATTTTTATTTATATCTTCTTTTCCGTAATAATTTTTCACAGTTACTTTAACTACACAAGAAGCAGACATTCCCATGCTATCAGTTACCTTATATCCAACCTTATAAGCTCCTTCTTTATATACATTTACATGATTATATAATACACTTATTCTTCCTGTTATATTTCCGTCTTCATTATCGTAAGCACTTACCATTGCATATGGGTTATACCTACTACCTAATGGAACAATAATATTATCAACATAAATAATAGGCCTTGTATTAGATTTGGGAATTACATTTACATATATAGTTTTTGTTACTTTATATCCACCACTATCAGTAACTTCATAAATAATTCTATAAAGTCCTGTTACATTCGTATTTAAATTATTATATATAACTTTAACTTTATCTGTAATATCTCCATCTTCATAATCACTTGCAGTTACCTCTGAATACGGATTGAATTTACTTTCTGATTTTATAACTTTATTACTTGCACTTATTTTTGGTGCTTTATTAACTTCTACTGCAGCTTTATCTACTTTTACATTTATACTTTTACTGCTCTTTAATCCTGCACTATCAATAACCTCAAAAGTTACACTATATTTTCCTATTGAATTTATATCTACCATATTTTCAACAACTTTAATTTTTGCTGTTATATCTCCATCTTCTGCATCTTTTGCTGTTACACCTGCCAATGGTTCAAACACTTCTCCTACAATTATAGTTTTATCACTTGCAGTTATTACTGGTGCTGTATTTTTAGTTTCATCTTTATTTCCCTCATCTGGCTTAGTAACATCTTCATTATCTTCTTGATTTCCAGGTGTTAATAATGACTCATCAACTAATATATTTATTCTTATAATTGCTTTAATTCTATTACTACTTAACTTTATTTCAACAGGAAATTGACTTTCTTCAAAAGTATCACTACTAAATGTAACTTCATAATTATCAATAGAACATTTGTAGCTTGATATTATTTCACTACTTAATACATTTGCCTTATCTATTTCCTCTGATTGATCTATTAATTTCATTTCATTTATATTAGGTATAGTAAAAGTTTTATTGTTTTTTGTAATTGTAAAATCATCTAGTTGAATCTCAAGAATCTTATCTCCAGCTTGTGCATTCTCTGTTGTATCTTTTACTATCTTTAATTTACTTAATAAATCTTTTGAAATCGTTGTTTCCGGTTGAAATGCATTAAATGTACAACCATTTATTTTTAATTTATTTAATCTTGGTAACTTTGACAACGCTTCAATTCCATCCCATGAATCATCACCTAAATTTAAGGCCTTTAGCGTATTCCATCCTGTATTACCTAGATTTAATTCTTCTAAACTAGTAACATATTGTAATAATGAAAATGAACCTATTGTTATATTTTCAAGATCACTATGCTTTTTTTGAAGTTCTTCAATATCTATTTTTTTTATACTTTCTAACTCTTTTATAGTTATTGATTGTTCTGGTACTTTTTGTAATGTATAAAGAATTACATTATATAATATAGGATCATAACTATTAGGATTTATTGCTTCTTCTGTAACTTGAGCTTCATTGGGTTGCTGATCTTCTTGCTCTCCAACTACTTGACTCTCAGTACCTTGCTCTTCAATAATTTGCTTTTCATCATTCTGTGTTGTTTCATCAGTAACCTCTTCCTGTTCTTGTACCTCGTTCGGCTCTGCTTTAACTAAAGTTGAAGGAATTAATAGTGTTACTATTATCGCTATACTTAAAAATATAGCTAATACCTTCCTCTTCATATATCCTCCATATTATATTAGAAATAGTATAATTCATCATATGCTTAACCCTAATATCAGTTACTCTATTATTCATATAGAATTCATGAACATAATTTTAAATATTTACTCTGAATACTTTCTTAATTCATTTGATACTCAAATATCCTTTAAAGCTATGTTATAATCTAATTAATATAGCTAACAATAATATAAAATCATAAAATTTAAAGAGGTATATATGAAAAGTTTAAAAATTTATTTTACATCTGATATGCATGGATATTTATATCCAACAAATTACATAGATAAAGATATGAAAAATATCGGACTAATAAATATGATTAATGATTTCAACAAAGATGGTAATACATTAATCATAGATGGTGGTGATACTATTCAAGGTTCTCCACTTACTTATTATTTAAGCAATCAAAAATTTAATGTACATCCTATTGCAGATATTATGAATGCTGCTGGATATGACTTTATAACTTTAGGAAATCATGATTTTAATTATGGTTTATTATACTTAAGAAAATATCTTCGTACACTAAATGCTAAATGCCTTTGCGCCAATATTGTTGATAAAACTGGTGAGCTTCCTATTTTACCTTATTCTATAAAAACCTTAGAAAATGGATTAAAGATTGGAGTTATTGGAATAACAACTGATTTTATAAATCATTGGGAAAGACCTGAAAATATAACTAATATAAATATTACTGATACTTTTGACGCTGTAAAATATTATTTTGATGAAGTAAAATCAGCATCTGACATTATAATAGGAGTATATCATGGTGGATTTGAATATGATTTAAACTCACATGAACAACTTATGTTTACAAGTGAAAATATTGCTTATAAATTATGTAAGGAATTTGATTTTGATATATTACTTACCGGTCATCAGCATATGCCGCTGGCAGACACTATAATTAATAATACTCATGTTGTTCAAACACCACAAAGGGCATCTAGTTTTGTAAAAGTCGAATTAAAAGTAGATAATAATAGTAATAAAACTATAACTTCATCTCTGGAAAAGGTTAAATTAAATCCTAAAAATGAAATTTATAATAAATATCTACCACTAGAAGATGATGTACAGAAATGGCTTGATACTCCTATCGGCTTTTTAGATGAAGATTTATATCCTTCATCTCATTTAGATATGGCTTTAAATGGCTCTAATTTGGCTAACTTTATAAACACAGTTCAACTTGATGAAAGTGGCGCTGATATATCTTGTACTTGTTTCTCTAATGAAATAAAAGGCTTTGATAGAAATGTTACTGTAAGAGACGTTGTATCTACTTACATGTTTCCTAATACATTAGTAATAATTGAGATTAATAAATCTCAACTAAAAACTGTTTTAGAAAGATGTGCTAGCTATTTTAGCAATGATAATGGAAATATATCAATATCCGACGCATTCTTAAAGCCTAAAATACAACACTATAACTATGATTACTTTGCAAATATAGATTATACCTTTGATTTAAATAAACCAGTAGGTGATAGAGTAGTATCTATAAAATTTAAAGGAAAAGAATTAGATGAGAATTCTAAGCTTTCTCTTGTTATGAATAACTATAGGTCTACTGGAGTTGGAGGATATGATGTTTATAAGGAATGTCCTCGCCTAAGAGAAATATTAGTTGAAATGCCAGAAGTTATCATTGATTATTTTATAAAACATAAACATGTTAAAGTTGATAAAACTAGATATATTAATATTATTAATTAAACTTTAAAAGCCCTCATAGCTATATAGGCTATGAAGGCTTTTATAACTCCTATTAAATCGAATCAATTATTTCTTTTAATAAATCTGGGTAATCAGTAAATAATCCGCTAGCCCCTGCTTTTATCAACATTCTCATATGAATTGGACTATTAACAGTATATATATTTACTTTTATATTATTTTCTTCAGCTTCTTTTATAAGTTCTTCTGAAACTAATCTAATATCAGGATGTATTGCATATGCTCCGTAACTCTTAGCATATTCAATTACATTTTCTATGGGGTTATAATATAATAATCCTGTTTTAAAGCTACTATCTATTTCTCTACATATTTTTATAGATTCATGATTAAAACTTGATAATATTATTCTATCCTTTAGTTCATACTTATTAACAAGTTCAATTACATCTTTTTCTATTTCATTATAATGTATCTCATCTGTCTTTAACTCTATATTTAATACTACATCAGAAGACTTAACTAGTTTTAAAACTTCTTCTAATGTTGGTATTCTACACTCTAAGTTATCTTGAAAATTTTTATTTCTACACTTAAATCCCTTTAGCTCTTCTAAAGTAAAATCTTTAACTAAACCTTTCCCCTTAAATGTACGTTCAATATCTTCATCATGTATAACTACAAGTTTATTATCTTTAGTTTTGTGAACATCAATTTCAAGCCCATCTGCTCCTGTTTTAAGTCCTTCTTTTAATGATAATATAGTGTTTTCTGGAAAATACTTGCTAGCACCTCTATGAGCAAAATTTATCATAATATCGCTCCCCTTTAATATTTATTATATTATTTTTAATGTTTTTAAAGCATTATATACACCCTTTTGATTAATATGGTCAGTTACTAAATTAGCCTTTTCCTTTAATTCTTTACATCCATTTCCCATTGCTACACCAAAATCAACCGCTTCAAACATCTCTAAATCATTAAATCCATCACCAAAAGCATAATACTTTATACCTTCTTCATGATTACTATTTCTAATATATCTAATTGCACTACCCTTTGTACATTCTTTATTAAAGATATCATACCCATCTTCAATATCTATTAATTTTACAAATTTAAATTTATCATACTTATTCTTTAATTTATCAATATCATTACTATTAATCTTTGCATTTAACTGAAATACTTCATAATCATAAATATTACTCAATACTTCATTTTCAAGTTTATCAATTTTCATATTATATTTTTCTGAAAAACTTCTTACCCAATTATCTTCTATCTTTCCAATACTTCTATCTAATAAATGTAGACAATACGGAATATTATTATACTCAAAATATTTTACCATATTTTGTACTATTTTTCTATCCATACACTTTTTATAAATAACTTTATTATTTACCGTTATTAAAGCTCCATTGGCACTTACTATTGTATTAAACATATTATAGAAATTTTCCTGCCTTACCATAGCAAGTGATCTCCCTGTTGCTATGGCTACATTTATTCCATTATTTTTACACATTTTTATTGCTTTAATAGTATAGTCACACATTACATTTTTTTCTCTACAAACTAATGTGTTATCTACATCGAAAAATATAGTCCTTTTCATTTTATTTCTCCTTTGATTGTTTGTACTATATATTATTTATTTGACTTATTATATTTTTCTAATGCACTATTAATGGTTTTTGCCATATTTTCTACAGCAACTTCCGATGTTATTTCACTATTTAATACTTTTTCAATATTTTCTTCTATTGCTGCTCTAGCCTCTGGGAATACACCTAAAACTGCTCCTGAATTATTATTATCTTCTCTTAATTGTTCTATTGCAGTCTTAAATTGTGGATTTGAATCTAAATATTCAACCATTTCAGGTAACTCATACGCTTCTGTTGAAACTGAGAAATATCCTGTTGCTTGAGCCCATTTAACTTGTGATTCAGCTGATACCATAAACTTAATAAATTCAAAAGCTGCATCCTCTCTCTCTTCATCATCTTTATCCATTATCCATAAAGATGCTCCACCAACAGACACTCCCCCTTTATCTCCCTCTAAAACTGCCGGGAAATATGCTGTTCCTAGTTCAAAGCTATCACCAATTTTACTCTTTAAATCTCCTAAATTAGCAGTTGAAGCAACCATCATGGCTACGCTTCCTGATGAAAAAGCATCTAATGTATTTTGACCATCTCTACCAAAGTTACCAATAACACCAGAGTCTACAAGTGACTTCCATCCCTCAATGATATTTAATGCTCCATTATTAGAATCAAAAACTACCTCTGTAGCATCTCCCGCTCTTCCATTCCCTTCATTAGCATAATCTAATCCTTGCTTAATTAAGAATTGTTCAAAAAACCATCCATATATTTGCATTGAATATCCGTATCTTGTTATTTGATTTCCATTTTTTATAGCCAATCTATTAGCTACTTCAATTATTTCATTAAAATTTGTTGGCAGATCATTTTCTGTTAAGCCAGCTTCTGTTAATGCTGTTTTGTTATAAAATAAAATTGGTGTTGAACTATTAAATGGCATTGAATATAACTTTCCATCTATAGTATAATAATCAGCTATGTTTTCCTCTAATTTTGATATATCATAATCATTTTTATCAATTATATCTTGCATTGGAACAGCATATTCACTATCTATCATCCATTTAGTTCCTATATCATATAACTGCATGACATCTGGTCCTGAATTACTTAATGCTGAACTCTTAAGTTTATTAATTGAATCATCATATGATCCCTGATATTCAGCTACTACTTTAACTTCTTCTTGTGAATTATTAAATTCTTCTACCAATGAATTTATTGCTTCTCCACCTTTTCCTCCCATAGAATGCCAGAATGTAATTTCTGTACTTTCAGTTGTTTTATTAGAACCTACTTGTGTACTTGAACATCCCGTTAATGCTGTAATTCCTAAAATTGTTGTTAATGTTAATGCTATTATTCTTCTTTTCATATTTACCCCTCTAATTTCATTTATATTTTATATTTTTGTATTTTAAATTAGCCTTTTACTGCTCCTGCTGTCATACCCTTTACTAGTTGTTTTTGCCCTAAAATAAATACAATTACTGATGGTATTAATATTAAAATTGCACCAGCTAAAACTACACCATAGCTGCTTCCCTCAGAATATTGAAGCATACTTATTCCTATTTGAACTGTTCTATTATTTCCATTATTTATAGTTAATAATGGCCATAAATATTGATTCCATGTATTAATAAATACATATATAGATAAGGATGCAATTGCTGGTTTTGATATAGGTATTAAAATTCTAAATAGAAACTTTAAATTTCCACAACCATCAATTTTAGCAGCCTCTCTTATTTCTTTTGGTATTGTTAAGTAAAATTGTCTCATTAAAAATATTCCCATAGCCGATGTTAAAAATGGTACTATAAGAACCTTTAAGCTATTGTTCCATCCCCATGAACTTACAGTTAAAAAATTTGATATAACCGTAGTTTCTGCAGGTATCATCATTGTTGATAAAACCATTAAGAACAATAAGTTTTTTCCTTTAAAATCATAAAATGCAAATGCATAAGAAGCTAAACTTGCTGTTATAACTTGTCCTACAGTTACCGCTAATGAAACAACAAAGCTATTTGCTATAAACTTTAAAAGTGGTACTGTATTTAAAGCTGTTTTAAAATTATCTAAAGTAGGCATACTTGGTATAATTTTATGTGGATATTGAGTCATTTCAGCTGGACTCATAAAGCTTAAACTTAATGCATATAAAAGTGGAAAAACAATAACTACGCCTGTAATTACACTTACTATAGTTAATATAAATTTTTTTCTTTTTCTTTTATTCATTATTGGTAATGTACCCCTTTCTTTTCAAACTTAAATTGTAATAATGTTACTATCATCATGATTACAAATAATATAAGTGCTTGAGCACATGCCATTTCAAATCTTCCATTAAAAAACGCTTCTCTGTAAATAGAATGAACTAGTACATTTGTTGAATCTCCTGGACCACCTTGAGTTAATAATTTAATTTGCCCAAAGGCTTGGAAAGCATTTATTAAATTCATAAATATAACTAAAAACATTTGTGGTGATACCATTGGAATAATTATATTTTTAACTTTAGTTAAATAACTTGCTCCATCTATTGATGCACTTTCCATAAGCTCACTTGGTATATTTCTTAATCCAGTTAGTAAGAATATAAAGTTCAATCCTATATTTAGCCAAACAGTCACCATTGCAACTGATACTAATGCAAATCTTGAGTCTGTCAGCCATCCAATTTGTACCCCTAATACATAGTTAAGTATTCCATTTGTAGGATGAAATATCATTGTCCATATTACAGCTGCTGGTGCAGATGCTATAGCCATTGGTAATGAAAACATTAGTTCAAAAATCCTATTTCCCCTTAATTTATTGTTAGCTAATAAAGCTAATAAAAAGCCAATAAGTACAGATGGTACTGCAACCATAGCTACAAATTTTAAACTTACAATTATAGAATTATAGAAATTTGGCGAGCTTAAAATCTCTTTAAAATTTTCTAACCCAACAAACTCATTAATTTCTCCTCTTATATTAGTAGTACACATACTCATTATTATTGTTTTTACAAAAGGATAAAATACAAATAGACCAAATATAACAAATGCAGGTATTAAGTAGAAATATGGTTCCATTTCTCCTTTAGTTATTTTTCTTCTTTTTACTAATATAGCTTTATTAGATTTTATATTATTTATTTCTAGATATTGCTCTGTCATTTTAATCCTCCTTAACTTCTCTTCCTCATATAGGTTACCTTACCTATATTAAGAAAATATTAGAGGCTAGTTAACTTATTTTAACAGCTCATTTGCTTTTGTTAAAATAAGTTAACTTTAATAATAAAAAAAATTGCCATATCAAAATTTTGATATAGCAATTTTTTTATTAATCTAATTTATTTAATTATATACTATTATAAATTTAATACCTTCAAAATATCTTTTGGCGTATTTAAATAATGATCGGCTTTTATACCATCAAGATCAGTCGCTCCCCATACAGCTAACCCAAAATCCATTCCTGCTGCCTTAGTAGATTTGTAATCTGCAACAGTATCTCCAACATACATTGCATCCTTAGGCTCTATATTTAATATTTCTATAGCCTTAAGTAATGGTTCTGGATGTGGCTTATGATTTTCTGTATCTTCTGCTAAAATTACGCTTTTCATATAACTTTGAAGACCTGTTTTCAAAAAATCTATTTCATATTGAGACTTCATTTTAGAGCTAGCTATCCCACAAAGTATTCCATTTTCATCTAACCCTTTTATAACCTCATCAAAACCTTCATATAGCTTTGCCCCATCTTCATATTCGTTAACATATTTAACCCATTTACTATAAGAAGCTTCAATATCTTTAAATCCTAGCATTTTTAATGTTGTCTTTCCTGCATAAGCTCTGTACTTTAGTAAATCTTCGTACTTAATATCAATTGATAGCTCTTCTTTAATTAATCTTTGTAATGGTATCATATTCATTTTTTCTGTATCTAACATAGTTCCATCTAAATCAAATATTATACACTTGTATTTTTTCATCTCTTCTTCTCCCGTAACTCCCCATTTATATTGACTTCATATAATATATTAAAAGTCTACGATAAAAGTATCCTACATAATGAAAATAATTTCAATAATAAAAATATATAATTAATTAAATTTTATTATTTATTCTATCTAACAATCTTCTTTGCACCATTGTATGTTGCCATAAAGTATCCTCCATAAACTATTACTAGCAATAATAATGTAATTAATATATACTTCATCATACTTCCATCACCAACTATAGAAACTACTCCTTGTGCAAATTTTAATCCAACTATAGAGTGAACTAACGCAATACTTAAAGGCATCATAAAGTATATTCCTATTTGAGTTAATAGTGATTTATTTATTATTTTTTCATCTACTCCAACCTTTTTTAATAATTCATATCTATACGTATTATCTGCTGATTCACATAGTTGTTGAAGTGCAAGTACTGCAGCTGATGTTATTAAAAATATAATTCCCATATATATAGCCAAATAAGACACCATAGCACCAAGACCTGCTGTTGTTGCTTCTACAGTTTCTTTATTTATATAATATACTTGATATCCATTTTTATCATTCTTACTTTTTATTATATCTTGCATACCTATTTCTGATAATGATTTATCGTCTTTATAATTTACATTTAAATAGGTATTAACAGTTGGTAATTCATTTACTAAATCATCATTAACCACAAATGTACATATATTACTTTTCATAGTTGAGTCATAGCTAGTTATATTAAGAACCTTAATATCTGCTGGAATTAATTCTTTTCTATTTATATTTATTTTAGTTTTATCATTTATTGATTCTTGAATAATTTTTTGCATATCACTTATATCCGTAAAAGTTAAATATTCATTTTCCTTTAATGATACCTGCTCTTTTCCTAATAATCTTAATATATTATTAAAATCAGTAAGACTAATTGCCATAATATCTGCATCAGTAAAAATTGGATAATAACTGCTTCCCTTTTCAATTCCATCTGCAGTTAAAAATTTGCTATAAGGAACTTCACTATCATAGTTTGTATATTGTGCATAATCAGCAATACTATCTATACTACTCTTTCCTAATGAATCAATTAAACTATCACCATTCAAATTCCATATAGTTGCATCAAATTGAGTTAAATCTGCTACATCCTTATTTAACCCTCTACTAATTCCAAGGCCGCTTGAAAAAGTACATATTGCAACAAATAACATTAAACAAATAAATGACATTGAAATAAAAGCGGTGTTTATCTTACTATTAATTTGTCTTAGAATAAACATATTTAAATCTTTTAAGTAAAACTTCTTATTACTTTGAATAACTTTAAGTAAAAACCCTGATAATGAAAAGAAAAATAAAATTGTTCCTACTGATCCCAATAATACTGGAATACCTATAGCTGATGGGCTTATTATTGCTATTCCATTTTTTATAACTAAATAATATGCCATACTTATCATTGCTATACTAATTAAAAATACTACAACTGAAACCCAAATATTTTTTACTTTTAACTTTTCATTTTTCTTTGCAGATGTTAATAAATCTATTAACTTAATCTTCCTTATAGTAAATGAATTAAATATTAAAACTACTAAATATATTAATCCAAAACACATAACAGTCTTAACAAATGCTAATTTAGAAAACACAAATGTAAAATTTACTAGCTTCACTTTAAATAAATTAGCTGTAAATATTGATAATCCCTGAGAAAGTATAGTTCCTATTCCTATTCCAACAGCTAAAGAAATTAAACCAATTAATATTGTTTCTATAAATATTATTCTTGAAAGTTGTTTATTTTCCATACCTAATGTCATGTAAATACCAAATTCCTTTTTTCTTCTTTTTATCAAGTAATTATTAGCATAAACTATTAAAAATCCTAAAATAAAAGAAATAAATACTGATGCTACAGACATAAATACATCTATTATTTGAAATGCTCCAGCTTGAATTTCACTTAAATCCATCATCACTTTTTGAGATTCTATAGAATTAAAAGTATAGAAAATACAGATACCAAATACTAATGTTAAAAAATAAATCGTATAATCCTTAATACTCTTATTCAAATTTTTACTAGCTAATTTAAAATACATCTCTTTGGTCACCTCCAAGAAGAGTGACAACCTCAATTATCTTATTAAAGAAATCCTTTCTGCTATCATTTCCTCTAACTAATTCATTAAAAATCTTTCCATCTTTTATAAATAAAATTCTACTTGCATAACTAGCTGTAAATGCATCATGAGTTACCATCATAATAGTTGCATTAAGCTGACTATTTAAGTGCTCTAAACTCTCTAAAAGCATTTTAGCCGATTTGGAGTCTAAAGCACCTGTTGGTTCATCAGCTAATATTAATGATGGCTTTGTTATTATTGCCCTAGCACAAGCTACTCTTTGCTTTTGTCCTCCTGATACTTCATAAGGATATTTATTTAATATTTCCCCTATTCCTAATTTATTTGCTACCTCTCTAACTCGTGTATCGATATCCTTATGATTAACTCTTGAAATAGTTAATGCCAATGCAATATTTTCATAACATGTTAATGTGTCTAAAAGGTTAAAATCTTGAAATATAAATCCAAGTTCTTCTCTTCTAAACTTCGCAATTTTTTTAGAGTTTAATTTTGTAATATCATTATTATTTATATAAATATGTCCACTACTTACTTTATCTATTGTTGAAATACAATTTAATAATGTAGTTTTACCGCTACCTGAAGCTCCCATTACTCCAATGAATTCTCCCTCTTCTACTGTAAAACTAATATTATTAATTGCCTTTGTTATATTACTCTTACTTCCATAATATTTTTCTATATTACTTACTCTTAAAACTTCATTTTTCATATTTACCTCCAAATTTTAATTTATCTTTATATATCTAAATATATCCTTGCTATATCTTAATTCTATATTTATAATAACTCCCTATCCATAGAACTATATAACAGAAACCTTACATTTTTGTTATATTAATTGTATAATTGTTATTAAAGGATAATAATTTTCTATTAAGAGGTGAAATATATGAAAAAACTATTTAACTTATCATTTTTCTATCTAATTTTAGGACTAGCATTAGGTGTATTTTTTAGAGAATTTACTAAACTTAATGATTTTACTGACATTACAACATTAAGTGTAGCTCATACACATACTTTAGTTTTAGGATTTATTTTTTTCCTAATTCTAATTATTTTAGAAAAACTATTTAATATTTCAAATGTTAAATACTTTATTGGTTGGCTTATAACTTATAATATTGGTTTACTATCTTTAATTTCTACTTTAGTTGCACGTGGAATATTAGAAGTGCTAAATAAATATTTTATAGGTCTTCCTCATATTGCAGGAACTGCACATGCCATTTTAGGGGTATCTCTTATTTGGTTTATGATAATATTAAAAAAGTCAATTTTTACTAAATAAATAAAAAAAATAGTTAACCCATAACAACTAATAATTATTTGTTATGGGTTAATTTATCTTTAGACTTTATGCTTTTTTTAAATATTCTTCCCTTGAAATATTGTAGTATAATTCATTAACTTTCCTATTATTTAATAATGTTAGTTCTCTATTCTTTTCAAATTTAAAATTAAACCCACACTTTTCAATTACTCTTCTAGATTTAGAATTGAAATCAAAATGACCACACCAAACTAAATCTAGGTTTAATTCTTCAAATCCAAATTTTATTAACCCTTTAACAGCTTCTGGAATATACTCATTTCCCCAATATTTTGGATTTAAAACATATCCTATTTCTCTTACATTATTTCCTTGCATATTTTTATCAATTTTCTTATAATGTAGTCCAACTCCACCAATTACTTTATTTTCTTTTTTTAGAACTACTGCATACTCCTCATCTCCAGCTATAAACATATCAACTATTGCTTTACTATCTTCTATAGATTTATGTACAGGCCATCCTGCATTAGGCCCTACTCTATCATCACTAGCATAATCATACATATCTAAATAATCATCTTTACACCATTTTCTTAATATCAATCTTTTTGTTTCAATAGTTTTCATAAACCTCTTCCCCCTTTTAATATTAAAATTTCATCATATCATTTATAGGAAATAATATAGAAACTTCTGTACCGTAATTTTCTTTCGATTTTATATTTATTCCTAGTCCTAATTTTTCACAAAGATTTTTACATAAATATAATCCAATACCAGTTGACTTTCCAAATTTTCTTCCATTTTCACCTGTATATCCCTTTTCAAAAGCTTTAACTACACATTTTTCATCCATTCCAATTCCATTATCACAAACTTTTAAAAGAATATCATTTCCTATAATTTCACTATATATTTTTAAAATACTTTCTTTTTTATCCATGTATTTAATACTATTACTTATAATTTGTCCTAGAATAAATTCAATCCACTTACTATCACAATAAACCCTTTTATCAATATCTTTTATATCAACCTTAATTTGTTTTTCTATTAAAACATTAGCATTTTTTCTTATAACAGAATTAATGCATTGATTCAATTTAATCTCCTTAATTATATAATCCTTTTCTATATTACTACTTCTAGCATAAAATAAAACCTGTTCTATATAATCTTCAACCTTTGTTATCTCCTCATTAATACTATTAGTAACTTCATTTTCATTATTTTCTATAAGCAACTTACATGTTGCTATAGGAGTTTTTATTTCATGGACCCAAAGTTCAATATACTCCTTATAATCCTTGCTATTCATTATAGCTTCACTAATATCATCCTTCATTGATTTTGTTGCTTGTTCTATAATTTCATATAAAATTTTACCTTCTATAAACTCACTTTCTTCAGTAACATCAGCTATAAAATATTTTTTATCTAATGACTTTGTTCTATCTAATAAAATTTTATAATATTTATTTTTATTAAAATAATCATAAATAAAAAAAGCTATTGCTGATAAAAAATTTAATATACATATTAAAATTATTCCATATGAATATAGCCCTAGTCCATTTAGTAGATAACCTGTAATGATTAATACTAATATGTTTATCATTATAAATATAGCTTTTTCTTTAAAGTATTCTATAAAACTCATATTAAAATATATCCCTGTCCCCTCTTAGTTTGAAGATAATCTTTTGCCCCAATTTCCTCTAGCTTTTTTCTTAATCTATTAATATTAACAGTTAAGGTATTGTCATCAATAAATTCATCACTTTGCCATAATGCCTTCATTAAATCATTTCTTGATACAATCTTTTCTTTATTTCTAATTAACGTTGCTAAAATTCTACTTTCATTTTTAGTCAACCCTATTTTTTTATCATCAAACTCCATCTCACTAGTAGACATATTGTATTTTAATCTTCTAAATTCAAAAACTTCTGATTCTATATTTTCATATACTCTTCTTATTATTGATGAAATTCTAGCTAAAAGAATTTGAGTATTATAAGGCTTAGTAATAAAATCATCTGCACCTAAATTCATACTCATAAGTTCATCTATTTCACTATTTCTACTCGTTACAACTATTATTGGAATATTAGAAACCTTTCTTATTTCTCTGCATATATAATACCCATCATAATATGGCAAATTTATATCTAGTAAAATAATATGTGGTTTTTCTCTTAAGACAATTTCTACTATATTTTCAAAATCATCAGAATAACTAGTTTCATATCCATATCTATTTAAAAATGTACTTAACTCTAATCTTATTTTTTCTTCGTCTTCTATAATAAAAATCTTTTTATTCATTTTATCTATCCTTTCTTTATTCTATTATATCCATAATTTTCATAAAAACAAATATGGTATATAGTTAGGTATTATCACAAACTGTTTTTATGATAAAATATAACTTAGGATAATACTAAATATAAATTATATGTAAATCTTACTTATTAACTAATGAATTTATATTTTAAAGGATGGTGTTTTATGAAAGCTCTTATTTTATATACAAACACTGGGGCTGGTCATGTATCGGCTGGAAAAGCTATTTGTGATGCTCTAAAAAAGTTTAATGTTGATACTGTAGAAATAGATACTTTAGCATTTGCCGGTAAATCCACTTCTAAAAAAGTAGAAAATATTTATGTTAAAACAGTAAAAAAGAGTCCAAAATTCTTTGGCTTACTTTATAGAGCTGGTGAAAAAATTAGTAATCCTAAAATTAAATCTATAATATATATTTTAAATACTCTTTATTCTAAAAATATATATAACATAATAAAAAAAGAAAAACCGGATTTAATAATTTGTACACATATATTTTGTGCTCAAACCATTTCTTATCTTCAAAAAAAATATAATTTTAATGCTATAACTGCTGCTATAATTACAGACTATACCTGTGCCCCATTTTGGGAAGAAACATGCTTAAATTATTATTTTATTCCTCATAAAGACTTAATTACTGAATTTGTTAAGAAAGGTTTGGATAAAAATAAAATTTTATCTTTTGGATTACCTGTTCATTCTAAATTTAAGTGTCACTATACAAAATCTGAATTAAAAAAAGAATTAAATCTTAATCCTAATATGAAGCATATTTTAATCATGGGTGGAAGTATGGGTGCCGGTAATCTTCTTGAAACTACTTTAGAATTAGCTAAAAATTTACTAAATGTTGAATTTACAGTTATTTGTGGACATAACAATGATTTATTTGAAAAGTTAAAAAGAAATAATTTAAGCAAAAATGTTAATTTATTATCATTTAGTGATTCCATTGATAAATTAATGAATATTAGTGATATTTTAATTACTAAACCTGGCGGACTCACATCTACTGAAGCAATGGTAGAAAATCTGCCTATGATAATGATAAATCCAATTCCAGGTGTTGAATCTGCCAATTGCGAGTTTTTCAACATACATAAAATGGCTTTACCATCTAATTCTATTGATGAAACAATTACTATATGTAACTTATTACTTGCTGATATAGAAATATCAAATGAACTAATTTCATCTCAAAAGGAAAATGTTAATCCTAATGCAGCAGATGATATTGCTATTTTCTTAATAGATAAATTAAATAAATAGGAGGATTCACTTTTGTTTATTATTGATATTTTATTAATAATTATTTCATTTTTATCTGGCTCTATTATGTATTCATATATTATTCCAAAACTATTAAAAGGAATCGATATTACAAAGGTTTCGGATGATAAAAACCCTGGTTCAGGAAATGTGATTAAATATTGTGGAATTTTTCTTGGTTTATTATGCATAGCATTAGACTTATTTAAAGCTTTTATACCAATTTTTATTTCAATTAAATATTTTGACATAAATAACGTTACTCTAATTTTTATTGCTATAGCTCCAATTATTGGCCATGCATACTCTCCATTTTTAAATTTCCATGGTGGTAAAGCAATAGCTTCAACCTTCGGTACTTTTTTAGCACTTTACCCTATAAGCAATGTGGCTTTAGTATTTGCACTTATTTTAATATTTTTTAAATTTATATTAGTTATAAAACCAAATTCAAGTGTTATGTTAGTTAGTTTATTATTTTTAGATATTTTAGTTATAACTTTTAATCATAATATCCATATAAAAATAATAGTCTTAATAATTTCTATAATTTTAATTCATAAACATAAAATTAATAGAAATGAAGGTGATATAACCATTTCATTATTCAATAAATTCTTAAAAAAAACACTATATAACCAACACCAATATAACTAATCTGCGAACTACGGCTTATATTTCACCATGCAGAAAATAATATTCTATTTTTCATTTTCACTGTAGTTCGCAGTTTATTTCAATTTATCTAAATGATGATGGTGCAATTCCATAGTATTTTTTGAACAATTTACTAAAATGATATGCATCATTGTATCCAACCCTTTTTGCTACGACTTTAACTGGCAATGTGTTATCTTTTAATAATTCCTCTGCTTTTGATAATCTTATTTTTATTAAATAATTTATCGGTGAATCCCCAATTTCCTCTTTAAATATCTTTGATATATATACAGGGCTTAAGTACATATTCTTAGATATCTTGTCCAAAGAAATATCATTCATATAATTATCATTCATATACGTAATTATTGATTTTACTATATTCTGCTTTTCATTTGATTCTAAAGAACAATTATATATATTCTCTTCTATTGCCTCATTTTCATCCTCAAGCTCTCTACAAATTATTATTAATAGCTTCATTACTAAAGACTTAAGGACTAATGGATATCCCATTCTCTTTAGTTTTTCTTCTTTAATAATTTCATCACAACACTTTAAAAATTCATTTCCATGCTTTCTAAATTTTAATATAGGCCCTAATCCTTTATTATCTATATAATTCTCTCTTATATCACTTAATTTAAAATTATTAATTCCTATATGTAATTGAGTGTATCTAGATGTATCATTTGGTATTTCCATATGATACAACCCTGGATTAGATAATAATAGATCTCCTTTATTTAAAATATACTCATTTCCATCAATATAATATTCAACTTTTCCAGATGTCACTATAGATAACTCTAAAAAATCATGGCAATGATATTTAAAATCGTATTCTTTTTTTGTCGCATCAACTACTCCTTGAAATGCAAATAATAGTTCTGGATTATAATTTTCTGTACATAAACCATATTCAAACATAATTTTCTCCTTATACCATATAACTCCATATAATTATAACTTTATATAATAATATACATCAATAGTTTAAGATATCACATTTCATTTTTATCCTATAAATAATAATCTATATAAGGAAATTATATTAATTAGTTATTCGGAGGTAACTCAAATGGAAAGCTTAAAATGGATAATGGGCTATTTAAAAAAACACATACTAAAATATAGTATTTCTTTAATACTAGTATTAGTAACTTCATTACTTTGCATGATTAATCCATTCCTTGCTGGCGATATTGTAGACAAGGTATTAAATGGAAATCAAAAAAACATATTGATTCCAATTCTTATTGCTATGATTATTGTTGTTGTAATAAAGGGATTAATAACGTACTTATATCAAATTATCTTTGAAAAAGTATCTCAAGACATTCTTCTTGAAATTAGAGAAGATTTATATTCAAAATTATTAAAGTTAGATTTTGATTATTATAACAATACAAAAACTGGTGATATTATGGCTAGAATGACTGGAGATACAGATGCCCTACGCCATTTTATAGCTTGGGTTGTCTATAATATTCTATCAAATGTTAGCATATTTATATTTGCAATTATATCAATGACATATGTTAATTTACCACTAACACTATTTATGTTATCAATATGCCCTATAATTGCCATACTTACGGTAAAAATGGGTATTAAAATTTCTCCAACTTTTTATAACATAAGAGAAGCTTATTCTAGACTTAATTCTATTACTCAAGAAAATATTAGCGGAAATAGAGTAGTTAAAGCCTTTAGCCGTGAAGACTATGAGATTGAAAAGTTTGAAAAAGAAAACTTAAATTATAAAAACAAAAATTTAGATACTACAAAAGTTATAGGTAAGTACATGCCTGTTCTTGAATATTTATCAAGCTTCTTATCTATAATAATGATACTTATTGGAGGAATATTAGTAATAAATAAATCTATGACTTTAGGTGATTTAGTAATATTTAATGGATTAATATGGGCATTAAATAATCCCATGCGAATGGCTGGTTACTTAATAAACGATACTGAAAGATTCGTTGCTTCTTCTATTAAAATAAGAGAATTATTGAATACTGAATCAACTATTAAAGATCCTGAAGCTCCAATAAAATCTGAAAGAATACGTGGAGATATTATATTTGATAATGTTTCTTTTAGTTATGGAGATACTACTGCATTAAAGAATGTTTCTTTCCAAGCTAAAAGAGGACAAACTATTGGTATAATAGGACCTACTGGTTCAGGAAAATCTACTTTAGTTAATTTAATTTGTAGATTCTACGATGCTACTGAAGGTAAAATCTATATAGATAATGTTCCAATTAAAGATTTAAATATAAAACAGCTTAGATCTTCAATTGGTATGGCAATGCAAGATATCTTCTTATTCTCTGATACAATTGAAGGCAATATAGCTTATGGCTCACCTTCTGTGTCACTTGAAACAATCAAAGATATAGCTAAACTTTCAGAAGCTCATAATTTTATCACTGAAATGCCTGAAGGATATGACACTATTGTTGGTGAAAGAGGTGTAGGTTTGTCAGGTGGACAAAGGCAGAGAATTTCTTTAGCTAGGGCACTTATTACTAATCCATCAATATTAATTTTAGATGATACAACTTCAGCTGTTGATATGGAAACTGAATTTAAAATTCAAAAAGAAGTTAATTTAAATAATCCAAATAGAACAAACTTTATAATTGCTCATAGAATATCTTCTGTAAAATCAGCAGATTTAATACTAGTTCTTGATAATGGGCGAATTATCGAAAGTGGAACTCATGATTCATTAGTTAAAAATAGAGGATATTATTATGACGTTTATAAAACTCAATTTGGAGATTTTAATGTATCTAAGGAGGCGATTTAAATGGCTAGAAATAAATATGATGTAGATGAAGAATTACAAGAAGGATTCAACATATCTCATCTTAAAAGACTTATAAAATATATGAAACCTTATAAAAATAAAATTATTATTTCTGTTACTTTAATGCTGATTTCAAGCTTTGTTTCTTTACTTGGACCATATTTAATAAAAATTGCGTTAGATGACATTATTCCATCTGGCAATTTATCTAATCTGGTAATACTGTCATTTATTTATGCACTTTCTCTTATATTAGTTAGTGTATTTATGAAACAACGTATAATTACAATGGGTAAAGTAGGACAAGATATTTTAGTTGATATGAGAAAAGATTTATTTGTTAATCTTCAATCTCTTCCATTTAGTTATTATGACAGTAGACCTCACGGTAAAATATTAGTTAGAGTTGTAAATTACATTAACTCACTAAGCGATTTATTGTCTAATGGTTTCGTTAATTTAATAGCTGATACTGTTACATTAATAATTACTGTCGTATTCATGTTTATCTTAGACTATAAATTAGCTTTAGTTAGTTTATTAGGTTTGCCTTTACTTATGACAGTTATAATGTCTATAAAAAAAGCTCAAAGAAGGGCTCATCAAAAACTTAGTTCAAAACAATCAAACATGAATGCATATGTTCATGAAAGTATAAATGGAATAAAGGTAACTCAATCATTTTCTAGAGAAGAAGAAAATATGAAAATCTATAAAGATGTTTGTACTCAATATAGCGATGCTTGGATGGATTCGGTTAAATTAAACTTTTTAGTATGGCCAGCTATTGATATTATTTCTGTTGCATCAGTTGCCTTAATTTATCTTTTTGGTATTTTAATATTTAATTCATCTATTAAAGTTGGTGTATTAGTTGCATTTATAGGCTATGTTTGGAGATTTTGGGCTCCTATAACTAATATAGGTAACTTTTATAACACTATAATTAATGCAATGGCTTATCTTGAGAGAATATTTGAAACAATGGATGAAAAGCCTTTAATTCATGATAAAGAAAATGCAACTACACTTCCTCCTATAGAAGGTCATGTAGAGTTTAAAGATGTAACTTTTATGTATGAAGAAGATAACCCAATATTAAAAAATATAAATATTAATATAGAAAGTGGTGAATCTATTGCTTTAGTAGGTCCTACTGGTGCTGGTAAAAGTACTATAGTTAGTTTAATAAGCAGATTCTATGACATAAATGAAGGTGAAATTTTAATTGATGGTATTGATATACGCGATGTAACACTAAAATCTCTTAGACAGCAAATGGGAATAATGCTTCAAGATTCATTCATATTCTCTGGAACAATAATGGATAATATTCGTTATGGTAACCTTAATGCTACAGATGAAGAAGTAATTGCTGCTGCTAAAGTTGTTCGTGCCCATGATTTTATAATGGAATTTGAAAATGGATATTATACAGAAGTAAATGAAAGAGGTAGTCGACTTTCTGTAGGTCAAAGACAACTTATATCTTTTGCTAGAGCATTACTTGCTGATCCTAGAATATTAATTTTAGATGAAGCTACTTCTAGTATAGATACTCAAACTGAAATTCTACTTCAAAAAGGATTAGATGAACTTCTTAAAGGAAGAACTTCATTTATAATTGCTCATAGATTATCTACAATTAAAAATTCTTCTAGAATTATGTATATAGATAATGGTAACATTGTTGAATGTGGAACTCATGACGAATTAATGTCACTAAGAGGGCACTACTATAACCTTTACCAATCACAATATGCCCTACTAAACGCAGTATAACTAAATTGCGAACTAAAGCTTAAGTCTGGAAACCAAGAAAAATAGTGAAGAGAAAAAATGAAATATTAATTTGGAGGGAAGCATTGAAATTAAGCTGTAGAATTTAATAATTGATGTAGTAAAATTT
>NZ_JADPEL010000021.1 GCF_015667795.1 Clostridium sp. D53t1_180928_C8
CTACTATATATAATCCTTCTATAAATTTATTTTGAAATAAAACTTTAAAAAATAAAAATATTATTATTATATTAATAGAAACTATAAGAACTGAATTATATTTCTCTATAAAATCATCTACTCTAATTTTCTTAAACTTCATAATTTTATAACTAATATATATAGCACAACTCATAGTAACTAAAAGCATAATAAAATATATCCAATGTGGAAAATCATCATGCCCCGCTATTAAAATCATTAAACTCATAATTATTAACTCTGTTGCGCTAACTATAATACTTGAAATAATCAATTCAACTATATTCACTATAATATTCTTTTTATAAATTTTTCTTACTATGATTATGGCTATTAAGAAAATAGAAATAAATGCTACTAACCCATATTGATCTAAAAGCATAAATATAGTAGTTGCTATTATCCCTCCTAATACTGAATTGAAAATATATTTTTTTATATTACTTTTTTCTTCAATAAATAGTACGTGATATAGCATCAACATACTTGTGAATTCAATAAATGTAAATATCTAAACCACCCCCATACATCTCCATATTTTATCATATTTTTACATTTTCCAAAAGTTTTTTTATTCTTATTATTAGTTATTAGGATATTATCGTGCATATTTAGAAAATATTTATCTTTTTTTTCCTTCTCTTCTTTTTTTCTTCCTTTTATGCTAAATTTAATGAAATTTATGGTTTTAATAGAATTTAAGTGTAATTTATATTATAATTATTTATGTAGTACTTAAGGAGGTATACTTTTGAGTAATCCATTTATAAAAAAACAA
Source organism: Clostridium sp. D53t1_180928_C8 (assembly GCF_015667795.1). Classification (GTDB taxonomy): domain Bacteria; phylum Bacillota; class Clostridia; order Clostridiales; family Clostridiaceae; genus Clostridium. The sequence goes on from NZ_JADPEL010000021.1 coordinate 800, forward strand.
TTAGATTTTATAGTTACAAATGTTGGATTAACTGATATTTATGAAATCGATAGAATAAGATATGGCTTAGAAGTTTTTTATGGTGAAACATCTAAAATTGTTATTATGATTTTAGTTGCATTAATATTGGACAAGTTGCCAGCATTCATATTAATGATAACTTTATTAATGCTAATAAGACCTTTTATTGGTGGAAGCCATGCTAAAACTTTCATTAGCTGTGTAGTTCAAAGTAATATCTCTTTCATTGTGATATATTACTTAGCATATATCCTACCTCCAATAAATATCACATTTCATTTACTACTAATATTATTAAGTATTATAATTATAAGGAAATTCAATCCTGTTAATCCTCTTCGTAAAGTAATTAAAACACAATATAAAAAGCTAAAATTTAAAGACATAGTTACTTTTACTTTATTAACTTGGTTTGCTTTTTCAAACTTATTACTATCAAATTACTATATTAATTGTGGTTTATTAATAATTTTATATATAATTTTAGATTTTTTAAGGGAGGTTTGTAAAAATGAGAAAAAAAATAGCATCTAAATTTGCAGCTTTAATGTGCACAGTTACAACTATAGGTGAAGTAGCTACATTCGCAGCACCTAATAGTCTTTTATTATGGGGAGAACCAACTCCACCTATGAAAAAAGAAGATAAATAATACTTAGGAGATATATAATAAATTTTAATTATATATCTCCTATTTAATTATATATTTATTTCAGTACATAATTATTTAACAAATAAAATTTTAATATTCATAATATCTCCATCTAAAGATAATTGTATTTTCCCCCTATATTTATCTACTATATTTTTTACATTATATAATCCATAACCTCTACCTTCACCTTTGGTACTATACCCCATTTTAAAAATATTAGATAAGTCTTCTCCTTTTAATCCTTCTGTCATATTCTTCACATTTATTATATAATATCTATTATCCTCTTCTAGAATTACCTCTAACTCTTTTTTCTTTATCATACTAGTTGCTTCGATAGCATTATTTAATAAATTACTCAATATTACTGTAAGCTCTGAATTATCAAGAGAAATATCTTTAAAATTACTTTTTATATTATATGTATATTTGACCCCTAACTTCTCTGCTCTTTGTCCCTTGTTATAAAGAACAGCTTTAATTATAGTATTTTCTACATTTAACAACATTGAAAATTCTTCTGTATCATCTACTATATTAGATATATACTCTTGTAACTTTTCTTTTATTTCTTCTGGTGTTGTAACCTGTGCTATACTCCAGATAGTATTTAAATGATTTTTATATTCATGCTCATTAGCTTTAAGTTTACCCATTAAATCATTTATAAGTGGATTAAATGAAGTTTTAATTTCACTTTTCTTCTTTTCATTTAATGTTTTATATAAATAAACATAAAAATAACAGTTTACTCCTATAAGTATTAACCCTAATATTGTTATCGGAATAATAATCTTAGTGCTCATTAATCTATTAGCCATTAATACCTTTATTAATAAAAAGAATACAAATAGATTTAGTATTATTATATTTATACTTTTATATTTAGAAAAAAAGTTTGAAAACTTTACCCTTTTTATTGCTTTATTAGTACTTAATAAGTAAATTAATATAGACATTATACATGTTACCAACACAAGATAAGTTGTTGGACTTAAATCGTCATTTCCCATTGTTACATATACTATAAAGCTTATTACTAATTCAAAGCCTAACATAAGTAAAGCACTCACTATAAATTCAATAAATGTTACTATAGTATCCTTTTTTTCATATTTACTTATTAACATAGAGTTTAAAAATAATACACCTATAAGAATTATTAACGGATCAGTATCATACATATTTACAAATAATGAATATGTCAATGAAGTTATTATTGAAAGAATACCTATCTTTAAAATTTCTTGAAATATTCTATCATTTATTAAAATATTATATATTAAAAATATAGTTAAAATCTCTATAAATGAAATACCTATACTTACTATATCCATTATTCAATCCTCCTTAAAAATGCTTGTCTATATGTGTAGCTTAATAAAACCACATCATCACATCCTCTCAATTTAATATTCCATACTTTTTCATATGTCTTTTCAATTTCAGTAACATACTTCATATTAATAGCAAATGATCTGTGTGTTTGTATTATTTCATCATCATTTAAACTCTTTAAAACCTTAACTAAAGAAGTCCTTTTCACATTATATAGTCCACTTATAGTATGAATATTGCAACACTTATTTATATACTCAATATAAATAATATCATTATGATATAATTTCACTGATATATTAGAGTCAACATCTATAAATGAATAACGCCCCTCTTTAATACTCTTTAGTGGTGTTGAATTTAAAAACACATCTACAATCTTTATGATATCCTTTTCCTTATACGGTTTAACAATAAAATCATAACAATGAATATTTTTAAATGCTTCTATTATATGTACAAGTTCACCAGTTACAAATACTATACCTGTTAAAGCATGATTTTCATATCTACGTATTTTTTTAGCTAAATCTAATCCTGAAGAATCCTTCAACTGTATATCAATAAAAAATAAATGTATGTCCTTTTCATCAATAATTTTTATTGCTTCATTTTTAGAAGCTGCCTCATATATCCTAACATCTACAAAGTTTGCTTTAATTATTGATGCTAATGCCTCTCGTTGAATTCTTTCATCCTCGACCAATAATATATTCATGCTTATCCTCCTAAAATATACATATAAATATATTATAGTACAAATTTAGACATTTTGCCATATTGTTAAATTTTTATCATATTTTATTTTACATTCTAATATATACTAATTAAGTTTTGTTAATTTTTTTATTAAAACTAAAAAAAATAAATAGACATATAAATGTGTAAAATTATATGCCTATTTATTTTATTAATTCTAATTTCCTTTTAATGTGCTTTTATTTAGAATAATTTATTCGCCATAAATATTTAAAGAAAACCCCCTCTCTAATACCTCTTTAGCATACTCTTTAGCACCAAACAATGATAAATCCCTATAATTTCCACATTGTATATCATTAGCAGCAGGAATCTCTGTTGCTTTTAAAATTTCACTTAAAGAATTTTCTACTGCAACTTTAATTTCACTAGCATCTCTATCTCCAAAAATACTTAAATAAAATCCTGTTCTACATCCCATTGGAGATAAATCAATTATTCCATCTAGAGTATCTCTAAGTTTATATGCTAATAAATGTTCTAATCCATGCATTGCTGCAGTTCCAAAAGCTTCTTTATTAGGTTGTAAAAATCTGATATCAAACTTAGTTACATAATCTCCTTTAGGACCATTTATCAAACAACATTTTCTTATATATGGTGCTTTTACCTTTCTATGATCTAATTCAAAACTCTCTACTTTCTTCATATTTACCCTCCTAAATTTAAACAACTTTTCTATTATTAATTGAATTTATAATTGTATTTATATTATCATGTATTCTTCTTGCTACATATGGATTATTCATAGTGTATAAATGAATTCCATCTACTCCGCTAGAAACCAAATCTACTATTTGTTCAACTGCATATGCAATACCAGCTTCTCTTAATGCATCTTTATCATGTTCATATTTATTCATGATTTTAATAAACTTTTCAGGTATATGTGCTCCACACAAAGTTGATATTCTTTCTATTTGATTCTTATTTACTACTGGCATAATACCCGCTTGAATTGGTGATTTCATTCCTAATTTATCTTTTTCTTCTAACATATGATAAAAATAATTATTATCAAAAAATAGTTGAGAAATAAAATGAGTAGCCCCCATTTCTTCTTTTAATTTTAAGTGCATCATATCTTCTTTTAAATCTCTTCCCCTAACATGCCCTTCTGGATAACATGCTCCAAGTATGTTAAAATCTCCTCTTTGCTTTATATGAGATATAAGCTCATATGCATAATTAAATTCCCCTTTAGGATCCTGTCCAACTGGAATATCACCTCTTAAAGCTAATATATTTTCTATTCCCTGACTCTTTAAATCATCTAATATAATATCTATTTCATCTTTAGTAGATGATATACATGTTAAATGTGCAACTGATTCTACTCCATACTTTTCTTTTACCAATGAGGAGAGTTCCGTTGTTCTATTATTAGTTAAACTCCCACCGGCCCCATAAGTTACACTAATAAAGTCTGGCTTTAAATCCTTTAATTCCTCTAAGGTTTTATAAACAGTACTAATTGGTGATGTAATCTTTGGTGGAAATATTTCAAAAGAAAATACCAGTTCCTTGTTGTTAAATAATTCATTAATTTTCATAAAAAAGCCCCCTTTAAATTAGTTAGTAGTTTGTACTAACAAGTAAGTCCCCATAATAAATTTTTATTCTTTTTTAAATTACTTATTCTTTTTTACCAAATAAAAAAAACCTAAAGGATATTTCCCTTAGGTTAAAAAACACTTTGCCTATAAAAATACCCTTATCTATCAGCTTTAAGCTGTTGGAATTAGCACCACATTAATATAGTTAATAGTTTTTGGTTTTTAGGTAGTAGTTAATTATGAAATTCTAAATAATTTCTTTTAATTTAACTACTCGCTATTAACCTTCTAACTAGTAACTGTTAATAGGTTGCTGGGTTTCAACGGGCCAGTCCCTCCACCACTCTTGATAAGATTTTATTAAATTATACAAAATTTTTCTTAATTTGTAAATACTTATTTGTTTTTTTCTTCCATTAAAATTTTATTAGTAAAATTAATATAGAAATAACACTACATGTTAAACTTATTATACTTATAAATGTTACTATTTGATTAGTATTAAGTCCCTTTTCTTGAAGCCTATAATGAATCTGACTTCTGTCTGCCTGATATATAGGTTTTCCCTCTGAAAATCTCTTAAATATTACAAATATATTATCGAATATAGGAACAGCTAAAGCTAATATCGGTATCATTAAACTTAATATAGTAGCCCCTTTAAACGCTCCATCTAAAGCTATAATACTTAAAATAAATCCTAAGAAATTAGCTCCCGAATCTCCCATAAATACTTTTGCCGGATATCTATTATAAAATAGAAAGGCTAATACAACTCCTGCTGTTATTAATGAAAATAATAATGATGGAGGTTGCCCTAATATTATAGCCGTTGCTGCAAAAGTCATTGCTGAAATAAAAGATAATCCTCCTGCTAGACCATCCATTCCATCAGACCAATTAATTACAGTTGTTACACCAAAAATCCATGTTATAGTAAGTACAAATTGAACTATTGGTGATAACGTTATGTATTTATCTGTAAAAGGATTTGTAAAACCTTCAAATGCAATTCCTGATTTAAATACTATTACTGCTGCTAAAAGTTGAACTATAAGTCTAGGAATAATACCAAATTCTTTACCTATACTTTTATAATAATCATCTACTATTCCAATTAAAAGAATCAATAATGATCCAATGAATATTCCATACTTCTCATCAAAGTTATAATTGTGAAAAGCAATAAAATATGCTATAAAAAATCCAATAAACATGGCAATTCCTCCACAAAGTGGAGTTGCTCCTTTATGAATTTTTCTTTTAGTTGGTTTATCAGTAAAATTATATCTAAAAGCTAATTTCATAAGTATTGGTGTCAAAATAAATACTGTTAAAAAAGCTATTATTGTCGCTAGTAAAAATTTCATTAACATTCTCCTTAAAACTTATCACAATATGCAATATTATGTATTATATTAGCATTATACTATTAATTGAGTTTATTATCAAATATATAATAAATAATATTACATTTGGAAAAATTTCAAACTTCATCTATTTATTTTAATACCTCATAATAATAAAGGAGCCGTTTTATAACAGCTCCTCTTTTATGTGATAATGTGTAAATTAAGCTTCTGCTCTTGAGTTGATCATGTCCTTAACTTTCATTAATCTAGTAAGGGCTCCTCTTTCATTTTCATCAAGTTTCATTCTTATAAACTTAATAGTCTCTTCTAATTGAGGAATAGTCATGTATTCAAGAGCATTAACTCTTCTTCTTGTCTTTTCAATTTCATCAGCCATTAACTGAGTTGATTTTTCAACTTCAGCTAATTCAAGAAGCTTTGGAAGTATAGATTCAAGCTTTCCTATAGCATCATCTAATTCAGAAGATGTATTTGCAAAACCATATGGATAAATGCTTCCTTCACTATCTTGTAATTGTCTGTGGAATTTCATTTGTGGAACATTAACACTCATTATGTTTTTTGTTCCTACTTCAACAGATACACTATCTTTAGGATAAGCAACTGCTTCTTCTAAGAATTCTGAACTCATTACAGCACTTGCCATAACGAAATCTTTAAATGAACCTTCAAGTTCAGCTTCTACTGACTTTCTTAATTCATTATTATATTTAACAAGGTTAATGAATTGTCTCATTAATTCGTCTTGTTTATCTTTAAGAAGCTTATGTCCTCTAGCTGCAGTAGTTAATCTCTTCTTCAGCTTAGATAGCTCCATTCTAGTAGGATTGACATTTAACTTTGCCATATTCTACTCTTCATCTCCCTTTGGCATATACTTTTCAAGATATTCATCTCTGATTCTCTTAAGCTCTGTCTTAGGAAGAATCTTAAGTAATTTCCAACCTAAATTTAAAGTTTCTTCAATTGATCTATTTGCTTCAAATCCTTGAGAAACATATTGTTCTTCAAATGCTTCAGCAAATTTAGCGAACTTCTTATCAGTATCTGATAATGCAGATTCACCTAAGATTGCTGATAATTCTTTAGCTTGCTTACCTTGTGCATAAGCTGAGAATAATTGGTTCATTGTATCAGCATGGTCTTCTCTAGTCTTACCCTTACCGATACCCTTATCCTTAAGTCTTGAAAGTGATGGTAATACATCTATTGGAGGCATAATTCCCTTCTTGTATAATTCTCTTGAAAGGATTATTTGTCCCTCTGTAATATATCCAGTTAAGTCTGGAATTGGATGTGTCTTATCATCTTCAGGCATTGTTAATATTGGAATTTGAGTGATTGAACCACCTCTACCATTAATTCTACCTGCTCTTTCGTATAATGTAGAAAGGTCAGTATATAGGTAACCTGGGTAACCTCTTCTACCTGGAACTTCCTTTCTAGCAGCAGAAACTTCTCTTAAAGCTTCAGCATAGTTAGTGATATCTGTCATAATAACAAGAACATGCATATCCTTCTCGTATGCTAAGAACTCAGCAGCAGTTAATGCCATTCTTGGAGTAGCTATTCTTTCGATAGCTGGGTCAGAAGCAAGGTTCATAAATAATACAGCATTATCTATAGCACCAGTCTTCTTAAATTCATCAACGAAGAATTGAGATTCTTCGAATGTAATACCTATAGCAGCAAATACAACAGCAAAGTTAGCATCTGAATTTAAAACAGTCGCTTGTCTTGCAATTTGTGCAGCTAATTGTGCATGTGGAAGACCTGAACCAGAGAAAACTGGTAATTTTTGTCCTCTAACAAGTGTATTTAATCCATCAATTGCAGATATACCTGTTTGTATAAATTCTGATGGGAAGTTTCTTGATACTGGGTTAATTGCTTCCCCATTTATATCTAATTGCTTTTCTGGTATTATTTTGGGACCATTGTCAATTGGATGACCCATTCCATCAAATACTCTTCCTAGCATATCTTCTGATACACCTAATTGAAGTGGCTTTCCTAAGAATTTAGCCTTAGTTCCTTTTAAGTTAATACCTGTAGAACCTTCAAATAATTGAACCATAGCTTTTGATCCATTAACTTCTAGAACTTTACCTCTTCTTAATTCACCAGTTTGTATTTCAACTTCAACTAGTTCATCGTACTTAACGCCGCTAACTCCTTCAACAACCATTAAAGGACCAACAACTTCTGTTACTGTTCTGTATTCCTTAAGCATTAAGAACCCCTCCTTCGTTGATTAAAGTATCAATGTCAGCTCTTAATTCAGCAGCAATATCATCCATCTTAGATATTTCATCTTCATGGATATATTTACTTCTTGCAATTTTATCTCTTACTTCTAATCCTAAGATCTTATCTAAGTAAACTCCTGCATCTAAAGCTCTTTCTGCTTCTTTTCTGAATAATAATACAAGCTTTAACATTTTGTATTGTTTATCTAATGAAGTATAAGTATCTATTTCGTGGAAACCATTTTGTTGTAAATAGTCTTCTCTTATAGACTTAGCAACTTCTAATTTTAATCTATCTTTTTCTGATAATGCATCAATACCAACTAAGCTTACGATTTCTTGTAAACCTGATTCTTCTTGAAGTAAAGTCATTGCTTCTTGTCTTAATGTAGACCAATCTGCAGCAACTGTTTCATTTAAGTAACCATCAACAGTATCAGCATATAATGAATATGAGTTAATCCAGTTTATAGCTGGGAAGTGTCTCTTATATGCAAGTTGAGCATCTAATCCCCAGAAAACTTTAACTATTCTAAGTGTTGATTGAGTAACTGGTTCAGAAAGGTCTCCCCCTGGAGGTGAAACCGCACCGATTGCAGTAACAGCACCTTGTCTTCCATCTTTACCTAAACAAACAACTTTACCAGCTCTTTCATAGTAATCAGAAAGTCTAGATCCTAAGTATGCTGGATAACCTTCGTCTCCTGGCATTTCTTCAAGTCTACCAGACATTTCTCTTAATGCTTCTGCCCATCTTGATGTAGAGTCAGCCATGATTGATACTGAGTATCCCATATCTCTGAAGTATTCAGCAATTGTGATACCTGTATATATACAAGCTTCTCTGGCAGCAACTGGCATGTTTGAAGTATTAGCTATAAGAACTGTTCTCTTCATTAGAGATTCTCCAGTTTTAGGGTCTTTTAATTCTGGGAACTCATTAAGAACGTCTGTCATCTCGTTACCACGCTCACCGCATCCAACGTAAACAACTATTTCAGCATCTCCCCATTTTGCAATTTGGTGTTGAACAACTGTCTTACCTGCTCCGAAAGGACCTGGTACTGCAGCAGCTCCACCTTTAGCTACTGGGAAGAATGTATCTATAACTCTTTGACCTGTAGTCATTGGAGCTTCTGGTTTTAATTTTTGTGCATAAGGTCTACCTTTTCTTGCAGGCCATTTTTGCATCATTTGAACTTCTCTGTCACCTTTAGCAGTTTCAACAACACAAACTGTGTCTACAACTGTAAAATCTCCAGATTTAATCTCCTTAATAGTACCTTCTATTCCATAAGGAACCATTATTTTGTGTAATACAACTGCAGTTTCTTGAACTGTTCCTATTACATCACCAGCTTCAACTTTGTCTCCCACTTTAACTATAGGATTGAAAGTCCAAACTCTTTCTCTATTTAGTGAAGTAACTGAAATCCCTTTTGTTAAAAATGGTGATTGAGCTACTTTTTCAAATGCATCTAGTGGTCTTTGTATTCCATCGAACATTGACTCTATAAGTCCTGGTCCAAGTTCAATACTTAAAGGTTCACCTGTTGTAACAACTGGGTCCCCTGGCCCTATTCCTGTAGTTTCTTCGTAAACTTGGATAGATGCCTTATCGCCTCTCATTTCGATAATTTCTCCGATAAGACCTTTTTCTCCAACCTTAACCATATCTAATATATTTGCTTCGTCCATTCCTTCAGCAACAACTAAAGGACCTGCAACCTTGATTATTTTTCCGGTCTTCAAATCTCTAACCTGCCTTCCTATAAAATATTGACACCAACAGCTTTTTCTACGCTATCACTAATTCTCTTTGAACCTATATTTAAAGTTCCTTGGTTACTTGGAATTAATATTACAGCAGGAAGCATTTGCTTGTTGTAACGTTCAATTGTTTCTTCTATTGTTACTGCTACTTGTTCTGTTATGAAGATAACTGCGTATCCATTCATAGCCATTCTATCAACAGCAACTCTAGCTTCATCAGCTTCTACAACTGGAAATACATCTATTCCAATAGCTTTGAATGCTAAAACTGAGTCTTTATCACCAACTACACCGATTTTCTTATACATAAATATCACGCAGCCTTTCTCTGATTACTTCCTCAGCAATATTATTAAGCTTACCTACCATAATGATTCTTATTATTTTAATTTCTGTTTCTTTAGCGTAAATATATGATAATATTCTTTCTGGTCCAAATGTTACAAGCTTTCCACTTTTCATAAGATCCATAATATAATTATCACTTAATTTTTCTAAAAGATTTGCTGAATTTGTAGCTATGTACCCTTCAACACCTTCTTTTATTAAATCAGAATATACACTTGTGCTTAATTTTGAAATAATATTTTCTGGTGTTTCATTTAGTATAGACACTAAAGTATCTTTGCTTATAGATCCACCACTAACTAAAACTTCTGAAGCAAACTCTCTTCCTTTACCTTGCTTTTTAATTCTTAGTAAAGTTCTAATATTTGTAGCATCAATAATAGCATTTACAAGCTTATCTGTAAATTTGTAGTTTAAAGATTTTTTTATTTCTACTAACTCTTTAAACATATATTTATCTACAATAATATCGATATTTTGAGGATCTTTATTTGCTTCAAAATCAGCTATTACTTCTTGAACCGCCTTTTCAACATTTCCTTTTAAGTCTCTGAAATTATCTGTATCAATTTTTCTCTTTAAATCACTTAAATCTTCTTTTCCTAAATCTATTAACATATTAGAAAAATCTTTTCCTAAGAATTTTCCTTTTAATAATACCTTTATATTATGGTATTTATATTTAATGCTCATTAGATCTACGATTTCTTTTACTGGGCATAGTTCATAAACTAATTTATAAACTCTTTTAAGCTCTGTGCTTAGAATTTCCTCATAATCACTTGCTCTTTTAACATTACCCATTATATTTGCATACTCAGTTTCCCCAAGTATTTTTAAAACCTCATCAGCAGAATTAGCTTCTAGCATTCTCTCTACTTTGGCCTTATCAAGGAGTCTTGTTTCCAATACCCAAATTCTTGAAAGAGCTTGAGTAAATTGCATTACATCCATACTACCCCTCCTTAATTAAATAACACCTTTGCCACTTCAAACTCTAACTCATCTCTTAATGAGCTTACTAAAGCTTCATAAGTGCTATTTATTTCTATGCCGTTATTTTCTAAGATGAAACCACCTTTAAAGTTTCCAGCTGTTTCACCTAAAGTTATTTGTGCATCTACGTTTTTATTTAATTCATCAATGAAAGCTGCATCAACAATTTTTAATCCCTCTTCATTTAAGATTAAAGTTTGCTTACCACTTAAGTTCATTGAAGAAATTGTATTCTTTACAAAGTTTAAGAAATCTTCTTTAGATAACTTTGTTAACTTATCTATACTTTTTTCAAAAACTTCATCTATAATTTCTTGCTTAGCAGCTAATTTGTTATTTCTAACTTTTAATTTAGCGCTAGAAATTACTCTTTCCTTTTTAGACTTTGCTTCAACTTCAGCCTTTTCTAAAATTTCCTTAGCAATTTCATTTGCACTGCTTACTTTTTTAGAAAGAATTTTGTTCTTTTCTTCTTCAGCAGTAGCTAAGATATTTTCCTTTCCAGCTTCTGCATCCTTTAGGATTTTAGAAGTCATATTCTTTACATTTGACATAATTTATATCTCCAATCTTATATTGACGCTAATCTTATATTGCCGTGTAAAATTACATTGCCATACTTACTAGCATGAATGATATAACGAATCCTAATAATGCATAAGTTTCAACCATCGCTGATAAGATGATTCCCTTAGTATTGTGTTCTGGTCTTTTAGCTAATATTTGGATACCAGAAGCAGCAACTCTACCTTGAGCTATACCTGAGAATAAACCTGCTAAAGCGATTGGTAAACAAGCACCGATTAAGTATAAACCTTGTTCTAAAGACATTCCTGAAGACATCTTAGTGTAAGCAACGAAACCAACAACGAAACCATATAAACCTTGAGTACCTGGTAATAATTCTAATACTAACGCTTTACCGAACTTTTCTGGTTCTTCTGTAACTAATCCTGAAGCTGCTTCCCCAACTAGTCCAACACCCTTAGCTGAACCTATACCTGATAAACCAACTGCTAATGCAACACCTAAAGCTGCGAATATTAAACCACCGTTATTTTCCATAAAAAATTGTATCCATGTATTCATTTTAAAATCCTCCTAATTTTCCTTTAAATTCATATATTTTTCTGATGCTTTGAATGGAGTAAATGCTTTTCCTCCACCTTCATAGAATTTTGAGAAATATTCTACGTATTGTAATCTTGCTGTATGAACGTATGCTCCAAGTAAACCTAATAATAAGTTAAACACATGAGCTGCTACGAATACGAAAGGTAATAATATTATTGCTGGACCAGTTAAAGACTTCATTAATAAGTTTAATGCTCCTGCAATACATCCACCTGATAATCCTAATGCCATAAGTCTTGTATATGAAACTAAGTCACCAATATAACTTGTTATTCCATATAAAGCATATAACCCTTGCCCTATTTGAGCTCCCTTTGTCTTTTCTTCTCTACCACCTGTTAATACTATTACAAGCATACCAAATATCATAGCTGCTATTGCAATATACTTGAACATTGGTGGCCATTTTAACGCTATAGATCCTGCTAATACTCCAATAGATATTAAAGTAATTAACCATGAACCAACATCATAAAATGCATCTTTAGGTTTCCCTGACTTTATAAGTGTATATGCTTTTACACATAAACCAAAGAATATTTGAATAACCCCAAATACTATTGATGCAACTAGAAGAGTATTAACATCTTCTGTTGGATTTATAAGTCCTGGTATCTTAACTGCATCACCAAAGAATGATCCGTAAATCAATCCTATAACGATTGTTGGTATACTTAAGAATAAGAAGAATCTAGCAAAGTCTTCATTTTTCTTATTTAATTTTAAGAATTTCATTGCACAGAATGCACCAATTAACATTACTAATCCATATCCAACGTCAGCAACCATCATCCCAAAGAATATTAAGTAGAATGGCACTAATAATGGTGTAGGATCCACTTCGTTATATTTTGGCAAACTATACATTTCAGTAACAGATTCGAATGTTTTGTTAAGTAATCCATTTTTTAACTTTACTGGAACTGCCTCAACTTCATCTTCTTTTACCTCTTCAAATGATATATAATAATCATCATTTAATACTTTTTTACATATTTTTTGTAATTCTTCGTTTTTCTCTACTTCACACCATCCTTGAATTGCAACAGTATTAGTAGTTCTTAAGAAATTATTTGAAGCTTTATATCTTAAAACTGCGTTTGTAAGATAATCATAAACCAACTTCATTTTCTTATAGTCTTCTTCAAAAGAAGCTACTTCTTCTTTAACAAAGAAAATCTTTGATTTTAATTCTTCAATTTCATGAGCATGATTTGTTATTACCACTTGTGGTATTTCATTATACTCTGATTTAAATGAACTAAATCCAAATCCTCTTAAAAGGTTTAGTACTTCGTCATGTCTTTCTTTTAAAGCCACAACTACAACATTTATGTCATTATTACCTCTAGAGATAATTTCAACATATTCAGCATCTAAACTTTTAGTAAGTTGTTCTTCATATTGTTTTGAAATACTCCCTACAAAAGTTGATACCATATTTAGCTCATTTAGAGCTTCAAAAGAAATATCTAAGGCCTGCCATGGAGTTAAAACTTCAATTTCGCCTTCTAGCTTAGTAATCTTGCTTTCTATGCTATGAAGCTCATCTTCCTTTTCCTTAACTTTAGCATAAATTTCATTCCAGTTAATATTCTTAACCGCTTTTTCTAATTCATCAATAGTTAAGTTTTCCTTGTCATCCTCTAATGCTTTTAATCCTGACTTTTTAGGCATATAGCTAGTTAAAAAGTCTAGAGTCATTTTAGCCTTTGATAAATCTTCTTCATACTTTGCTATATTTGAATCTATAGAATCCTTTGAAAGAGATTGTAGCTCCTCATTAGCTTCTAATATGTTTTCATCTTGTAGATTTATAAACTCTACATTAGAAAAGCCTTGAAGGCTACGAAGAAGCTCTTCTTTCTTTGATTCAAAGGTTAGCAAAGTGAATTTGTTCATCTTAACTATTGCCATGAATCTTCACTATCCTCTCAACAACTATATTAATAGCATTATCTTTTACTTCTTGAGACATATTACGTATAGCTTCTATGTCTTTTTCTCCTACTTTTAAGATAGGTTCTGCATTGCTATTTCCTTCTTCTAAAGCTGCATTTAATAAATCATTAGCTTTTATTTTAGCATTGTTTATTATTTGGTCATATTTAACCTCTGCTTCTTTAGTTGCATTGCTAACAATTTCTTTTGCATTTTGTTTAGCTTCAGAAATTATCGCTTCTGCTTTTTTCTCAGCTTCTTTTATCTCATTAATTGCCTCTAATGCCAAAGTCTCACCACCTTTACTATATACAACTTGGATAATATAAATATTAATACTTTATATAGTATTAATTACTTTTTATCTCTTTTATAATTATACACTGTTTTTACAATTTTTCAACTTTTTTTTGTTAAGATTCCCTAAACAACATTTTAACTTTATAACAATTATCTATTTTATAAAACTTCATATATTTTTTTAACAATATTTTCATAATGTTAAATATGTTAAATACCTTTCACTTTACTAGTTATATCCTCCATTTTTCCATCATATGAACATAAGAAATATACTTTTTCCTTGTTTACATAATTATTTTTTACAAAATCATTTATATTTATAATAAAACTTTCAATATAATTTTCTCTAAATGAATACTCATCTCTAAGAAGATCCTTTATTTCATTTTCCTGCCATTTTTCTAATCCTCTTCCTAAAAATTCTGGCATACCTCTTCTTTTGTTGAATATTAAATAGTCATATTTTATTATGTCACGTAACACTTCACTATCTAACTTTGTTATATCCATATTGAAATCTAAAAATACTTTATAATATTCACTATTACCTATATTTCTATCAAAATACCCTTTTTTATCAAAGTAGTTCCCTAATTCTAAATAAAAATCATAAGGTGTATCAAAACTAGTAATTAAAAATTTTATTATATTATTAAATTTTTGAGAGTTATAATATTTATCAACCATACTTTCTACTTTCTTTAATACTAAAAGCTCATCGTAAGATATATCTTTTGTTTGTAATATTTCATATGGCGGATATGGTGAATACTTCATTCCATATTCTTCGGCTTCTTCTCTCATGGATGATCCTCTAAGTAGCTTTAAAAATCCTAACTGTATCTCTTCTGGTCCTATGCTATAAACATCATTAAATGACTTTTTAAATGATGTTATATCTTCTCCTGGTAATCCTGCAATTAAATCAAGATGTTGTTTAATATTTTTAATTTCAAGCAACTCAACTACTTTTTCTTTTATATCACTAAAATTCACAAATCTATTAATTCTATTTAATACATCATCATTAGTTGTTTGTACTCCTACTTCAAACTGGAATCTATCCTTCGGAGCCTTTCTTAATAGTTCTAATTCTTGTGGTTTTAATATATCTGCAGAGATCTCAAAGTGGAATTGTGTATTAGTTTCAGCATTAATTAAAAACTCCCATATCGCCATAGAAAATTTAAAATTACAATTAAAGGTCCTATCAACAAACTTAACTAACCTAACCTTTTTATCTATAAAATATTGTAATTCTTTCTTTACTCTATCTACGTTTAAGAATCTCACACCATGTGTAGTAGATGAAAGACAATATTTACAATTAAAAGGACACCCTCTAGAAGCTTCATAATATACTATTTTATTATCTAAATTTTCATCTTCTTTATACGGAAATACTATTTCTTCCATATTCATTAATGGTCTATTTCCATTACTTATAACCTCATCATTTTCTTTAAAATACAATCCTCTTATATCCGTAATACTTCTATATCCTAATAAGTATTCGATAAATTCCCTATAAGTTTTTTCCCCTTCTCCTTGAATCACATAATCTCCAGGAAGTTCCTTTAATATATTTAAGCTATCATAAGATACCTCTGGTCCACCATAAACAATCTTTATATTTTTATCTACTAATTTTATTAAATTTGATAGTCTCTTTACTATTTCTATATTCCAAATATATGTTGAAAAAGCTATTACATCTGCTTTTTCCTTTATTATTTCTTCTAATATTTTTTCATCTCTATCATTTATAGAGAATTCTCTTATTTTACATTCGTAATCCATATCCTCCGTAAATGCCTTTAAATACCTAACTGCTAAATTGCTATGAACAAACTTTGAGTTTATAGCTGTTAATAATACCTTCATCCTTTTCTTCCTTTCCTTCGTTTAACTATTTTATTTTTTCTCCTTTTACAAAAAAAATATCTTCCCAAACTTTTTCTTCTTTTATTGTATATATATCACCCAACATCCTTTTTGTATCATCTATATTTGATTTAGAAATAGGGTTTAAATTTTTAAACTCAAATTCCTTCGTTTTTCCAGATGGTAAAACTGCCACAACCTTATTATTAAACACTTCTCCAATTTCCTTATTTATATCCCATATATATATTTCTCCACCAACTTTAACTAATTTACTAGCTTCTTTAATCAAATTAATTTTATTAGCATCTCTCCACATGCTACTTAAATAAAAGAATACTGTGCAAGTGTCATATCCCCCATGAGTATTTTCATCAATAGACCCTTCTAGCAAATCAACAGACACCTCATCTATAGCATCCTTAGAAATATTATATATTACTCCATAGCTTTCCCCTACATCTAATACATCTCCTGTTAACTTTATGTCACTTAAATTTAATATAATTGTTTTCCCCATAAACACCACTCCCCATTTTTACTATTAATAAATTTTACTATTATATTTATATAATTATGTAAATTATTTTTATAAATTCATATTTTTTATTATGTATTTCGGTTTTGTAGTATTTTCTTCTTCCACATGTATATTACATCATTTATATATATTAATGCAAAAAATATTTTGAGATTACTCCCAAAATATTTTTTACTCTTATTTAACTTTATTTTTTTGTTTACTCTTATATATTAAAGCTAATATTATTGCTATTACAAAAACTATAATGAATATCCAAATTACATTTGGGAGATTAAATATATTTTTATTCAATACTCCACCTATCTTATATAAACATCCACCCTTACTATCTAATATATATATATTTGCATTATTATATTTTATTTTCTCTACATGACTTTCCTTATCTAATGCAACTATAGCTCTAGATGTATTATTTTCTGTTAAAACATAGATATAATTATCTATATTATCTGCAAATATTACTGTATCTTTTGGAAAACACTTTCCCTCATAATCAATAGTTAATCCACTTAGTGATGATACTTTATCATGTTGATATCTAGGCCCTAATGTAACTTCTGTTGGGTGATTATTTATAACAAATGAAAGTTTATTGCTTCCATCAGAAAATCTTGGAGATGTAATAGGATCTCCACCGCTAAAATCTGGCCATCCATACCAAGATTTTTCTTTTATATCATATATATAATCTACATCATCCTTAACCGCCCTAACTCCACAATCTTCCATGCCCCCAATTATAGCAGTTAACTTTCCTAGACTATCAATAGCTAAACCTTCAACATTCCTAATGCCTGTAGCATAAGTTACAAATTCTTTAGTATTTAAATCATATCTCAAGATACTTGCATTGCTTATAATATTTTCTTTAATTTTCTGGCCTTCCTCACACATTGTTCCAAAAGGAATAAATCCATAATTATTATTATATCCTATACCTGTTGCTTCCCATTCAAAAGATGCCTTATCTTCATTTTTATTATTTTCATCCACAACTCCAGAATTGGTATTAGATCCTATGCTTATATATAAATAGTCATTATTTAAAATAATGTTTGTTTTGTAATTTAAGCCATTGTTAGGCAGATTATTAATTAACTCTATATAATTTTTCTTATTTGCGTCATATAGTAATACTCTATTGTCAGTTGCTATTATAATATCATTATTATAACATGCTATATCATATATATTTAACTCTTTATCATACAGTAAAATATCTTCTTTATTATCCTCATTTACCATCTTTATAGTATCTTTAAATGCTATGTATAAATTATTTTCTTTATCGAAATCAAAAGAGACTGCTCCTTCCAAAGCCTTTGTATTTATTGACCAATCCACATTTTTATAAATAAGATTCAAGTCATACCTATTACTAATTTTATAAATTCCAAATGATAAAGTTACAATAACTATTGAAAAAACTAAAAACTTTAAAAACCTCTTCATAAATCCTCCCCCTCCTTTATATTTTTATTTATATTTTCTGCATAATAAAATATTACTTAATATTTAAATAATAGCTAGTTATATCATATTATCTTATTTTACCGAATAAGTATTAATGTACTTAGCTCTTAGCTTTAATAAACATATATTGTAATTAATTTTAAAATCTAACATCTAAATAGCTCTATACTTTATAAAACTGCAGTACTATCTTTATTTATATTTTGACTTTATAGAGCTATTTTTTACTGTAGGCTTATAAACTTTACTTAAGGAGGCAAATTATTTTGGGACAAGATAATTTTTTTAAAAACTCATTTTTCCTTACAGCATCAAATATTGCAACTGGAATTTTAGGCTTTATTTTTTCAATTTACTTAGCAGATATTGCAGGCCCGGAAGGTGTAGCTCTTTATGGCTTAGTAATGCCTATATATAATCTCTTTATTTGTTTAATGACAGCTGGAATAATCGCCGCTATATCTCAACGTGCTGCTATATATGAATCAAAGGGTGAATACAATAATTTATTTAAAACTATTCGTTCTGTCGCTTTTTTTAATATAATTTGGGCAATAGCTATAGGCCTGATAGTCTTTTTTCTAGCTCCATACATAAGTCAATATGGAATTAAAGATCCAAGAACTATAAATGCCATAAAGGTAACTTGTCCAGCAATGGTTTTTATAGCACTTTCTAATATTTTAAAGGGATTTTTTTATGGATCTTCTAAAATAAAGGTTCCTGCAGTTATAGATATTTCTGAAAAAGCCATGAGAATAATAACAATAACCTTATTAATATGGATTTTTCACGCAAAAACTTTAGCATCAATTGTAACTTTAGCATATGTTTCATTAGCTTTAGGAGAGCTTCAAAGCTTGCTTTTACTTTATGGTTACTATAGATATACAGTAAATCGCATACCTCCTAGCTATGAAAAACCTGAAAGTAAAGCTCAGCTTCTATTTAATGTATTAATAATTTCATTACCACTTTGCTTAAATGGATTTCTTGGAAATGCATTTTCTACAATTTCAACTTTGATTGTACCTAGACAACTTGTAGCTTCAGGTTTAGATTATAGCTCTGCACTAAACTTAATTGGAAGATTTAATGGTATGGCATTAACTATAGTTACATTTCCTCTTATAGTTGTAAACTCTATAAATACATTATTAGTTCCAGACTTATCTCAAAGCATAAGTAATTCTGATTATTACAATGCTTCCGTTAGAATTAAAACTGTATTAAAAATTGCCTTTTTATTAGGAATGGCTACAACTGTTATATGCCAACTTATTCCGGAATCTCTAGGACAGATGTTCTATAAAAGAGATGATTTAGGATTATACATTAGACTTGCTTCTTTATCAGCACCTATTTTCTTTGTATCGAATACTATGTTTGGTATTTTAAATGGTCTTAATAGACAAAGTATTATTTTGAGAAACTCTATAATTGTTTCTATTGCTGAAATAGTCTGCCTTTATGTTTTTACAGCTATTCCTAGTATAAATATTTTTTCTTACGTTATAACTATATTTGTTACTTCAACTTTAGGATTAATAATAAATTTACACGAAGTAAATAAACATATTGAATTAAATTTATCTTTATTTAATATAATTATTTTCATACTTACAGGAATACTAGTTTACTTGATGCTTAATTTATTTACTACTAGACTTCTAGACGGATTATTTATAAGTAAAAATATTATAGTAATAGTTTTAACATTTTGCATTTTTGCTTATCTCAGCAGATTCGGACTTGAAGAAGACTAAATAAAATTAATTTTTAATAAAAAAAGATTCATTGTCTATAATAAGATAATGAATCTTTTATAATTTTATTTTACATATTTTTTCTTAAAAATCTTGGTAATAAAGTAAACAATCTTGGTGAAATCATATCTAAATCCTTCTTCTTTATTCCACCTAATAAAATCATAGTAATAAAATATACAGTACCACCAATAGCTATTAATATCATTGTAACTAAACTAGTTAAAAGTCTTCCACCTTCAAGTATATTCATTATTCTATTAATAGGAATTCTACATAAATAAATACTTAAAGCCATAACACAAGATGCCATGAAAGGAATAATACCTAATTTAATTATAGGAATTCTCATTTTAAATATTTTTCTTAATCTAATATGATTTATTATAACAGGAACAAGGAATGCAAAGAAGCTTGCAAAAACTGCCCCTAATATATTAACATCTTTCATTCCAACTAATATATAATTAATAACAAATTTTATTATAATACTTAAGAAAGCTGTACTTAATACTAAATATAGTTTATTTATTCCTTGAAGAATTGTATTTTGAATAGCAGAAAGTGCCATTAAAATTAACACAACTGATCCATACATTAATAATTGATATCCTTCTGTACTTCCATAAATCATTATATATACTTCTTTACTTAGCATAGATAATCCAATAGCTGCTGGAATTGTAATTAAATATGTTAATCTAAAGCTATATGCTATTTGTGATTTTAACTCTTTTTTCTTTTTCATTGTAAAAGCTTGAATTATTTTCGGAAAAACAGCTGCACTTAAAGCTGTAACAATTGATAATGGAACATATAATAAGGTATTATAACAACCTAAAATTCCAAACAACTCTTCTGCCTTACTATCAACAAATCCAGCAAAAAGAAGTCTTCCCTTTACATTAATAGTGTCTATCATTCCACTAGAATTTTGTAGAGCAGCAACTAATATAATAGGAACTCCATAATTAATAAGCTTTTTTAGAATTTTTCTATCACTAATATGTTTTTCAGCTTTATTTTCCTCTTCTGCCTTTTCTGAAAATCTTTTTCTATCATAAACTACAAGTATAAATATAAGTGCTACAACCGCACCTATAGTAGTACCAACAGTTCCCCCTGCACTTCCCCATTCAATACTTATATTGATAAAAATAACTGCAAAAATTAAACTTAGTACTACATTTACAATTTGTTCTACAACTTGTGATATAGCTAGAGTTTTCATTTCTTCAATTCCTTGAAGATAGCCTCTATATGTAGCTAATATACAACTAAAAAATACTGTTGGAGCTAGAAACATTAATGACAAAGTTACATTATCCCATTTGGTTAGTCTTGCAATCGGTTCTATAAGTACTATAAACCCAATTGTAATTATTGCTCCAATTATAGCTAAATACCTTCTTGCCAATTTCATAGCCCTTAATGCATCTTCTTCATGTCCTAATGCCCTTAATTCTGATACAACTTTTGCAACAGCTGGCTGAGCACCTAAGCTTGTAATGGCTAATATAAACACAAAATAACTATAACTTGCATTATATATTCCTATTCCCTGTTTACCAATTATAGCTCTTAATAATGGTATATATGCAGCTGAAAGTATTTTTACTAATATCCCAGCCACAGATAAGATAAGAAAACTACGCCCCACTGACTTCTCTTCCATAACATTCCCCTTTATACGTTCTATATACTAAATTTAAATACATCCTTCTTTATCTTTTTAAACATTGGTGGGAGTGCTTCTGCAATGGTTTTATTTTTTAAATACTCTAACTTCCCATCTGCTCCTTTAAATATAAGTTTATACGCATAAAGGAACTGATAATTTAATCCGAATTTATTATCAAAGAATGAATTTAACTTTCTATCTCCATACTTAAAATCTCCTATTATAGGATTTCCTAAATGAGTTAAATGAGCTCTTATTTGATGACTTCTTCCTGTAATAAGGTCAATTTCAAGTAATGAGTATGCCCCATTAGTTTGAACTGTCTTTACTTCCATAGCAATTTCTTTTGTGTTAGGTCTTTTCTCATCAAAAACTTTTGATATATTTTCATTTTCATTTTTAGAAATATATCCTTTATATATTCCATCTCTTATTTTTCCTTTAACTAAAGCATTATAATACTTCTTTACATTACCTTCTCTTATCATTTCATTCATTGTTCTTAATGCTTCAAAATTCTTTCCAAATATAACAACACCAGAAGTATTTCTATCTAATCTATTACACGGTGCTGGAGTAAATGTCTTTTCCTTTTCTGGTAAGTAATCACCTTTTCCATGTAAATATGATAATACATAATCCGTAAGTGAAGGCTCTGCACCCTTTTGATCTGGATGAACTAAAACACCAGGCCATTTTTCAACTATTAATATATTTTCATCTTCATATGTAACCATAAGCCCACTATAATTTACTTTTATAAATGAATCTTCTTTTTTCTCTTGTTTGCTTTGAAGGTATCTTATTTCGATAACATCGCCTAATTCTAAAGAATAATTTTCTTTCTTTTTAACTCCATTTACTCTTATGTCACCCTTTCTTAATGCTTTAAAAATAGCACTTAAAGGTACATCCTTTAAATATTTTCTCAAAAACTTATCTAGTCTTTGCCCTGCCTCATTTGTTCCTATTTCAATTTTCAAAAAATCAACTCCTATATTATGTATATGAAACAACTCCTCTTTAAATCAGAGTTGTAAATTCATCTTGCTAAATCGAAGATTTAGAGATTCATTTATGAAACAACTCTTCTTTAAGTCAGAGTTATAAATTCATCATCTTTTGACAATTTCCCATTTTATTAGATTAATATTATTTTTTTAAGTTGTCAAATAATTTATAGCAACTTCACATTGAATTGCTACTCCAATAGGCAATGCATCTTCGTCTATATCAAATAAACTATTATGTGCTGGATGTATTATTCCTTTTTTCTCATTTCTAATTCCCAGGAAATAAAATACTGATGGTACTTCATTTGCAAAATACGCAAAACTTTCTACTCCTAATTTAGGATTTTTTTGTACTTTAACATTTTCAGAACCTATAATATTTTTTGCAGAAGTCTCTAGTATTTCAACCATATTATCATCATTATATAAACAAGGATATGATTCTTCTATCTCAATTTCTGCACTACCTCTGAAAGTTGTACAAATTCCATTTACAATTTCTTTTAATCTTCTTTTAGCAAATTCTCTATCTTCATTTGTCATAGTTCTTATTATTCCACCTAGCTTTACCTCACTAGGAATTATATTTTGTGCTGTTCCACCATGTATGCTACCTATTGTAACAACTGCAGGATTTACAGGCTTTATTTCTCTGCTAACGATACTTTGCAGAGAAGTAATAACATGACTTGCCATAACTATTGGGTCAACCGCTGTATCTGGGTAAGCCCCATGTCCACCTGATCCCTTTATTGTAATAGTAAATGGATTAGATGCAGCATTTACTGTACCTCTTCTAACCATTATCATTCCTGCATCTAATATTTCTTCAACATGCAAACCACACATAACATCAACAGCAGGATCTTTTAAAACACCTTCTGCTATCATAACTTTTGCTCCTCCAGTAGTTTCCTCTGCAGGCTCAAATATTAATTTTATAGTTCCATTAAATTTATCTTTATTTTTATTTAATAGCTTTGCTGCACCTAATAAAATAGTTGTATGTCCATCATGTCCACAAGCATGCATTTTCCCACTAATCTTTGATGCATAGCTACAACTTTTTTTGTCTTGCATAGGTAATCCATCTATATCCGCTCTTAATCCTATTACCTTATCATTAACTCCTTCTTTAGTTCCTTTAATTATTCCACATACTCCCGTACCTGCAAACTCTTTAAACTCTATTCCTTCTTTAGTTAAAAATTCTTTTATAAATTTAGATGTATTAGTTTCTTCAAATCCTAATTCTGGATATTGATGCAGAGTTCTTCTTATCTCTATTAATTCTTCTTTTATACTATTTGCTTCTATATCAAAATTTTTCATAATTATAAAAACTTCTCCTAAAAAAATTTACAGGCTTATATTAAAAAATATAAGCCTATCTAGATTAATTATATAGTATGAACCCTGTTTATTCAAATACTTTGATATTCCTTCTAGTTTTTTCTTAATTTATCTTAGCATTTTTTCTAATTCATAAAGTCTAAATCTCTCTGGTTGTTGGAATTCTGCACCTGAAGACCTTTTTTCTATCAATTTCTTATATTCTTCAAATTGTGCATCTCCAAGTTTTTTTCTTATTACATTTAATTCACACTCCTGAACATATTCTCGTTCTTCTTGAGACAAAACTATATATTTATTTAACTTGGATATTATCTCATTTAAATTTTCTTTCTCTTCAGAAGTAATTAAATCATTATTTTTTTCAATAAATGATTCTATCTTTTTTCCCTCTTCAGGTGAATAAGCTAATACTAATTTATTAAAACAACCTAATCCTAAAGTAATAATAGTTGTAAATAAAACTAGCTTCATATATTTTTTATACTTTTCCATAACAAAGCCACCTTTTTTATATATTACATTTTTATTATTACCAATTTTATAAAATATTAATTAAAGTTATTTAATTAATATTACTAAGTTATTTTCCATTAATATTCTTAAAGAAAAACTTCTATCAATATCATTTTTAAATTCTAAGGTTATTTTATCCCCGGATATAGATTTAACTTTTCCATCTCCATATTCTCTATGAAAAATAGAATCTCCTTTCTTAATCCCATAATCAACTAAATTACTCTCCTCTTCTAAACCACTCTCTAAAACAAATCTTGATACATCACTAAATTTACCTCTTATAGTTTTAGGAGAAAATACATAGAGATTTTTAATAGCCCTAGTTATTGCAACATAGAAAAGTCTTCTTTCTTCTTCTAAATTTTCTTCAATTGATGACTTATGAGGAATAGTTTCTTCCATACAATTAATAATAAATACATTTTTAAATTCCATACCTTTTACACCATGTATTGTACTTAAAATTACTCCATCTTGAACCACTTTGCTTTTTTCTATTTCTTCTTTAACATTTTGTACATGTGATAAAAATTCTGCTATACTTCTAAACCCTTCTATTGCACCTTTAAACTCTTCTAATACATCTTCTAAATCATTAAAATTTTGATTATACTTATTTGAATATTCTCTAAGATAATCAATGTATCCAAGAGAAGATATTATATATTGCACAGCACTTCCTAATGAAATTTTATTCAAATATGCAATATCCTTTTTTAAATCATCTAACTTCTTAGCTTGAAACGGTGCAGTATCACTTTTATCTATAAGAATATCAAACACATTCTTATACTCTTTATAAGTTCCCACATAACTTAAATTACTTTTACTTATATACCTAAAAGGTTTGTTTATTATATTACTGAAAGCCTCCTTATTATAAGGATCTATAGACAGCATTAAATAATTTATAATATCTTTGCATATAAAATGTTCAAAAAAATTATATCCTTTATCTAATAAAACAAAAGGAACTTTTCTTCTTGTAAAGGTGTCAATTAAACTTCTAGCTTCCATATTAGTCCTATACAATATGGCATTATTACTATAATCTTCCCCAATAAAACCTTTAATAATATTAACAATTTCTTCACCTTGCAGAAACTCATTGTATGGCTTTATAAATCTAATAATTCCTTTTTCTGATTCAAAAGATAATATTTCCTTATTATTTCTTCCTAAATTATTAGTAATTAACTTCTTAGATATATCAATTATATTTTTTTTACTTCTATAATTTGTTGATAAATATACTTTTTTTCCATTAAGAAATGATTTATCAAATTCAACCATATACTCTGGTTTAGAACCTCTAAAAGAATATATACATTGATCTTCATCCCCTACTGCAAATAACTCATTTTCATCATTAATCATTTTTAAAAACTCTATTTGTAACTCATCACAATCTTGAAACTCATCAACTAGAACATATTTAAACAAACTTCTATATTTTTTTAATATATTTAAATTACTTTTTAATAAATATATTACTCTTACAGACAAATCATCAAAATCCCAAAGTTTTTCCTTTTCTTTCTGTTCCTCATATTTTTCATAACATTCCTTAAAAACTTCCATAGATATTGACGGAGAAAAATCTTCTAACTTTCCTAATGATGTTTTGAATAATGATATATTATTTAAAACATCTCTAACTTTATCATCATTTACATCATCAAAATATTTTCCTAATACATTTTTTACTATCCCATGCCCTTTACCACCATCTATTATTTTTATATCAAATCCTTCTCTTAATAAAATCTTATAAAACAACCCATGGAAGGTTCCAAAAAAGGGTGCAATATCCTTTTTAAAAATATTTTTATATCTATACCTCATATTTTCAGCAGCTGCTCTAGTAAATGTTATAACAATTATATTTCCAACTCTTACATCTCTTTCTTCAATTAAATAATTGACCCTATTTATTATAACTGTTGTTTTCCCACTTCCAGGAGCTGCTACTACCAATACATTTTTATCCTTAGTATTTATTGCTTTCATTTGGTAATTGTCTAACTCTATCTTCATATGTGCTCCTTAAATTTAATATACTTTAATTATTACCACTATTATAATACAAATAACTATATTGTAATAATTTATATATAGATGTACAATATCTTTAGGTATTTTTCAATAAAGGAGATAAAAATGGAAAATTTAATGAGATTTGACGTTACTAACGAAAGAAATCTTACAATGCTTGTAGATTTTTACGAATTAACAATGGCTAATGGATACTTTAATAAAGGAGTACAAAATAGAATAGCATATTTTGATATGTATTTCAGAAGAGTACCTGATGGTGGTGGATACTGTGTTATGGCCGGAGTTGATCAACTTATTCAATATTTAAATAATTTATCATTTACTGAAGGAGATATTAAATATTTAGAAGAAAAAAATATTTTTTCACAAGAATTTATAGATTACTTAAGAAACTTTAAGTTCGAATGTGATGTTTGGGCTATACCTGAAGGAAACCCTGTTTTCCCTAATCAACCCTTAGTAACAGTTAGAGGTCCTGTGGTACAAGCTCAATTTGTTGAAACAATGATACTTTTAACTATAAACCATCAAACATTAATAGCTACTAAGGCAAATAGAATTTGTAGAGCTGCTGATGGACGAACTGTTATGGAATTTGGCTCTAGACGTGCACAAGGTTATGATGGTGCTATATATGGTGCAAGAGCTTCTATAATAGGTGGCTGTGATTCTACAGCATGTACAATTGCCGATAAATACTTCAATGTGCCAGCAGTTGGTACAATGGCTCATAGCTGGGTTCAACTATTCGATACTGAATACGAAGCTTTTGAAGCCTGGGCACAAACATATCCTGATAATTGCTCTTTATTAATAGATACTTATAATGTTCTTAAATCAGGACTACCTAACGCTATTAAGGTTTTTGATAATATTTTAAAACCTCTTGGCAAGAGACCAAAAGGAATAAGAATTGATTCTGGAGATATAACTTATTTAACTAAAAAATGTAGAAAAATACTTGATGCTGCTGGCTATAGCGATTGTAAAATAATTGTATCTAATTCTTTAGATGAACATATAATCAGAGATGTTCTTTCACAAGGGGCTTGTATAGATGCATTTGGAGTTGGTGAAAGATTAATAACAGCTAAATCTGAACCTGTATTTGGTGGTGTTTATAAACTTGTCGCTGTTGAAAAAGACTCAACAATAATTCCTAAAATAAAGATTAGCGAAAATAGCGAAAAAATAACTAATCCTGGATTCAAGAAAGTATACAGATTATTTGATAAAAACAATCACACTGCAATAGCTGACATTATTTCTCTAAACAATGAAAGTATTGATGAAAATTCAGAACTTGAAATATTCGATCCGATTCATACATGGAAAAGAAAAAAGATAAATAACTTCTATGCAAAAGAATTATTAGTTCAGATTTTTGAAAAAGGTGAACAAGTATACTCTTCACCTTCAGTATTAGAAATTAAAGATTTTTCTAAAAAAGAAATATCTAAATTATGGCCTGAAATTTTAAGATTTGAAAACCCTCATACTTATTATGTAGATCTTTCTCAAAAGCTTTGGAACTTAAAACAAGAACTTTTAATGGAAAATAATCATTAAAAAATAATAGTCACTGATACCTTTTTACTTCAGTGACTATTATACTTATTCATCCTTATATCCAACATAGGATGGAATCATATATTCGAAATTTGAATCTTGCGAATATATAAAATCATCATCAATAATTTCTTTAAAAATAACCTTTTCTCCAACTAAATGTTCTACAAAAGGACAAAGCTCATCGTTGTTTCTACCCGGACTCATTGGACACTCATTACTACAACTTACCCTCTCCTTCTTGCTTGACCAAAATGGACATTTACTCATAACCCATACCCCCACCTTATCTGTAAACGAAATCACAAGGCTATTATATAACATATTTATACATAAATAAACCCTTATCCCATTTTTATAATGTTTATACTATTTATTTATAATATAACATATTTTCTCATTAAATCAATATTTTTATATTTTTTTGATAAAAAAATATCAATTTCTCCATAGAAGAAATTGATATTTAAATATCTCATATTAAAATTATTTTACTGCAGAGTTTTTAACAACTGATATCTTAATTATTTCGTTTTGGAATGCTTTTAATAAAGCTTTTTCTAAAACTTTTTGTTGATCGAAGTTTTCAATATCTCTACACTCAGCAAATACTTTATTTAATTCTCCATCAACATTAGTATATGTTAATGTAACATATGGTTTATCGTATTCAACCTTTATGATTTTTAATCCCCAAGAAATTTGAGCATAATCTCCATCAACTGTTAACTTAGTTAAAGACTTTAATTTTTCATTTTCAGCGTTTGGATCATTAATTATTAATAGTTCATCGCCTACTTTATATTTTGCCATATACTTTATCCTCCTTATATCAACATTAATTATAAATTATATTTTATACAATTAATAATTAATGTATTAAATATGTAATTATTAATTCTTACTCTTCTTATAAAATATCATAATGTATATAATTTTACAATGAAATTTTAATAAGTTTAAGTTATCAATTAATAAATGTTATTGACAAATAATTATAATTTTTAATATAATGTTATTAAATAAATATAGGATGGTGTACCTTATGGAAGATATAATTCTAACCTTTAAAGAAAAAAAGCTTAAATTAACACCCCAAAGACTAGCTGTTTATCAATACTTAAAAAGCACTAGTGAACATCCTTCAGCTGAAACTATTTATAAATCTTTACAACCAAGTTACCCTACTATGAGTTTAGCCACTGTATATAAAACCTTAAAAACTCTAGTAGAAATTGGACTTGTACAAGAATTAAATGTTGGTGAAGGTAATTTTAGATATGATGGTAATTGCAGCGAGCATGGTCATATACAATGTATTACTTGTGGTAAAGTAGATGATTTGCACGATGTTGATTTTTCTCCATTAAATAAAATGGTTGAAGAAAATACTCAATATAAAGTTAAATGGAATAAGCTTTTCTTTTATGGCTTATGTAAAGAATGTCAGTAGAATATCTACTGGCTTTTTTTATTATATACGTATTTATTACCTCATATCAACATATACTTAACTGAGGTGATACTATGTTCAATTTTATAAAATTAAAAAAGAATTTTTTTATAGCATTAATTGTTGCTATTTTTATAATATGTACAAGTATACATATTATAAGTAATACATATTCTAAAAATACGCAAACTATCTCTAATAAAACTCTTGACGATACTAAAGAATATGACTTTGATTGTGATGGTGAAAATGATCAATTAACCGTTATATCAACCAATTCAACATATTCTATAAAAATAAAAAATTCCTTTGGAGAAATATTATTAAAAAGCAATGAATTTGATTACTCTCTATTAGATATAACCTCTTCCTGTAATATAAATATTTCATACTTAGATTTAAATAGAAACAAAATCCCTGAATTGATTATTAGTGGTTTTAAAAATAACAAACCTACTTTTTATATATTCCAATGGGTAGATACTATGTTTCAAGAAGTAATATTTTCTCAAAATAACATTTTAGGAATTCTCGACTATAATAATTCAAGAACGCCCAAGATCTATACAACAAACTCCACTACTGGCGACAAAGGTACCAACGGATATATACTAAATTCACACTCTTTAAAAGATATTACATTTAGCAATCCTAAAATTCCGTCTCTTGGAAACATACAAACACTTATAAATATTGTTGAAGCTGATTATGAGTTAGATGATGCACCAGATATATTTACTTCATATATTCCTAGCAAAGAATTAGGTATATTGTGGAACTTAGATAAATCGACTTACAGATATTCATTTCAAAAAGGCTATTTCTACGATATTTCATGGGATGACTCAGGAAAAGCTACTGCACTATATTGGATTCTTTCTTTTGAAAAAGTTAATTTTACTGATTCAAACAAAAAAATAGAAGAACTTACTCTACATGTAAAAGCTGAGTTAGACGAATTAGACGAATATAAAATCTCTTCAATAATTAAGTACTAATAAAAGGCCGCTATAAAAGCGGCCTAAAAGGGGGATGGGGGGGTTTAGCTTTAATGAAGATTTCTCTTCATTTGCTATAGGAGAATACTCTCCGGTACAGTAATAGTATTAACCTTTCTCTTAATTTTATTCACTTATTATTAATATTACTCATCAAACGCTCCATCATTATACATCAAAATTATCTTATCTATAAAAGCTCCTCTTTCTCCATTTACAATACTCCTAATAGCCTTTAACATTTGTATATTTTCATCATTTCTATCAATTTTCCCATCTAATATATCATTATTAACAACTTCACTAGCTTCCTCTTCATAATTATCTGATTCTTTATCAAAATTCCTTCCATTAGAATTTTGATTCATGGAGCTTCCCATCGGATTCATAGACCCCATTAAATTTCCTAAATTCAAATTATTAAAATCAAATCCTTGTGTATTCATAGACTGTAATAAACTGTTTATTTGATTCATGTCTATATTACCAAACATGCTGCTTAATAATTGATTAGGATTTATTCCAAATGGTCCATTATTATATGTTTGCCTATTATTCATATTCGCATTATTATTCATATTCGCATTATTTCTATTTTCATTTGCAGCTTCACGCCTAGTATCGGCTCTGCTTTTATGCTTACGCTTAGACATATAATTTCCTCCA
Organism: Clostridium sp. D53t1_180928_C8; assembly: GCF_015667795.1. Lineage (GTDB taxonomy): Bacteria > Bacillota > Clostridia > Clostridiales > Clostridiaceae > Clostridium. The sequence goes on from NZ_JADPEL010000021.1 coordinate 32,226, forward strand.
ATTAATTTCTTTACTCCATTATATGTAATTAAATAATATATGTTTATAATTTAGGACATTTTTTTGGAGGGTCATAAGACCCTCCATCCTCTTAACTAGCAGCAGCAGTTACTTTCACAGCAACAGTTGTTTCCTACGTTATTATTTCCTCCAAATAGGCTACCATAGGATCCACCACATAGTAAGAATAATAAGATTATTAGATATGAGCAGTTGTTATTAAGAAGTCCTGAACCACAAGCAATTAATAAGAATATAATTGGTGCTACACAATTATTTAATCCACCAAATATATTTCCACATCCTCCTGCATTATTTGCTACAGCATTATTGCAGCAAGGTTCACAACAACAAGGTTCACAACAACATTCTTGGCAACAACATTTATTGTGTTTTTTCTTTGACATAACTATTCCTCCTTCCTACTAAATTATACTAGGCCAGCATAAGGTACTGCGTTATTTCCGCATCCAAAGCTACCATTACATAAGAATAGGATAACTAGCAAGAATAAATATCCTCCACCACAATTTCCTAATCCACCAAAGAAACCATTATTTGCAGTATTTCCTGCGCAACAACAATTACTACTTGTGTTACATCCACATCCAGTGTTTCCAGCGTATCCGCCACATCCACCTTGTCCAGCATAGAATAAAATTAATAATATCCAGATCCAGCTTCCAAAGCCGCATCCTAAATTACCATTACCTCCAAAGCCATTACAGCCTTGATCTACTGGAGGATAGCTTGGACATTCAATGTCATTTAATTCATCAATCATATCATGCATACTAGGCATATTAACATTCCTCCTAAGGATTTGATTTTTTTGTTTTTATACTATATACTATTCTTCTCAATGTTATTTGACACCATTTTCATCTTTTTCATGATATTTTTTTCTTAAAATTTCTTAATTTTAATTTTGATGCCTCCCTAACATTTCCCCTCTCTACTAATTATTCTAAATAGCTATTAAATGTGATAATTTTTATAAAAAAAATAGCTACCCTTATTGGGTAGCTATTTCATTTATGCTTGTGCTTCTTCTGATAAATCCTCAAATATATTGTTTATCAGCTCATCTTTTCCTTTTTTATTTAAAGATGAGAAGAAGTAAAATTTATCTGTACTTCCAAGCCCTAATGTTTCTTTTATTAACTTTCTACTTTTTCCAAGATCATTATTAGAAAGTTTATCACTCTTTGTTGCTATAACTATACAATCATAATCAAAGTGTTTAATCCATTCATACATCATGACATCATCAGCTGTAGGTTTATGTCTTGAATCAACTAAAAGTATAACTCTCTTTAATTCTTCCCTATCTGTTAGATACATTTCAATAGTTTTTCCCCAGCTTTCTTTTTCCTTTTTAGATACCTTAGCATATCCATACCCAGGTAAATCTACTAGATAAAAATCATCATTTATCAAGAAAAAGTTTATAAGCCTTGTCTTACCAGGTGTTTGAGATACCTTAGCAAGTTTTTTTCTGTTTGTTAAAGCGTTTATTATAGAACTCTTACCTACATTAGATCTTCCAACAAAGGCAATTTCATTTCTACCATCAATTGGGTATTGATTTCTCTTAACAGCAGATATAATAAACTCAGATTTTTTAATTATCAATTTTATCAACTCCGATTAATGCATTTTGTAATACTTCTTCAACGTTATCAGCAAATATTAAATCTAATTTACCTTTAATTGAAGCAGGTATTTCATCTACATTCTTTTTATTTTCTTTTGGTAAAATAATTGTATTAATTCCTATTCTATGTGCTGCTAAACATTTTTCTTTAACACCACCAATAGCTAATACCCTTCCTGTTAAAGTAACTTCTCCAGTCATAGCTATATTTCCCTTTACCTTATTTTTTGATAAAGCAGATACTAATGCAGTAACTATTGTTACACCTGCAGAAGGTCCATCTTTAGGAACAGCCCCTTCGGGAACATGGATATGGACATCATTTTTCTTGTAGAAATCTTCAGGTATGCCATATTTATCGCTATTAGCTCTTACATAACTATATGCAGCCTTAGCAGATTCCTGCATTACCGAACCTAATTGTCCAGTTAATTCTAGTTTACCATTTCCTTTCATAACTGCAACTTCAACTGGTAAAGTATCTCCACCATATGCAGTCCAAGCAAGTCCAGTAACCACTCCAATTTTATCATCTTTTTCTTCATTTTCAAATTCAAACACAACTGGACCTAAATACTTTTCTAACTTACTTGTAGAAACTGTTAAACTCTTTTTCTTACTTTTAATTAATTCAGTAATAGCTTTTCTAATAACCTTATTAATTTGTCTTTCTAAAGTTCTAACCCCTGATTCTCTAGTATATCCATTTACTATTTCTTTTATAGTATTATCAGAAATTTTTATTGTTTTTTCATCAACACCATACTCTTCCATAGCCCTTTTAAGCAGATGATTTTTAGCAATATTGAACTTTTCTTCATAAGTATATCCTGATACCTGAATTATTTCCATTCTATCAAGTAAAGCTCTAGGTATAGTATCTAAAGAATTTGCAGTTGTTATGAATAAAACATTTGATAAGTCAATTTCAACTTCCATAAATGCATCTCTGAAAGCCTTATTTTGATTTTGATCTAAAACTTCCAATAATGCATCTGCTGGATTACCCTTATAGTCTGAACTTAATTTATCAATTTCATCTAATAAAATCAATGGATTACTTACTTTAGCCTCTTTTAAGGCATAAACCAATCTCCCTGGCATTGCACCTATATAAGTTCTTCTATGCCCTCTTATTTCAGCCTCATCACGAACTCCACCTAAAGAAATTCTTACAAATTTTTTATTTAATGATTTAGCTACTGATTTAGCTATAGAACTTTTCCCTACTCCCGGTGGCCCAACCAAACATAAAATAGGTCCTTTTAAAGATTTAGTATATTGCTTCACTGCTAAATATTCTAAAATTCTTTCTTTAACTTCTTCTAATCCATAATGTTCTTCATCAAGTATTTTAGAAGCCTTTTCTATATCAAAAGAATCCTTAGTACACTTATTCCAAGGTAATGCAACTACCCAATCTAAATAACTTCTAATGCTATTTCCCTCACTTGAGTTAGATGATTTTAGCCTTGATAGCTCATATTCTGCTTTTTCTCTAACTTCCTTTGGCATTTTAAGCTTCTTTAATTGTTCGGTATATTTATTTATCTCTCTTTTTTCTTCATCTTCTCCAAGCTCTTCTTGAATAGCTTTTATTTGCTCTCTTAAGAAATATTCTTTATTACTTTTATCAAGCTTAGTTTTTACTTTATTTCCTATCTCTTTTTCAATTTGAATTATTTGTATTTCTTCATCGATAAAGACAAGTAGCTTTTCTATTCTTTCATGAACATTGATAGTTTCTAATATTAATTGCTTCTTTTCGTCCTCTAGTTGTATATAAGCTGCAATTAAATCTGTAACTTTACCTAAATTCTTTTCTTGCTCCATCATTTGAAGAACTTTACTATCATCACCTTCTGTCACATGTATATATGCAGCAAATGCCTTACCAAGCTGATTTCTAAAGGCTAAATCTTCATTAGTTTCAACCTCTTTTTCCGATTCTGATATTTTTTCGATAATCCCCCTAAGATGATTATCCTTTTCTTCAAATTCTAACAGTGTAGCTCTTTCTATTCCTTCAACTAATACTCTTGTAGTTCCTTTTGGAAGCTTAAGTATTTGCTTTATTTTACATATAGTTCCTATTGAGTACATGTCCTCTTTTTCAGTTGGCAACTCAACTTCTGGATCTTTTTGTGTAACTAAAAATATTTTACCCTCTTGTAGCATTGCTTCCTCTAATGAAGCAATAGACTTTTCTCTACCAATATCAAAATGTATAATCATATTGGGAAAAATAGTAATACCTCTAAGAGGAATTAACGGTAATAAAATTGAATCTGTATTCATTTTCCCCCTCCATTCTAAAGACTATCTTATTAATACATTTAACTTTTCCATTATACACATAAATACATCTTTTTTCAACTTCATACACCAAATATCTAAATTACGAAGCAAAATAAAAGTTAAGGTGGAAATTATACATTCACCTCTTAGAATAAGGGGGTATCCTTTTAAAATTAGCTAAGCATTATTCAAAAAAACTTAACTGGCCGTAAGGTCCTTAACTATAAATTGCTTCGCAATTTTCTTAAATTATTCTTTTCCTTTTGCAGATAAAATATCTATTTTTGAATTTGGAGTTTCAATTATACATAAGTCTATTACTTCTTTAATATGTGATACCTTAATTACTGTTATTCCGTCATATTCATAAAAACTATCATTCCAATTAGCCTCTGGAATTAATACTTTCATTGCACCAGCTTTTTTAGCCGCTAATATTTTGGCATTAACTCCACCAATAGGATTAACAGCACCTAATAGACTTATTTCACCAGTCATTGCAATTTTGCTATCTATAGGCATTTTTATTATTGCACTATAAACTGCACTAGCAATTGCTATTCCGGCAGAAGGACCATCTACAGGTATTCCTCCTGGTATATTTATATGAATATCATATTGTTCACATTTTAAATCAAAAATATTATTTAAAGCAGTTAATACATTTTGTATTGAAGAATATGCCGTACTTTTTCTTTTTATTTTTCTATTACTCATAGTAATTTCTTCTTCTTCAATAATTCCTGAAATTTTTAATTCTCCGCTTCTTTCTGATACCTTTCTAGCTGTAGCCTCTATTTCCATCAACATACCTATATTAGCTCCATGTACTGCTAAACCATTAACTACTCCAATTTGTGGTTCATTAGGAACTCTTATATCAGGTATCTCTGTATATTGACCATTTTCTATTACCCACTTAATATCATCTTCAGTTATATTTTCTCTATCTTCATTAATAGCAATACCTGCACATAACTGAACTAAATTAACAACCTCTCTACCATTAGAACAATGTCTACTAATAACATCTAAGCCTTTATCTGTAGCTTTTAACCCAACCCTTTCTATAGCTCTACTTCCTATCTCCCTTATTTCATCAGTTTGTAAGCCTCTAAAAAACACCTCTACACATCTAGATCTTATAGCTGGAATAATTTCTTCAGGACTTCTAGTTGTTGCACCTATAAGTCTGAAATCAGCTGGTAATCCATTATCAAAAATTTCTTTTATAAAAGTAGGCATATTAGGATCTTCAGAACTATAATAAGAACTATCTAAAAAAACTTTTCTATCTTCTAATACCTTCAGCAATTTATTCATTTCTATAGGATGTAACTCTCCTATCTCATCAATAAATAATATTCCACCATGGGCTTTTGTTACTGCTCCTGGTTTGGGTTGTGGTATACCTGCAACACCTAGTGCTCCAGCCCCTTGGTAAATTGGATCATGAACCGAACCTATTAACGGATCTGCTATCCCCCGCTCATCAAATCTTATTGTTGTAGCATCTATCTCAACAAATTTAGCATCTCGTTTAAAGGGAGATTTTTCTTTCTTTTTAGCTTCTTCTAATACTAATCTCGCTGCTGCTGTTTTACCTATTCCAGGTGGTCCATAAATAATAACATGTTGAGGATTAGGTCCACATATAGCAGCCTTTAAGGCCTTTATTCCCTCTTCTTGACCTATAATATCTTCAAAATTAATTGGTCTACTTTTTTCAGTTAAAGGTTCTGTTAACTTTATTCTTCTCATTTTAAGAAGCTTTTCCATTTCCTTTTTATTTTCTTTATCTACTACTACGGTTTTAGAATGATTAGCTTTATTACTATTAAATAGGTATACTATAAATAGAATCATCATTATGAATTGTAAAATTATCATTATTTCACTCATAAATTTCTTCCCTCCACTTTTATAAACTCTATTTGTATTATTAACCTTTAATAGTTCTATTATTCCATAATTGCTAGTAATTAATTATATTTTCAAATAAAAAGAAAAATGAAAACACCCCTAGAAATCTAGAGGTGTTTTATTATGCTGTTTCCATGCCTTTTCTTTTTTTAGTTTTTTTAGCTTTTAAAACTGGTCTAACTTCATTTTCACCTAATCTTACCAACTCAGGTAATTGTTTGGATTTAATTGTTTCTTCAGTAATAATAACTTTGCCTATATTCTCATCCGATGGAACATCAAACATAACATCAATCATTACATCTTCTACAATTGCTCTCAATCCTCTTGCACCAGTTTTTCTAGCAATTGCTTCATCTGCAATTGCTTTAAGAGCATCTTCAGTAAACTCTAATTCTACATTATCAATTTCAAACAATTTATTATATTGTTTAACTAATGCATTTTTAGGTTGACTTAAAATGTTAATTAAAGCATCTTGATCTAAAGATTCTAAAGAAACAACCATAGGTAATCTTCCCACAAATTCTGGAATTAATCCAAACTTTAATAAATCTTCTGGAAGAATATTTTTTAAAGTTTCTCCTACATCTTTAGCTTCTTTAGATTGAATTTCGGCTCCAAATCCCATTGTGCTTATTCTTGTTCTCTTTTGAATTATTTTTTCTATGCCATCAAAAGCTCCACCACAAATAAATAATATATTTGAAGTATTAATTTGAATAAACTCCTGATGAGGATGCTTTCTTCCACCTTGTGGCGGAACAGAAGCTGTTGTTCCTTCTAGTATTTTTAATAATGCTTGTTGAACCCCTTCTCCAGAAACATCTCTTGTTATAGATGGGTTTTCAGATTTTCTAGCAATTTTATCGATCTCATCAATATAAATAATACCTTTTTCTGCTTTTTCAACATCATAATCAGCATTTTGTATTAATTTAAGTAAAATATTCTCAACATCTTCTCCTACATATCCAGCTTCAGTTAATGTTGTTGCATCTGCAATTGCAAATGGAACATTTAAGAATTTAGCTAATGTTTGTGCTAATAATGTTTTACCTGATCCAGTTGGACCTAATAATAATATATTACTTTTTTGAAGTTCAATATCATCATCTATCATATTAGCTTTAACTCTCTTATAATGATTGTAAACAGCAACTGATAATGCTTTCTTTGCTCTATCCTGACCAATTACATATTGGTCTAAATAAGCCTTGATTTCGGTTGGTTTTGGTAATGCTGTAGTATCTAATTCTACATTATCTTCAAATTCATCTTGAATTATGTCAGAACATAAATCTATACATTCATCACATATATATACCCCTGGTCCGGCAATTAACCTTTTTACTTGATCTTGATTTTTACCACAAAATGAACACTTTAATTGCTTTTTATCTTCAAATTTAGCCATAACATCACCTCACTTTGGCCTATTAATGCCAAAAACTAATTATTTTTTATTTTTTACAATAACTTCATCGATTAATCCAATTTTTAATGCTTCATCTGCACTCATGAAATTATCTCTTTCACACATTTGAACCATAGTTTCATAATCGACTTTACCATTAGTTGATTCTGCCATTGTTCTAGTTAAAGTTTCTTTTATCTTTAATATTCTTCTAGCATGAATATCAATATCAGTAGCCTGACCTTGGAATCCTCCTAATGGTTGGTGAATCATTATTTCACTATTTGGAAGAGCAAATCTCTTTCCTGGAGCACCACTTGATAATAAGAAAGCTCCCATAGAAGCTGCCATACCGATACAAATTGTACTTACATCACAGTTAATATATTGCATAGTATCATAAATAGCCATACCAGAAGTTATTGATCCACCTGGACTATTTATGTAAAGATAAATATCCTTATCAGGATCTTCACTTTCTAAAAATAGCAATTGAGCGACTACTAAATTTGCAGTAACATCATTTACTTCCCCGCTAAGCATTACAATTCTGTCTTTTAAAAGTCTTGAGAATATATCGTAAGATCTTTCTCCTCTTCCTGTTTGTTCTACAACATATGGAACATAATTGCTCATATTTGTTTTCCCTCCTTTTCTCTTTAAAACCCTTCTTACTTTATAATATATCCAACTAATTAAAAGTAATTATATTAAAATTATATAAAATTTACTTTATTTTGTTAAAGAAATATTTGAATAATTGCCAGAATTTCTTCTGGCAATTAATATAAGACTATTTATTGTTTTCAAGTAATAATTTCATTGTTTTATTTGTAATAACGTCAGCTCTTAATGCAGCTTGTTGGCTTTGCATTAATAAGTCAACCATTTTTTCATCTTCAGATGCAGAATACATCTTAGCTACTTCTACAGCTTTTGCTCTTATTTCTTCTTCTGTAGCTTCAACATTTTCAGCTTTTTCTATAGCTTCTAAAACTAAATCTACTTTTACTTTAGTTTGAGCATTTGCTTTCATGTATTCTCTCATTTTAGCTTCGTCGCTTCCAGTGAATTGGAAGTATTGTTCTAAACTTAAACCTTGATATTGTAATCTTTGTTGTAAGTTTTGAACCATCTTATCTACTTCTTTTTCTACCATAACTTCTGGAATTTCAACTTTTGCATTTCCAGCTACAGCAGTAATAACAGCTTCTTCGAATTCTCTTTCTGATCTTTCAGTGTTAGCATCTTCTAACTTCTTAGTTATATCTGCTTTTAAATCTGCAATAGTTTCAAATTCAGATGTTTCCTTAGCGAATTCATCGTCTAACTCTGGTAATTCTTTAACTTTTATTTCTTTTATAGTAACTTCAAATTTAGCTGGCTTTCCGTTTAACTCTTCTTTTCCATAGTTTTCTGGGAAAGTAACGTTAACTTCTACTGTATCATTTACTTTTGCTCCAACTAATTGTTCTTCAAATGTATCTATGAAAGTCTTAGAACCAATTTCTAAAGAATAATCTTTTCCTTCTCCACCTTGGAACGCTTCCCCATCAACATATCCTTTGAAGTCGATAACAGCTATGTTTCCATTTTCAACTGTTCCCTCTTCTTTAGTTTCAACTCTTGCATTCTTTTCTTGCATTTCTTTAAGCTTCTTTGAAATTTCTTCTTCAGTTACTTCATAAGTTTTCTTTTCTATTGATAAACCTTTGTATTCACCTAATTCAACTTCTGGATAAACAGTAACTTCTGCAGTGTAAACAAAATCTTTACCTTCTCCAACTTCGATTACATCAACCTTTGGATAATCAACTGGTATTATATTATTTTCTTTTAATACTTCACTGTATGATCCTTCTATTGCAAAGTTAACAGCATCTTCTAAAAGAACTTCTATTCCATAATATTTTTTAACCACATTCATAGGAACTTTACCTTTTCTGAATCCTGGCACATTGAAATTCTTAACATTTTTCTTATAAGCTCTTGTTAAAGCAGCATTAAATTTTTCAGCTTCAACCTTTACTTCAAATTTAACGATATTTACATCGATTTTTTCCATTTTAGCTTCCATTGTATATTCCTCCTAAAAAAGTATCTCTTGTTTGATTAATACAACTAGCTTATTATAACACAATTAAGCTATTTTTTACAAATGTTTGTTCACAAAATTACTTAATAATTTACTCTTCACTAGTAATATACCTAATATCACCATCAATTTCAACCTTTATGGCATTATCATTGATTTCATATAAATTAATATAATGACCTTGAAAATCTTCTTTGATAGTATGTATATTATTATTTATTGTAACAATCGAAACACATTGTTTCAAGTCCTCATTTAATGTAGGTATATTAGTAATGTAAACAATTTTTTCATCATCTACTATCTTACCTTGATCATGCCATATATAATTCGGATTATTACTTAGCACTTCTATTTTTGAAAGTTTTTGATTATTTTGTGTAATATACTCATTCAAAGTTAAATCTATGACCTCTTTTTTTGTATTAACCAAATATAGATTTTGATTTCTATCTATAATCAAAGCCTTATCTTTATTAATATCAATTGATCTTATCTCATTGTCTGATTCAACATCAATTATTTTATCTATGTCGTTACCTTTAATAAATTTTAATATAATATTATTATCATTTAACATAACATTAACATTTTCTATTTTTTCACTATTTAATCTTAACTCTTTATTAAATGCTATATTCTTAAAAGTTGCACTTATTTTCTGCATATCATATTTCATAACTGTAATGCCTATTATTAAAGCCAATATTCCAAAACATATACTTATATTTCTTCTTTTTTTTCTCCTTTTCATAATTCTTTCATAATCTCTACTAAATATACTTGGTTTGGCCATATCGCACCTCCTACACAGAACAAAAATATTCACAACCACTATTTTACCATAATAAGGGTATTTTATAAACTTTTATTTACTCTTATATATATATTTCACTATTTTTCTTCTTTTCCATTCTTTTCTACCTTATTATTCGACATTCCATTATCTTGATTTACAGCATTTTTTTGACTTACTGCATCCATTACACTTATCAGTCTTATCCCCTTTACTACTACAGCACCCACCGCACCTTAACATACCTAATTCTCTCATTTCTTCTATAGTCAATTTAACTTCATTTTCACTATAATCTTCATAGTCAGGCTTATCTTTAAGAATTTCTCCTCTATATCCCATCCCATTTTCCTCCTATTTCTCAATATATTAACATAATTATATAATGCTTTTATTCTAAATTTATACATAAAAAAATTTTTTTCAACTTTTTTTGTAAAAATTATTTGATTTTATTAAATACTATTGTATAATAATGATATAGTATTTAATTAATAAATATTTCAAAAAGCCCATACCGCTCTATAATTTTATATTGTAGAGTTTTAATAAAACCCCACACAATCACTTATTCCCTTTCTTAAGTGATTGTAATCCCTTAAACCTGTGCTTAGCACAGGTTTTTTTATTTGTAAAACATCTTGTTTAAAGCTTTCTTCACTATTATTGTCTTACTTTAAACTTATTATACAAAAAAGGTTATGTATGACATAACCTTTTTTACATAATACATTTATATTTAATAAGGTATATAATTTAATGGGTCAACTGCTTCCCCATTAATTCTTATTTCAAAGTGTAAATGAGGGCCTGTACTATTTCCAGTTGAACCTACTTCTGCAATTACATCTCCCTGTGAAACTGTATCACCAACGGAAACTTTTAAAGTCTGTGCATGAGGATATAAAGTCTGAACTCCATTACCATGACCTAATATTATAGTCTTCCCATATCCGCTTATCCAACCTGAATATTCAACAACTCCGCTTTTAGAAGCTTTAATAGGATCTCCATAATTTCCTGCATAATCTATACCTTTATGTAACTTATACTCACCAGTAACAGGATTAACTCTATATCCATAATAACTAGTTATTTGACCTGGAATTGGACGTAAAAAGCCATTTTCTATAGGTAAATCATCTAATTTATCATCATTTCCAGTTCCTCCAGCAACATTATTAATAATTCTATCTAATTCAGCTTCTAGTTCACTATTATGACTTTCTAAATCATTTATTTGATTATTTATGGCCACATTATTATTCTCTAAAGATGCAATACTATTTAACTTATCATTTTGAAGTGCTAAAAGCTCCTGCTTTTTTTCCTCTTCTTTATCTTGTATTGCAACAACACTATTTTTTGCACTAACTATTTCAGCTTGTTTTTCTTTTATTGCTATTTGATTTTCTTCCTGCTCTTGTATCTTTAAATTTATCTCTTCAATTTCAGCAGCCATATTTTCTTGATTAACTTTTGATTTTTTTATTAAATCCTTATCAAAATCAATTATTCTAGAAATACTTGTTAAATTCTGAAAAACTTCAAAAATATTTTTACTTTTAATAATCATATAAATATATTGCTGTGCCAAATTAACCTTATACACACTTCTTACTCTTGAATCCAATAATTCTTGAATCCTTTTTTGTTCCTCTTTTAGCTCTTCAATATATTTTTTCTTTATTTCTACTGTATTCTTACTTTCATTAATAGCATTATTTAACTTATTCACTTCTGATTGTATCTCATCTATCTGTTTCTGATACTCACTAATTTCCTTTTGAAGTTTATAAAGTTCATTTTCTTTTTCCTTTATCTGTTCTTCTACTCCACTCAATTGATTTTTTTCTTCCTCAATTGAGCTATTTACTTTTTCTTTTTCATCTTCAAGACTTTCAATTTTATTTTTATTATTTTCTATCTCTTCTTTTATTGAATCGCTTTTCTCTGCAAATACATAAGTATTGTTTATCATCATGCATATAATAACTGCATATATAACCTTTTTCCTATTATTCATATTTTCTCCCACATTTTATATTATCTTTATATATCTACTTTCTGTATTCCTTTAATTATAAAAGTTCCATCTTCATATTCTAAATTTAAAATAAAGGAACTTTCATTAGAGTTTTTAACAAATGGTAATAATTTTTTGTATACACTATAATTAACTTTAGTAACTAAGCTAGCCTTATATTTATTTTCTTCATATTTAAAATCACTTTTCTCAATCTCTACAGCTAAATCTGTTATTTCATAATTATTGCTTAACAAAAAGCTCTTTTCATTAATATAGCTATAAACCATTGTTTTTACTTCTTCAGTCGCATTAGAGATAATGTTTTTATCTTTAGTATTCAATGCCTCAAATGAACTACTATAGAAACTATTTACTATTTCATCAATCATATTATTTAATGTCTCATTAACCATATTTATATCGAGCTTAATATATTGATTATTATTTATCAATACATCTTCACTTTTTATAAGCCCCCATGGGAATTCCTTCTCAAGATACAGTTTAATATCCTTATCCTTGGGTATAGGCCCATAATTTTTAATATCTTTGGCTATTAATCCAGTATCAACACCATTAATAAACACTTTCGCATCATCAAAGTTTGTATATAATGTTATATAGTTCCCATCAACATTTATCTCTACAGTATCATCTTCCATTAAATTAAGTATTTTTTTATTAGTAATATCTCCATAATCCGTTTTACAAGTGTATATAATATTATAAAACCCTGGAACAATATTAAATTCAGCCTCATCAACTAAATTGAATCTTTTATTGGAAAACTCTATTTCAACATTTTTATCACTACTAATAAATTTAACAGTAACATCGTTAATATTGATATAATATTTTTCTTTTAAAAATCCCCTTTTAATCTTTAATGTAAAGTTTCCACTTTTACCGTTTTTACTTATTTCATTAACTATCTTTTTTATTCTTACTTGATCTTTATTATAACTATCAATAAGAGGTTGTAAATCTTTCGAAGATACTCTTTCATCTTCTAACTTTACATAACGGGATAACATAGAAGAATTCCCATTAATTAAAGCGGATTGAAACTTATTTAGTACTTCTTCTTTAGATAAACTAAATCTGGTAATTAAAAATAAAAAAACAAAAATTATAGATATAGAAACTATAATAATTTTAGATTTATTTCTTTGCCATACTAAATTAAATCCTATATTTTTAATATTCTTAATATCTGTAATTAAACCTAATAAACTATTCTTAATTTTTTCATACCCTACTTTTATACTTTTTTTAAACTCTTCCATTATATTTTTACTCCAAAATATCTATAATCCACTTTCCACAAGATACGCATTTATATAATCTAATAACAAATAAATCTAGAGACTTATAGTTTGATAACCCTGGTTTTTCTTCAAGTTCCTTTTTAGTAACAAACTCATCTTCTTCATTTAAAAATCCTTGAATTTCAATTATATAATTTTTATTAGATTTTCCACAGCAGTCATTTTCACCAACACATTCTATCTCTTCATATATTAACTCATTTTGTAATTCTTCTATTATAGGTAATAAATCCTCAAATTCACTTATATCATCTAAAAAATCCTCTTTATTAAAAACTAAATCTTTAATTTCAAATAATTTCATTTCTTTACTCCTTATATAAATATTTTACTCTACTCATAATATATCATGTATTTTACACTATTCAACATTTTATTTTATTTTTTTAGCTATTTTTCACTAAAAAAACAAATTAAATAATAATTGTCTATTTTCACAAATATTTATTAATAAAATTATCTATAAATAATCTATTTGGTTATTGAAAAATTTGTATTTTTATATTAAATTAAAGTTTGAGTATTATTTTAATAAATTTTATAAATATGAGGAGAGAAACTAATGAAAAGAAATACTAATTCTAGTTCTAAAACTAGAAGGCTCGTTCTTATTGGTGCACTAGGTGGAATCTCAATATTTCTTGGCATAAGCGGGTTGGGTTTAATACGTTTACCAATATTTAGTCTTACTATAATGCACGTTCCTGTAATTATCGGTGCATTATTAGAAGGTCCTATTGTAGGAATTGCAGTAGGGTTAATTTTTGGTTTATTTTCCATGTATCAAAACATTACTGCACCAGGATTAACATCTTTTATTTTTTGGAATCCTATAGTTGCATTAATTCCAAGAATGTTAATCGGAATAGTATCATATTATTCATTTAAACTGCTTAAAAGTAAAATTAAAAGCACGGGAATATGTGCAGGATTTGCATCAATTTTAGGAACATTAACTAATACAATCGGTGTATTAGGTTTAACTTATATCTTATATTTAGATAGATATGCTCAAGCTAGAGAAATTTCACGTCAAGCTGTAGCAGGAACTTTACTTACAGTTGGTTTAACTAACGGAGTTCCAGAAGCCATTGTATCAGCATTAATTACAATTCCTATAGTTGTTACAATGTTAAAAATAAAAAGAAATTAAGAAATAATACATAGCTAGTATATATACTTATGGCTATGTATTATTTTTATTATTTTGTTACAATTAATATTAAATTCCATTTTAAATTTAAAATACTCTTTTTTTCCTCTATTACCTTGATTTTAATAGATTATATAAATTGACTCTGCACATAATACTAGTGTAAGTAAAAAAGATTTACTTACAAATGAAAATAAATATTAATTTATTTAAAGGAGGGTCTTTTATGGCTCAAAAGTTAGTACCAGAAGCAAAAAACGGATTATCAAAATTTAAGAATGAAGTAGCAAGCGAAATGGGAGTTCCTTTCACAGACTACAACGGAAACTTAACTTCAAAACAATGCGGTAGCGTTGGTGGAGAAATGGTTAAGAGAATGGTTGAACAATACGAACAAGGAATAAAATAAGCTAACTAAAAATAAGTTAATAAAACAAACAAGAGAGTGTAAATATTATTAATATTTACACTCTCTCCCTTTATAAATATTTGTTTTTATTTTTCTTATATAATAACTTCTACCCCATAGTGATCTGAAACTACACTTCTATTTATATCATTAAATATTACCTTAGATTTTTTTACATCCACTTCTTTATTGCTTAGTATTAAATCTAATCTCTTCTTTTCAGATTGTGCTTCCCATCCTGCAATTTCTCCAATAACAGTAATTCCAGCGTCTTTTTCTTGTGCCATAAAGTAAGTATCAATTAGACCTTTATTTATTAAATAATCATATCCTTCATTTTTCACCAATGCATTATTGTTAAAATCTCCCATAACAAAAGATAATCTATCATTTCTTATATTCTCTAATAATTTATCTGCTTGATATTTAAAAGGTTCTATACTATCGTTCCACCACCCTGTATGACAGCTATAAAAATCAATTAATTCTCCTTGAATATCGATTGTTATATTAACTATATTTCTACTTCTATAGTTTGTTTTATCTTCACTTTTCGAAATATAAAACGATTTAAAATCTTTAATATCATGTAATGTTAATATTGCTAACCCTTCTTCATATATATCATAGCCTATATGAGAGTAATCCCATACAAAGTTATATTTATATTCATTAATGTTATTCAATTCTTCAATTAATAATTTAGCAAAATTATCTTCTTTAATTTTAGAGTTTACATTTTTTGAAGCTATTTTTTGACTTACTTCTTGAAGAGCTATTACATCGTATTGCTCCTCTTTAATGACCTTTGCTAAATATTTAATTTTTTCAATCTGATTTTCCTCTTGCCATGAATGGCAATTTAAAGTTAAAAGTTTCATATTAAACTCCTAATATATCTTGAATATTTGATTTTAATACATCAGCTTTTGGGCCATAAATAGCTTGAACTCCGCTATCCTTTAAAATTAATCCTAAAGCCCCATTCTTTTTCCATTCTTTCTCATCTGCAACCTTATCTATATCTTTAACTGTTACTCTTAAACGTGTCATGCATGCATCAACATCTTCAATATTTTCTTTTTCTCCTAATAAAGAAATTATTTTTAAAGATAAAACATCATTTGCTGTAGCCTTATCTATTGCAGCTTCACTCTTTGAATCATTTGACTCTTCTTCATCATAATTTCCTAAACGACCTGGTGTAGGAATTTTAAACTTTTTAATGCAGAAACTAAATACTCCATAGTTAATTCCAAAGAATGCTAAACAAGCAATAATGAAGTTAATAACATCTCCAATTAATCCAGCATTAATCATCATAGGTATACGAGTTATAAGTTCTATTGCACCAAAAGCATGTACTCTTAAATTAATTAAATCAGCTAATGCAAATGCTAAACCTGTTAATATTGCATATACAACATAAAGCACTGGTGATATAAACATAAATAAGAATTCTATTGGTTCACTTACCCCTGTTAAGAACACTGCTAATCCAATTGAAATAAACATTGATTTATATTTTTTCTTTTTATCTGGATCTACATTTTTATACATTGCTAATGCAACCCCTAATAATGATGCCGTTGATAAAATTACTTGCCCAACCTTAAATCTTGCTGGAGTTACTGTTGCTAATAAATTATTATATTCAGACATATTACCTGCAGACTTAAAGTTAATTAAATCTGTTATCCATGCAAACCATAATGGATCTTGCCCTGCAATTACTGTGCCTGCTGCTGCACCTGTTAATGATGTATAAACGCCACCTAATTCAGTATAATTTACTGGAATTGTTAACATATGATGTAGTCCAAATGGTAGTAATAAACGTTCTAATGCTCCATATACAAATGGTGCTAATACAGGGGCTGTATCTTTTGAATTAGCAAGCCATATACCAAAACTATTTAAAGCACCTTGTGCAAAAGGCCAAACTATAGAAAGAATTAAAGCTGTAACTGTTGACCATAAAATAACAACAAAAGGAACAAATCTTTTTCCATTAAAGAAATTTAATGCTTGTGGTAACTTATTGTAATTATAATATTTATTAAATAATGTTGCTCCTAAGAAACCTGAAATAATACCTATAAATACTCCCATATTAAGTGCTGGTGATCCTAAAACACTTGTAAAGTAATCTGGAACAACTAATGTTGCACCTAATAAAGATTTAACTGTAGCGGTGCTATCTGCTAACATTTCACTGCTTACACCAAAAATTGCACCTGTAATACGATTAATAAGAACAAATGATAGTAGACCTGCAAAAGCTCCACCAGCTCTTTCTTTAGCCCATGATCCACCTATTGCAACTGCAAATAATATATGTAGGTTTCCAATAATTCCCCATCCTATATTATCCATTACTCTAGATATTGCTTGAATTATATCGGCCTCAAAATACATTCCCAATAATTTTCCTATGGTTATCATTAAACCTGCTGCCGGCATAACAGCAATAACTACTAATAATGCTTTACCAAATTTTTGCCAAAAGTCGAAAGATAATAATTTTCCTTTTTTCTTAGATTTACCCATGTTAATTCCCCTTTTCAATGAATAATTTTATAAATTCTTCATTATATAATTTTTTTAATATTTAAAATACTATAATTCTTAATTTTTTCTCTTCATAACTTATATCATGTAAAGCCTTGCTTCATATGGTTTTAGAATGAATTCATTAATATTTTCATGATAATTTACAATATAATTACTTAATAGTAAATTATCATACTTTAACTCTTCATTATATGAGTATCTCACTTTATCATGTGATAAATTCACTATTATAATGAATTTTTCATTTTCCATAGTTCTTGTATAAGCATAAATTTTTTCATCATCCTCTAAAATAAGATCATAACTACCATAAACTAATGTCTTGTTTTCTTTTCTTATTTTAATCATTTCTTTATAGAAATTTAAAATTGAATTTTTATTTTCTAGTTGTACCTTTACATTTATATTTTTATAATTTTCATTAATATTAATCCATGGTTTTCCTTCAGTAAATCCTGAATTAGCGCTATCATCCCATTGCATTGGTGTACGAGAATTATCTCTTGATACTGCCCATACATACTTTAAAGCCTCTTCTTTACTTAAGCCTTCATCTATCTTTTCTTTATATATATTTATCCCTTTTACATCATTATAATCATAAATTGAATCAAATTTTACGTTTGTCATTCCAATTTCTTGACCTTGATATATAAACGGTGTTCCTTGTTGCATAAAATACATTAACCCAAAAGCTGTGGCACATTCTCTTAAATATTCCTCATCATTTCCCCATGTAGAAATCACTCTAGGAATATCATGATTTTCTATATATAGCGCATTCCATCCATTTCCATCTAATGCCTTTTGCCATTTTGTTAATACCTTTTTATAGTTTTTTACATTAAAGTTATTTTCACTTTCAGCTCCCCATAGGTGTAAATGTTCAAATTGAAATATCATATTAAACTTTCCATTCTCTTCTCCAACCCAAAGATCCGCTTCTTCAGCCTCTACTCCATTAGCCTCTCCTACTGTCATAATATCGTAGTTATCAAAAGTTCTTTCTTTTAATTCACCTAAGTATTTATGTATTCCTTCTACATTCATATGTTTTTGAAAAGATTCTACATATTTTAACCCTTCCGGATTATCCATATCCATTAATCCTTCTTCTTTTTTTATATGACTTATTGCATCAACTCTAAAACCATCAATCCCTTTATCCAACCACCAATTTATCATACTATAAATAGCTTCTCTTAGTTCTTTATTTTCCCAATTTAAATCCGGCTGTCTTTTTGTAAATAAGTGTAAAAAATATTCTTTAGTATTTTCATCAAACTCCCATGCAGACCCCTTGAAAATACTTTCCCAATTATTAGGTTCATTCCCCTCTTTTCCTTCTCTCCAAATATACCAATCCCTTTTTGGATTATCCTTTGATGACTTAGATTCTATAAACCATTTATGTTCATCACTAGTATGATTTACAACTAAATCTATTATAAGTTTCATATCCCTTTTATGAACTTCTCCTAGTAATTCATCAAAATCATCCATTGTTCCAAAATCATCCATAATATCTTGATAATCACTTATATCATAACCATTGTCATCATTTGGTGATTTATACATAGGACATATCCAAATTACATCAATACCTAACTCTTTCAAATAATCTAACTTAGAAGTTATTCCCTTTAAATCTCCTATTCCATCCCCATTGGAATCCTTAAAACTTCTAGGATATATTTGATATCCTACTGCTTCTTTCCACCAAACTCTTTTCATTAAAACACCCCTCTTACGTGCAATCGGTTGCACAACTATTTAAATAATATGTACAGTATTAACTACTGTACATATTTTTATTTTTAACTTGTCCAACTGTTTTACAACTTACTAAATCGTTACCAGTTCCATGAATTTACTATAACACCTTCAGAAATTGTTTACAAGAATTAAATTATCCCATTTTCAGCCAAATTTTTAAATTATACTTAATTATCTCTCTTTTTCTTTAATTTATGCAATCGGTTGCATTAAACTTTACATTACCTTTTTTCAACAACGATTCTCTCTCTATAAGATTAGTTTCAACAACATAATATCCTTTACTTTCTCTATTTTCTAATTTATCAATTAGTAATTTTGTTGCATACTTTCCTAGCTTTTCTGAATTAATATCAACTGAAGCTAATGGTGGATTTTTATATTGAGCCATGGGAATATTGTTAAATCCAACTATAGCTATATCTTCATTACCTAATTCTTTAATAGCCCTTTGAACTCCAAAAGCCAATAAATCATCTGTTGTCACAAATGCTGATACTTTATTTTTCTCTAAGATTTTCCTAGCACCTATGTATCCATTTTCTTCCGAGAAATCATCCATCTCTATTATTAATGAATCTTTCACTTCTACATTTCTACTAAATAAAGCTTGCTTATATCCATTTAACCTATCTTTAGAAACATTCATTTCCTTTTTGGCACCTATAAATGCTATTTCTTTATTACCTTTTTTTATTAAGTTTTGAGTTAGATTATACATAGCTGCAAAGTTATCATTGTCAACCCATAAAACATCATCAATTTCATCTGGTCTCCCTATTACCACAAATGGAAAACACTTCTCTTTTAAATAATTAATAGTTATATCATTCTCTTTTACATTAAATAAGCATAAACCATCTACAAGATTTCCTTCTGTAAATTTTTTTATCCATTCTTCATCATCTTTTTTGCTATCGTTAAAAGCATACATTATATAATAATTCTCCTTTTGAGAATACATACTTATACCTTTCATGGCTTGAACAAAAAACGGATTTTCAAAAGATACCTCTGCTCCTCCTGGTAATAAAACAGCTAATATTCTTGTTTTATTATTTGCAAGGCTTCTCGCTACAACACTTGGTGTATAATTTAACTTCTTTATTGCTTCATTTACTCTTTCTTTTGTTTCTTCACTTATTTTACTACTATTTGCCAAAACTCTAGAAACTGTAGACGTTGCCACTTTAGCTTCTCTTGCTACATCTTTTATTGTTACCTTCATAAACCCTCCATATTTCTTTCTCATCTCAGCCTTATTATAGTATAAATTTCTTATAAAATAAATAGAAGCACAGTATAATATTCTTGGTTAATTTGAATATTATACTGTGCTATATCTAAATTAATTATTTTCTAATTGGTCTTGTACTGCTTATTGATTTATGCATACCTATTGGTTTAACATTTATATTTGATCTATATTCTGTTTCTGCCCAATATATATTTTCTGCTACTAAGGCCTCTTTATTAAGTTCAACTCCATCTAAAATTATTTCTTTAAACTTATTATATCCTGCTCTATCAATTAAATGTCCACCATGTAAATATTCTGGTTTATAATCCAAAGCCCATTCAGAGAATTTTTGCCAATTTGCAAATATACCAAGTACAGTTTCTTCACTTGCAAAATTAACAAATGTTTTACCCATTCTAGGATTTTGTTTTCCAGTTCTACCTCCTATAACTATTCTGTAGAACTTTTTAGGACTACGTGTCCAAGCACTTGTTGGACATGCTAATACACATTCTCCACATCCTACACAACAACAAGGATCTTTATCAACTAATCCGTTTTCATTTAAACTTAAAACTCTTGTTGCATGGTGCTCACAAGCTCTTACACAAGCTCCACATCCTATACATCTATCTTTATGATATTCCATTCTTGCTTGTCCTATTATTCCAAAATCCTGAAAATGCCCTTTTCCACAATCATTTGGACAACCAGATATTGATACCTTAATATGATAATGTGATGGGAAGATTAAATTTTCTACTTTTGTAGCTAATTCTTTTGTATTTACATTTGCTTTTATACAATGAGTATTTCCTATACATGCCATTATATTTCTAGCACCTATTGTAGGGTATCCTTTATCATTTATAGGCATATCACAGTTACATTCATCAACTTCTACTTCTTTAATATACTCTTTTATATATTCATTTACTGCCGGTATATTTTCATATTTTATTCCTGGAATATTAAAAGTTTGTCTCATTCCTATATGAAAAGTTCCATTTCCCCAAGTTAATGCTATATGCTCTACATCACTTAAATATTTTGCATTTATTGTTCCACCTGGAATACGCATTTGTAACATAAACTCTCCAGGAACCTTTGATTGACGGAAACAATTTACTCTAGTTTTCTTTATATCTATATCATGATTCATAATAAAACTCCTCCTAGTCTAATAAGCTCTTTGCTTTAGTATAGTTAAATACTGGTCCTTCTAAACAAACATAAGTCTCATCTATTCTACAGTGTCCACACTTTCCTATTGCACAAGACATTTTTCTTTCAAACGAAACATATATTTTATCTTCTGGAACTCCTAATTTTACAAACTCTAAAGCTGTAAACTTCATCATCATTGGTGGTCCTACTATTATTACTTCATAGTTATCTTTAAATCTTTCTAATGGTAACTTAGATAAATGTGTTGTAACTAATCCATTTTCAAACCCTTCTTTTTCACCTTTATCTAATGTATATATAGTATTAAACTTTTCTTTCCATAATCCTAATTCATCTTTAAAAAGCACTGAATTTTCATCTTTAAAACCAAATATTAAATTAACACTTTCTGCATATGTTTCATCATTATAAAACATATTTATCATACTTCTTACTGGAGCAACTCCTGTCCCCCCTGCTACTATGATTACATTCTTATCCTTCAACTTTTCAACTGGCCATCCCTTACCATAAGAACCTCTTAAAAATAATGTATCTCCTGGTTGTAAAGTGAAAATTTTATCTGTTACTTTTCCTACTGAACGAATAGTAAAATCTAAATACCCATCACCAAATCCACTAACTGATATTGGCGCTTCTCCAACTTTAGGAATTGATAGTTGTAAAAATTGTCCATGTTCAACCTTAATATCAGTCTCAACCCTAAATGTATATTCTAAATTACTTTCTTTTCTTATATCAATAATCTTACATGCCTTTGGTGTTAATATATTACTCATTACTTTCCCCTCCAATAATTTCTTTAACTGCCTTATCTACTTTATTTATAGTTGCTGTAATAGAAATATTTTCTGGACATCTATCTGTACATCTTCCACAACCTACACACATATGAGTATCTCCAAACTTTTCTTTATAATCATGTATTTTGTGTAATACCTTATATCTCATTTTATCACCAGCAGTAGTTCTAAACTTATGACCTCCTGCCATTTCATCAAAACCATCAATATGACAAGATGCTTGTACTCTTTTTCTTTCTCCAACATTAGCATTTTCATTATAAATTATATCTCTAGTTGTATAGCAAGAACATGTAGGACAAGCTACAGTACAACTTCCACATTGAATACATCTTTTATCATATTCTTTCCACATTGCGTGCTCTTTTAATTTATTTAACACTTCTTTACTTTCTATTTCTGGAAGATTTACCTCTGCAATATTTTTCTCTATAAATTTAAGTTCAAATTCTTCTTCAACAAAATTTGTGAAATACTTATCAAATTCGTCATCATTAATGTTGAATAATGCCGAATTCTCGTCAAATCTAACAGCTAGGCTATAATCATCTGTCTTATTACTATTCATAACTGTACAGAAACAAGTATCAAACCCTTCAACACATTCCATACATACAAATTTAACTTTTTCTCTAATTCTTTTATAAAAGACATCTTCAAATCCACCGTTTTCTAAATAAATTTTATCTTGTCTTTTTTGTGCATTTATATCGCAAGGTCTTGCAAATATTAATATCTTTTTATCACCATATGGATTTTTACTTTCTCTAAATTCATCTTCAGTAAAGAAGTATAACGTTTGGTTAATTGGTGTAATTATCTCTTTTGCTGGATATGTTGATTTTTCCCTATAAATAATCTCTTCAAAAGAATTAATCTCATCATACTTAATTATATCCGTATCTGAATATCTTCCCTGCTTTGTAAATCTCTTTGGTGCATATATCCTGTATTCCTTTTTTAATTCTTCAAACAAACTATTTATCTCATTTGATAATAATTTATATCCCATATGTATCCCTCCAAAACTTAGTTTAACGATGTAAAAAGCTTTATTTTTTATTTATTTGCTTCCTACAATTTCACTATACTACTTTTGTTATTAAATTAACAATTGAACTTTATGATAATTATCATTTAAAAATTTTATGATTACATTAATTTTCCAACAATTCAGTTAATCAAATTTCTATATAAAAATATATTTATAAATTAACATTATACAAAACAAAAATTTTAATTACCCTAATTCTATATAAGTTATAAAATGAAAGATAATAAAAAATCTACTTATACAAAAAACCTAGGATAACTACTTAATTAGAAGCACTTATTCTAGGTTTCTTGTTATTTTTATTCTATCATTAACCACCAAACAATATCTTTTGAAATTTCAAATCCTAATCTTTCTTGTAGTCTAATAGACTCTAAATTATTAATTTTAATTTGTCCATAAGGTATTCTATCTTGCGACAAAGCCAAATTAGTTGCATATTTCTGCAAACATTCTCCTATACCTCTATTCCTATAGTATGGTAATACCTCTAATATCCCAATAGAACCTTCTTCATGAGTTCCAATAAATCCAACAAGATTTTCATCGATAAAGGCTCCTAACATAGTATTAGTATTAATTCTATCTCTTATATACTCCATATCAATAGTATCTTTACTTGAATAATTATTAAATACATATTCAGCATACTCTTCATTTAATATTCTTATTTCAATATTACTATTCTCTATAGTTAATGGAGATTTTTTAGTATAAACACTTTGATAACACTTCATTTCATCTGTTACATTAAATATTTCTTTTAAATAGTTTATATAAAACTCTTGATGTGCAACAATCATTTTAGCTTCCTTAGGTATTTTACTTATAAACTCTTTTCCACTATTAATATCTATAACACTTAACATCACTACTACATTATCTTTATCACTAATTAATATCCCTTTATTATTTGACTCTATTACTCTATATCCTTGATTTTTAATACACTCTATCATATCAACATGAAGCAAATAATTACTATATAAAAACTTTAATTCATTGTTCATCATATACCCTCCCATTAAAACAATATGGTTTATTATACCACATTCAAAGTTTAATTTATAAATATATAAAATAAAACAAGACTATATCACTTTTACCATCATATAATCCTGTTAACTTTAATATTTTATCTAATATATAATCTTATTTATTATTTGGGGTATTATATTTAATTTAGCTACCACTACTTTCATATCGCTTCATTCCAATTAACCAAATTCTATAAGCAACAAACAAGCTAACCACTCCCACTATGCAAGTTAATAATATCCCTGTAATAAAACTTTCTCTTCCTAAGAAATAAGCACTAGGAAAATATCCTGTAAAGGCAAATGGTATTATAAATGTTAATATTCCCTTAACCCATGCTGGATAGATAGTAATAGGATATTTAACAAAGGTGCTTAATTGATAAACCATAAATAGATAACTTTGAGCAAATTTAACCCAAAATGCAATAGATGTTACTGCAAGCTTTATAGCTGTATATATGAAACTTGCAAATATTATAACAACTATTAATGAAATAACTTTACCTATAGATATATCTAAATTTAATTTTACCCATGAAATAATCAAAAGAATAGTTCCTATAATTATCTCTCCAAACCCATCTGGTTGAAATTTTTCTACTATTACTTGAAATAATGGATTTAATGGCCTAACTAAATATTTATCAAATTTACCTTCAACTATAGTTTGCCAGCTAAAAATCCAAAGCTGATCTGTAAACACATGATCTATCCCCCTTGGAATTTGTGCAAATCCGTATATAAATAATATTTCATAAAAGCTCCATCCCTTTAAAAATGGTATTGCATTAAATATTAATGTAATAAAAATTACACCTACAGATTGTACAAATAAAAACCCTATAAGTCCTAATATAAAATCAGCTCTATATTCAATTAAGGTTTTGATATACTGCTCTAAAAATTTTAAATATAATCTAAAATATCTTCTCATATATCTTAACCTCCTAAAATTGTTAAACTTTTTATTAATGCTTTCCACATTTTTTTACTTACCATCATCAATGCAATAACCCAAAATATTTGAAGTCCTAAAGCAAATAGAATATTTATACCACTTATTTTTCCTAAATAAATCATTGATGGTGTGTATATAGCAGAACTAAAAGGCAAGAAATTAGTTATAACTTGTGCCCATTTTGGGAAAAATGCTATTGGTATTAATGTTCCAGATAATAAGTTGATTATAGCTTGCATTATTTGAGATAATCCCCACATATTTGTTATCTTAAAAGATATAAGTCCAAATATATAACTAAAATAAAAATTAATAATTATTCCCAAAATAATACTTATAAAATATATAAATATTCTTAATATACTTATATATCCGAAAAACTTATAAAATAAAAATGTAGTAACAGAAAAAGCTATAATAAATATAATTATAAAATTATATAATACATTTCCTAATCCTTGAAAAAACATTCTCTTCTCATAATTTATAGGTCGTACCAGATTAATTGCTATGGAACCATCCTTAACTTCCCTTGAAATTTCATAACTTATATCAACACTTATCATTACTGATGTTAAAAATGATATAAATAAATATATTATCATCTCATTAAAAGTAAACCCATTTAATACAGTTTCAGTAGTACTTCCATAAATAGCCTTCCATAAATAATAAGTAACAGCTAGCATAAAAAAGTCACCAAACATAAATAATACTGCATTAGCTTTATAGGAAATAAGCCTTTGAAATACATTTCTTGTAAAAGGCAAATACGGCCTTATACCTTTTATGTCCCTCATTTTTACACCTCATTCCTATACATCTTCTTAACTATATCCTCTATACTTGTTTCTTTTATTACAAAATCAATAACAGTTAGTTTTTTCATAACTCGTCCTATTACATCTGCAGATGACATTTTATTTTTATTAAAGGTTATAGCTAGTTTATTCTCTTTATACGCTATTTTAAACTCATCATCTACCTTCATTTCATCAAACTCATTAAATTTTTCTAAGTCTACTTCTTCTTTTATTTGTATTTCAACCGTAGTTAAATATCCAAACTTTTCTTTTACACCATTAAGTTCACCATCATATATTTTTTTACCACTATCAATTATAATTATCCTACTACAAAGTTCTTCTATATCATTTAAATCATGAGTAGTTAATATAATAGTTGTCTTATATTTTTCATTTATTTCTTTTATAGCTTTACGAACACGCTCCTTTACAACAACATCTAAACCTATAGTAGGTTCATCTAAATATATAACCTTAGGATTATGTATAAGCGCTGCTGCTAAATCTGCTCTCATTCTTTGTCCTAATGATAAGGTTCTAACAGGACTCAAAAAGAATTCCTCTAACCCTAATACTTCTTTTAAAAACTTCATTCTTTCTTCAAAGTTCTCATCACTAACCTCATAAATATCCTTTAATAAAGAAAAAGTCTCTGATATGGGTAAATCCCACCACAACTGTGTTTTTTGTCCAAAAACCACTCCGATATTTTTAGCATTTTTTTCTCTGTTTTTATAGGGTATTAAACCATTTACGGAAACGGTTCTATTTGTGGGTGTTAAAATCCCTGTCATCATTTTTATTGTTGTTGATTTACCTGCTCCATTTGCCCCTATATATCCTACTATTTCTCCATCATTTATTTCAAAGCTAATACCATCTACTGCTTTTTTAGTTGTGTATTCTGTAGAAAAAAATGATTTTATTGCCCCTTTAAATCCTGGATATTTTTTGCTAATTTTAAATTCCTTAGTTAAATTCTCTACCCTTATCAAAAGCTCACCTTCTTTAATTTTATTTCACATTATATTATACCATTAATTTCATAGAATTTATTTTTATATTTTTTTTTGTAACTTCTCACAATTGTGCATAAAAAAAGCAACTAAGAAGTTTCTTAGTTGCTTTGGTGGCTTACCGGGGAATCGAACCCCGGACACCTTGATTAAAAGTCAAGTGCTCTACCGACTGAGCTAGTAAACCAAATCAATGGCAGGGATAGCAGGATTCGAACCTACGAATACCACAGTCAAAGTGTGGTGCCTTACCGCTTGGCGATATCCCT
>NZ_JADPEL010000022.1 GCF_015667795.1 Clostridium sp. D53t1_180928_C8
GACGTGCGAGTAGCACGGCCAGTAACAGAGCCTTATAGGCGTAGAGCAAACCACCCGTTTTACGGGTGGTCCTGATTTTAATATTTTTTTGAAATATTAAATAAGTTTTTAGTAATTTAATTTAATAAATTACCTTAACTGTTAGTTGACTGAATAAAATTATTAGGTTAATATATCATAGAGATGATAGGTAATTATAGGAGTGGACATTATGAAGAATGTAATAACAAGTGTAATGCCTGATAGTATTGCTGAAGAAGTCGGCATTGAAGTAAATGATATTTTATTATCAGTAAATGGAGAAAAGATAGTTGATATTATAGACTACAGGTTTTTAACAAATGATGAAGAAATAGTATTAGAAATACAAAAACCAAATGGTGAGGTTTGGGACTATGAAATAGAGAAAGACTATGGAGAGGAACTTGGCCTTGAATTTGGTGGCGGTATTATGGATAAGGCAAAAAGATGCAGCAACAAATGTATGTTTTGCTTTATAGATCAAAATCCAAAGGGAATGAGAGAAACCCTTTATTTTAAGGATGATGATTCACGTCTTTCTTTCCTTCAAGGTAATTTTGTTACTTTAACAAATATGAAGGATGAGGATATAGAAAGAATTATAAGATATAGAATAAGTCCTATAAATATTTCAGTACATACAACAAATCCTGATTTAAGAGTAAAAATGCTTGGTAATAGATTTGCGGGAGCAGTATATGAAAGAATGAAGAGACTTGCACAGGCAGGAATAGAAATGCACTGTCAAATAGTTCTTATACCAGAAGTTAATAATGGAGAAGAATTAAAAAGAACTATAATTGATTTATATGAACTATATCCATCAGTAGCTAATATTGCAGTAGTTCCTATAGGAGTTACTAAGTATAGAGAAGGATTAGTTCAAGTAAAGACATTTACTAATGAAACAGCAAGAAAAGAATTAGAAATGGTTATGGAATTCCAAAAGAGATTTATGGAAGAAATAAATGATCCATTTGTAAGATTTTCTGATGAGTTTTATTTAGTATCAGGTATAGATGTGCCTGAAGAGAGCTTTTATAACGGATATGAGCAGATAGAAGATGGAATTGGAATGATTAGATGTTTTAGAGAATCTATAAATTATACTGCTCAAGATTTAGATAAAGACATAAAAGGAACTTTTTCTGTTCCAACAGGGAAGCTAGCTTTTGAAGAAGTAAGCAGTGGAATGAAAAAGTTAATGGAAGTTAACCCTAATATTAAAATAGATACATATAAAATTATAAATCATTTCTTTGGTGAGACAATAACTGTTGCAGGTCTTCTTACTGGAAGAGATATTATAGGACAATTGAAAGGAAAGATTAATAGCGAGTACTTAATTATGTCTAATAATATGTTTAGAAAAGGATACGAGTTAGGTCCGGCAGAATATATTATGTTAGATGATACAAAGATAGATGATATAGAAAGAGAATTAGGTGTTAAAGTTCTTGTATGTGACCATACAGGAGAAGATATAGTAAGCATCATAAATGATGTGTGTCAGGAGGAAGAAAAATAATGGCAAAACCAATAGTAGCTATAGTTGGAAGACCAAATGTAGGTAAATCTACATTATTCAATAAATTAGCAGGAAAAAGAATTTCAATAGTTCAAGATACACCAGGTGTAACAAGAGATAGAGTATATGCTGAAGCTGAATGGCTTAATCATACTTTTACAATGATTGATACTGGTGGTATAGAACCAGAAAATCAAGACATAATAGTTAAACAAATGAGAAGACAAGCAAACATCGCAATAGAAACTGCTGATGTTATTATGTTTGTAGTTGATGGAAAAGAAGGAATGACAGCAGCTGATAATGAAGTTGCTACAATGCTTAGAAAATCTAAGAAACCAGTAGTTCTTGTTGTTAATAAAATTGACAACTTAAAAGATGAGGAAAATGCTTGGGAATTCTATAACTTAGGTATAGGTGACCCAGTTGCTGTATCAGCAGGTCAAGGTAAAGGCCTTGGAGATATGCTTGATATGGTAGTTTCTCATTTCGATACTATTTCTGGAAAAGATGAAGAGGAAGAAGACATAAAAATTGCTATGATAGGGAAACCTAATGTAGGTAAATCTTCATTAATTAATAGATTACTAGGTGAAGATAGATTAATAGTATCAGATATTGCAGGTACAACAAGAGATGCAATAGATAGTAGAATTGAAAATGAACTTGGAAAGTTTACTTTAATTGATACTGCAGGTCTTAGAAGAAAAAGTAAGGTTAAAGAAGAAATTGAAAGATATTCAGTTATAAGAACTCTTGCAGCTGTTGAAAGAGCTGATGTTTGTATATTAATGATAGATGCAACTGAAGGTGTAACAGAGCAAGATGAAAAAATAATTGGATTTGCACATGAATTAAATAAGGCTATAATGGTTATTGTAAACAAATGGGATCTTATTGAAAAAGATGATAAGACAATGGATAACTACAAAAAAGATTTACAAAGTAAACTTAAGTTTATCAAATATGCTAAGTTCTTATTTATATCAGCATTAACTGGGCAAAGAGCACATAGAGTGTTAGAAGTTGCTAAAGAATGTTATGATAACTACGATAAGAGAGTTGGTACTGGTGTATTAAATGATGTTATTAGCAAGGCTATATTAATGAAAGAACCACCAATAGTTGCATTAAAGAGATTAAAGATATACTATGCTACTCAAGTGGCTACTAAACCACCAAAGTTTGTGTTCTTTGTTAATGATATGAATGCAAGACATTTCTCATATGAAAGATATTTAGAAAATCAATTAAGAGATAATTTTGATTTCAGTGGAACTGGAATACAAATAGAATATAGGGAGAGAAAGGATAGTTAATTATGAGTAAGGTAACTTTTTTAGGCGGAGGAAGTTTTGGGATTTCCTTAGCTATTTTATTAGCACACAAAGGAAATAAAGTATCCATATATGATAGAGATAATACCGTTGTAGATGATATTAATATAAACAGAAGAAATGATAAGTTTATTAAAGGATTAGATGTGCCTAAAAATGTTACGGCTTATAATAGCTTAGAGGAGGCTATTACAGACTGTGATTATGTTGTATTAGCTGTTCCATCTCATGTAATTAGAAGTGCATCTAAGAGTATTAAAGGCTTAGTAAAAAAAGATGTTCCTGTTATATGTATTGCAAAAGGAATAGAAGAAGGAACTAACAAAACATTAGTAGAGGTTATTGAAGAAGAAGTAGATAATCCAGTGGTAGTTTTATCAGGACCAAGTCATGCTGAAGAAGTAGCATTTAATATTCCAACAACAGTTCTTACTTCATCAAAAAATATGAAGGCTGCAGAAGATGTTCAGGATTTATTTATGACTAAAACATTTAGAGTATATACTAATGATGATTTAGTTGGAGTAGAGATTGGGGGAGCTGTAAAAAATATTATAGCTCTTGCAGCAGGAGTATGTGATGGATTAGGATATGGTGATAATACTAAGGCTGCACTTATGACTAGAGGTATGGCTGAAATTGTTAGAATAGGTACTAAGCTTGGTGGGAAAATTGAAACATTTTTAGGGCTTACTGGTATGGGAGATTTAATAGTTACTTGTACTAGTATGCATTCAAGAAATAGAAGAGCTGGATACTTAATAGGAACAGGGAAGTCTAGGGAAGAAGCTGTAGAAGAAGTAGGTATGGTTGTTGAAGGAATAAAAGCTTGCCATGCATTCTATAACTTAAAAGAAAAATTAGATGTTGAAATGCCAATAACTGATGCTCTTTATAAAGTTCTTTTTGAAGATAAAGATGCAAAACAAATGGTTAAAGAATTATTGGAAAGAGATAAAAAAGCTGAAAATTACTAGTGAAAAGCGAAGTTGCAATTATGTGACTTCGCTTTTTTATAATATATTTTAAGTTGTGTTAGGAGTATAAGAAAAAATAATATTCTATTATGTAAAAATAAAATTTAAAAGTACATCATAAATAGATATGTTACTACATATTGTTAACTATATAGAGATTTAAAAAAAAGAGGGTTAACGTTAATACTAAGTTCCGAAAAAAATAAATTTTGATTTAGAGGAATAAACTTAAAAAAATAGTATACTTTTTTTTGATTAAGAATATATATATAGTGTTAAAAATAAATAGGAGGGTGTACTTATGGGCGATTTCAATATATATAAGGATATTGCAGAAAGGACTCAAGGTGACATATACTTAGGTGTTGTTGGACCAGTTAGAACTGGAAAGTCTACATTTATTAAAAAATTTATGGACCTAATGGTTATACCAAAGATTGATAATGCTTATAAAAAAGAAAGAGCTAAGGATGAATTACCACAAAGTGGATCAGGAAAAACGATTCATACTACAGAGCCTAAATTTGTTCCAAATGAAGCTGTAGAAATAACTATTGATGAGGATATTAAATTAAAGGTTAGAATGGTAGATTGTGTGGGGTATATAGTTAAAGGGGCTTTGGGATATTTAGAAGACGAAGAACCTAAAATGGTTAATACTCCATGGTATGAATATGAAATACCATTTGAAGATGCTGCTGAAATAGGGACAAGAAAAGTTATAACAGATCATTCAACTGTTGGGCTTTTAGTAACTACTGATGGTAGTATTACAGGTATAGACAGAGAAGAATACTTAGAAGCTGAAGAAAGGGTAGTAGAGGAGCTTAAGGCAATTAATAAACCTTTCATAGTTGTACTTAATACAAAAAACATAAACTCTCCTGAAACAGATGCATTAAAGGATGAACTTGAGAAAAAATATGATGTAGAAGTTCAGGTTATGGATGTTTATAATATGACTGAAAAGGATATTGAGAAGTTATTTAAGCATGTACTTAAGGAATTCCCTGTAAAAGAAATAAATATAGACATGCCTGTTTGGGTTGAAAACTTAAATCCAGAACATTGGTTAAAAAAAGAGTTCTTTAAGATTGTTAAGGGAATGTGTCAAAGTGTAGATAAAATAAGAGACATAAAACCAGCGTTTAGTGATGCCAAGGAAAATGAGAATTTAAGTGCATCAGATTTAAGTGAAATAAATCTTGGTGAGGGTACTGCAAGAATATTACTTAAACCAAGTGAAACTATTTTTTACAAAGTACTTAGTGAAAATTGCGATGTTGAAATTGAAAGCGAGAGCGATTTAATAGCTCTTGTAAAAGATTTAAATATTGCAAAACGTGAATATGATAAAATTAAAGATGCTTTAGTTGATGTTAGGGAAACTGGATATGGACTTGTTGCTCCTCAATTAAGTGAAATGAAGTTTGAAGAGCCTGAAATAGTTAAACAAGGAACTAAGTTTGGTGTAAAATTAAAAGCTAGCGCTCCATCATTACATTTTATTAAAGCAGATATTAAAACTGAAATTAGTCCAATAATGGGATCAGAGAAGGAAAGCGAAGAGTTAGTTAATGCTCTTATGGATCAATTTGATAAAGATCCAGCATCATTATGGCAAAGTAATATGTTTGGTAAATCTTTAGAGGTATTAGTCAAAGAAGGTTTACAAAATAAGTTATATAAGATGCCAGAAGATGTTCAAGTTAAAATTCAAAAAACTCTTCAAAAGATTATCAACGAGGGAAATGGCGGATTGATTTGTATAATTCTATAACATAAATGTAATCTACTACTAAAGGAATTTGGTAGTAGATTATTTTTTTTGTTATAAATATGTAAAAATATAAATTTTTTATATATTTTAGTGTAGACTAGATTGCTATTAGAATAGAATATATTAAGCAGATAGTATTATGCTTAATATATTATAGTGAAGAGGGATAGTATGGAGAGCAGATTTTGTACCTATAAAAGAGTAGGATATTTAAGGCAAAAGATAGCCAATGAGTTAGGTATAGAGTTTACTGGAGTAATATATGCATCCCCAGGAGTGTTAAAGCATATTATAAAGAGACATGGTAGGCAACTAAATAAAAAGACTAGAGATAGCATTCTTGAGTGGATGAAAAAAATATTAGAAGAACCGGACTATATTGGTATTTATAAAAATGAAGGGGGACAGACTGCTGTAGAATTTATTAAGAGAGTTTATACTAATTTGCTTTTAGGAGTTGAAGTAGATGAAAAAAATGAGTATATCTATGTAACAACTATGTATCCGATAACGGATAAGAAGATAGAAAATAAGATTTATAGTGGGAAATTAATTGATATTAAAAGGATTAAATAATTTATTTGATATAACTTTAGTCAAAATGTATAATATGTAATTGTATAATTAAGTTGATTATTGAGGTGAGAAATGGCTCCTCATGCGCTGAAATTTTCAGTAACCAGAGATGCAGGGAATGTCGACCTGCCGATAATCAGAGCTGAAAAAATATTTTTATAATGGATAAATAGTATAAAAAACTGGAGGATGAAGATGAAAAAAATAGCTGTAGTATTTAATGGTGGAACAATATCAATGAAAGTAGATGAAAGAATAAAGGCTGCTGTTCCAAGTTTGACTGGAGAAGAGATAATGTCAATGGTTACAGGAATAGAAGAATTTGCAGAAATTGAATCTTATAGTTTTTCAAGTATGCCATCACCGCATATGACTTTTAAAACTATGTTAGAATTAAGCAAGTTTACAAAAGAACTTTTAGATAGAAATGATATTGATGGTGTTGTAATTACCCACGGAACTGATACTTTAGAAGAAACTGCATATCTTTTAGATTTAACTATAAAAAGTGAAAAGCCTGTTGTAATTACTGGAGCTATGAGAAGTGGATCAGAATTAGGATATGATGGACCATCAAATTTAGCAGCATCAATTTGTACAGCTATTTCAGAGGATGCAAAGAAGAGAGGTGTACTTGTTTGTTTTAATGGTGAGTTAAATTCTGCATCAGAAGTTACAAAAGCAAATTCTATGGCATTAAATGCATTTAGAACTCCTAATTTTGGACCAATTGGAATAGTAGATAACAATAAAGTTATGTTTTATAGAGAAACTAAAAATACTGAAAAGTATGATGTTAGTGAAATAAAAAAGGATGTTGCATTAATAAAATGTGTAGCGGATATGGATTCTTCATTTATTGATTTCGTAATAGAAAAGGGATATGGAGGAATTGTTATTGAAGCTTTAGGAAGAGGAAATGTTCCACCTAAGATGGTTGAAGGAATAAAGTCTGCTTTAGATAAATCAATACCTGTAGTAGTAGTTTCTAGATGCTTTGAAGGAAGAGTGTATGAATCTTATGGTTATGAAGGTGGAGGAAAAATGCTTAAGGATTTAGGAGTAATTTTTGGAGATACTTTACCAGGGCAAAAAGCAAGAATAAAATTAACATTAGCAATAAATAGTACAATAGATAAGGATGAAATAAAGAATCAATTTTAGTAATGCGAATATTACATAAGTATAAAGGTGTAATATTCGTGAAATTATTGACTTTTGGGAAATTATGGATTATAATTTAATATAAGATAGCCGTATTCTAATGATGATTTATTAGTTTCCCATTAGGACATTAAAGTTATGACTATGAGTTTAAATAAAAATATTACTGTAAGGTGTTGTCTTAATAACACATTGCAGTTTTTTTATTGTAAGTTCTTTGAAATAAGATGAAGTAAAGTAATTTTATCTTATTCTTAAACTTAAATATATAAATAAAAAAAGGGGGATTTTTTTATGAAAGCTTTAACTAACAAAGAAAAGTTATTGCCGATCTTTTCTAACAAAAAAGTTGATATGAAAAAAGAAATGCTGGCAGGATTAACGACATTTTTAACTATGGCTTATATTATTGCAGTTAACCCAAATATTCTATCATCTACAGGTATGCCTGCAGGAGCTTTAGTTACAGCAACGTGTTTAGCTGCGGCAATTGCGTGTATACTTATGGGAGTATTTGCTAATTTACCATTTGCATTAGCATCTGGAATGGGATTAAATGCATATTTTGCGTATACTGTTGTAGGACAAATGGGGATTTCATGGCAAGTTGCTTTAACTGCAGTATTTGTTGAAGGTATTATATTTATTCTTTTATCCTTATTTAAAGTTAGAGAAGCTGTTGTAAATGCTATTCCTAAAAATATGAAGTTAGCAGTAACTGGTGGTATAGGATTATTTA
Source organism: Clostridium sp. D53t1_180928_C8 (assembly GCF_015667795.1). Lineage (GTDB taxonomy): Bacteria > Bacillota > Clostridia > Clostridiales > Clostridiaceae > Clostridium. The sequence continues at coordinate 8,123 of NZ_JADPEL010000022.1, forward strand.
TAGCTTTCATTGGAATGGTTAACTCTGGATTGGTTGTTGCTAATGAATCAACAATGGTTTCTTTAGGAACATTTACTCCAGCTGTAATAATAACAATTATAGGACTTATAATTATTGCTGTTTTAGATAAAAAAGGAATAAGAGGAGCTATTCTTTGGGGAATATTAGTTTCTGCTATTATAGGTTGGATATTTGCTTTGATTGATAGTGAAGCAGCAGCAAATTTAGGAATTTATTTACCAACAGGAATATTTAAGTTTGAAGGTATTGGAGAAATTGCAGGAAAAGTTGATTTAGTACATGCCTTTAGTGCTGAAAATATAAAAATGTTTATTACAGTAGTATTTACTTTCTTATTTGTAGATTTCTTTGATACAGTAGGGACTTTGGTAGGTGTTTGTTCTAAGGCGAAAATGCTTGATGAGAAAGGGAATGTTCCTAATGCAGGAAGAGCCCTTTTAGTTGATGCCGTAGGAACAACAGCAGGATCATTATTAGGTGTATCTACAGTTACAACTTATGTTGAAAGTTCGACAGGTGTTGCTGCTGGAGGAAGAACTGGATTTACAGCTATAACAACTGGAGTATTATTTTTGATTGCTATGTTCTTTTCACCAATTTTTATAGCTATACCAGGATGTGCAACTGCACCTGCTTTGATTTACGTTGGTTATTTAATGCTTGGGGCAGTTAAGGAAATACACTTTGATAATATAACAGAGGGAGTACCAGCCTTTTTAACTATTGCAGCTATGCCTTTAACTTATAGTATTGGTGATGGTTTGACTCTTGGAATATTATCATATGTCATAATTAATTTATTATATAGCTTATTTAGTAAGAAGGATGAGAAAATAAAGGTTTCTTGGGTAATGTATGTTTTAGCAGTAATATTTATATTAAAATTAATATTCTTATAAAATAATAAAATGGGTAGAAAAAGTTTAAAACTTTTTCTACTCGCTTTTTTATTGATAATATTGTATAGGAGTATAGATAAAAAATAAAATGTGAACAATTTGTTAACAAACCATTGACATTAATTGAGTATAGGATATAAACTAAGTTATATCAAAAAGATAATAAATAATTTAATTATATAAGTACATAAATTAGTTAAATAAATTATAGAAGGTAAGGAGAATAATATGATAAGGAGCATGACTAGCTTTGGCAGAAGTAGCAGTGAAGAAGGAAAGAAAAGATTTTTTACTGTTGAAATGAAAAGCGTAAATAGTAGATATTTAGATGTAAATATTAGAATGCCTAAAACTTTAATTTCTCTGGAAGAAGAAATTAGAAAAATGATAAGTAATTCCCTAAATAGAGGAAAAGTTGATGTATTTATCAATTTAAAGAATTACAATGACGGTAGTGGAGTTCCAAGGGTTGATATTAATTTAGCTAAAGGATATTTTGATTGTCTTAAAGAAATAGAAGAAAAGTTAGGTATAAAAAATGATGTTTCAGTAATGCAAATTGCAAGATTCCCAGAAGTAATTAGTGTAGTTGAAGAAGAAGATAAAATAGAAGAAATTTGGGAAGAAATTAAACCTCTTATAAAAGATTCTTTAGATATGATGGTTGCAATGAGAGAGGTTGAGGGTAATAAATTAAAAGAAGATATTTTATCTAAGATTTCTGTTATAGAGCAATTAGTTTCAAAAGTTGAAGAGTTTGCAGATACTATACCAAAAGCGTTTAAAATAAAGCTTGAGGAAAGACTAAAAGAGTTATTAGGAAATGTTGATATAGATGAAAATAGAGTTGCTATGGAAGTTTGTATGTTAGCTGATAAAGCAACTGTTGATGAAGAAATAATAAGACTTAGAAGTCATATTAATCAAGTTAGAGAAACCTTAAATTTAAATGAACCAGTTGGTAGAAAACTTGATTTTATAGTTCAAGAAATGAATAGGGAAACTAATACTATAGGTTCAAAATCTAGTGATATCCAAATGACTAATATAGTTATTGATATAAAAAATATACTTGAGAAGATAAGAGAACAAGTGCAAAATATAGAATAATAGGAGGAGAGCAATGGGAATAAAATTGATAAACATTGGTTTTGGTAATATAGTATCAGCTAATAGACTTGTTGCAATAGTTAGTCCAGAATCAGCGCCGATTAAAAGAATTATCCAAGAAGCTAGAGATAGAGGGATGCTTATTGATGCAACTTATGGAAGAAGAACTAGAGCTGTAATAATTACTGATAGTGATCATGTTATATTATCAGCAGTTCAACCAGAAACTGTTGCACATAGATTAGTAGCTAAAGATGAAGCTGTAGATGAGGTTGATGAATAATGCAGAATACTAAAGGATTATTAATTGTAATTTCAGGTCCTTCAGGTGCAGGAAAAGGAACAATATGCAAAGCGCTTTTAGAAAAGCACGATGATTTGTTTATTTCTGTTTCTGCAACCACAAGAAGTCCAAGAGCTGGAGAAGTAGATGGAGTAAACTATCACTTTTTAACAAAGGAAGATTTTATTTCCAAAGTAGAAAGCAATGATTTCTTAGAGTATGCTGAAGTACATGGGAATATGTATGGAACTCCAAAGTTCAAGGTAGAAGAAATGTTAGCTGAAGGTAAGAATGTCATTTTAGAAATAGATATTCAAGGTGCTTTAAAGGTTAAAGAAAACTTTGGAGAAGGAGTATTTATATTTATACTACCTCCATCAATGGAAGAATTAAAACAAAGAATAATTAAAAGAGGTAGTGAAACAGAAGAATCATTAATGACAAGATTTAAAAATGCATATCAAGAAATAAATTATGTTTCTAAATATAATTATGCAGTAGTTAATGATGAAGTTGATACAGCAGTTATTAAAATAGAAGGAATAATTGCTGCAGAAAAATGTAGAGTAGATAGAATAAAAGATACAATATTAGATTCTAAGGAGGGCTTAATTCATGAACAACTCTATGATTAATCCATCAGTGGTGGACTTATTAAATAAGGTAGAAGACAGATATTCGCTAGTTATAGTGACATCAAGAAGAGCAAGAGAAATAATAGATGGGAATGAACCATTAACTTTAAATCCTTCAAAAAAACCATTAACAATAGCAATCAATGAAGTTAACGAAGGATTAGTTAGTTATCACAAAAGTAATGAAGGAATAAAATAGTCATGAGTAAATGTGTTGTTATCGGAGTTGCTGGAGGAATTGCTGTTTATAAGGCATTGGATGTAATTAGTGCTTTAAGAAAAAAGGATATAGAAGTTCATGTTATTATGACTGAAAGTGCAACAAAGTTTGTAAATCCTTTAACATTCCAATCTATTAGTCAGAACATGGTTGTTACTGATATGTTTGCAGAACCTAAGGCTTGGGAAATCCAACATATTTCATTAGCTCAAAAAGCTGATTTAATGTTAATTGCACCAGCTACTGCAAATATAATAGGTAAAGTTGCAAATGGTATATCAGATGATATGCTATCAACAACTATAATGGCAGCATCAAAGGCTAAGGTAATATTTGCACCAGCTATGAATACGCATATGTATCAAAATAAAATAGTTCAAGGGAACATAGAAAAGTTAAAGAGTTATGGATATGATTTTATTGAACCAGCTAGTGGAAGATTAGCTTGTGGAGATATTGGAGTTGGAAAACTTGCAGATGTTAATACAATTGTAGAAAGAGTATTAACAGAGTTAAATGATAAAGAACAAGACTTAAAGGGGAAAAAGGTTCTTATAAGCGCTGGACCAACTATTGCTCCTATTGATCCTGTAAGATATATAACTAATAGATCAACAGGAAAAATGGGTTATGCTATAGCTGAAGAAGCTAGAGATAGGGGTGCAGAAGTTGTTTTAGTTTCAGGACCTACAAATTTAAATCCTCCAAAAAACGTAAGAGTAATAAACATAAAAACTAATGAAGAAATGAAAAATGCAATTCATAGTAATTTTGAATGGGCTGATATAGTTATTAAGTCAGCTGCAGTGGCTGATTATAAGCCTAAGGAATATAGCGAAGAAAAAATCAAAAAAGGTGAGGGAGATTTAAATCTTTGCTTAACTAGAGATAGTGATATATTAAAATCTTTAGGAGATATGAAAACTCACCAAATTTTAGTTGGATTTGCAGCAGAAAGCAATGATGTTTTAAAGAATGCAGATAAGAAACTAAAAAACAAGAACTTGGATTTTATAGTTGCAAATGATATTACTGCTTCTGATACTGGCTTTGGTAGTGAGGACAACAAAGTAGTTATTCTTTCAAAAAATAATGAAAAGCTAGAGCTAGATAAAATGAGCAAAAAAGAGGTTGCAAGTAATATATTTGACATGATTTTAGAAAAGCGCTAATTGCGCTTTTCTTTATATACAATAATGTTAATAGAATGTAATTATTCAATGAACTCTTATGAGTTTAAATTTAATTGTGAGCGGATATACGTAGCAATTAATGAAGAGTGAGGGTGATAAATTGAATTTATATGCTGAAATAATATTGAATTCAGAAGCATTAGAAATTGATAGACCTTTTACATATAAGATTCCATTGGAGCTTCAAGAAAAGGTTCAAATAGGTCAAATAGTAAAAGTACCCTTTGGAATGGGTAATAAAACTTTAGAGGGATTTGTATTAGCAATAAAGCGGGAAGATGAAGTTGACATAAGTTTTAGGGTTAAGAAAATTTCAACTATAATAACAGATGACCCGGTTATAGATTTAGATGATATTGCTCTTATTAATTTTTTAAGGGAAAAATATCTATGTAAATATATTGATGCATTTAGATTACTTATACCTGTTGGAATTATGAAAGGTGCTAAAAGTAAAAGTAAAAATGTTATAGTATTTAAAAATGACGATTTAAGAGATATCCAAAAGCCAGATGGATATATAGACATTATTAATTTTTTAAAAGATAATTCTGGTAAATATACAAAGAGTGAACTTATTAATAATAATTCTATTTCTCAGTATAAATTAAATAAATTAATTGAGAAAGGTTTACTTGCAGTAGAAGAGGAAACTGTTTTTAGATATAATAATAGAGCTTATAACGTGGATTATGAAAAAAAGCTAACAATAGAACAAAAATATGTTCTTGATGAATATAATAGCTCACGGAATAGTTTGTTTTTACTTAAAGGTGTTACCGGTTCAGGAAAAACAGAAGTATATATGAGAATGGTTGAAGAAGTTTTAGAAAAAAATCAATCAGCTATTGTTTTAGTTCCGGAAATTTCATTAACTCCTCAAATGATTGAAAGATTTAAAGGTAGATTTGGGAAAAATGTAGCTTTATTTCATAGTAAGTTATCAGATGGAGAAAGATTTGATGAATGGTTTAGAGTAAAGGAAGGAAAAGCAAAGCTTGTTGTAGGAGCAAGAAGTGCAATTTTTTTACCAGTAAAGAATTTAGGACTTATTATAATTGATGAAGAGCATGAGAATACTTATAAATCAGATCAGAATCCTAAATACCAAACTAAAGAGGTTGCAGAGTTCTTAAGTGAGCAAAAAGGCTGTAGAGTTGTATTAGGGTCGGCTACACCTACTATAGAAAGTTATTATAGAGCCTTAATAGGCGAATTGGATTTATTAGAATTAAATTCAAGGGTAGATGGCAAAGATATGCCGCCTATGGAGGTTGTTGATATGAGGAATGAGTTAAGAAGTGGAAACATATCTCTATTTAGTAGACCACTTTTTAGGGAAATTCAAGAAAAGCTTTCTAATGGGGAACAGATAATTTTGTTTTTAAATAGAAGAGGGTTTTCTACTTTTGTATCCTGTAGAAGTTGTGGATATGTATTTAAATGTGAAGAATGTGATATTTCTATGACTTATCACAGAAGTGGACTACTAGTTTGCCATTATTGCGGAAAAACTAAAAGAGCTCCTCAAAAATGTCCTAAATGTGATAGTAAATATGTTAAATTCTTTGGGGCAGGAACTCAAAGAGTTGAAGAGGAAGTAAAGAAGTATTTTAAAGATGCAAGAGTATTAAGAATGGATGTTGATACTACAAGGTCAAAGGATTCCTATGAAAATATTTATAATACTTTTAAAGAAGGAAAGGCTGATATTCTTATAGGAACTCAAATGATATCTAAGGGACTGGATTTTAAAAATGTCACTCTTGTAGGGGTTTTGGCAGCGGATATGTCTATAAACATACCAGATTATAGGGCGGCAGAGAGGACTTTTCAAATAATTACTCAAGTAGCAGGAAGAGCAGGCCGAGGAGAAAAACAAGGTAAAGTAGTAATACAAACATATACACCAGAGCATTATAGTTTAGAATATGCTGTTAATTATGACTATGAAGGATTTTATGAAAAAGAATTTACGGTTAGAGCATTAATGAAATATCCTCCTTTTGGAAAAATATTATTAATAAATGCTATATCAAAAAAAGAGGATTTATTAAAGAACTTTATGCATAAAATATCTAATGTGATAAAACCATTAGTTGAAAAGGAAGTAGATGTTGATATTTTAGGACCAATACCATGCTTGGTAGCTAAGGTTAAAGAAAATTATAGATGGCAAATTGTGATAAAAGGTGAATTTAATTCGGAATTTGCTAAAAAAATTAAAGAACTACTTTATGATGAGAACAAGAACGTATATAATGATATACGAATAAGTATGGATATAAACCCAAATAATTTATTCTAGGAGGAAATAAAATGGCAATTAGAACTATTAGAACTAAGGGAGACGATGTTTTAAGAAAGAAGTGTAAAGAGGTTACTGAGATAACTAAAAGAGAAATAACTCTTATTAATGATATGATTGACACTATGTTTGAGGCAAATGGTGTTGGTTTAGCAGCTCCACAAGTTGGGATACTTAAAAGAATATTCGTTATAGATATTGATGATGAAAATGGAACAATGGTATTTATTAATCCGGAGATTTTAGAAACTAGCGGAACTCAATGTGGAGAAGAAGGATGCTTAAGTGTTCCAGGTGAATTTAGTGATGTTGAAAGACCAAACTACGTAAAGGTTAAAGCCTTCAATGAAAAAGGTGAAGAATTTATATTAGAGGGAGAAGGATTATTAGCAAGAGCTATACTACATGAAAATGATCATTTAGATGGCATTTTATATGTAGATCTTGTAAAATAGGAGGAAGTTATAAATGAAAATTGTATTTATGGGAACTCCTGATTTTGCTGTTCCATCACTAGAAGCTTTAATAGAAAAGTATGGTGTAGAGGCTGTTTTTACACAGCCTGATAGACCAAAAGGAAGAGGTAAGAAAATGGCCTTTTCTGCTGTTAAAGAGGTGGCTGTTAAGCATGATATAAAAGTGTTGCAGCCAGAAAAATTAAAGGATGATAGAGAGGCTATAGAGTATTTAAAAGAGATAAAGCCAGACTTTATAATAGTAGTTGCTTTTGGGCAAATATTAACTAAAGAAGTTTTAGATATTCCTAAATATGGCTGCATAAATTTACATGCATCTCTGCTTCCGATGTACAGAGGAGCAGCGCCATTAAATTGGGTTGTAATTAATGGAGAAAAGAAATCAGGTAATACAACTATGCTTATGGATGTTGGATTAGATACTGGTGATATGTTATTAAAAGATGAAGTAGAAATAACTGAAAACATGACAGCTGGAGAGTTACATGATATATTAATGGTTAGAGGCGGAAAACTTTTAATAGAAACAATAGAAGGTGTTTCTAATGGTACTGTAAAAGGTATAAAACAAGAAGGTGAAACTTGTTATGCAAAAATGCTTTCTAAAAACACTGGGAAAATATCTTGGGATAAGAGTGCTTTAGAAATTCATAATTTAATTAGAGGGCTTAACCCATGGCCAATTGCACATACTACATATAAAGGGGAAAACATGAAGATATATGAATCAGAAGTTCTAAATGAAAATAGTAATAAAGAACCTGGAACTATATTAAGTGTTAATAAATCAGGTATGAAAGTTAGTTGTAAAGAAGGGATTTTATTAGTTAAAAAAGTTCAATTCCCTAATGGAAAGCCATTAACTATTGAACAATATATAAATGGTAAGGATATTGAGTTAGGTTGTAAATTGGTATAATATGAAAGGGGAGTTTGTATGTTTTATCCAGGATTTTATTTTGACAGAACTATGATTTTGTTGCTTCCTGCAATAATAATTGCATTTTGGGCACAATCAAAGGTAAGTAGCACATATAAAAAATATAGAACTGTAAGGACTATGAATGGATACACAGGCGAAAATGTTGCAAGAATGATACTTGATGCAGCAGGACTTTATGATGTGCCTGTAGTTGAAACTAGAGGAGAATTAACGGACCATTATGATCCTACTAGTAGAGTTATAAGATTATCAAGTGATATATATCATGGATCAAGTATAGCAGCTGCAGGAATAGCAGCTCATGAAGTTGGGCATGCAATTCAGCATAAAGAAGCTTATAAACCTTTAGTATTGAGAACATCAATAGCTACAGCTGTTAATTTTAGCAGTCAAGCATCCATTATTATTTTTATGATTGGTTTACTTTTTAGTATTCCAATGTTAACAAATATCGGAATTATATTTTTTACAGTAGCAGTAATTTATCAATTAATTACATTGCCAGTTGAGTTTAATGCATCAAAAAGAGCATTGACTATATTAGAAAATAGAAATATATTATATGGTAATGAAATTAATGGCGCAAAAAGGGTTTTAAGCGCAGCAGCAATGACATATGTAGCAGCTGCATTAATGTCAATTTCACAATTAATAAGACTAATTGCAATTAGCAATAGAAATAATGATTAAGAGGTAACGTATGAATAGTAGAGAAGTAGCATTAAACATAATTAACAGAGTTCTAATCGAAGGAGCATATTCTAACTTAGTTTTATCTAATGAATTAAATGAATCTGATTTAAATGAAAAAGATAGAGCTTTAGCAACAGAACTTGTTTATGGAACTATAAGAAGAAAGAAAACATTAGATATGATAATTTCTAATTACATTAAAGATATATCTTTAATGGATGAAAGAGTATTAAATATCTTAAGAATGGCTATATATCAAATGCACTTTTTAGATAAGGTGCCAGAATTTGCGGCTTGTAATGAAGCTGTTGAATTAGCAAAGCAAATTTCAGTTCAAGATTCAAAGTTAGTTAATGGAATATTAAGAAGTTATACAAAAAATCCTGATGATATGGATGTAAAAGATAAAATTGATAGATTAGTATATCAATACTCTTATGAACCATGGTTTATAAGAATGGTATACAAACAATACGGAGAAGAAAACGGAAGAAAGATTTTATCTGGATTAAATGCAACACCTAAAGTGACTGTTAGAGTTAATGCAAGTAAAGCTGATTACGATGAAGTATATGAAAAGCTTGAAGAGTTAGGATATGACGTAGAAGAAGGATATGCGTGTCCTGAAGCTATAATAATAAAGGGTGGAAGCTCTATTGAAAATAATGAGTTATTCAAAGAAGGATTAATTACAGTTCAAGATGAAAGTGCTATGCTTGTTTCGCCTATATTAGATTTAAAAGAAGGCGATATTGCATTAGACCTTTGTGCGGCACCAGGAGGAAAAACAACTCATATAGCAGAATTACTAGAAGGTACAGGAAAAGTTCATGCATTTGATTTACATGAAAATAAATTATCTCTAATTAATGAAAACTTAGAAAGATTAGGATTAAATAATGTTGAAGTAGATGTTATGGATGCAACAAAATTAGATCCTAAATATGTAGCATATGCTGATAAGGTATTAATAGACGTACCTTGTTCAGGTCTTGGTATAATAAGAAAGAAACCAGAGATTAAGTGGAACAAATCAAGAAAGTCACTTAAAGATTTAGTACCAACACAGAGAGAAATAATGGAAAATGCTTGGGCATACTTAAAAAATGGTGGTACTATGATTTATTCAACTTGTACATTAAATACAGAAGAGAATCAAGATAATATTGAATGGTTCTTAAATAAACATAAAGATGCAAAGGTAGAAAAGATATTCTTAGGAAATATGGATAACTTCATTTATAACAATGATGGTTCTTTAACAATATTACCAAATGAATATATGGATGGATTCTATATTTCTAAGATTTCTAAAAAATAGTAGGTGAACAAATGTATAATATTTTAGATTTTACATTAGAAGAATTACAAAATTGGATGAAGGAAAATGGTGAAAGTGCTTTTAGAGCAAAACAAGTTTTTTCTTGGATTTATAAAGATGTATGGAACTTTGATGAAATGAAGAATATACCAGGTAGCTTAAAGGAAAAGTTAAAAGAAAACTTTGCTATTGAAATTCCTAAAATTGTAGAAGTATATGAATCTAATGTAGATGATACTAAGAAAATGTTATTATCTATGAAAGATAATAATTTAATAGAATGTGTTCTTATGAAATATAAACATGGAAATTCAATTTGTGTATCTACTCAAGTTGGTTGTAGAATGGGGTGCAAATTTTGCGCCTCTACAATCGGAGGTAGAATAAGAAACTTAAGTTCTGGAGAAATACTATCAGAAATAATGGTAGCACAAAAATTCTTAGGAGAAAGAATTTCTAATGTTGTTTTAATGGGAAGTGGAGAACCATTAGATAATTATGATAATGTAGTTAAGTTTTTAAATTTAGCTAACGCTGAATATGGATTAAATATAGGGCAAAGACATATAACATTGTCAACATGTGGATTAGTACCTAAAATAAAGGAATTAGCAGATTTAAATTTAAGTATTACGTTAGCAATTTCATTACATGCTTTTAGTGATGAAAAAAGAAAAACTATAATGCCTATAGCCAATAAATATAGTATAGCTGAAATATTAGAAGCGTGTAGATATTACATGGATAAAACTGGGCGTAGAATTACATATGAATATTCATTAGTGTCTGGAGTAAATGATGGGAAAGAAGATGCTAAATCTTTAGGAAAATTATTAAAAAACATGAATTGTCATGTTAATTTAATTCCTGTTAATGAAATTAAAGAAAATGAATTAAAAAGACCATCAAGAAAAACTATAGAAGATTTTGAGGAAATATTAAAATCACAAGGGATTGAAGTTACAGTAAGAAGAGAAATGGGTACAGATATTAATGCCGCTTGTGGACAATTAAGAAGAAGTTATCTAGACACTCAAAAATAAAGGGGAGAAGAAAAAAAATGGTGGGTATAAAAAGTGATGTAGGTATAGTTAGAAGTTTAAATGAAGATTATGCTGGATACATCGAGGAAGAGGAATTTAAGTTATATGTTGTAGCTGATGGTATGGGAGGGCATAATGCTGGAGAAGTAGCTAGTGAAATGGCTGTAAAAGCTGTTGAAGCATATGTTAAAGAAAATTATAAAGAACAGGGTGGTAATGTACTTGAAAATGCTGTTCTATTTGCAAATGAAAAAATATATAATAAAGCGATAGCGGGTTCGGAATACAAAGGTATGGGAACAACTTTAGTTGCAGCTTTAGTATATAAAAATAATATTATTGTTGCTAATGTTGGTGATAGTAGTTGTTTTGGTATTGTTGATAGTAATATTACTAAAATTACAAAAGATCATTCTTTAGTTCAAGAATTAATAGATTCAGGAAGTATAACAGAAGAAGAGGGGAGAAATCATCCTAAGAAAAATGTTATTACAAGAGCATTAGGGACTAATAATGTTGTTAAGATTGATATATTTAAAGTTGATATAAATACTTATGATAAATATTTGTTGTGTACAGATGGATTATCTAACGAAGTTTTAAAAGAAGAAATATTAATGGAAATGAATGATATTAATGACTACAATACTGCCTGTGACAAGTTAGTTTTATTAGCAAAGAATCGAGGGGGAAGAGATAATATTACGGTCTTGCTATTTGGAGGAGAGGTGTAGAGATGATCGGTGAAGTATTAGGCAATAGATATGAACTGATAGAAAAAATAGGTGAAGGCGGAATGGCAATAGTTTATAAAGCTAGAGATAATAAGCTAAGTAGATTAGTTGCTGTTAAAATTCTTAAGAAGGAATTTGCCAATAATAAAGATATTTCAGATAAATTTAAAAAAGAAGCAACAGCTGTAGCTAATTTTTCAGATGCAAATATAGTTAATGTATTAGACGTTGGACATGAAGAAGAAGGAAATATTGACTATTTTGTTATGGAATATGTTAATGGTAAAACATTAAAGGAGCTAATAGTTGAAAATGGAAAGTTAAACTATACAGTTGCTATTAGTATAGGAGTTCAAATAGCAAAAGCTTTAGAATGCGCTCATAGGAATAATATTATTCATAGAGATGTAAAGCCACAAAATATATTAGTTACTGAAAGTGGATTAGTAAAGGTTACTGATTTTGGAATAGCTAAAAGCTCAACTTCAGCAACAATAACTAATACAACAACTATAATGGGTTCTGCTCATTATTTATCACCAGAACAAGCGAAAGGGACATTTATTGATTTAAGATCAGATATTTACTCTTTAGGAATAGTCTTATATGAAATGGTAACAGGAATACTTCCTTTTGATGGTGAATCACCTGTTACAATTGCATTAAAGCATATTCAATCAGAACCGGTTGAACCTAAAAAGTATAATGAAGCTATACCAGAAGCTTTAAATAATTTAATAATGAAGTCTATAAGTAAGGAAAGTATAAATAGATATCAAAACTGTAGAGAATTAATAAATGATTTACAAAAGATAAAAGAGAATCCTAATGTAGCTATTGGTACTAGAGCAAATTATGATGATGGTAGAACTATAGTTATGGAGCCTATTAGAACTGAACAAATTGTAAATAATGATGTAAGTGCAACACCAAATAAAAACTTATATTCAAAGTCTGATTTTGAAAATGATTATGAAGATGAAGATGATGAAGATGATGAAGAGTTCTTTGAATCAAGAAATACTTCAAAAAAGAAAAAAAGCAATAATAAAGTTATAATAATTGTTGTAGTTATAATTCTTGCAATTGCATTATTAGGTGGCATTGCCTTTGGTTCAGGGTTATTAGGTGGTGGAGGAAGTAGTAAGATTGTTACTATTCCTAATATTGTTGGTATGACATTAGATAAAGCGACTAGTGAATTAGAAAAAGTAGGTTTAAAGATTAAGGTTTCTGGAACTGTTGAAAGTGATAAAGAAGAAAATACTATATTAGAAATGAATCCTTTAGCAAGCACACAAGCTAAAAAGGGTGATACTATAGAAGTTAAGGTTTCTGGAGGAGTAGCTAAAGTGAAGGTTCCAGATTTAAGAGATTATGAAATAAATTATATAGAAGATTTATTAACTCAAAAGGGATTAAATTGGAATATCACTGAACAATATAGTGAAAATATTAAATCTGGATATTTAATTAAACAATATCCTGAAAGGGATACAGAAGTTGATAAGGGAGCTACAATTGAACTTACTATAAGTAAAGGGCCAGAAGTTAAACTTGTATCAGTATCTAATTATTTAGGAAAAAATGTTGATACTGCTAAAAGTGATTTGGAAGCACTAGGTTTAGTTGTTGCTTTGCAAGAACAGGCAACAGATAGAGAATCAGAAAATGGAGTTGTAATAACTCAATCATTAGAAAGTGGCACAAAAGTTTCTGAAGGAGCAAAAATTATATTAACGTATGGAAAATATACAGCACCTGCTGATATAGATGTTACTCAATATATAAGTAATGGTATGTCTTTAGCTGATGCAATTAGTTCTTTAAATGCAGCAGGAATATCATACTCTATAACAGGAGGAACTCCTCAAACAAGTGATATGAATCTTTATGTTGTTACAGGGTTTACAAATAAAATTAAAAAAGGTGAAACAGTTAAGATTCAAGTTAAAAAGAATGAAACTAAGCCGCCTACAAACCCAGATGATGAGGATACAACAACTACAACGCCTGAAGATGGAGATTCTACAAATGCAAATGCAGGTGTAGATAAACCAAATCCTACAGCAAATAATTAAAAAAGTAAGATTGTCTATTTTTAGGCAATCTTATTTTTTTTTATTTTCTAAAATAAAATATTGCATTTAATTTAAAATAGTGTTTATTATAATAAGAAGAGTAAAAAGTTTGGAGGTACTATGAAAGGAAAAATAATTAAAGGAATTGGTGGTTTTTATTATGTAAAAACTACTGATGGATTAATTGAGTGTAAAGCAAGAGGTAAATTCAGACATAAAGATATGAAGCCGCTTGTAGGGGATGATGTAGAAATACTAGTAGATAATGGTAAAGGAGTTATTTGTGATATTCATGAGAGGACGTCTGAACTTATTAGGCCTACAGTAGCAAATGTAACGCAAGCATTTGTTGTTTTTGCTATAAAAAATCCAGATATAAATTATGATTTATTAAATAGATTTTTAGTATTATGTGAACATAATAATATTAAAGCTATAGTTTGTTTAAATAAGGTTGATTTAGTATCAGATGAAGAAAAAGAGTTTGTTAAAAGTAAGATAAATGCCATTGGTTATGAGGTGTTGTTTATTAATGCTAAAAAAGGCTTAGGGGTAGAGACTTTGAAAGAAAAACTAGATGGGAATGTAACAGTTTTATGTGGTCCATCAGGAGCAGGGAAATCTACGCTTATTAATACTTTAACAGAAAAATATCATATGGAGACTGGGGAAGTTTCTGATAAAATAGGAAGAGGAAAACATACTACTAGACATAGTGAACTTATCGATGTAGAAGATGGATACATAGTTGATACTCCAGGGTTTTCAACATTAGAAGTAACTTTTATTGAAAAAGATGACTTGAAATATTGTTTCCCAGAGTTTGAGAAATATAATAATCAATGTAAGTTTAGAGGTTGCTCACATTATAAAGAACCTAGTTGTGCAGTGAAGACTGCAGTTGAAGAAGGTAAAATTAATAATTTTAGATATGAATTTTATATAAGAACATTAGAAGAAATAATGAATGGGAGGAAGTATTAATGGTTAAAATAGCGCCGTCTATATTATCAGCAGATTTTTCAAAATTAGGAGAGGAAGTAGTAAAGTTACATGATTGTGGAGCAGATTTTATTCATATTGATGTAATGGATGGAGAGTTTGTGCCTAATATTACTTTTGGAATGCCTGTAATTAAAGCAATAAGAAATAAAACAGATAAGGTATTTGATGTACATTTAATGATAAATAATCCTCAAAGATATATTGATGATTTTATAGCTGCTGGAGCAGATATAATAACTATACATTATGAGGCAGAAAGACATTTAGATAGAGCTATACAATATATTAAATCCAAAGGTGTTAAGGCTGCGGTTGCATTAAATCCAGCTACACCAACAATGGTTTTAAAAGATATAATAGCTAATTTAGATATGGTTTTAATAATGTCTGTTAATCCAGGTTTTGGAGGACAAAAGTTTATTCCTTATTCTTTAGATAAAATTAAAGAGGTTAAAGAAATGGCTATAAAAGCTAATAATCCTGATATTTTAATTCAAGTTGATGGTGGAGTAGATAGAAGTAATGTCAAAGATGTTATTGAAGCTGGAGCTAATGTTATAGTAGCAGGATCTGCTGTTTTTGGAGATGGAAATATAGAAGAGAATATTAAAGCTTTAAGAGGGTAATGATGAATTGTTTAATAGTAGCTGGAGGGGTTAAACCTAAGGATGAAGTTATTAAGTATTATTCGAAAAAATGTGAATTAATAATAGGTGTGGATAAAGGGTGTAATTATCTTTTTGAAGCTAAAGTAAAACCACAATATATAGTAGGGGATTTTGATTCTTCTAATTTAGATATTATAGATGAAATAGTTAAGCAAGGTGTAATTAAATATAAATATCAATGTGAGAAGAATTTTACTGATTCTGAAGAAGCTTTTGAGTTAGCAATATCAAAGGGAGCAAAAAGAATTGAGTTTTTAGGAGCTACAGGTGATCGTTTTGATCATACATTAGGTAATTTAGGTTTGTTATTAAAGGCTTTAAAATCAGGCGTATACGCTGAAATAGTTGATGAAAGAAATAGAATGTTTTTAATTAATAAAAATACTATAATACAAAAAGATGATAAATATAAATATGTATCATTTTTAGCATATAATAATAGAATTGAAGAATTTTCTATAAGAAATGCTAAATACCCTTTAGATAAGTATGCTTTAGAAATAGGAGACTCTAGAACCGTATCTAATGAGTTTATAAATGATGAAATAGGTTTAGAGATTTCTAATGGAAGCATATTAGTAGTATATTCTAAAGATTAAAATAAAAAAATAAAAAAATAAAAAAATTTTAAAAAAATAAGCACCACTTTACAGTTACTTGCATAATATGTGTAGTAAGGAGTGGTGTTTTTATTTTTAAAAAGTACTATATCTTTGACAGCTTAGAAAACACAAAATGAATGGGGGGAGAATTTTGAAGATTATCGCTATTAAATTGCCTAAATTTTTATCATCTATAATTAAATTTTTTACTAGAAAAAAATAAGTACATAGGAGAAAGATAGCAGAAGGCTATTAAGGATAGTATACCTTTTATTTATACATTATTAAATTTAAATAATAAAAAATGCAATTGAATAATCAATTGCATTTTTTATTTGAACTTATATTGCTCTTTCAACCTTACCAGATCTAAGGCATCTTGTACAAACGTGAACAGTTTTTGGTGTTCCGTTAACTAAAGCCTTTACTCTCTTTATGTTAGGAGCCCAAGTTCTCTTAGATTGACGATGTGAGTGTGAGTATTGAGTTCCAGATACTACACCTTTATTACAAACTTCGCATCTTCTTGCCACTTGAAAACACC
Source organism: Clostridium sp. D53t1_180928_C8 (assembly GCF_015667795.1). Taxonomy (GTDB): domain Bacteria; phylum Bacillota; class Clostridia; order Clostridiales; family Clostridiaceae; genus Clostridium. The sequence goes on from NZ_JADPEL010000022.1 coordinate 24,902, forward strand.
TCCTTATGTTTGAAGATAATTTCTCTTCAATAGGACAAAATAGATTTTAACATAGGTGATATAAAAAAAGCAAGCCTATTTGAAAAAAATATTAAAAAAAATTATCTTATGTTGTTAAATGGCGAATGAATAGGATAAATTTACTTGAATTAATATAGTAACTAATATACAATAATCTATATGGAAAGATAAAAAAGGAGGATTTTCTATGGTAGGATATTCAAATGACCTTGGAAGTATACATTACTCTGAAGAAGTATTAGGAAAGATAGTAGGCTTATCAACAATGGAGTGCTATGGAGTTGTTGGTATGGTTTCAAAGAATGCTACTGAAGGCTTATGGGAGTTAATGAGAATTGAGAATTTAAGTAAGGGTGTTAAATTAAGATTTAATGATGAAGATAAATTAATAATAGAATTATCAATAATGGTTGAATACGGAACTAAAATTTCTGTAATAGCTAATAATATAATTCAAAAGGTGCGTTATAGTGTTGAAAATTATACTGGACTAAAGGTTGCTTCAGTTACAGTTAATGTTCAAGCGGTAAGAGTCTAGGAGGTAACAGAATGAAGTATGATAGAATAAACGGCCATGATTTTTATAATATGGTTGTTAATGCTAGTAACAGATTATTGGAGGAAAGTGATTTCGTTAATGCGTTAAATGTTTTTCCTGTACCAGATGGTGACACAGGAACTAATATGTCAATGACTTTTAAGGCTGCAGTAAAAGAAATAGAAAACTTGAATTCAGAATCAATTGGAGAAACTTCAAAGAAGCTAGCTAAAGGTGCTTTAATGGGTGCAAGAGGTAACTCAGGTGTTATCTTATCTCAGATACTTAGAGGTATTTCTAAGGGGTTAGAAGGAAAAACAAGTGTTGATAGCGCAGAACTTGCTAATGCTTTTGTAGAAGGTAGTAAGGCTGCATATAAGGCTGTAATGAAACCTACTGAAGGTACTATTCTTTCAGTTGTTAGAGCAGCTGCAGAAGGAGCTATAAAAAGTAATGCAACTGATATAGTAGAACTTTTAGGTGAGACTGTAGTTGAAGCTAAGGTGATGCTTGATAAAACGCCAGATCTTTTACCAGCTCTTAAAAAAGCAAAAGTAGTAGATTCAGGTGGTATGGGATTATATATCATATTACAAGGAATGTATGATGCTTTAAAAGATGGAATAAAAGCTGAGATAAAGGATATAGTTTCTAATGGATCAGTAGGAGCAAGTGCTCAAGCAATAGAGGATATAGATATTAAATTTGGATACTGTACAGAATTTATAATATTAGGAGATGCTTCTAAAGCAAAAAAATTCCAAGATGAAATAGAACCACTTGGTGATTCTATGATAGTTGTTGGATATGATGATGTAATTAAAGTTCATATTCATACTAATGATCCTGGTTTAGTATTATCTAAGGCTGTTACTGTAGGTGAATTGTCTAAAATTAAGATAGATAATATGAGAGAAGAACATAGAGAAGTTTTAATGTCTAAAGAAGAGTACGCTGTAGGAAAAAATGAAGATGTTGAAGCAGAAGTAGCTGTAGAAAAGAAGAAATATGCCTTCGTTTCAGTTGCTATGGGAGAAGGAATAACTCATGTTCTTAAAGATTTAGGTGTTGATTATGTAATTGAAGGTGGGCAAACGATGAATCCATCTACTCAAGATATGATGGAATGTATATCTAAATTAAATGCTGATCATATATTCATATTACCTAATAATAAGAATATAATAATGGCTGCAACTCAAGCAGCAGAAATAGCAGATAAGGATGTTAGAGTTATACCAACTAAGAGTATTCCACAAGGAATTACTTGCATAACTATGTTTAATGCAGAACATGAAGTTGATGAAAATGAGGCTGCTTTAATGGAAGCATTAGAACTTGTTAAGACAGGCTCTGTAACTTATGCAGTTAGAGATACTGAAATGGATGGAATAGAAATTAAAGAAGGTAATATGCTTGGACTTATTGAAGGCAAAATCAATAAGGTTGGAGAAGATTATTTTGAAGTAGCTGAAGAAGTTTTAGAGTCTATGATTGATGAAGATAGTGAACTTATAACTATATTCTATGGTAAAGATGTAGATGAAAGTAAAATAGAAGAATTTACAGAAAAATTAGAAGAAAAGTATGAAGATTGTGATGTACAATTCTACAAAGGAGATCAACCTTTATACTACTTTATAATGGCTGTGGAATAATTAATTATAAAGCACAAGAAAGTTTAATTTCTTGTGCTTTATTTTTTTTAGATAATAATATAAAATTATATTTATTATCTAAATATTAGGAGGAAGAGAATGGATATATCACAAGATGTAAAGTATCTAAAGGGTGTTGGACCTAAATTATTAGAGAAATTAAATAGATGTGGGATATTTACTGTTTTAGATTTGCTTTTGTATTTTCCTAGAGATTATGAATTTTTAAGAAGTAATATTCCCTTTAGTGAGATAGATGAAGAAGATAAACAAGTATTATCTTGTGTTTGTGTAGGCATAGATAGAGATGTTAGAACTAAAACAGGAAAAACATTAACTACTATAAGATTTAATTATTTAGGAAATTTAGTACTTGGAAAATGGTTTAATCAAGGCTTTATAAAAAATACATTTAAAATTGGGCAAAGTTATGATTTGATGGGGAAATTTAAAAGAGTTACTAATAGGCTAGAAGTTATTAATCCTATAGTAGGTGTTAAATTAGCTAAAGAAAATGAAATAGTTCCTAAATATAGTTTAAAAGGTGATTTAACAGATAAAATATTAATAAAGCTTATAGGTAATTGTTTAGAGCAAATAACAATAAAAGATAATTTGCCCCAATATTTATTAGAAAAATATAAGATGACAAATTTAGATTTTGCTATAAAAAATATTCACTTTCCTACAGGGAAAAGAGAGCTTGAATTAGCTATAAATAGATTGAAGTTTCAAGAATTATTTACTTATTCAATGAAGCTTTTAATGCTTAAAAAGAATCTAAGAACTAAAAATGGAATTGAATTTAAGCTAGTAGATGAATTGAAGGATTTAAAAGCAGCTCTTCCTTATAGTTTGACAGATGCGCAAACTAGAGTAGTAAGAGAAATATTAAGGGATCAAAAAAGTCCATGGCCTATGAATAGATTGGTTCAAGGTGATGTAGGAAGTGGAAAAACTGTAGTGGCTTTAATTGCTATGTTTAATGTTGTTAAAAATGGATATCAAGCTACCTTGATGGTACCTACAGAAATATTAGCTAATCAACATTACTTAGAAGCTAAAAAGTTATTAGAACCTTTTGGCATACATATTGAGTTATTAACGGGGAGTACATCGTTAAAAGAAAAAAGAAGAATAAAAGAACTTATAACTACAGATGAGCCAGTAATAGTAATAGGAACTCATGCCTTGATACAAGAAGATGTAGATTTTAAGAATTTAGGATTAGTTATAACAGATGAGCAACATAGATTTGGTGTAGAACAAAGAAGTAGACTCATAAATAAGGGTAGACGTCCTGATGTAATGGTAATGACAGCAACACCAATACCAAGAACTTTAGCTTTATATGTTTATTCAGATTTAGATATATCAGCTATTGATCAATTACCGCCAGGTAGAAAGCCGGTAGATACAAGGTTTTTTAATGAGGGTGAAAGATTTTCTGCTTATGATTTAGCTTTAGATGAAATTGATAAGGGACGTCAAGTTTACATAGTATGTCCACTTATTGAAGAAGATGAAGATATGAAATTGAATTCAGTTGAAAAATTATATAACGAATTAAGTGATGGTGTCTTTAGAGGTATACCTATAGAAATTTTACATGGGAAAATGAAGCCTAAGGAAAAAGATGAAATTATAAATAGATTTAAAAATAATGAAACAAAGGCCATAATTTCAACAACAGTAATAGAAGTTGGTGTTAATGTTCCTAATGCATCTGTTATGATTATTGAAAATGCTGAAAGATTTGGTTTAGCACAATTGCATCAATTAAGAGGTAGAGTTGGAAGAGGTAGTTATGAATCCTATTGTATATTAATTGCAAAAGCAAAAACTGAAAATACAAAAAAGAGAATGGAAATTATGACAAGTTCAACTGATGGATTTTATATATCTGAAGAAGATTTAAAGTTAAGGGGATCAGGAGAAATGTTTGGAAGAAGACAAAGTGGAGATGAAGAATTTATTTTAGCTAATATATATGATGATATGAATATATTAAGATGTGCTAAAAGTGAAGCTAAGATATTGCTAGATTCTCATGAGGAAGAAAAGGTTAAGTTCTGTAATGAGGTAAAAAACTCTTTAGAAAGATGGAGTAAATATATTTGTTTTAACTAAAAAATATATAGATGATTACTTTAATATAAAATATAATGAAAGTAGTTTAAATAATAAAAAAATTGTTAATAAATTAATTATATGTTAGAATTATAATGTTAATGACAAAGGAGGAAATTAAATGAGAATTATAGCAGGAAGAGCAAGAGGACGTAAGTTGATACCTCCAGCAACTATGGAAACTAGACCTACTTTAGATAGAGTTAAAGAAGCTATGTTTAGTACAATACAAAATTATTTGCTAGATGCAGTAGTAATTGATGTATTTGCTGGAACAGGTAGTTTAGGATTAGAAGCAGCAAGTAGAGGTGCTAAAGAAGTATATTTAGTTGATAAGAGTGCTGTAACCTTTCCTTTATTAAAAGAAAATGTTAAAAATTTAAAATTTGAAGATTTTTGTTTTCCTTTAAATATGGATTCATATGAAGTTCTTAGAAATTTAGCTAAGAAGGGTAAGATAATGGATGTTGTTTTTATAGATCCGCCTTATTGTAGAGAGATGATTCCAGAAGCAATTAAAATCATTAAGGAAAATAATATGTTAAGTGAAGATGGTATAATAGTAACTAAAATAGATTCAATAGAAGAAATTTATGATGGGTATGAAGATATAAGATTATTTAAGAGTAAGAAGTATGGTAACACGACTGTATGTTACTATAAGTATATTAGAGAATAACTTAGGGAGAAAATTATGAGAGTTGCAATTTATCCAGGTAGCTTTGATCCTATTACTAATGGTCATTTAGATATTATTACAAGAGGGGCAAGGGTTTTTGATAAGCTAATAGTTGGTGTTTTAGTGAATGTTGATAAAGTTGGGTTATTTCCTATTGAAGAAAGGGTAGAGCTTATAAAAAGAGTAACAGCACATTTAGATAATGTAGAAGTTGTTAGTTTTAATGGACTTTTAGTTGATTTAGCTAAAAAGAATGATGCAAGAGTTATATTAAAAGGGTTAAGAGCTGTGTCAGATTTTGAATATGAATTTCAAATGGCATTAATGAATTCACAATTAGATTCAGAAGTCGAAACATTATTTATGACAACATCTGCAGCTAATTCATTTTTAAGTTCTTCATCGGTTAAGCAGGTTGCTAAATTTGGAGGGAAAATTAATGGGTTAGTTCCAGATGAAATAGTTGATGATGTTATTAGAAAAATTAAGGGATAAAAACTTAGGGGGGATATTTTGGAAAAGGTAGAATTGAGTGTTATTGAGCTATTAGAATATCTACAAGATATGGTAGAAAATTCACCTAAAATGCCTATAACAGGAAAGACAATTATTGATAAAAAAGAATTTGATGAAGTGATTGATCAAATAATTAATTATTTACCCGATCAGTTCAAAAAAGCTCAATGGGTTGTTAATGAAAAGGACAGAATTCTTAAAGAAGCACAAAGAGAATTTGACAATGTTAAAAAAGAAACATTTGAGATAATGAAGCAAAATGTTGAAAGTCATGACATTGTTAGAGAAGCTAAAATGAGAGCAAATGAAATAATAGCTCTAGCACAAAGGGATGCTAAAGCTATTAGAATAGGTTCTAGAGAATATTCTAATGAAATTTTAATGCAATTAGATGTTGAAATAGAAAAACAAAAGGCTCAGTTAATTAAGTCTATGCAAGAATCCTTTGAAAAAGTAGCAAAAGATATAGATGATAATTTAACTAAAACAGGAACAATAATTAAGGAAAATATAGCTGAATTAAGAACGATGTAATTTTCTAAAAAATGCAATTATTAAAGTTCCTATTAAGAAAAATGCTATAAATAACGTAATTAATATTGAGATATTATAATTATCAATTGTAGCAGATGATGTATAAGCTGTATATTGCAGTGAGAATACACTACTTATAATAAAGGTTATTCCAAAGCTTATTATGCCTTGAATAAACTTAATAAAGCTGTATTTAGCTATAGATATATCGTATTTATAAATGAAAGAGCTTATTTGGGCTATTACTGATAATCCGGAAAAAGAACAAATAAAGCTTATTATAGCTAATTTAAATGGTAGTGTTAATGGTAGTGTTGTTATAAGTTTGCAACCGTTAGTAAATTCAACACTGCCTAAAAATAATCCATAAATTGAATATTTAGGGAGATTTAAAAAAGCTTCGATATTATTAAAAGCAATGCTTATATAAGCATTGTTTTTTATTATGCTTATAATTATAGAGATCAAAACTACAAAAGCTCCTACTTGTAATGTAGTATTTATTCCATTATCTAAAGCAGATTTTAAGGCTGAACCAAAGTTCGTATTAGTGTTGTTTTTAGGTAATTCTTTAGAAGTAGATGAAATTTTACTGTGTCTCATTGTTAAAATACCTACAATGATTGGAGACAAATAATTAGAAATAAGTAAAATAAAACCTAATTTTACATCACCTAACATGGTTGCTCCTATGGAACCTATTATAAACATTGGACTAGCATTACTAGCTATATTTAAAAGTCGTTCAAATTCTCTCTTATCTATGTATCCTAAAGAGTAAAGATCACAACAATATTTACAGCCAAGAGGATATCCGCTTAAAAAGCTAGCAACTATAGGAAAAGAAGAGGATTTTGAAAGCTTAAGAGGTTTACATAAAATAGGCCCTAATATTTTCGAGTATAATCCAACACCGTCATATGAAATCAAAAGATTACATATGACTGAAAATGGAAAAATTGTTGGAATGATTGTTTTTACAACTAAGTTTACTCCAACTAGTGCGGCATCTATACAACTTTGTAGGTTATATACAAAAAGAAATATAAATCCTGTAATTAAGAGACACATAAAATAATTTCTGTTTTTGTTAAATAGTTTGAATAGTAGTAATAATAGAAAAAATATGATTATTGATAAAAAAATAATACTATACATGGTAACCCCCCCATCTATAGTATTTATATGCAGTATACATAAGGTATTATTAATATTTTATTATTGGACTTATAAGATAATCGCTATTAGAATTTATTTTGTTATTTAAGTTTGAGTAAGCTGCTGTAGCTTGTATATCTAACTTTAATAATGGATTATCAATGAAACGAGGTACTTTTGTAATAAGAGGTATAGTAGAATTAGCTTTTATTAATGAAAGAAGTTCTCTACCTGTCTTATTAAAGCCTAATACTCTGGCGTATAGGTTATTTGGATCTTCTATATTTAAGAAAGTATCAGAATCAAGACCAAGATATATATGAGTTAAAAGTCTTGAAATTTTACTATAGGTATACCTTTTACTTTTTACTTTTAAAATGAAATCTTCATATGAAGTTGATGAAGATATTTCTTTTATTAATTTATTTTCGAGACCTTCAGTTATTTCGTAAAGATTGTTAAAATTTATACATTGTGTTTGGATTTTATATTTAATAAATTTAAACATATCTTCATCGAAAACGAAAGGATAAGAGTTTTTCTGTAAACTTTCAAATACTTCAAATGATTCATTAGGAATTAAATTTTTTAATAATTCTATTGATGTTTCATTTTTTAACAATTCTCTAATTGATGTAGCTGATGAAAAAGAGTTTGATAAATTTTTGTCGTTGTAATTTGAACCTTCTCGTTTAAGTGTTGATGCTGTAATAGTGCTATTTAATTTTATAATAGATTTTATGTATTCTATTCCTAAGATGTTATTTGATGAAGTTATTATGTTGTTTATAGCATCATCTTTTAAATATTCTATTAAGCTTTTTTCACGAGCTTTAGCAAAGGTATCACCTTTTGATAAATGTTCTTTTATGAGTGTTTTAAATCTATCATCTTCGTTAACTAAAGTTTTAGATATTTTGCTTAATTTTTCTACATCTCCACATTCTGAACCGAAAAATAAATTATTAACAATACCAAGGTTGTGAAGTATTGATACAGAGCCTTTTGCAAAGAATTCAGCAGATGAAACTGCGTAGTAGGTAGGAAGTTCGATTATTAAATCAACTCCGTTATTTAAAGCCATTTCAGTTCTTTTCCATTTATCAATTATTGCAGGACCACCTCTTTGAACAAAGTTTCCGCTCATAACACAAACAACAGCATGGGCGTTGGTAGCTTTCTTTGCTTCTGTTAAATGATAAAGATGTCCATTGTGAAATGGATTATATTCAGTAATTATTCCTGTTACATTCATATTTAAACTCCTTTTTGGGAAATATAAAAATATTATAGCATAGAGAAGGAAATGTTAAAGATGTTATATAATATTAATATTATATAAAAAACAATATATAGTAAATTCAGAAAATTTATAATATAAAGAATTAATTTTTTGAGCAATTTAGGTATTGAAAAATATGTACGCATAGGAGTATAGTAATAGTGAAGATGAGACCGTACAAATTCGAAAGGGGAAATTAGACATGGAACTTATGGATAAATTATGGAATGCGGCTAAGGAAAATAAGCAAAGAATAGTTTTACCTGAAGGTGATGAAGAAAGAACTATTGTTGCTACTGAAAAAATTCAAAAGCTAGGATTAGCTTTCCCGATTTTAGTAGGCGATGAAGAAAGAATATTAGAAAAAGCTAAAGAACTTGGAGTTGATTTAAATGGAGTTGAAATAATCGATCCAAATAAATCAGAAAGACTTCAAGATTATATAAATGCATTTTATGAGTCAAGAAAAAATAAAGGTATGACTTTAGAGAAAGCGGATAAAATCGTTAGAGATCCATTATACTTTGGAACAATGATGGTTAAATTAGATGATGCTGATGGAATGGTATCAGGTGCTGTCCATACAACTGGAGATTTATTAAGACCAGGTTTACAGATCATTAAAACTGCACCAGGAGTATCAGTTGTATCAAGTTTCTTTATTATGATGGTACCAGGATCTAAGTATGGAGAAGATGGAATGTTATTATTCTCTGACTGTGCTGTTAATCCAAATCCAAATTATGAACAATTAGCAGCAATTGCAATCGCAACAGCTGATACAGCACGTAACCTTTGTAAAGTAGAGCCAAGAGTTGCGATGTTATCATTTTCAACAATGGGAAGTGCTGATCATGAAATGGTTGACAAGGTTAGAAAAGCTACAGAACTTGCAAAAGAACTAAGACCAGATTTACTAATTGATGGTGAATTACAATTAGATGCAGCTATAGTAGAAAGCGTTGCAGCTCAAAAAGCACCAAACAGTAAAGTTGCGGGTAAAGCAAACGTATTAATATTCCCAGATTTACAATCAGGAAACATAGGATACAAACTAGTTCAAAGATTTGCCGGAGCAGATGCTATAGGACCAATGTGTCAAGGATTTGCAAAGCCAATTAACGATTTATCAAGAGGATGTAACTCAGAAGATATTGTTAATGTTGTAGTATTAACTGCAGTGCAAGCGCAAGCACAAAATGCAAAATAGTGAAATTAAATGTTAAGAGGTGTTCAAAAATGAAAGTATTAGTTATAAACTGTGGAAGTTCTTCACTTAAATATCAATTAATCGATATGACAACAGAAGAATCACTAGCACAAGGATTAGTTGAAAGAATAGGGATTGAAGGTTCTGTTTTAACTCAAAAGGTTGAAGGTAGAGATAAATATATAGTAAAACAACCAATGGCAGACCATAAGGACGCAATAAAGTTAGTTTTAGAAGCTCTAGTAGATGAGAAAAACGGCGTTATTTCTTCAATGGATGAAATTTCAGCAGTAGGACATAGAGTTGTACATGGTGGAGAGAAGTACAATAAGTCTGTTATAATTGATGCAGATGTTAAGTCATATATAGAAGAATGCTTTAAATTAGCTCCACTTCATAATCCAGCAAACATGATTGGAATTAATGCTTGTGAAGAGTTAATGCCAAAGACACCAATGGTAGCTGTATTTGATACTGCATTCCATGGTAGTATGCCAGAAGAAGCATACATCTATGCTTTACCATATGAATTATATAAGAAACATGGAATAAGAAAATACGGATTCCATGGTACTTCACATAAGTATGTTTCTCAAAAAGTTGCAGAAGTTATGGGAAGAGATATAAAAGATTTAAAGATAATTACTTGTCATTTAGGAAATGGTGCAAGTTTATGTGCTATTAAGAATGGTGTATCAGTAGATACTTCAATGGGATTCACTCCACTTGAAGGTGTAGCAATGGGAACAAGATGTGGTAACATAGATCCTGCTATAGTTACATTCTTAATGAAAGAAGAAGGATTATCAGCTGATGAAGTTAACGATTTAATGAATAAAAAATCAGGGGTTCTTGGAATATCAGGATTAAGCTCTGACTTTAGAGATATTGAAGATGGTGCATTTAAGAATAAAGACCCAAGAGCTATATTAGCACTTAAAGTATTTGAATACAAAGTAAGAGCTACAATTGGATCATATGCTGCTATAATGGGTGGAGTAGATGCTATAGTATTTACAGCAGGTGTAGGAGAAAATGGACCAGAAACTAGAGAAGAATGCTTAAAAGGTTTAGAATTCTTAGGCGTAGAAATAGACAGAGAAGCTAACAATGTTAGAGGTAAGGTAAGAGAAATATCTAAACCAGGATGTAAAGTTAAGGCATTTGTTATTCCTACTAATGAAGAATTAGTAATTGCTAGAGATACTTTAGAATTAATACAAAAGTAATTTCCATATAAGGCTTGACTTTTTATGTCGAGCTTTATATAATAAATTGTGTTTGAATTCAGTAAATTTTAGCGAGGAGTGAAACTTTGCTTTAGCTCAAGCTGTACATAATGTATAATATACCTTAAAGGTATGAGGATTATATCCAGAGCTTAAGATATGGTGATTAATTTTTCAGATTTATTATCTAAGAAGAACAGAAAGAAACAAATATCTTTATCATTCGAGTTAGAACATTTTGAATTCGAAGGAGAAGAAATTAGAGCAATTGAAAAAGTTGATGTAGAAGGGGTTGCAATATCAGAAAATGATGTTATAGTAATAGAGGCTTCTATAAAAACTAAGTTAAAGTTGAATTGTTCTAGATGCTTAGATACCTTTATCTATCCAATAGATATTGATATAGAAGAAAGGTTTACAAATAATAAGGAACTTCAAGATGAAGAAATTATGTTTGTAGATGGTGATACACTTGATATTACCGAAATTATTGAAAATAGTATTATTTCAACCTTACCTATCAAAAGACTTTGCAAGGAAGACTGCAAGGGACTATGTTCTCAATGTGGTGCAAATAAAAATGTTGAAAATTGTAGCTGTTTAGATTATGATGTTGACGTTAGGCTTGCAAAGCTTAGAGAGTTGTTTGGGGAATAAGGAGGTGTAATAATGGGAAATCCAGCTAGAAAGACATATAGAGCAAAAAGAGATTCTAGAAGAGCTCAAACTTTTAAGTTAAGCTTACCAGGAATAGTTGAATGTCCACAATGCCACGAAATGAAGATGGCTCACAGAGTTTGTAAGAACTGTGGATTCTACAAAGGTAAAGAAGTAGTTGCTTCAACTGAAGAATAAAAGAAAGTCTTATGACTTTCTTTTCTTTATATATAAAGAAATATAAGGGGTGAAAGAAATGAGGATTGCTATAGATGGTATGGGTGGAGATAATGCACCACAAGCTGTTGTTAACGGTGTAGTTCAGGCTCTTAATGAATTTAAAGATTTAGAGTTTTATATAACTGGACCTGAAGATATAATAAAAGAACAGTTAAAAAAAGAAAATTACACAGGTAATAAAATAACTATAGTTGATGCTAAGGAAGTTATATCAACTAATGAGCATCCGGTTATGGCTATAAGAAAGAAAAAGGATTCAAGCCTGTGTAAAGCTTTAAACTTAGTTAAAGAGAAAAAGTGTGATGCTGTTTTATCAGCAGGAAGTACAGGTGCCTTTTTAGCAGGTTGTAATTTTATTGTAGGAAGAATAAAAGGTGTTAAAAGACCTGCGTTAACTCCTATCATGCCAGGTAAGAATGCGCCGTTTATGATAGTTGATGCTGGAGCTAATGTTGATTGTAAACCAGAATATTTAGTTCAGTTTGCTCATATGGGTAGAGAATATTATAAAGGTGTATTAAAGGTAGAAAATCCTAGCATTGGATTAGTTAATATAGGTGCTGAAGAGGAGAAAGGTAACGAATTAACTAAAAGTACATACCAATTGCTAAAAGGTGAAGAAAGTCTTAATTTTGTAGGAAATGTAGAGCCAAGAGATGTTACATTAGGAGATACTAATGTTCTTGTTTGTGATGGTTTTGCAGGAAATACAATATTAAAGATGTATGAAGGAACAGCATCTACTGTTTTAAAGATAATAAAGGATGAAATGCTTTCTTCAGGTGTTAAGGCAAAGGTTGGGGCTCTTTTATTGAAACCTGTATTTAAAAGTATAAAGAAAAAGTTTGATTATAAGGAATATGGTGGAGCGCCATTCTTAGGTGTTGATGGAATTTGTATAAAAGCTCATGGAAGTTCTGACGGAAAAGCGTTTAAAAATGCTATAAGGCAAAGTAAGCAATTCTATGACAGTAAGGTTTTAGAAAAAATTAAGGAAGAGTTAGAGCTAAAAGCATAGAAAATAAGTGATTTTTAAGTTTTAATATATTGGATCAAATATTCGCTAGAAGTAAAATTCTTATTATATATATTTGTTTTCGTAATAAATATATTGAATCTATATTGACGATAATAAAAATATATAATATTATCTAAATGGGTGTGTTTAGGAGGTGAAAGAATGTTTGAGAAGATTAAAGGAATCATTGCTGATAAACTAAGCATTAGTGAAGACGAAATAACTATGGATTCAGCATTTTTAGAAGATTTAAATGCAGATTCTTTAGATATAGTTGAACTTATAATGGCTTTAGAAGATGAGTTAGATATGGAAATTCCAGACGAAGATGCAGAAAACTTTGTTACTGTTGGTGATGTAGTTAAATTTGTAAAGTCACATGTTGAGGAATAAATAAAATCCCGCAGTATTTGCGGGATTTTATGTTATAAATTACTTTTATAAAAAATCAAAATAGTTTATTCTTGAATTTGTTTTTATAAGCAAGTTGAAGAATAAACTTGAAGGAGTGTAAAAAATGAATAATTTCTATCAGAAAGAAGCTGAGGATATAATAGGTATTAAGTTTAATGAACCTAAATTGTTAGCTACAGCTTTAACTCATTCATCGTATGCAAATCAGCATAGAGATGAAGAGTACAATGAAAGATTTGAGTTTTTAGGAGATTCAATTCTTCAAGTATGTATCACTGAATATTTATTCTTAAATTATAAAGAAAAAAGTGAAGGTGAATTAACCAAAATACGTAGTTTAATTGTTTGTGAAAATTCTTTATATGAGATAGGTAAATCCTTAAATTTAGGCTATTTATTAAGAATGAGTAAAGGAGAAGAATTAACTGGAGGAAGAGAGAGAGTATCTCTAATAGCGGATGCTGTTGAAGCCTTAATTGCGGCTATATATTTAGATAAAGGTTTAGAATTTGCTAAAGATTATATTATAGGTAGATTTGAAGATATAATAAAACGTGCTATAAATAATGATATAATTTTAGATTACAAAACTAAGTTACAAGAATATCTTCAAAAGAACGGTGAAATATCAATAGTATATGAGCTTATTAAATTTGAAGGGCCTCCACATAGAAGAAAATTCTATACTAAGCTTATAATAGATAATAACGAGTTAACATGTGGAGAGGGATATAGTAAGAAGGAGTCAGAACAAAATGCAGCAAAAGCAGCTTTAAAAGTTTTGGAGGAAAAGAATGAGTAAAAATTATTATATAATTCCTATTTTTATTTCTCATCAAGGCTGTCCTCATCAATGTGTATTTTGTAATCAAGATAGAATAGCAGGAAAATATGAAGAAGTTTTTGCTAGAGATGTAAGAAAAACTATAGATGAGTATTTAGAAACTATAAATAGCAATGGGGCTACTATAGAAGTATCATTTTTTGGTGGAACCTTTACAGCAATTGATGTAAATAAGCAAAAGGAATTATTAGAAGTTGCTAGGGAATATAAACAAAAAGGGCTAATACATAAAATAAGGCTATCAACTAGACCAGATGCAATATTACCTTATATTTTAGGGTATTTAAAAGAATATGAGGTTGATATAATAGAACTGGGAGTTCAATCCTTAGATGATGATGTCTTAAGAAAGGCCGGGAGAGGGCATAGCGTTAATGATGTAGTAATTGCATCTAAGCTTATTAAAGAAGCAGGATTTACTTTAGGGCATCAAATAATGCCAGGATTGCCAGGGGATAGTTTTAAAATTGATATAGAAACCACTAAAAAATCAATAGAGATGAAGCCAGATATATGTAGGATATATCCATCCTTAGTTATTAAGGATACGCCTATGGAGGATATGTATAATAGAGGGGATTATGTACCATACTCTTTAGATGAGGCTGTATATATTTCTGGTGAAATGCTTAAATTATACAATGAGGCTAAGGTTAAAGTAATTAGGATTGGATTACAACCAACAGATACTATAACAACAGGAAAAGATATAGTAGATGGACCTTTTCATCCAGCTTTTAGGGAGTTGGTTGAAGGATATTTGATTTGTGAAACTTTAGACAAAAGATCTCCAAAGGAAAAGGATATTATAGTTGAAATTAATGAAAAAGATATTAGTAAATTATATACTAATAAAAAGCAATACTTCAAAAAGTTCTTAGCCAATAGACAAGGTAAAGTATATGTTAATACTAATAATAAGGTTAAGAAGGGAAAAGTTAAGTTAACAGTTATTGAGAGTAGAGAAGAATTTAAAATATAATTGTTGTAATTTAGACTTTAGTAGACAAAATAATAAAGGATATAAATTTAGGTGGCAAGGGGCAAAGGGTATATAACAAGAGAATAATATTCTTGTTTAGGATCCTTTGAATCTTGTCATTGTTTTATTGATATTTCTTTAGCTTTGCTATAAACTAGAGAAAGAATGGAGTGAGAGTTGTTATGAAAGCAAAGACAAGAGAAAAAATGATATATATTATTACTGTTTTTATGCTTATAGTATTTATACTAAGTTTAATACCAGCTTTTATATAAAAAGATAAGGAGTGTATTTATGTTTTTAAGGTCACTTGAGATACGTGGATTTAAATCTTTTGCAGATAAAACTGAATTGAGATTTAAAAAGGGAGTAACTGCAGTTGTTGGCCCTAATGGTAGTGGAAAAAGTAACGTTTCTGATTCTGTAAGATGGGTTCTTGGGGAACAAAGTGTCAAAAGTCTTAGAGGTGGAAAAATGGAGGATGTTATTTTTGCAGGAACACAGTTTAGAAAGCCTTTAGGCCTTGCACAAGTATCTCTTACTTTGGATAACTCAGATGGAACATTATCAACAGATTATAATGAAGTAACTGTAACTAGAAGAATATTTAGATCTGGTGAGACAGAGTATTTAATTAATAATCAAAAGTGTAGATTAAAGGATATTACTGAATTATTTATGGATACTGGTATAGGTAAGGAAGGATATTCGATAATTGGACAAGGTAAAATAGATGCAATATTAAGCGGTAAACCAGAGGAAAGAAGAGCTTTATTAGAAGAGGCTGCTGGAATTGTTAAATATAAGTCTAGAAAAGAAGAGGCTGAAAAGAGACTTGATAATACTGATAGTAATTTAGTTAGAATTAGGGATATAATAGCAACTTATGAAGAAAGATTAGAACCATTAAGAATAGAAAAGGAAAAAGCAGAGAAATATAAAGCGCTAGCAGAGGAGTTAAATATTAAAGAAGTTTCTATTCTAGTAAATCATATTGATAGAGTTTTAAATGATATAGAAGTTTTATCAAAAGATATTGAAAAAAGACAAGAGTCAATAGATGAAAAAAGGGAAAAACTTAAAATTCATAAGAATGAGCTTGATGAATTACAAACAAACATAGAAAACATAGAAAAGAAAAACAAATTAGAAAAAGAAGAGTATTATAGAAAAAAGGAAGAAGCTACAAATCATATAAGAGATATTGAGCTTTTTAAAGAAAGAATTAATAATTTCAAGTCTTTAATAGACAAAGAAGAAAATGAAATAAAAGCTTTAAAAGAGAATTTGGAAAAGATTACTCTAGAAAAGAAGGCTTTAGAAGAAGCTTTAAATGAAAAAAGTAAAGAGAATAATGAAAAAGTATCAGAGATTAGAAATGTAGAGAGATTAATTGATGAAATAAGTGTAAAAATTAATAAAATAGAAAAAGAACTTAACGTTTTGAAGAACAATGAGTTTGAAATTATATCTAGAAACTCTGATATTAACAATAGTATTCAATCTTTAGAGAAAGAAATAAAAGATAAAAGTGATATACAAGAATCTTTGGATAAATCAATAGTTACCTTAGAAGGAAATCTAGCTATTAACATAGGAACTATAGATGAAGTTAAGTTAAAACTTATACATACGAAAGAGAGTATTTCTAAGTTAGAAGAAGAAGTTATTTCTATAAGAAAAGAGTTATCTAAAACACATTCTCTTTTAAATAATCAAGATAATAAACTTAAAATGTTATCAAAAAAGATAAATGAATCTGAAGCTACACATAATACTTTAGAAAATTTAGAAAAGCATTATGAAGGGTATAATAGAACTGTTAAAAATTTAATGGAGCATGTTGAAAAGGGAAGAGTACAAGGAATAAAGGATATAAAAGTACTTGGTGAAATTTTTGAAGTTGAAAAGAAATATGAAGTTGCTGTCGAAATAGCTTTAGGAGGGTCAATATCTAATGTAATAACAATAAATGATAATGATGCTAAAAATTTAATTTCATATCTAAAAAACAGAGGATTAGGTAGAGCTACATTTTTACCTTTAAATATTATTAGAGGTAAAAAATTAGATGTTCCTAATGACATTAAAAATGCAAAAGGATATGTTGGAATTGCATCAGAGATTTTAAAGTATGACGTAAGATATAAAGGTGTAATAGAATATAATTTAGGTAGAACAATAATTGCTGAAGATATGGATTGTGCACTTAATATATCTAAGCTTGGTAGACATAATTATAAAATAGTAACTTTAACTGGTGAGGTAATTAACCCAGGAGGGGCTTTAACTGGAGGAAGTATTCAAGGTAGAAATGCTAATCTTTTAGGGAGAAAAAGAGAAATTGAAGAATTAGCTCAAAATATATTAAAGCTAAAAGAAGAGTATAATAATGAAGTTTCAAGGTTTAATGAAATAAAGCTAAAGATTAAACAGTTAGATGAAGAGGTATTAAATAAAAGGGAAGAAATTCATGGTAAAAATATAGAGTTAACAGTATTAGAAGGTGAAATAAAAAATCTTATAAGTGATGGAGATAAACTAAGTAAAAGTATTGAAAACTCTAAGAGACAAAAAGAAGAGAATAATAATATAATTAAAACCGTATTTGATAAGTTGAAAAGTAAAAAAGAAGAGCTTAGCAAATTAGATGCTAGAAGTATAGAAAGAAAAGAAAAAGTTAAGTTAATTGAAGAAGAACTTGTAAATAATAATAAAGAAAGAGATTCTTTAAAAGAAAAGTTAGTAAATTTAAAGGTTAATAGTGCTACATTAGAGGAAAATCTTCAAGGTCAAAAAATGCAGTTATCTTCTAAGAATTTAGAGATAAGAGAAAAAGAAAATAAAATAAGTCATTTACAAAATGAAATTTCAAGTAAGAATAATAATATAAACTCTTTATCAGAAAATGTTAAAAGTAAAGATAACATATTAAGGGAAATAGAAGAGAGAGTATTAGAACTTGAAAATTCTTTTAGAGAAGATGAAGTTATTAAAGTTGAACTTAAAGAAAGCCATAAGGCTAAAGAAAGTGTAACTAATGAAATAATTGAATTAATAAGAGTTGAAGAAAATGAACTGAATAAAAGGGCTATACAAAATGCAAAAATAGAAAGTGAACAAGAAAGCCTTTATAATAGATTAAATAGAGAATTGAATTTAACTCTTGCAGAAGCAAAGGAAATAGCTGTTGAAGTTGAAAATATAAATGAATTAAAAGATGAAATTTCTGTATTAAAATCAAAGATAGCATCTTTAGGAACAGTTAACTTATCTGCTATAGTAGAATATGACGAAGTGTGTGAAAAGTATGAATTTATGTCATCACAAGAGTTAGACTTGCAAAAGGCAAAAGAAGAACTTATAGAAGTTATAAATGAAATGACTATTCAAATGCAGGAATTATTTAAAGAAAACTTTAAGGTATTAAATGAAAATTTCGGAGAAACCTTTAGAGAGTTATTTAAAGGTGGTAATGCAGAACTTATTTTAGGTGGCGAAGATGTCTTAAATTCTAATATAATAATAAATGTTGAACCACCAGGTAAAAAGCTTCAAAATATAAACTTAATGTCAGGGGGAGAGAAAGTTTTATCTGCAATTGCTTTATTATTTGCAATATTAAAAATGAAGCCAACTCCATTCTGTATACTTGATGAAATAGAAGCAGCTTTAGATGATGCTAATGTTTATAGATATGCAGAGTTCTTAAAGGCTTTCTCTGAAAATATTCAATTTATAGTTATAACACATAGAAAAGGAACAATGGAAGCAAGTGATGTGATGTATGGTATAACCATGGAAGAAAAGGGAATATCTAAAGTAGTATCAGTAGACTTGTCGGAGAATTAGGAGGTAGTAATAATGTTTGGTAAATTATTTAATAATCTTAAAAATGGATTAACAAAAACAAGAAATGCATTAACTGATAAAATAAATGAGGCTTTAAATTTAGCGGTGACAATTGATGATGATTTATATGAAGAGTTAGAAGAAATACTTATTATGGCAGACATAGGTATGGATACTACTATGGAAATAATCGAAAGATTGAAAGATAAAATTAGAAAAGAAAAAATTAATGATGTTGAATTAGTAAGACCAGCTTTAAAAAGCGTAATTGCTGAAATGATGAGTGATGGTAATGAAGAAGCTTATGAAGAAAAAAGCGGTAAAGAAGTAATTTTAGTAATAGGTGTAAATGGTGTTGGTAAGACTACTAGTATAGGTAAATTAGCAGCAATGAATAAAGAAAAAGGTAAAAAGGTTTTACTAGCTGCAGCTGATACATTTAGAGCAGGAGCAATAGATCAATTAGTTGTTTGGAGTGAAAGAGCAAAGGTTGATATCGTTAAGCATGAAGAGGGATCAGATCCGGCAGCAGTTGTATTTGATGCAATTAATGCTTCTAAATCAAGAGGTGTAGATTTGCTTATCTGTGATACAGCAGGAAGATTACACAATAAGAAGAACTTAATGGATGAGTTAGGTAAAATTAATAGAGTAATAGATAGAGAACTTGCAGGGGCTAATAAACAAACTTTATTAGTGTTAGATGGAACTACTGGACAAAATGCAGTAATTCAAGCTAAGCAATTCATGGAAGTATGTCCTATTGATGGTATAGTTTTAACTAAACTTGATGGAACTGCTAAAGGTGGAGTTGTTATTTCTATTAAGAATACTTTAAAAATACCTGTTAGATATATAGGTGTTGGTGAAGGTATTGATGATTTGCAAGAATTCGATGCAGAAAGTTTTGTAGAAGCATTATTTTAGATAATAAGTGAAGGATAATAGGTTATATAGGTAGTTAAAGAATAAACTTCTATAAATAAGCTTTTATAAAGTGTTTTTATTTAAATATTAATTTAATAACTATTATCTCTTCTCTTTTAATTTTTAAGTGAAAAAATTTGTTGCTAAAATTTAAATTAGTAATTAAAATAACTATAGGTACCTAAGGGGTATATTAAAATTTCATAGGAATAGTAATGGTTTTGTGCCTGCTTTTAAGGGTTAAAAAATAATTTTAAAGTGTTAAGTAAAAATACTTGACACCTAATAATTATTCTGTTAGAATCTCATATGTGGGTAAGGTGATATGCATGGAAGATAGAGTTGAGATTTCCTTACTAATGGATTGTTATGGTCCATTACTTACGGAAAAACAAAAAAGTATCATGGAGCTATATTACAATGAGGATTTATCCTTAGCTGAGATTGCTGAATTAAACAATACGAGTCGTCAAGCGATTCATGACCTTATAAAAAGATGCTACAAACAATTTCTAGCCTATGAAAGTAAATTAAATTTACTTGAAAAGTCTTTAGAAAAAGAAAAAAAGATTGTTGATATTTTGGATAATATTAATAGTAAATATTCTTTAAGTGATGAGGACTACATAAATTATAAAGAAAATCTAGAAAATTTATAGGCATAGGAGGGTTAACATGGCTTTTGAAGGTTTAGCTGATAAGTTACAAGAAACGTTTAAGAAACTTAGAGGCAAAGGTAAATTAGGCGAAAAAGATATTAAAGAAGCCATGAGAGAAGTAAAGCTTGCGTTATTAGAAGCTGACGTTAACTTCAAGGTTGTAAAAACTTTTGTTAAAAATGTTAGTGAAAAATGTGTTGGTAGTGAAGTTTTAGAAAGCTTAACACCTGCTCAGCAAGTCATCAAGATTGTTAATGATGAGCTTACAGATCTTATGGGAGGTAGTGAAAGTAAAATCAACTTCTCTAGTGTTGGACCAACTGTTATTATGTTAGTTGGACTTCAAGGAGCTGGTAAAACCACAATGGCTGGGAAACTTGCACTACAATTAAGAAAAGATAAAAATAAAAAACCTTTATTAGTTGCTTGTGATATATATAGACCAGCAGCAATTAAACAATTAGAGGTTGTAGGAAAGCAAATTGACATTCCAGTTTTCCAAATGGGTGATAAAATTAGCCCTGTACAAATTGCCAAAGAAGGTATAAAATACGGTAGGGAAAACGGAAATAATGTTGTAATTATAGATACAGCTGGTAGACTTCATATAGATGAAGAGCTAATGACTGAACTTAAAGATGTAAAGGCTGAAGTTAATCCTTCAGAAATCTTACTTGTTGTTGACTCAATGACAGGACAAGATGCTGTAAATGTTGCAGAAACCTTTAATGAAGCACTCGATATCTCGGGAGTTATATTAACAAAACTTGATGGAGATACAAGAGGTGGAGCTGCTTTATCAATTAGACATATGACTCAAAAGCCAATTAAATTTATTGGTGTTGGGGAAAAGATGAATGATTTTGAAGTATTTCATCCAGATAGAATGTCTAGTAGAATTCTTGGAATGGGAGATGTACTTTCATTAATCGAAAAGGCTCAAGAAGCAATTGATGAAAAAGAAGCTAAAGAGTTAGGTCAAAAGATGATGGAAAATGACTTTACTTACGATGATTACTTAACAGCTATGGAGCAAATGAAAAAGTTAGGATCATTAAGTAAAATCATGGAGATGATACCAGGAGTACCTAAGGAGATGAAGGATATTGACTTTGATGCTGGTGAAAAACAATTAGCTAGAGTAAAAGCAATCATTCATTCAATGACTCCTAAGGAAAGAAAAAATCCAAAACTGATAGTTGGGTCTTCTTCAAGAAAGAAGAGAATAGCTATGGGTTCTGGAACATCATTACAAGAAGTTAACAAACTCATAAAAGGACATGATATGATGAGAAAGCAAATGAAGCAGATGAAATCATTGACTAAAAAGTCCAAGAAAGGTTTATTTGGTAAATTACCTTTTTAAGAGTTTATATATAACATAACCCTTTAAAGGAGGTGAAATTAATGGCAGTAAAAATCAGATTAAGAAGAATGGGTGCTAAGAAAGCTCCTTTCTACAGAGTTGTTGTTGCTGATTCTAGAAGCCCAAGAGATGGAAGATTCATCGAAGAAATCGGGTACTACAATCCAATAACTGAACCAGCTGAAATCAAAATCGATGAAGAAAAAGCTACAAAGTGGATTAACAATGGTGCACAACCTACAGACGTAGTTAAGAGACTATTCAACACAGTAGGACTTAACAAGTAATTTTTGGGAGGTGAACTCTGCAAAATACATTACAATTTAGTACATAGTATTTGCAGACTCTTATGAAAGATTTAGTTGAAATAATTGCTAAATCCCTAGTGGATAATCCAAATGAAGTTCATGTAAATGAAGTTCAAGGAGAGCAAGACTTAATTCTTGAGTTAAGGGTTGCTCCTGAAGATATGGGTAAGGTAATCGGTAAGCAAGGTAGAGTAGCGAAAGCTATTAGAACCGTGGTAAAAGCCGCAGCACTAAACGAAAATCAAAAAGTAGTAGTTGAAATTATCGATGTAAAGAGTTAGGAGTTTCCTAACTCTTTTTTTATTCGACAAATATAGCATGCCCCTGGGGTGCCTCTGAGGCACCCCAGGGGTAAAATAAATAATTTTGCTAAAATATAAAAAGTTTGATATAAATAATATAGGAAAAAAATTAAACTAACATAAGAGGTGAAGTTTGTGAGTAATAATTTAAAAGTAGGTAAAATAGTAAATACTCATGGTTTAAAAGGTGAAGTTAAGGTTATTGCATTAACTGATGATGTAAGAAGATTTGATGATTTAGAGTATGTTTTAATTGATGGTAAAGAAGTTAACATAGAGAATTGTAAATATCAAAAGGATAGAGTTATAGTTAAACTTGAAGGGGTAGATAAAATAGAAGATGCAGAAAGACTTAAAGAAAAATTTATGGAAGTAGAAAGAAAAAATGCAGTTGAGCTTGAAGAAGATTGCTATTTCTTAGCTGATCTAAGAGAATGTACTGTATTTGATACTGAAGGAAAAGAAATCGGTAAGATTTATGATGTTATTCAAACTAAAAATAACGATGTATATTGGATAAGAAAACCTAAGGAAATATTAATACCTGTATTAAAAAGAATAGTAGTGGATATTAATATAGATGAGAGAAAAATTACAATAAGACCAGTAGGAGAATGGATGGATGAAGATTAGTATTCTAACTCTATTCCCTGAGATGTTTAATATTTTTAATCATAGTATAATAGGAAAGGCTCAAGAAAAAGGGTTAATTTCAATTGATACTTTAAATATAAGAGATTATACATTGAATAAGCATAAGAAAGTTGATGATTATCCTTATGGAGGTGGAGCTGGAATGGTAATGGCGGCTCAACCTGTAGTAGACTCTATAAGAGCTTGTAGAGAAAATAATAAAGGTAAGGTAATTTTCTTAGGACCAAAGGGAAAAACCTTTAATCAAGAATTGGCAACAGAGTTATCTAAAGAAGAAAATCTTATTTTTCTTTGTGGACATTATGAAGGAATAGATGAAAGAGCTTTTAAGGAGGTTGATATGGAAATTTCCTTAGGTGATTTTGTATTAACTGGTGGAGAAATGGCAGCAATACCTGTTATTGATTCTATTTTAAGGTTAGTACCAGGGGTATTAAATAAGTCTGAAAGTCACGAAGATGAGTCTTTTTCTGATGGTTTATTAGAATATCCACAATATACTAGGCCTGAAATTTTTGAGGGAGAAAGCGTGCCTGCAGTATTATTATCAGGACATCATGAGAATATAAGAAAATGGAGAAGGTTACAATCACTTGAAGTTACAAGGGAAAGAAGACCAGATTTATATAAGGATATAATACTGACAAAAGAGGACAAAAAATTATTAAATAGCAAAAAATAATAACTTGAAATATAAAAAAACTTATGTTACAATAAATTTTGTGCTAGTACGGGCGTTCCGCTGTCAAAGTATTTGTTAAGAGCGTCAATTATCAATTTAGGAGGGAATGCACGATGAACGAAATATTAAGAGCTATAGAAGCAGAACAAATGAGAAATGACTTACCAAACTTCAATGTTGGGGATAACGTTAAATTACACGTTAAAGTTAAAGAAGGTAACAGAGAAAGAATTCAAATGTTCGAAGGTACTGTTATTAAGAGACAAAACGGTGGTTTAAGAGAAACTTTCACAGTAAGAAGACTTGCTTACGGTGTTGGAGTTGAAAGAACTTTCCCAGTTAACTCACCAATCATCGAAAAGATGGAAGTTACAAGAAGAGGTAAAGTAAGAAGAGCTAAGTTATTCTACTTAAGAGATAGAGTAGGTAAGGCTGCTAAAGTTAAGGAATTATTAACTAGATAATTAAAAGTTAATAAAGATATGAAGGGACTTAGTATTAAGTCCCTTTTTGTTTGCAATAATATAAATATGATAATAATTAAAATATATTGCGAAGTAATATATTAAAGGTTAATAGAAAATGGGTAATTAAAGGATGAAACTCCTTAGGAAGTTTCTAAAAATATATGTTTAAAAAGCTATTATAGCAGTTTGAATCTTAATTATCTATTGCTAATTATGAATTACGTTAGTTCGCAATTTACATAAAGGAGGATGTATTATGGCTACAATAAACTGGTTCCCTGGGCATATGAAGAAGACAAAGAGGGAAATAGAAGATAATTTAAAGCTAGTTGATGCTGTAATAGAAATTAGAGATGCTAGAATTCCAAGAAGTTCTGCAAATCCAGATATAGATAAGCTTTGCTCAGGAAAACCAAGAATAATATTATTAAATAAAAGTGATTTAACAGAAGCAAAGGTTACTAAAAGTTGGATAGATGAATTATCTAATGAAAATGTTAAAGTTTTAGAAGTTAACTGTTTAAAAGGTCAAGGATTACAACAAATAAAACCAGCACTTTTAGAATTATTAAAAGAAAAGCATGATAGAGCTAAAGCTAAGGGCTTAGTTAAATTTATGATGAGGGTAATGGTAGTTGGAGTTCCTAACTGCGGTAAATCAACATTCATAAATAAAATGGCAAGAAATAATATTGCTAAAACTGGGGATAGAGCAGGTGTTACTAAGAGTAAACAATGGATAAAGACAGCTCTTGATATGGAAATGTTAGATACTCCAGGAGTATTATGGCCTAAATTTGAAGATGAAAGAACAGCTTTAAACTTAGCATTTACAGGTGCCATTAAGGATGAAATTATGGATATAGAAGAATTAGCACTTAAGCTAGTTGAAAGACTTCAAGAATATTATCCAGATAGATTAATGGAAAGATTTGGAATAGAGGAAATACTTGAAAACCCATTAGATAACCTTGATGCTATTGCTAGAAAAAGAGGTTGCATAATGGCTCGTAATGAAATTAATTATAATAGAATCGCTGTTATGCTTATAGATGAGTTTAGAGGTGGAAAGCTAGGAAAAATTTCTTTAGAGCGTCCTGATGATGTTTTTGAGGAAGTTGAAGTTGTAGAGAAGGAAGAAACGGAAAAAGAAAGAAAAAGAAGAATAAGAAAAGAAAAGAGAAACGAAAAGAAGAAGGAAAAAAGATAATGGATATATTAACTACTGATATTAGCAAGTTAAGTTTTAAAGAAGTTAAAGAAAAGGTAGATGAAATAAATGTAAAGGAATTACTTAATTCATCAACGCTAATTGACATTATTGATATATTAAAAAGTGATAAAAGAAAAAACATTAACAGTTTAGGTGATAAGATTCAAAAAACTAAAGATACGATTAAAGACGAAATTAAAAGAGTAAGAGTAATGTATAATTTTGATAAGTCTTTTGGAGAGTATAATATTATTGCAGGTGTAGATGAAGTAGGGAGAGGACCTTTAGCAGGTCCTATAGTATCATGTGCTGTAGTCTTAGATTTAAATGTAATTGATGATGAATTAATTTTGTGGATAAATGACTCTAAAAAATTAAGTGAAAAGAAAAGAGAAGAATTATCAGAGGTAATTAAAGAAAAAGCATTAGCATATTATATATCTTCTCGTGATGCAAATGAAATTGATTCAAGAGGAATTGGTGTTTGTAATAATGAGGTTTTCTTAGAGGCTTGTAGTGGTTTAGATATAAAACCAGAATTAGTTTTATCTGATGGATATACTGTTAAGGGGATAAAGACACCTAATAAGTCTGTAATTAAAGGTGATACGAAATCAGCATGTATTGCAGCTGCATCAATAGTGGCTAAGGTATATAGGGATAATTTAATGAAGAAATATGCTGAAAAATATCCTTACTATGGTTTTGAGGAGAATGCTGGTTACGGAACTTCAAAGCATATTGAAGGAATAAAGGCATATGGTCCTACAGAAATACATAGAATGTCGTTTTTAACCAATATTTTATCTAATAACTAGTAGTTATAATAAAAGTTGGAAGAGATAAAATAAAAGGTATATAACTAATAGGTTCTAAATGCATCTTTTAAATGATTTAATTTAAAGGATGCATTTTTGTTATTGAAAATAATTTCAATAACATCATATCTAACATTATAGTTTTGGTATTTTTTGTATAATAAATAGACTTGAGATAATTTTATAATTTGTTTTTGTTTATTGTAGGTAACAGATTCTATTGGACTTCCAAAGGTATTTGTATATCTACTTTTTATTTCACAAAAAATTATTATATTATCATTTTCGCAAATTATATCTATTTCACCATATCTATTTCTATAATTCATGTCTAATATTTTATAGCCATTAGTAGTTAGAAAATCACTAGCAATAGTTTCACCGTAGGCTCCAATTGCTTTATTATATTTTTTCATATTTTCACCTCTATCTATAAATAATAGACTTTGAATTTTTTTTTATTCAAATAAGGTTAAATAATTATAACCATGTCAATAATGAAAAAAGTGAATATGGAAAAGGAAGGATTGATATAAAGCATGGCTTTAGAAATAATTAGTGCTACACATAGAGGGTTAGATGGAGTATTGATAAATGTAGAAGTTGATATAACTAGAGGTATTCCTAGTTTTAATATTGTAGGATTGCCAGATACGTCAATTAAAGAATCTAAAGAGAGAGTTAGATTAGCTATTGTAAATAGTGGATATGAATTTCCGTTAGGAAGAATTACGATAAATTTAGCTCCAGCAGATGTGAAAAAAATTGGTAGTCTTTTAGATTTACCAATAGCCTTGGGAATATTAATGGTATCAGGACAAATTCAAGAAAAATCATTAGAGGATTATATTGTTTTTGGAGAGCTTTCTTTAAATGGTGAGTTAAAAGGCGTTAAAGGTGCAGTGCCGATTATTTTTGAAGGTGATAGTAATAAAAAAAGAAATTTTATTTTTCCACTTGAGAACTTGAAAGAAATGAGAAGTTTTGTATTAGGAAACTTTTTTCCCTTTAAGACTTTAAATCAAGTAATATCATATATACAAAATCAAGATTTACTTCCCTATAACGGTGGGGAAAAGAAAAAGATTAAAGAGGTTTTTATAAATAGATTTGAAGATATAATGGGGCAATATACATCTAAAAAGGCAATGGAAATTGTAGCAGCAGGTAACCATAATATAATGCTATTTGGATCGCCAGGTTCGGGAAAAACAATGCTAGCAAAGGCATTACCATCAATTATGCCTCCTATGACTATAGAAGAGCAGCAAGAAGTAGCAAAAATATATAGCATATCAGGAATGTGGAATGAAGGATATGATATATCAAGACCATTTAGAGCTCCACATAATACTATAACTAAAACAGCGTTAATTG
Organism: Clostridium sp. D53t1_180928_C8; assembly: GCF_015667795.1. Taxonomy (GTDB): domain Bacteria; phylum Bacillota; class Clostridia; order Clostridiales; family Clostridiaceae; genus Clostridium. The sequence goes on from NZ_JADPEL010000022.1 coordinate 52,637, forward strand.
GAGGAGGTAAGGATATAAAGGCTGGAGAGATAACATTAGCACATAATGGAGTTTTATTTTTAGATGAAATATTAGAATTTAAAAAGGAAGTATTAGAACTTTTAAGGCAGCCATTAGAAGAAAAGGTTATAAATATTTCAAGAGTTAAGGAAAACTATACATTACCAAGTAATTTTATACTTGTAGGTACATTTAATCCATGTCCTTGTGGGAAGCTACTTGATCATGATTCTGGAGTAATGTGCACATGTAGTGAGTTAGAGAAAAAGAGATATATAAATAAAATGTCAAGAGCACTTTTGGATAGAATTGATATATTAAATTTTGTTCCGAGAATAAAGTTGAATGAAATAGATGCAAAAAAAGATAAAATTAATTCTGACAATATGCGACATAATGTAATTTTGGCTAGAGAAATTCAAAAAGAACGATTTAAAGGAACAAAATATAGATATAATTCAGAGATTATAGGTAAAGATGTTTTAAATTTGTGTAATATTAGTAGAAATGCAAAAAAAGTTTTAGAAGAGTATTATCGCAAGTATGACATAACACTTAGGGGATATACAAAAATAATAAAGGTAGCTAGGACTATAGCCGATTTGGATTGTAGTGTTGAAATAATGGATTACCATATTATTGAGGCTATAGGCTTTAGAAAAAATATTTTCGGAGAAATAATATAGAGAGGAATTTTAAATATGGATAAATATAAAACCTGGCTTATAACATTAGGATTATCTGATTATGCTAAGATAAAATTAATAGAAAAGTATAATAATGAAGAAAATATTTATAATAATATTGATAATATAATTAAAGAAAAATTATTGCATAAAAACTTTTTAACGAAAATAAAAAATAATAATAAAGAAGAAGAAAAATTAGAGGAATATTTATTTAAAAATAACATAAAGTATGTAACATATTCATCTAGTTTATATCCTGAAGGATTAAAAAATATTGCAAATCCGCCATATGTTATATTTTATAAGGGAGATATAACACTATTAAATTATAATATGGTTGCAATTGTTGGCTCTCGAAAAAATACTAATTATGGAGAGCAGGTTACTAAATTTATAGTTTCAGAATTATATAATATTTCATATGGAGTTGTAAGTGGTGTAGCAGCAGGAATAGACTCAATTGCGCATAGAGAAATTTTGTTTAGAGGTGGAAAAACTATAGGCGTTTTAGGTTGTGGTATAGATGTTGTATATCCAAGATTTAATAAAAATTTATATGATAGAATTTCTGAACATGGATTATTAATATCAGAATTTTTACCAGGAACTAAGCCACTACCTTATAATTTTCCACGAAGAAATAGAATAATAAGTGCATTAAGTAATGGTGTAATTGTTATAGAAGCATCTAGTAGAAGTGGATCATTAATAACAGTTGATTATGCATTAAATCAATCTAAAGATGTTATGGTTGTTCCTGGACCGATTTTCAATGAAGCTAGTAAAGGGTGTAATTTATTAATTTATCAAGGAGCACGTCCGTTTTTAGGAAAAAAAGATTTATATGAATTTCTTAATGTAATTAAAAAAGAAGGTAAAAATAATGCTAAAAATAGTATTAAAAAATGTTTATTGGATGTAATAGGAAAGGAACCTATACATATAGATAAAATAATTGGAAGTCTAAATATTGACAGGATAGCTTTATTTGAGTTATTATTTGAAATGCAAAATGAAAATGAAATTATTTGCCTGCCAGGCAATTATTACGTAAAGATTAGTTAGAGTTTTAGGGGGGTAAAAGCTCCTAAGAGATAAATAGGAGTTGATGGTATGGGTCAGAATCTTGTAATTGTAGAGTCACCTGCAAAAGCAAAGACAATTAGTAAATATTTAGGTAAGAATTATACAGTTGAAGCTTCAATGGGGCATGTTAGAGATTTGCCTAAAAGTAAATTAGGCGTTGATATAGAAGATAATTTTAATCCAAAATATATAACTATTAGAGGAAAAGGTGAATTAATAACTAAATTAAAAAAAGCGGCTAAAAAAGCAGATAAAATTTATCTTGCAACCGACCCCGATAGAGAGGGTGAAGCTATATCTTGGCATTTAGCTAATATATTAAAGATTTCAGAAGATGATACATGTAGAATTGTATTTAATGAAATAACAAAAGGTGCTGTAAAGGAATCTATAAAAGAAGCAAGAAAGATAAATTTAAATTTAGTTGATGCGCAACAAGCAAGAAGAGTATTAGATAGACTTGTTGGTTATGAAATAAGTCCTATACTGTGGAAAAATGTTAAATGGGGATTAAGTGCTGGTAGAGTTCAATCAGCTGCATTAAAGCTTATTTGCGATAAAGAAGAAGAAATAAAAGCTTTTGAACCAAAAGAATATTGGACAGTAGATTGTATTTTAAAGAAGGAAAGAAAAAAGTTCCCAATAAAGTTAACAAAATTTGAAAATAAAAAAATAGAAATAAATAATGAAGAAGAAGCAAATAAAATAATAAGAGATTTAGAAGAAAATGATTACAGAATAGATAAGGTGAAAAAGGGAAATAGATTAAAAAATCCACTACCACCATTTACAACAAGTACACTGCAACAAGAAGCTTCTAAGAAGCTTAACTTTATGACTAAAAGAACTATGTCTATAGCACAAGCTCTTTATGAAGGTATTGATGTAAAAGGGTATGGAACAGTAGGTTTAATAACTTATATGAGAACTGACTCTGTAAGAATTTCAGAAGAAGCTCAAAGTAAAGCGGTTGACTTTATAAAAGAAAACTATGGAAATGAGTATCTTCCTGAAAAAGCTAGAGTTTACAAAAGTAAAAAAAATATTCAAGATGCTCATGAAGCTATAAGACCTTCTCATGTAGAAATAACGCCAGAAATAGCAAAGGCAAGTTTATCATCTGAACAATATAAATTATATAGTCTAATATGGAAGAGATTTATTGCAAGCCAAATGGCATCATGTTCATTAAATACTAATAGTATTAATATAGTAAATGGTGCATATTCATTTAAAGCATCAGGATCAACTATTAAATTTGATGGATTTATGAAGATATATGATTATACAACAGAAGATGATGATAATGATGTAACATTACCAGTATTAGAAGAGGGTGAAGTATTATCACCAACATCAGTAGAAGGTAAACAGCACTTTACACAACCGCCAGCAAGATATACAGAAGCATCTTTTGTAAAGTTACTTGAGGAAAAAGGAATAGGTAGACCAAGTACTTATGTTCCTACTATTTCTACAATCTTAAGTAGAGAATACGTAGTAAGAGAAAAGAAAAATTTAGTTCCAACAGAATTAGGATTTATAGTAAATAATATAATGTCAGATTATTTTAAACAAATAGTTGATGTAGATTTTACAGCTGATATGGAAAGAAAGCTTGATTATATCGAAGAAGGTAGTGAAGAGTGGAAGGCTGTAGTAGGAGAATTCTTTGCGCCTCTTAAGATAGCTATTGATAAAGCGGAAAAAGAAATTTCAAAAGTAGTAATTGAAGATAAAGTTAGTGATGTTCCATGTGATAAATGTGGAAGAATGATGGTTATAAAGCGTGGAAGATATGGCACATTCTTAGCATGTCCTGGATATCCAGAATGTCATAATGCTAAGCCTATTGTTGAAGAACTAGATGTTCCTTGTCCAAAATGTGGTGGAAAGATATTAGCTAAGAGAAGTAAAAAAGGTAAGAAGTTCTTTGGATGTTCTAATTATCCAAATTGTGACTTTGTAAGTTGGAATGAGCCAATAAAGGAACCATGTTCAAAATGTGGTAGTTATATGACTATTAAATATTCAAAGACTAAAGGTAAATATGCTATATGCTCAAATACTGAGTGTGGAAATACAATGCCGTTAGAGGATGATACTGAAAAAAAAGACGATAAGTAGAATATATCCGAATCATACCTTGTCGAAAGAATGTAAAAATTGTTGTAAAAAAAAATCTTATATGATAGTATAAGATTAGAAGTGATATCTTAAAATTTTGAGAATTTTGAAAATTAACAATTTAGTGATAAGGCTTATGATGGGGGGAGTATTCAATTGTCATCATTATTAAATAAAACTAGAAGATTAAATAAGATTTTACAAAAGGGTGGTGCAGACCCAGTAGTATTCGACGATATATGCAAACTTTTAAGTGAAGTATTAGAATGTAACGTATATATAATTAGTAGAAAAGGAAAAGTTTTAGGACATACTTTTTCAACGGATTTTGAATGTGGAATAATGAAAAAGTATGTTTTAGAAGAAGGTAGATTCCCATTAGGTTATAATGAAAGTCTACTAAAGATTTCAGAAACTTTAGCAAACTCTAAAAGTAATGGTAATTGTGTATTTAAGGGTGAAGGAACTTGTGAAGTTTCTAATAAGATAACTACAATAGTGCCTATAGTAGGTAATCGTGAAAGAATGGGAACATTGCTTTTAGCAAGATTCGGTGAAGAATTTACAGATGAAGATTTAGTTTTAGCAGAACATAGTACAACTATAGTTGGAATGGAAATGTTAAGAGCTAAGCAATTTGAACTAGAAGAGGAAGCAAGAAAGAAAGCTGTTGTTCAATTAGCTATTGGAACTTTATCTTATTCTGAATTAGAAGCTGTAGAGCATATATTTAACGAATTAGAAGGTAATGAAGGATTATTAGTTGCATCTAAGATTGCAGATAAAGTAGGAATAACAAGAAGTGTTATTGTAAATGCATTAAGAAAGTTTGAAAGTGCCGGTGTAATTGAGTCAAGATCTTTAGGGATGAAAGGAACTCATATTAAAATTTTAAATGAAAAATTAGTAGAAGAATTAAAGAAAATACGATAAAAAATAAGCTATACAGAAGTATAGCTTATTTTTATATAAT
>NZ_JADPEL010000023.1 GCF_015667795.1 Clostridium sp. D53t1_180928_C8
GACGTGCGAGTAGCACGGCCAGTAACAGAGCCTTATAGGCGTAGAGCAAACCACCCGTTTTACGGGTGGTCCTGATTTTAGAATTTTTAGATAATAAATATTTATTTATTATCTAAAAATTCTTCAAGAGCTCTTATATTATTTTTTTTGCCTATAATTACAATTAAGTCATTTTTTCTTAGTATATAGCTTGGATCAATTTCTATTACTGTATTTCTATCTCTTTCTAATGCTATAATATTTAAATTAAAATTATCACGTATTTTAGATTTTGATATTGTTTTTCCATCTAATTTATCAGTTATTTTAACTTTTTCTATATGAATATTATTATTTAATTCAATAAACTCTAAAGCTTCTTCATTTAGTAATCTATTTGCAATTCTAATAGCCATATCACTTTCGGGATATACGACTTCTGCACCAATCTTTTCTAAAACACATCCTTGTTCATAAGTTATTGCTTTAGAAATTACTCTAGGCACTCCTAAATTAATAACATTTAAGGTGGTTAATATATTTACATCTATTTTTTCACCTATACATACAAATACAGTTTCACAATTTTGAATTCCGGTTTCTTGTAAGGTTTCCTTATCTAAGTTATTGACAACAAAGGCATTATCAGTAAGTGTTCTAATATTCTTTATTTTATTTTCATCACAATCTAATACTATAACATCTCTTCCGGCTTCTATTAATGTTTTGGCTAAGGAAAATCCAAATCTTCCTATTCCTATTATTCCAAACTCTACTACTGATTTATAATTAAACATAAATATCTCTCCTATCCTATTATAACTGTTTCCTCTGAATAACATGCATTTGATGATTCCTTAAAGTACCAAATAGTAGCTATTGTCATAGGTCCTAACCTTCCAATAAACATAATTAGTGAAATAATAAATTTACTTAAATCAGAAAGATCAGGAGTTATGCCAGTTGATAATCCTACTGTACCAAAAGCGCTAGTTACTTCAAATAATAATTGTATAAAAGTATAATTTGGTTCCAAGATACTTAAGGTAAATGTTCCTATACATATAACAAACAAGGCTAAAATAGTAATATTAAATGCTTTTAATATAACACCAAGTGGTATTTTTCTTTTAAAGGCAACACAATGATTGTTAGTAGATGTACTATAAATACTTTTATACAAGGTAAATAATGTTGTAGTCTTTATACCACCACCAGTTGACCCTGGTGATGCGCCTATAAACATTAAAATAGTTAATACAAATAAGCCTGCATTTGTAAAAGTGCTTAATGGATAAGTACTAAACCCTGCTGTTCTTGCAGAGGTACTGAAAAAGAATGCTCCAAGCCATGATATATTTTCAGTAAGTTTCAATAATATAGTCCCAACTATTAATAGTATTCCTGTCATGATAAGAACTATCTTTGTATGTAGAGTGAATTTTTTAAAAGATCTTATTTCAATAATCTCTTTAATAACTAAAAATCCTATTCCACCAAATATAATTAATCCGCAGGTAGTTAAATTTAAAATTATATTATTTTGATAAGGTATTAAGTTTTGAAGTCCTCCTAATATATCAAAACCTGAATTGTTAAAAGCAGCAATAGAGTGAAACAAACTAATGCCTAAAGCATCTAATGGTTCATAATCTTTTGAAAATACTATATAACTTAATATTACGCCTATACTTTCAAAAACTAAGGTCATAATTAAAATTGATTTAACTAATTTTACTACTCCTTTTAAGGAGTCTAAATTCATAGATTCTTTTATAAGTGTTCTTTCCTTAATACCCACCTTTTTCCTCATTAACATAATAAATCCGACTCCAACTGATGTAACTCCCAGTCCACCTATTTGAATTAATAAGGCTACGATAGTTCGTCCAAATACAGTAAAGGTATCAGCGGTATCTATTGCTATTAAGCCTGTTACACACACAGCACTTGTAGATGTGAATAGTGCATCTATAAAAGATACATTTTTACCTTCATTTATAGATATAGGTAGCATTAATAATATAGTTCCTAAAAATATTACTATTAAAAAACCTAATACAATAATTCTACCGGGTTTAATTTTCTTAATTAATTTCATTTAAAAGTCACTCCCTTAAGAATAAAATAATATCTTGCTATTAATACTCCTTATAAAGTTAAATAATTAACTGGTGTTAAATTCATAATTTTTATTGAATATTATTTTTATATTAAGTATTTTATTAATAATTCTAAAAATTTGAAATAATTTTATTGATAAATATACAATAGCTTGTTCAAAAATATTAATTGATAGTTTATATTCAAAATACTCTTGATTAAACTCTTTCATAATAAAAATAGTGCTCCTTTTTTATTCAATAAGTATTAATAGCTTTTATATAAAAAGACATAATTTACAATTGAAAATATGTAAATAATGTCTTAATAATTTTAAAGGTTATTAGGTTTTATGTTTAAGTTCGTGGAAACATTAAGATTAATATCTAAGTATTTCCATGTAGTTTTATGGATAATTATATATAATCAAATATCTAATTTCAATAACTTTATTAATACTTTGATGTTAAATTTTTATAACAATAATTTAACGTTATTTAACAATTACTAAAAGTATATTAGTAGGATTTAAGATAAAAAAGTAGTATGGAGTACGATAATAAAATTTAAGCATACTAATCTTGTAAAGGAGAATGATAAAGATGAAGGTTAAGATAGTATGTAATATAGATAATGAAACAAAAGAAGTAGAGTTACCAATGAATGAATCGGAACTATTAGATATTCAAGGAAGTGTACTTGATAGAAATACGGTAGGGTATATAACAGGTGCAGAAGTAAAGTATTATGATGAAAATGAAGAAGAAATAGATAATATATTCATTTTAAATAAAAAGTTGCAAAAGTAATAAATTGATTTATAATGTTTTTTTATAAGTACTAAAATTAAAATTAGAAGATAAAGTACGGTAAAAATGAAAATGAGGTGTATTTTATGAAGGAAATTATGAATCAAGCTAAATTAATAAAAGATGAATTAATAAGTTATAGAAGGACTATGCATAGTAACCCAGAGGTAGGTTCAGAGTTACCTAAAACAAAAGCATATGTTATGGATAAATTAAAGGAGTTCGGATATGAGCCTCAAGAAATATGTGAAAGTGGTATAGTTGCTACAATTAATGGAAATAAAGAAGGAAAAGTATTTTTATTAAGAGCAGATATGGATGCATTACCAATGAAAGAGGTAACTGAATGTGATTTTAAATCAAATAATGGAAGTATGCATTCATGTGGTCATGATATGCATACTTCAATGCTTTTAGGGGCAGCTAAGCTATTAAAACAAAATCAAGATAAAATAGAGGGAACTGTAAAATTAGTATTTCAGCCAGATGAAGAAGGATTTACAGGGGCAAAAAAAATGATACAATCAGGAGTTTTAGAAAATCCAAAGGTTGATGCAGCTATGGCAATGCATGTTCATTCAGGAACGCCATCTAATGTTGTTTTATGTGGATTAGGAACTAGCATTGCAGGATGTAATAGATTTAGAATAGTAGTAAGAGGAAATGGATGTCACGGGGCTATGCCTGAATTGGGTGTAGATCCAATAAATATAGCAGCTCACATATATATATCTTTACAAGAAATAATTGCTAGAGAAATATCGGCTACACAATCAGCCGTGTTAACTATAGGTAAATTTGTTGGTGGAGAAGCAGCTAATATAATACCAGGTGAAGTTGTTATGGAGGGTACAATAAGGAGTTTAAATAAGGAGATTGGGGAATTTATATTTAATAGAATTAATGATATTGTTATTTCTACTGCTAAGATGTTTAGAGGAGAAGCAGAGTTAATTGAGTTATCATCAGTTCCGCCACTGACTAATGATACGGAGTTATCTAATGAGGTTACTTCTTATTTAAAGGATTTATTAGGTGAAAAATCAGTAGTATTATTTGAAGGTGGGGGAATGGGATCTGAGGATTTTGCTTCATATTCATATAAGGTTCCTAGTGTTTATCTTATGCTAGGTGCTGGTACAAAACAAGAAAATTCATTGTATGGAGAAGCAATGCACAATGAAAAGGTGGTATTTAATGAAGACATATTAGTTACTGGAGCAGCTATGCATACATATTCTGCAATTATGTGGTTAAAAAATAATAAATAAAATAATTTATTATTTTTTAATCTAATTTTAATCTTTCTTATATTTTAGATTAATTTTCCAAATGTATTATATAACCATGATGAACGACAAAAGTAATTAAAAATTAAAAATCATGGAGGTAATATAAATGGAAAGAAATGAAATGATCGAGGTATTAATGGGAAAGGCTAATGTAACTAGAGAGGAAGCAGAACAAGCTTTAGGGAACTGTAATTTTGATTTGTTAGATGCTATTGTTTATTTAGAGAGAAGAGGAAAAGTAGAGAACAATGAAACAACTACTATAATTGAAATTAAAGAAGAAAAAGAAGAAAGTAAAAATCAAAGTAAAAAGCATGAAGAAAATTTTGGCGGTATAGGAGAAGTTGTTGGAAGAATATTTAAATTTATAGGTAAAATATTTAGAAAAGGAAATGAAAACTTCTTTGAAATTAGAAAAAATAATGAAAAGCCAATAAGAATATCTTTAACAATGTCAATAATTTTATTGTTGTTATTTATGCCACCAACTTTAATACTATTAGTTATAGGATTGTTCTGTGGATATAAATATTCATTATCAGGGAAGAAAGTAAATTATGAAGGCGTAAATAATATTTTTGAAGAAGTCTCAAAATCAGCAGATACTATTAAAAAAGATTTTAAAAAAGGTTATGAAGAACAATAGGTTAATGAGGAATAGGGTAAAACTTATTCCTTTATTTTTTGTGAAAATAATAGTTTAGATGTTATAATTTAGTAGAATACTTATAAAGAGAAGTTATTAATTAAATTTGGGAGAATAAAATGGAAAAGCGAGAGCTTGTAGATAAATTAAAATATAAAACTAATATAAGCTATGAAGAAGCTAAAGATGCTTTAGAAAATAGTAATTGGGATATGTTAGAAGCTATGCTTTATTTAGAGAATAAGGGAATAATAAAAAAACCTGCTGTAAGTGTTTTTTATAGTAATAATCAGCAGTATGAATATAGTAAAGGGGAAGAAGAAGGCAAAGAGGATTATAAAAATAATAATAGTGAAAATAGATATAATAAGAAAAATGATTTTTATGGAGTCTTTGAAGTAATATGTAAGTCTATAGATACATGCAATAATATTTTAATTGAGATAAAAAAAGATAATGGATTGCTTTTTAAATTACCTCTTACAGTAGTAATAGTATTATTATTTTTTGCATTTTGGATTTTGATTCCTTTAATAATTATTGGATTATTTTTTGGAATCAAATTTAAAGTGTATTCTAAAAATGTAAATACAGATAAAGCTAATAAAGTAATAAGTAGAATTGAAAAAATAGTTTATGAGATAAAAGAAAAAGTAAAAAGGGGGACTAAACATGATTAAAATTTTAATTATTGAAGATGAAGAAAAGCTAGCAAGATTTGTTGAGCTAGAACTTAAACATGAAGGTTATGAAGTAATAAAAGCAACTAATGGAAGAATAGGTATTGAAATAGCAGAGCAAGATAAAGTAGATTTAGTTCTTCTTGATGTAATGCTTCCGGAGATTAATGGACTTGAAGTGTTAAGAAGGATTAGAAGAGTTTCAGATATTCCAATAATAATGCTTACTGCAAGAGATTCTGTTATGGATAAGGTATCAGGTCTTGATGCAGGGGCAGATGATTATATAACTAAACCATTTGCAATAGAGGAATTACTTGCAAGAATAAGAACAGCTCTTAAAAAGAGAATAGTTACAGAAAAGAAAAATGAAGATGTAATAAGTTGTGGATTATTAAGTTTAGATAAAATGAAGCATAAGGTAATGTATGATAATACTGAAATTGAATTAACTAATAGAGAATTTAACTTGCTTCAAATATTAATGGAAAATAAAAATATAGTATTAACTAGAGATGTACTTATAGAAAAAGTCTGTGGTTATGATTATATTGGTGAAACTAATGTAATAGATGTCTATATAAGGTTTTTAAGAACTAAAATTGATGATGCATTTAAAACAAAAATAATAACGACAGTTCGTGGAGTAGGATACGTAATAAAGGATGAGTAAGCATAAGAAGAATAAAAAAGTTACATCTATTGCAATAAAGCTTAATGCTATACAGGTAAGAGATTTATTCTTTAAGTTTCTTATAATTGATACCATATTACTAGCTATATTACTAATTTTATGGTGCATTGATTCAGAAAAGAGTTTTTATGGCTCAGTAGTAGAAAGTGCTCAAAGAAAAATAAACTTTTATCCAATAGAAACAGCAACTTATACAGTAATTTGGGATAGTGGAAATACTATGGTTAAGGAAGCGAGTGAGTTTTTATATAATATAAGAAAAATAAGTATAATATTAGGAATTGCAGAAGGGATATTTTTATTAGAAGAAATAATTTTTGGTACAGCAAAGGTTAGAAGAATCTTAAGACCTCTTAATGAAATAGCAGAAACAACAAGTAGGCTTAGTAATTTAGATTTTGATGAAGAAAAATTTCATAACTTAGAGGATGCCATATCTAAAATAAGCCCTGTAACTTCTGATGAAAGAATAAAGATTGAGGATAGTGAATTTCAAGGTTTAGAAGAGGCGATAAATAAATTATTAGATAGAATGAGGGATTCATATAGGCAGCAGGCGAGATTTGTCTCAGATGCTTCTCATGAACTTAGAACTCCAATTTCGGTAATACAAGGATATGCAAATATGCTTGATAGATGGGGAAAAGATGATGAAAGTGTATTAGAGGAATCGATAGCTGCAATAAAGTCTGAATCTGAAAGTATGAAGAATTTGGTAGAACAGTTATTATTTTTAGCTAGAGGTATTAATGGAAAAACTCATCTTACTTTAACTAAGTTTTCTCTTAATAATCTGATTAAGGAAGTTACTGAAGAATCTAAAATGATAGATGATAAACATATATATAATTATGTTGATTTTGAAGAAGATATTGATGTTTATGGTGACATTGGACTTATTAAGCAAACAGCTAGGATTTTAGTTGAAAATGCAGCAAAGTATACAGAACAAGGAGAAGAAATACTTCTTAAAGTTAGTAAAAATAATAGTGGTGAAGCTTATTTTTCTATTCAAGATAATGGAATTGGAATGGATGAGGAAGATGTACCTCATATATTTGAAAGATTCTTTAGAGCAGACACAGCAAGAGTTAGAAAAGATGGTGGGACAGGGCTAGGATTATCTATAGCTAAGTGGATTATTGATAATCATAAGGGGTATTTTAGTGTTTTAAGTAGAAAAGAAATAGGAACTAGAATAACGGTATATTTACCATAACAAATATAATAAATTAAAATTAAATTTACTATATTATCAATAAAATCTATTATTAATGGTAATGTACTAATATTATGTAAAATAATTAAGAGTTCTTTTTATTATCTTGTTAAATTTAATAAATTCATTATTTAACGTTAGGATTCAACTATAGGCATTGTATCAAAATATTATGTCTATAATATACTGTTATTATAACTGTATAAAGGAGTTGGATAAATTTATGGCTTACTTTGAAGGAAGTTATAGATTAGCTAAGAGTGATTTAGTTAGTGAAATTGAATTTCAATTTGATGAAAGACCAGATGGTGATGATGTTCCTATATCAATTGATGCTATGAATCCTACCCATATGCTTGAAGTAGGATTTAAGCAAGTTTTCGCAGGCGATGTTATATGGTTAAATGGGGTTGTTGTATTAGATCATGAATATGAACCAGACTTAGAAGATGGGGAAACTACTGAAGCTGAAAATGCTAATATTACAATAATTATTCAGAAGGTTTCTTCATTAATGAGTACTCCTAAACCTATATACACTTTAGAAGTTGATCTTGCACCAGCAAGTGATGATGTGGCAATTCCATTTTCACATGTAGATATTGAAACTACAAACCTTAGAAATGTTAGATATAGGGTATTGGTATATTCAGATGCTAAAGCTATGGAAGATGTTGATATTGAAGGACCAAATACTTTAACAGCTATTAGATTTATAAAGTAAAATAAACGTTATGTATACAATTTAAGTAAAAAGGTATATTTTAATTTACAGATTATTTATACTGTTTATTGAAGTTAATATAAAAAGTCTCATTTAAAATACAAAATATAAACAGGAATATATCTATTAGATTAATTTTCACATTTAAGATGTATTATATTTAATCCTAAAATTAAATATAATACATCTCTTTTTTTAGTAACAAAAACAACGCTTTTTAGATGTTAAAAAGTCAATAAATTTTTCTTCATAAGGAGCTAATATATAATTTTTTCTAAATACTATATAGTACTCAAAAGGAAACTTTATATTATTTACATTAATCTTTTTAAATACACCACTTCTTAATTCATGAGTAAGTGAAACCTCCGGTAGAAATGAATATCCGTGCCCAAAAGAAATAGAGGATTTTATAGATTGTGGAGAGTTCAAAGACAAAACAATATTTAAGTTATTAAAGTTAATTGAGTTATTTTTCATACTCTCTTTTAAAATAGATTTATTAGCAGAGCCATTTTCTCTTACTATTAAGGGTAAATTGTATAATTCATTTATGCTAATAGACTTTATATCATTATTTTTTCCACCAACCAAAATAAGGTTATCTGATAATAAGGGAATTATTTCAAAATTCTCACTGTTATTAGGTTCACCCTGTATAATTCCTATATTAGTTTCATGGTTAGATAACTTTTTTAAAATATCAGAGGTATTGTCTATATCCATTGATATATCAATATTGCAGTGAATTTCTTTAAATGTATAAATACTACAAGGTATAACATGTTCACCTAAACTTTTACAGCAAGAAATAGCTAGTTTAGATTTAATATTTTTTAATTCTGTTAGTTTTTTCTCTAAATTATCTTCTAAAGATAACATAGATTCAGAGAATTCAAAAATTATTTTTCCAGCTTCTGTTAAACTAACACCTGTATTACTTCTATTTAATAGTTTAGAGTTCATTTCATTTTCTAGCTTCTGTATTTGTATACTAACACCTGGTTGGGTCATATGTAGTTGTTTAGCAGCCCTAGATATACTATTACATTTAACTGTAGTATAAAAGGAACGAAGATACGTTAAATTCATATTTTCACATCCTACCATTATTTTATTACTTAATATTAGTATTTTTAAATATTAGCATTTTTATTTTTTTGAAATGGAATACATTAATATTACATAAAATTACTTAATTAAACAAGCTTTATAACAAACTGTTATTAAACATAACATATTATTATTATGTTATGTTGTAATTTATATGATATTATCACAAGGAAGGCCAGAATAGGTTATATATTTAAAAGATAAAAATTTAACAATTATGTAAGTATAGATTTTAAAAGTTATATTGAAAGGTTGGAAAGTAATATGGGCAAAAAGATAGTTATTGTTGGAGGAGTTGCAGGTGGGGCTTCAGCAGCTGCTAGACTAAGAAGATTAGATGAAAAAAATGAAATAGTTATGTTTGAAAGAGGACCACATGTTTCATTCTCAAACTGTTGCTTACCATACCACTTAAGTGGAAAAGTTGAGAGTCATGATGATTTAGTTCTTATGAAGCCTGATAAATTTTATAGTCAATATAGAATAGATGCAAGAGTTTATAATGAAGTAGTTTCAATAAATAGAAAAAATAAAACAGTTCATGTTAGAAATGTAGTAAATGGTAGTGAGTATGATGAAAGTTACGATAAATTAGTATTATCACCGGGAGCTAAAGCTATAATTCCACCAATTAATGGTATAGAAGATATCAATGTATTTACAGTAAGAAATGTTGTTGATATTGCTAGGTTAAATGTATATATAAAAGATAACAATTGTAAGAATATCTCTGTAATAGGTGGAGGATTCATAGGAGTTGAAGTTGCAGAAAATTTAAAGGAAGCAGGATACAATGTAACATTAATAGAAGCTATGGAGCAAATAATGAAACCATTTGATTATGATATGGTTCAAGTATTACATAAATCAATGGATGATCATGGTATCAATTTAATAGTTGGGGACAAAGTAAACGCTTTTGGATTTAATGCTGTTATTTTAGAATCAGGTAAGAAAGTTGAAGCTGATGCTGTAGTTATGGCAATAGGAGTTACTCCAGAAACTGATTTAGCAAGAGAAGCAGGATTAGAAGTAGGAAAGACTGGTGCTATAAAAGTTAATCAAAATTACTTGACAAATGATAAGGATATATATGCAGTAGGTGATGCTGTAGAAGTTTATCATGCATTAACTAATTCAACAACAAAATTACCATTAGCAGGGCCAGCACAAAAGCAAGCAAGAGCAGTTGCCGATCATATTCATGGAAGAGCATCAAGAAATAGTGGGTATATTGGATCTTCATGTATTCAAGTATTTGATTATAATGGAGCTTCAACAGGATTAACGGAATCACAAATAAAGGATTTGAATTTAAACTTAAACTATGAGGTAGTAAGAGTTATACCACAAGATAAAGTTGGACTAATGCCAGGAAGCGAGCCATTACATTTTAAATTGATATTTGAAGTTCCAACAGGAAGAATATTAGGAGCACAAGCAATTGGTAGGGGAAATGTTGATAAGAGAGTAGATATAATAGCAACTCTTATTAAAATGGGAGGAACAATTGAAGATTTAAAAGATTTAGAATTATGTTATGCTCCACCATTTGGAACAGCTAAAGATGTTGTTAATCATGCTGCATTAGTTGCTTCAAATATTTTAGAAGGAGCATTTAAGCAAGTATATGTACATGAAGTAAGAGACTTAGTTGAAAATGGAGCTTGTATAATTGATGTAAGAGAAGCTGATGAGTATGAAGAAGGACATATAATTGGAGCTATTAACTTACCATTAAGTGAAATAAGAGATAGATTAGAAGAAATACCAACAGATAGACCAATTTATTTACATTGTAGAAGTGCACAAAGAAGTTATAATGCATGTTTAGCATTACAACACTTAGGTTTTGAAAATGTATATAACGTATCAGGAGGATTTATGGGTATATCATTCTATGAATACTTCAATGATAAAGTTTTAGATAGACAACCAATAGTTTCTAAATATAATTTTGATTAATTAAAGTGATAATACGCTAAGGTGTTTTAAGAATTATTGATTAAAACACCTTAGATAAATAAAAAATATTGTTTGTTAATTAACAAATTATCTAATTAAGGGGGAAATAAAGTGAAAAAGAATATGGAATATATTATTGGATTTGCTTTACTAGCAATAATACTAATAATGGGAAAAATAAGTCTTGATAACTCAATGTTATTCTTCAGATTAATTATTGGATTAGGATTAGGGTATGCTCTTACTAGGTCTTTTTTTGGATTTGCGGGTGGAGTAAATAGAAGTTATAGAGCAGGTTCTACAAAATTAATGAGAACATTAATGATATTATTTGTAGGTACAGCGATAGTTAATGTTTGTTTCTTATTTGGACAAGATGTAACTCAATATGATTTATGGGTTAATCCAATTAATCTAGGACTTATATTAGGGGGATTAATATTTGGATTTGGTATGGCATTTTCAAGTTGTTGTGCATCTGGAGTTCTTACTGATGTAGTTACTGGTTTACCACGTGCATTAATAACACTTGTATTCTTTGGATTAGGTGTATTTGTAGGATTCCCAATTCAAGGTTCTGCTTCGTGGATAAATAAATCATGGTTATCTACTGAAACATTTGCTAATGGTGTATACTTACCAGACCTATTTAAATGGGATGGGGTAGATGGATATTTAGGTGCTATTATAGTAACTGCTATTTTAGGTGGTATAGTAATTTGGATTGCTAAAAAATATGAAGATAAGAGAAGGTCAGAAAATACATATAGTGGTGTAGATACAGAGATTCTTCAAGAAAAAACTTTTGAAGACAATGAGGAATTTAAGTTATTTAGTAAGAAAACTTATGAAATATTATTTGTAAGACCATGGACTTTAGGAATAGGTGCAGTTGTAATTGGTGGTATATTTACATTATTAATGGGTGTAACTAAAGCAGGATGGGGGGCCTCTACTCCTTATGGCTTCTGGTTTGGTAGACTTCTTGTAATGCTTGGTGTTTCACCAGAAAAACTTGCTGAGTTTTCAGGTAAATCAGTAGAAATGTTTACAGCACCATTTTTCTCAAATGGAATGAATGTACAAAATACTGGTATAATTTTAGGTACACTTATTGCTTTACTTTTAGCTGGAAGTTTTACTAAGACTTTTAAAGCTGGTTTAGCTATAAGTTTCAAAGAAGCTATAATTTATATTGTTGGTGGATTTGCTATGGGATTTGGTACAAGATTATCAAATGGTTGTAATGTAGGTGCTCTTTATACACCAATAGCTAATTTTTCACTATCAGGATGGATATTCTTAGTATTCCTAGTTTTAGGAGGAATTTTAGGAAATATAGTTTTCAAAAAATCAATGATGAATAAATCATGTAAAACTTGTAAATCTTAATTATTATAAATAAGAATAAATTTAAAAAAGCTGCAATTGGTTAAATTAAATAAAATCAATTGTAGCTTTTTAATATAATTTAAATATTATTTTAAATTTTAAGTTAAATTTAAGGATGGAATTAGTTATGAATAAAAGAAGTTTAAGTAAGATTGATATATTCTCAATAGTTTTAGGGGCAATAATAGGATGGGGATCTTTTATGTTACCAGGAACAAAGTTTTTAAAGGAGTCGGGTGTAATAAATACATTTTTAGGACTTGCTTTAGGTGTTATATGTATAATAATTATTGAAAAAAATTATTCAATAATGATGAGTACTCATGATGAAGAGGGAGGAGAATTTTCATATACATATAATAATTTAGGAAAGAAACATGGTTTTGTTGTAGGTTGGTTTTTAAGCCTTGCATATTTTACAATGATTCCATTAAATGCAACAGCATTTCCTCTCGTAATCAAAAAATTATTTGGAGGAGTTTTAGAATTTGGGTATTTATATAATATAGCAGGATATAATGTTTATTTAGGTGAAATATTGGTATCAAGTATAATAATACTTGCATTTGCTATATTAAATTTAAAAGGAATTAAGAAAACAAGTAAAATTCAGAATATAATAATTTTTAGTCTAATATCAATGATAGTGATAGTAGGTATAGGAATGATTTTAAAAGGTGATAAAACAAAGTTTATTAATACATATATTGAAGGTTATCATTTTGATTTAAGTGAAATAGCAAAGGTTTTTGCAATAACACCTTTTGCATTTATAGGATTTGATGCAATTCCACAGTTAAGCAAGGAGTTTAATTTTTCAAAGAAAAAGGCTTCAATAGTTGCAATATTTTCTTTAATAATTGGAGGATTAATTTATAATATATTAAATATAATAACTGCATTAGCTTATACAGCAGAAGAAGCAATAAATTTAGAATGGGCAGCAGGAAGTGCGGTATTAACTGTATTGGGTAAGGGTGCATTTGTTTTATTAATTATAGCTTTATGTTCAGCTGTATGGAGTGGAATAAATGGATTTATGATTTGTAGTTCAAAGCTATTAGGGTCCATATCTAATTATAAAATGTTACCATCAAATATTGGAAAGGTAAATAAAAATGGAGTCTTTGGAAATGCTATTATATTTATAACAATAGTAAGTTTAATAGCACCGTGGTTTGGAAGGGAGGCTATAATTTGGATAGTAGATATGTCATCAGTAGGAGCCTCAATTGCATATCTTTATGTATCATTTATAGCTTTTAAACATGGAAAAAGTAAAATAAGTAAATTAATACCAATAATAGGTATAATAATAAGTATAATTTTTATGATATTATTACTTTTACCAAATTCGCCTGCTTCATTAAGTAAAGAAGCGATGATAGCGTTAGTAGTATGGAGCTTGATTGGATTTTTTGTTTTTTATAGGATTCAGTTAAAGTTTAAAGTTAAGGAAAGAAGAAACAGAAAATTAGCTTCTTAGTTAGTGAGAAAATAGAAATATAATAATATTAATAATTAATAAAATAGGATAGCATTTAGCTATCCTATTTTATTGTTATAGTTTAATTTTTCTAAAGGCTAATGGGGTTTTACCATGAGTTTTTTTAAACATTTTAACAAAATTTCCACTATAATTATAACCAAGTTTTTTAGCTATTTCTTCAACACTTAGCTCAGTGGTAGAAAGCAAATTTTCAGCCATTGTCATTCTTATAGAATTAGTATATTCACTAATAGACATATGATATTTAGCAGAAAACCCTGCTTTTAGCTTTTGCTCGTTTAAAAACACCATCTTACTTAAACTCTTAATAGTAGGAGGGTTACAAAATTCCTCAGTTAAAATGTCATGAGCACGTTGTATTGCATTAGCATCAGAGGCTGTTAGTGTAATATATCTATCCTTGCCTATTTGAATCTTTCCATAATTTAATTGATTAGTAAAAACATTTTCTGGTGAAGAAGCAATTTCATTATAAAGCAAAGCAATACATTCCAATATTTTGCTTTCTAAATAAAGAGAAGTAATTTTATCTGTTTCAGACATACTCCTTAATCTTTGAATGATAGATGATACTTCAAGAGGTAAATATATATAAGTATAATTACTAATAAAGTTATCAAAATCTATAGTTTTAGGGAAATTAGGTTTTATAATTTCATCAAAGTACTTTTTATAAATAGTTATTTCTGCACCATGAAAATGCTGACCTTTTTTCCATGTTTGTTTACCTTTTATACCTTGTTCAGCAACGAAAAAAGAAGAAGGACTAAAAGAAGATATAGGATTATTTTCAATTTCAAATTCAGTTTCTCCAGTATAAACAGTTCCAAATCTCATTAAGTGTTCATTATGATCAAAGGAAATAGAAAAATCACTAGGTATAGTATAATCACCAATTCCAAAGTCATAATAGCTCTCTCTACTATATTTAATGAAATATCCAAGTTCAGGTTTCTTTTTATTTTTGTAAATTGTATAGTTTTCTGTTTCGTAAGGAGTAAAAGTCATTTCTTTTAAAACTCTATTTTGAAAATCTTTTGTTGTTTTAGAAATCATGAATACCTCTCAGTAATAAATTGTTTGTTTAAATTTAGGAAATAATATTTTTAATAGATTATATAAATAAGGTTTATTATTTACTATCTAAATTATACATTTTACACTAATAAAAAAATAATTTAAATAGATGATAAAATTATTAAATTAGGTGCAATGGTTGAAATGAGAATGACTCTCATATACAATTAACTCAAGTCAAACGAGAGAAAAATCGAAGTTAGTTATAAGATATATGGAGGTATAAAATGAAAAAGAAAATATTAAAGACATTAGTTGCAACTTGCATGACAGCTATGATGTTTGTAGGATGTGCAAGCAATAGTGCATCAAATGAAGATAAAGCTATAGGAAACACTGTAACAGTTACAGATGTAAGAGGAGAAGTTGAAATACCTGCAGATCCTCAAAGAATAGTAGATTTAAGTGGTAATAGTGATATTTTATCAATTTTAGGATATAAGGTTATAGGAACTGCAAATAGTGATGCTTATGATTACACTAAGTTCCCTTCATACTTAGAAGAAACATTAAGTGGAGCAGAAATATTAGGATATAGCATGCAAGATACTATGGATGTAGAAGCTGTTATGAACTTAAAACCAGATTTAATAGTTATATCAACAGTTCAAGAAAAAATGTATGATGCATTAAGTGAAATTGCACCAACTGTAATGATTCAATTAGAAGCTTTAAACTGGAAAGATGATGTTAGAGCTTTAGCAAAAGTATTTAATAAAGAAGATGTTGCAAATGAATGGTTAACTAAATATGAAACAGAAGCTAAAGAAGAAGGAGATAAAATCAAAGCTGAATATGGTGAAGATACAACTTATCTTTCATTCTTAGCAAGTGGGGGACAATTCTTCATATTCGATGGTGCAGGTTTTGGTGATGTATTATATAACGATATGGGATTAGCTAAACCAGCAGGAATGCCAGAACAAACTGATATTAGTTTACCAGTTGTAACTTATGAAGGATTAGCAGCAATTCAAACAGATTATATATTCTTAATTGCAACAGATGAAGATTTAGCACAATTAGAATCAAATGCAATTTGGAACAGCTTACCTGCAGTTAAAGAAGGTCATGTAGTAGTATTACCATCATCACCATACTTTAACCAAGGATATAGCTCAATAGGTAGAGAAGTATTAGTAAATGAAATAGGTGATATGTTAAATGAAACAAAGTAATAAACGTACAATAATATTTGTAATTTGTAGTTTGTTACTCTTAGTAGGAGGATTGACTTTAGCTGTAAGGTTAGGGTCAGTCCATATTACTTTTTCAGATATTTGGAATAGTATCTTCAATTACAATGAAACTTTAGAACTTATGCTAGTTAGAGATGTACGTATTCCAAGAACACTTTCTGTGTTATTTACTGGAGGAGTTTTAGGAGTAACAGGAGCAATGATTCAAGGTGTTACTAGAAACCCAATAGCAGAACCATCAATATTAGGTATAAGCCAAGGGGCAACTTTAGTAATAGCTATTTTTTATGCAGCTGGAATAGGAATAACAACTAAAAATGTAATGATAGCATCTTTTATGGGTGCATTAATAACTGGAGTTATAGTTTTAGGTTTTATATCAAAAAAAGCAAATAATAACTCAATTGCAAAGATACTTTTAGCAGGAACAGCTATGAGTACATTCTTTATCTCCTTAACTACTGTAATTGGACTTTTATCAAACCAATCTCAAATGATAGGATTCTGGGTATCAGGTGGTTTTAGAAATGCAAGTTGGTCAGATTTTAAATTAATATTTATTGTAGGAGTTATTGGTCTTATTATTGCAATATTCTTATCACCAAAGATAAATATATTAAACTTAGGTGATGATGTAGCAATTGGACTTGGAGAAAATCCAGAAAAAATAAGATTTATTACGCTTATGGTTATAATACCAATGTGTGCAGCAGCTGTTGCAGTAGGAAAAAATATAGCATTTGTTGGTCTTATAGTACCACAAATAGTTAGAAAATTATTAGGTGAAGATTATAGAAGAAATATTCCATGTGCATTTTTACTTGGAGCAGTTCTTTTAACTTTTGCAGATGTTGCAGCTAGAATGATATTTAATCCTTATGAGACACCGATTGGGGTATTTACAGCATTAATAGGAATACCATTCTTTATATCAGTAGCTAGAAAGGAGAGAGGATAATGAATAAGAAAAAATTTAATATAGTTATAGCGGTATTAATAGTTTTATTGGTTCTCTCTTTTTTAGTTACTTTATGTTGGGGTACATATAAAGTTTCACCTTTAGAAGTTATAAATACACTTCTAGGTAATGGAACGAAGCTTCAAAATACAGCAATATTAACAATAAGACTTCCGAGAATGTTAGTTGGAGTATTTGTAGCAATTGCATTATCAACAGCTGGAGCAATTCTTCAAACAGTTACTAAAAATGATTTAGCTGATACAGGAATAATAGGTATAAATGCTGGAGCAGCAGTTGCGGCAATAATGTTTATTACATATTCAACAGGAGCATATTATAGTGAGTTAGGACAGCTATCAATATTTGTTTTACCATTTATGGCTATAGTAGGGGCAAGTATTACTGCTTTTATAATTTATATGATGTCTAGTAGAAAAGGAATAAAACCTAAAAGACTTTTATTAATTGGTATTGGATTAAATGCTGGATTAAATGCATTTATAACTTTCTTTACTTTTAGAGGTGGTGTTGGAGACTACAATAGAGTGTTAGTTTGGACATCAGGAAGCCTTTGGGGATCAGGATGGAGTTATGCAAAAGTGATTATTCCAATAGTAGCAGTAATGTTTATGATAGTTTTATTGAATCATAAAAAGTTAGATGTATTAAATCTTTCAGATGAGCTTGCTATATCATTAGGTTTAAATTTAGAAAAGGAAAGAAAGAAGTTTTTGAATTTTGCGGTGATTTTAGCAGGAACAGCAACAGCTTTTGCAGGGAATATAGGATTTTTAGGACTTATAGCTCCCCATATTGCAAGAAAGCTAGTTGGACCTTATCATAAAAAATTTATTACCGTATCTGCAATAATAAGTGTTATTATAGTTATTCTTGCAGATGCAGTTTCAAGAAATCTATTCTCACCAATTGAAATACCAGTTGGAATAACAGTATCAATATTTGGTGTACCATACTTTATTTATTTAATGATGAAGGAGAAGTAATTATGGAAGCTATTAGTGTAAAGAACTTAAGTGTTGCATATGAAAATAATACTATAATTGAAAATATGAGCTTATCAATACCAAAGGGAGAAATAAGCATAATAATTGGAGCTAATGGATGTGGTAAATCAACTTTACTTAAGACAGTAGCAAGAATTAATAAGCCAAAGAATGGTGATATCTTTATAAATGGTAAGAACATAAAGAAAGTTAAAGAAAAGAATATAGCTAAAGAAGTTGCATTTCTTCCACAAGGACCAGTATGTCCAGATGGACTTACAGTAAGAGAACTTGTTGCTTTTGGAAGATTTCCTCATCAAAAAATGATAGGTGGACTTACTACTCATGATAATGAGCTTATAGATTGGGCAATAGAAGAAACAGGACTAAGTGAATTTGCAGATAGAGAAGTTGAAAATTTATCAGGTGGACAAAGACAAAGAGCATGGATTGCAATGACTTTAGCTCAAGAAACAGAAATAATAATGCTTGATGAACCTACTACATACTTAGATATGTCTTATCAATTAGAAGTTTTAGAGGTGCTTGAAAAGCTTAATAAAGAAAAGCATATTACAGTAGTTATGGTTCTTCATGAACTTAATAATGCTTGTAGATTCGCTCATAACATAATTGGACTTAAAAAAGGTAATATTATTTGCCAAGGTAGGCCGGTAGATGTAATTAATAAAGAAAATTTAAAAACAATATATGGAATTAATGCCAATCTTACAATAAGTGAAGATGGTAAGTATCCAATATGTATGGAATATGACTTATTCAGGGGGACTAATGAAAAATAAAAATTTTATAATAATAGTTATGGGGCAGATTATTTCTCTGTTTGGTAATGCCATTCAAAGATTTAGTATGTCATTATATCTATTAGAATTTACAGGGAGTACAGCTGCTTTTTCTACCATATTAGCAGTATCAACTATACCTTATATTATATTTGCACCAATTTCAGGTAGGCTTTCTGATAATGTAAATAGAAAAAAGATAATGGTTTATTTAGATTTAATCTGTTCAGTATTAATTGGAGGTTATGCATTTATATTATTAAGAGGGCATGATCATGAACTTATAGTTGGAACTGTAATGTTTATATTATCAATATGTGCAACCTTATATGGACCAGCAGTTACTTCATCTATTCCACAAATAGTAGAGGAAGAAAAGTTAACTTCTGCAAATGGAATAATAAATCAAGTTGGATCAATTGTAAACTTTGCAGGGCCAATACTTGCAGGATTACTTTATGGAATATTAGGTATTAAAATTATAGTAATAATAAATGCTATAAGCTTCTTAATATCAGCTATTATGGAAATGTTTTTAGATATTCCAGACATAGTTAAAAAAGAAGAATCAATTAGTGATAAAAATAAAAAAGTAATATCTATGGATTTTGTAAAAAAATCATGTGTAGATATGAAAGAAAGCTTTGTTTACTTAAAGAAAGAAAAGAAGGTTATATTAGGAATTATAGCTTCTTATGCATTATGTAATATTTTCTTAGTACCAATATTATCAATAGTTGCACCATACTTTATAAATGTATTCTTAGGACTTCCATCACAAGTTTTTGGAATAGTAGAAGCAATATGTGTTTTAGGAATGATATTAGGAGGGCTATGGATAAGTGTAAAACCTAATATGTTTTCTATTAAAAAGGTGCATTATACATGTTTACCTATGATATTTGGTATTATTATTATGTCTACATTAGGCTTTATAAAATTGAATTCTTATGCTTTAGCAGGAATTTTTGCTTTTGGTGGCTTTGCAATAATGTTATCAATAGCATTATCAAATGTATTAACTTTAACATTTATACAAAAACAAATTCCAAGTAATATGTTAGGAAGAGTATCAGCATTTTCAACAGCAGTAGCAACGATAAGTGTTGCACCAGGACAAATATTATTTGGACAAGTAATAGATATAGGAATACCCATAGGAATAATTCTTTTAGTGTCAGCAATATTTAATATTGGACTTATGTTATTTATTAAATGGAATATACGTAATGTAGAAGTTAATTAATATAAAATAAAACTACTTTCAATTGATTTTATTTCAAGTGAAAGTAGTTTTTATTTTAATAAATTTTATTAAGCATATTTATATTTAGATTTATATTTTTTTAGATAAAATATAGATACTATAAGTGATAAAAGTTCAGCAACAGGTACGGATAACCAAACTCCATTTATTCCAATTAGTAATGGTAATACTAAAACAGATATTACTATAAATACTAAGGTTCTTAGGAAAGATATAATTGCTGATATCTTACCATTAGAAAGAGCTGTAAATAATGCAGATGTAAAAAGATTTAATCCCATAAATAAAAATGAAATAGAAAAAAGTTTTAAACCTATATTAGATAATTTATATACATTAGTTCCATTGCTTGTGAATATTGAAACTAATAAATCAGATTTTAATAATCCAAACATAAATACAAGAATAGATGTAACAATAATTCCTATTAAACTAAGTTTATAAATTTTATGAAGGCGATTATTATCTTTTTTTCCATAATTAAAACTTATTAATGGAGAACACCCCATAGAATACCCCATAAAAACAGCTACTAATAATCCTTGAATATAAAGTATTACAGTAACCGCAGCAACGCCATCTACGCCTATTGACCTCATTAAAATATTATTAAACAATAAAGTTACTATACTAGCGGAAAGAGAAGATACCATCTCAGAAGAACCGTTAATACAAGTTTCAGATAAAAGTTTTAAGTTGAAAATCTTAGTTTTTACAATATATAATGAATTTTTACGATTGAATATAAAATATGCTAAGCCTAAAAGTCCAGGGACAGAATATCCTATACCTGTAGCAATAGCAGCACCTGAAATACCAAAGTTAAGAACTTTTATAAAAACATAATCTAAAATTACATTACTTACTCCACCTATAATAGTAAAAGTAAGACCTAAATTAGCCTTTCCAATAGTAATAAAAAATGTTTGGAATACTACAGAAAACATAGTTGCAGGCAAAAATATTAAACTTATTACTGCATAGTTAAAGCAATAATTATAAATAGAGTCATTTGCTCCTAAAAACTTTAAAAGTGGATTTATAAATATAAAGCTCAATATAGAAATAATAACACTTAAAGCTATAGAAATAAAAACTATAGTTGAAAAATCCTTTCTTGCTTCACTTTCTTTTCTTTCCCCCATTTTTTTAGAGATTATGGCATTACCACCTGTAGAAAGCATTGTAGATATAGCAATAACAGTCATAATTATTGGAAATACTATATTTATTGCAGATAAAGCATCAGTTCCAACTAATCTTGAAACAAACATTCCATCTACCATAGTATATAAATTCATAAAGACCATTCCAATAATTGATGGAAGAGAAAATAAAAATAGTGATTTTGCTGTAATTTTTTTATCTAATGCATTATCAGTATAATTATCTATAGATGTTTCTTGTGATTTTTCCATAGAACAATTCATAAAATCATCTCCTTGTCTATTTAATTATTTAAGAATACAATAGAAAATATAAACTATGTTGTTACAACACAGTCAAGGAGGCGGAATGAAAAAATCATTTTTTACAACAGGACAGTTTGCAGAATTATGTGAAACAACAAAAGAGACTCTTAGACATTACAAAAATATAGGACTTTTAAAGCCAGAGGTAAAAGGACAAAATGGGTATCAATATTATTCACAAAGGCAATTATATGATTATTATTTAATAAATACTTTAAAAAATACAGGTTGTTCTTTAAATCAAATAAATAAATATATTAATAATGAAGAAGTTGATTTAAGAGTATTATTGGAAGATCAATTACAGCAAATATTAATAGAAAAACGGAATATAGAGAAGAGAGAACAGGTTATTAAACAAAGTATTAATAAATATGATTTAATGAAAGGTTATATAAATTTTAATAGTTGTTATATTAGTGAAGAAGATGATGAATATTTTGTTATAACTGTATTAAAGGATGTTGAATCAAATAGTGAGTGGATGAAAAGTATCAATAATCATTTAAGATACTGTGAAGAAAATAGACTTAGTATAGAATATCAATTATCATATATGGCAATACTTGCTGAAGAAGAAAGAGATTTTAAATATTATATTGCTAGTAAGATTTATTCAAAAGTAGAATGCGAAAGGCTTCATATAAAGGCTAAGGGAAAATATATAAAGTATATACATAAAGGTGAATATAAACCAGTAGAAATTTATAATATTATAGAAAAGTATGCTAATGAAAATAATTTAGTTATTGGTAAAAACTCATATGAATCTGAGATTTCTTTATATAGACAAGGGTATGAAGAAGATTATGTAACTGAGATTTCTGTAGAAATTATATAGTTTTTAATATGCCAATATAAAAAAGAGCTGTTTAAAACAGCTCTTTTTTGTTTCGGATATTTTAGAAAACAGATAGTATTAGTTACAAAAAAGTAACTAATTGATAAAAATAGTGTTTTAAATTAAGCTAAGGTAACAATGAGCAAATAAAAAGGAAGGTGCACAAATGAAGAAGTTAAGAATAATTTTAATAGCAGTATTTGCAATTTTAACTATAAATATCAGTACGTTTAACGCACTTGCCGATGTACAAAAAACTAATAACAAAATTATTAGAGTTGGGTCATCGGGGACTTATTATCCTTTTACTTTTATGGAGGGAAATGAGGTGCAAGGTTTTGAAGTAGATATTTGGAATGAAATAGGCAAGAGGCTTAATTATAAAATAGATTATAAGACTGCTTCTTTTAGTGGATTATTTGGAATGTTGGATTCAGATAAAATTGATGTTATAGCTAATCAAATAACAATAACAGATGAAAGAAAAGAAAAATATTATTTTTCAGATCCATATGTAGAAAGTGGAGCACAAATAATAGTTAAAGAAGGAAATAGCTTAATAAAATCAATTGATGATTTAAGTGGGAAAAGTGTTGGGGTTGATTTAGGTAGTAATTATGAGAAATTATTAAAAGAAAAAAATATTGGAGATAGTATCATTACATATCAAAGTACAGATTCGGAATTTAATGATTTAATTATTGGAAGAATAGATGCTGTTGTTATAGATAAAATATCAGCATTAATAAATAAAAATGAAAAAAATTTACCGTTACAATTAGCGGGAGATCCATTTGAAAAAATAGAAAATGCTTTTGTATTTAGAAAAACAGAAGAAAATGAAAAGATTGTAAGGCAAGTAAATAATGTTTTGACTGATATGAAGGAAGATGGAACATTACAAGAAATATCAAATAAGTGGCTTAGTACTGATGTAACAACTAAAAGTAATAATAGTTTTTTTGAAAACTTATTTAAGGGAATTTTATCGGGATTAAAGGTAACTATTTTATTATCAGTAATATCAATGGTAATAGCGTTGATTTTAGGAATAATTATAGCTGTAGTAAGGTATTTAAAGATATCAATATTAAGCGAAATACTAGCTATATATGTGTCATTTTTTAGAGGAACACCTTTATTAGTACAATTATTTTTATTATATTTTGGATTACCTCAAATATTTACTATATTCAAAGGGGTGAATGGTTTTATGGCAACACTTATAGCTTTAGCATTAAATGCATCGGCATACATATCAGAAGTATTAAGAGGTTCCTTTAATGCTGTAGATAAGGGACAAATGGAAGCTGCTTTATCTATAGGAATGACTAATATGCAGGCTATAAGAAGAATAATATTACCACAAGTTATGAGAATTTCTATACCGGCTATAGGAAATATTTATATAGATATAGTTAAAGGGTCATCACTTGCATTTACTATAGGAGTGGCAGAAATGTTAGCAAAGGCACAAATGGTTGCATCTATAAATTATAAATTTTTTGAAAGTTACATAGGGGTGGCGATAGTTTATTGGATATTAATTGAGATGTTTAATTATATTCAAAGATCAGTTGAAAGAAGGTTATCTGTTTATTAGGAGGCGTTAAAATGATTTATGCTGAAGGAATTAAGAAAAGTTATGGAGATTTTGAAGTTTTAAAGGGGATAGATATAGAAGTTAATAAAGGTGAGGTTGTTGCAATAATAGGTCCTTCAGGATCAGGTAAGTCTACTTTTTTAAGATGTTTAAATTATTTAGAAGCACCAACAGAAGGTAGTATAAAAATTGATGGGTTTAAAATAGATGCAAATAGTCATTCAAATTTAGATATAAAAAAAATTAGAGAGAAGTCAGCAATGGTATTTCAAAACTTTAATCTTTTTAATAATAAAACTGTATTAGAAAATATTATGGAAGGACTTATTTTTGTTAAGAAAATAGAGAAAAATAAGAGTGAGGAAATAGCCCTAAAAATATTAAAAAAAGTAAATATGGATATTAAAAATGATATTTATCCTAAAAATTTATCAGGAGGTCAAAAACAAAGGGTTTCTATAGCTAGAGCAATAGCTTTAGAACCAAAGGTTATATTATTTGATGAACCTACATCGGCTTTAGATCCAGAAATGGTATTAGAAGTACTTAATGTAATTAAGGATTTAGCAAAAGAGAATATAACAATGGTAATTGTTACCCATGAATTATCATTTGCGAGGGAGATAGCTGATAAAGTTATATTTATTGATAATGGTGTTATTGTAGAACAAGGTACGCCAGAAAAGGTTCTATTAAGGCCTAAAGAAATTAGAACTAAGGAATTCTTAGCAAGTGTAAAGTTCAATTAAAAAATTTCAGGTTACATTTTAGTTTCTAAGTAACTTTAAAGTACCTAATTGTAGGAAGTTAATTAGTTATATAAAATGAAAGCAAATCAAGGGAAAATAATAAGTAAAGAGAAAAAAGGAGAGTTTAAGTATGAGTGAAAGATATGATATAGCAATAATAGGAAGTGGGCCAGCAGGATTATCAGCGGCACTTAATGCACAAATAAGAAAAAAATCATTTATTGTATTTGGAAGCAAAAATTTTAGTTCTAAAATTGGAAAGGCTCCTAAAATAAATAATTATTTAGGGGTTCCAAATGCAGATGGTAAAAAGTTATTTGAAGCATTTAATAATCACATAGAAACAAATGGAATTGAAATAACAGAAGAAAGAGTAAATAATGTTTATGCTATGGGAGATTATTTTACTATAATGGCCAAGGATAAAACATATGAAGCTAGGTCTGTAATAATAGCAACAGGAGTAGAATTTTCAAGGCCATTACAAGGTGAGGTTGAATTTCTAGGAAAGGGTGTTGGATATTGTGCAACATGTGATGCACCATTATATAAGGAAAAGACAGTTGTTATAATAGCTTCAAATGAGGAAGGCGAACAAGAAGCTAATTTTGTAAATGAAATTGCATCAAAAGTATATTATGTACCTTTATATAAAGGGGAATACCACTTAAATGAAGGTATTGAATTAGTTGAGGAAAGACCAATGAAAATTGATGGTGATATCCAAGTTAAGAAAGTAGTATTCAAGGATAGGGAAATAGAAACAGATGGAGTGTTTTTATTAAAGGATGCGGTTCCACCAGCTCAATTAGTACCAGGACTTGAAGAGGAAGAGGGACATATAAAATGTGATAGATTAATGAGAACTAATATACCAGGATGTTTTGCTGCTGGAGATTGTGTTGGAAAGCCATATCAATATATTAAATCAGCTGGAGAGGGAAATATTGCATCATTAAGTGCGACTTCATATTTAGATTCAAAAAAATAAAGTTAATATTTAAGTAGTAACTAAAAAGTGCCTAATTGTTAGAAGATAAATAGGTTGATACAATGAAGTCAGTTAATAAATGACGCAAAATAATAACGTTAAGTTAATAAATTATAAATATTTTGGAGGAATTAAGATGGTAAAGCATATAAATGAAAAAGAATTTAACATGGAAGTATTAAAGCAAGAAGGAGTAGTTGTTGTAGATTTCTTTGCAACTTGGTGTGGACCTTGTAAAATGTTAGCTCCTGTATTAGAAGATGTTCAAGAAGAAATGAAGAATGTAAAAATAGTTAAGGTTGATATAGATGAAAATCCTAATGTAGCAAGTGAGTATAAAGTTAAAAATATACCAACAATAAAAGTATTTAAAAATGGAGAAGAAATTACTACAAATGTGGGGTTCTTACCTAAGGGTGCTTTAGTAGAAATGATAAATAAATCAATTTAGGTTAGCCTACTCCCAGGAGATAAAGAATTATTAATTTTCTCCTGGGGATTTTTTATAATGAGGAGGACAAAAAATATGAATAAGTATGATGCTATAATAATTGGATTTGGAAAAGGTGGAAAAACTCTAGCCGGGTTTTTAGGAAAACAAGGAAAAAAAGTAGCTTTAATTGAAAAGTCAGAAATGATGTATGGTGGAACTTGTATTAATATTGGATGTATTCCAACTAAAAGGTTAGTTCATAAGTCAAAAGTAGCTTTATATAAGAAGTTAAATTCTTTTGAAGAAAAAGCTGAAGAATATAGAAGGGCAATAGAAGAAAAAGAAGAGCTAGTTAAAATGTTAAGAGGAAAAAATTATAACATGTTAGATAGCAATGAAAATATAACTATATACACAGGAACAGCATCTTTTATATCTAATACAGAGGTTGAAATATATACTGAAGATAGAAAATTAATTATAGAAGGTGAAAAAATATTTATAAATACTGGAGCAACTACTGTAATACCTAATATTCCAGGAATAAATGATAGTAAGAGAATATATACAAGTACTCAAATATTAGATTTAAAGGAATTACCTAAGCATTTAGTAATTGTTGGTGGAGGTTATATTGGATTAGAGTTTGCATCAATATATGCAAGTTTTGGATCAAAGGTTACTGTAATAGAAACATCAGATAGAATAGCAGGAAGAGAAGACAAAGATATTTCAGATAATATTAGAGAAATACTAGAAAATAAAGGTATTTCATTTATATTAAACTCTAATGTTACATCATTTAATGAAAATAGTGATGAAGTCACTGTTTCATACTTTAATAAATTATATAATAAGGATGAAAATATTAATGGTGACGCAGTATTAATTGCAACTGGAAGAAAACCTAATATAGAAGGATTAAATTTAGATTTAGCAGGAGTAAAGGTTACTGAAAGAGGGGCAATAGCTGTTGATAATAAGTTAAAGACAAGCGTTGATAATATATGGGCTATTGGAGATGTTAATGGTGGACCTCAATTCACATATATATCTTTAGATGATTTTAGAATTATTAAGGATAATTTACTTGGTGAAGGTAAGAGAACAACTGATAATAGACAAGTTATACCTTATTCTGTATTTATTGAACCAAATTTATCTAGGGTTGGATTAAGTGAAGAAGAGGCAAGAGCACAAGGATATGATATAAAAGTAGCAAAATTACAAGTAGCTGCAATTCCAAGAGCAAGGGTAATTGGAGAAATTGAAGGGATTATGAAGGCTATAGTAGATGCAAAGACAAATAAAATATTAGGATGTACATTATTATCTCCTGAGTCTAGTGAATTGATAAATATAATAAGCATTGCAATGAGAGCAAATTTAGATTATACATTTATTCGTGACAATATATTTACTCATCCAACTATGAGTGAAGCATTAAATGATTTGTTTGCATTAATTTAAGTACAAGGAGAAAAATTAGTGAAAAATAAAAAAGTAATATTATTTATTATATCAGTATTTATAGTAGGAGTAATATCTGGTAGTATAGTTAATTTAAAAAGCAAAAGTGTTAATGTTGAAAAAAATGTATTGGGATATTCATTTGAATTAAGTGATAAAGATACAATTAATAAAAAATTAGACGGAAAATATTTAAATAGTTTTGTAACAGTTATAAATAAGAAAGATGAATTTTTGATTAATTTAGAAGGCATAAATTCTGATAAAGATGTTTATATAATAAATCCTGAAGATGGCAGTCAGTTTCCGTTGCAATATGAGAATGGAAAGTTTTATGGTAAAGTAAAATTAGAAGAGAATATAGATTATGGTATAATTATGGATGTTAATTTAGTAGGTTCGATAAGAGTAGTTAATAATATTAAAGAGATAGATGAAAGTAAGTTATTTAATGAAATTTTATCAAGTTTAGGATGTGGTATCTAAACAATAAAGAGAGGTGTTGTAAAATGTATAAGGTAAAAGAAGAGGTATATAACTGTCCAGTTGAAGCATTATCTAATATCTTAGGAAAGAAGTGGGTTGCAGAAATAATATGGAATATCCAGGATAAAAGAATTAGGTTTGGAGAGCTACAAAGAATTTTAGATGGATGTAGTAAAAAGATGCTAACCCAACAATTAGATTTATTAATAGAAAATAATATTGTAATAAATGAAAAAAAGACTATAAACAATACGGTTGAATCAAATTATTATTTAAGTGACTCTGGAATATTATTACTACCAATTATGGAAAGAATGATTAATTGGGGTAATAGTAATCTTTCTTGTGAAGGTTAGAAAATATTATCTAGGGGGGTATATATTGTTAGTATTATGACAGCTAACAATAAGATAAATTAAGTAGTATGGAATAAGAGTTCTAATTTTACTATTATTCCATACTACCTTTTAAAAAATATAGTTACTAAAAAGTGCCTAATTGTGAATATAAAGTCTTTATATTAATATAAAGAAAAAAAGAATAATAGGAGGAAACAGTTAGTGGGAAATATTAATTTTTTCATAGTGTTTATTGAGGGGATATTATCGATTTTCTCTCCATGTATATTGCCGATACTGCCGATATACTTAAGTATGTTATCAAATAGTAGTGTAGATGAATTAAGGGATTCAAAATTTAGAAGTGGAACTTTAATAAAGAATACCATATTTTTTGCACTAGGAATATCAACTACATTTTTTATATTAGGTTCATCAATAAGTGCTCTAAGTACATTTTTGAATGCTAATAAGAATATTATAATGATAATTGGTGGAATTATTATTATATTTATGGGACTATTTTATTTAGGAATAATAAAATTAGATTTATTAAATAGAGAAAAAAGATTAAATGTTAATTATAAAACTATGTCTCCGGTGTCTGCTTTTGTCTTAGGATTTACATTTAGTTTTGGTTGGACACCTTGTATTGGTCCTATCTTAGCATCAGTACTAGTTATGGCATCAACATCAGATAATTTATTTACTTCTAATTTATTAATTGCAATTTACACTTTAGGATTTATATTACCATTTATAATAGCATCAATATTTTATGGAAAATTATTTAAAAAATTTGATTCAGTAAAAAAATATATGAATGAAATAAAAAAGATAAGTGGTATTTTCATAATTATAGCTGGAATAGTTATGCTTGCTAATGGTGTTATTAATGTAAATAAACAAGCAAGTATTAAGAATGAAAATAAAACAGAAAATAGTGAGAGTGTAAATGAAAATAATAAAGAAGATAACGGCAAGATTTCACCAATAGATTTTACTTTATATGATCAATACGGTAAAGAGCACACTCTTAGTGAATATAAAGGAAAAACAATATTCTTAAATTTCTGGGCAACATGGTGTCCTCCATGTAGAGAGGAAATGCCTTATATAGATGAATTATATCAAGAATATAATACGAATCAAGATGATGTAGTAATTCTTGGAGTATCATCACCTAATTTAGGAAGAGAAGGCTCAGAAGAAGATGTTAAAAAATTTTTATCTGAAAATTACTATAAGTTCCCTGTAGTGTTTGATGAGGGGGGACCTATGATTATTGAATATGGTATTAGTGCTTTTCCATCAACTCTTATAATAGATAAAGAGGGATTTGTAAGTAAGTATATACCAGGTGGTATGGATAAGGAAACTATGAAGAGTCTAATTGAAGCTGAAAGATAGCATATTTATAGTCATAAAAAATAGACCTATTTTAAAATTAAACTAGGTCTATTTTTTTATGTAATCTTATAGAGTGATTATTAAATTGTTTATATTTATTTTAGGTATTCTTCTAATGTTAATTGTTTTTCAGTTATTTCTTTAGCTGCATCTTTTCCAACGTATCTTAAATGCCATGGTTCGTAGCTATATCCTGTAATATCCTCTTTCCCTTTAGGATATCTAAGTATAAAACCATAATTACTACTATTTTCTAGCATCCATTTAAAGGTTTTTGTATTTTCAAATCCTTCATCTAAACTACTATATTCACTAGATAATATATCTATTGCTAGACCAGTTTGATGCTCGCTATGACCAGGATGAGCAACATAATTATTAGCAGACTCAACACCTTCATTTGCAACTGCATCATTATAAACTGTAACTTGATAATCGCATGAACGGTATCCTGAAATACCAATTAAATTAATATTATCTTTTTTTGCAGCGTTAAACATGTTTTCGAGTTCTGTTGCAACTTCAGCTCTAACATGAGCTGTCATATTAGAGGTTGTTTGTAATGGAATATTAGGAACAACTAAATCACTAGGTTCATAGTTTTCTTCAAGAGCGTGATCTCTGTTAACTAATATAAGATATTCATTATTAGAATCATTGTAAGTTAAATTCATACCTTCAGATGTATTATTATCTTCAGATTTGTTATTATCTTCAGAACTAATATTATCTTCAGAGTTGCTGTTATCTTGAGTAGCATCATCACTTTTAGAATTTATGCTAGCAACGTTATTAATGGTAGAATTTTTATCATCATTAATATATTTATTTATAAAAGCAACTGAAACTACAATTAAACCTATAATAAGTAAAATAAAAATGTTTTTTTGAATTATAAATTTTTTATTTGATTTTATATTTTTCATAGTACCACCCCTTCTATATTGTATTCTAGATTTTAAATATTTTAAAGTACTATTATATTTATTTAAAAAGAGGAAGCTAGTTTAATTTACTTAAAGCAAAAAAAAGGTTGTACAAATTTATGTACAACCTTTTAATAATTATTAAGCAGCTTTGTTAAATTTTAATTCATTTTTTTTTACTATGTTATATCTAATATTAACTATAAGTGCTAATATAACACCTAAAGCAGTAATTACCATATCGAATAATATTACGTGGCTTAAGTTTATATCTGCTAATATACCAGTAATACTTGGTACTACAGTAGAAGCTATACTTGAAGCTGTAAATACTATACCAGTGATTTTACCCTTACTTGATGGGAATAATTCTGACATTGAGGTTAATGCTAATTGTAGAACTCCACCAGCAGCAGAGAATCCAATTACAAATGCTGCAATTATGCAAGTTAATGTGCTTGGGAACATCCAAAGTATTGTTAACATTACTAAGGATATTAATGGGTAAACAAATGTAAATCTAACTTGTTTTATCCATTTAGCAACTAATACTGAAGTAACAAATACAGATACTATTGAGCCAGTACTATAAATACTTATTAATTTAAGAGAAACAGTTTGTTCAACGCCAGCAACTTCTCTTGCAAATGATGGTAGCCAGTTTGCGACAACTTGGAATGTTGCAGTAGCAGTGAAGCCGATTAATATTAAGCAAATGCCTTCAATCCAGAAGTTAGCTTTAACATTAGATTCAATTTTTTCTTCAGTAACAATAGCTTCTGTTTTTTCAACAGCTTTGAAAGCAGGGAACGGAAGCTTTAATATGAAGAATCCATTAATTATAAATACAGCAATACAGAATATAAATGTCCATCCGAAGTAAAGATCGTTAGCTATTAAGAAGCTAATAATCCAAGGCAATATAAATTGTCCAGCAGATATAAAGGCTTTAATAGCAACGTTTGCACTTCCAGATGCTTTAGGGAAACATTCAGTTAATGCAGGGTAAGTACCAGCATCCATAAATGAGTTAGCCATACCAGCTAATAATGCAAAGAAGAAGGCCATAGTAACGTTAGTACTTACTAATATACCACCCATAAATATTGCATAAGTTCCCATGCCTAAAAGAATAAATGGCTTTCTACCATATTTGTCTGATAATATACCTGATACAAATAATACAATTAATCTACCTAATCCAAGAGCTGAAATAACATATGATACACCAGCTTTGTTAGTATTGAATTGTTCCATTAAGAAATCGATGTTTTGTGCTAAGATGATAGCACCCATACCATGTATAAAGTAGTTAATATACATAGCTAATGCCGTAGGCATATACTTATTTTTAGTAAGCGTATTTTGCATTTTTAATACTCCTTTTGATAAAAATTTAACTAAGTTATGTATAAAGTTCTTTGTAAGATTACAAAATAAATTTTAATATATTATTTTCAATTATTCTAATACATATTTTTGTGTTTATTTATAGAAAATATCTATATATATGTTATAATATTTTAGATTTATAAAGAAAAATAAGTTTAAATTATAACAAAGTTAATATTTAAGATTTAATATATGT
Source organism: Clostridium sp. D53t1_180928_C8 (assembly GCF_015667795.1). Classification (GTDB taxonomy): domain Bacteria; phylum Bacillota; class Clostridia; order Clostridiales; family Clostridiaceae; genus Clostridium. The sequence goes on from NZ_JADPEL010000023.1 coordinate 32,745, forward strand.
TATTAAAATAGAATGTTAGGCAAAGGAGATAAAAATGAATTTAAATCATTTAAGTTATTTTAGAGTTTTAGCAAGGTTAGAACATTATACTCAAGCAGCAGAAGAATTATCTATAACACAACCAAGCTTAAGTCATGCTATGGCAACGTTAGAGAAAGATTTAGGAACTTATCTTTTTGAAAAGCAAGGGAGAAATATAAAACTAACTAAGTATGGGAAAATATATTTTGAATATGTAGACAGAGCTTTAAGTGAGTTAGAAAAAGGTGAAAAAAAGATTAGAGAGTTGACTAGCGTTTCTACAGGAACTATAGAATTAGGTTATATATATACGCTAGGTCCAAAGTTTATTCCACATCTTATTAAGGATTTTACATCTTTAGATAATAATAAAAATATAAAATTCATATTTGGTCAAGGGACTACAAAGTCTCTTATTGAAGGTTTGAAGGAAGAAAAATTCGATATGATATTCTGTTCAAAGGTAGAAAATGAACCAGATATAGATTTTATTCCAATAGCAAATGAGGAGCTTGTTGTTATTGTATCTAATGATCATCCATTAGCTAAAAAAGAGTCTATAGATTTAAAAGAAATAGATAGTTATCCCTTTATCGGATTTAGTGAAAAGAGTGGTATAAGATCAATAATAGAAGAGTTATTTAAAAAGGTAGATATTGTACCTAATACTATATGTGAAGTAGAAGAGGATAATGCAGTAGCAGGATTAGTTGAGATAAATTATGGAATAGCAGTTCTTCCAAGGATATCATCTTTAAAGTATTATAATGTTAAAGTATTACCAATAACAAACCCTAAACATGAGAGGTTTATTTATTTAGCAACTTTAAAGAATAGATATCTTACTCCTTCTGTTAATTTATTTAAGAAATATAGCTTAGAGTATAGTAAGGATAAATTTTAAAATAAATGCTATAATGTTTTGAGAAAAATATTAGATAATATATAGGGGTGATATTTTGGAGTACATTAATGATATAAATATTCAAGAGGCTGTGATACATATTTTAGATAGTAATTCATCTGAACCAATTTTAAATGAGTATACATTAGAGTTAAATGAAGATATTTATAAGTTTTTACATAAGCATATTGAAAAATGTTTAAAGGATGAAGAGTTAAAGACAGCAGCCTTTAATTCAGAAAGAAATATTGTAAAGGAAATAGTTCAAGACTATTTAAATGGAGTAGATAACGACTTTTTAGGATTATCTAAGGAATTATCTAGACAGCTTTTTTCTATTATGAAGGGAAATGTTAATATTCCATCTTGTGATTTGATAATAGTTTCATTAATTACAGACGTAGGTCCTATGGTAGGAGTACTTAAGATGGATTATGTTAAGAACTTTACTCATTCTGTGGAATTTGTAAATGATAAAATAGGAATAGGAATAGTACCGCAATCTGCAGGATTACCAGGTAGTAGTCAAAGAATTCAAAAGGCAGCATTTATAAAACCAATTAGAGAAGATCAAGTATTTGATTTGTATGTAATTGATAAGCAAAAAAAATCAGCTGAAGATGATGAGTATGGAGCTAATTATTTTATGAATAGTTTCTTAGGTTGTAGTATTGTTACTAATAAGAGGGACATGACAAAGACATTTTTAAAAGCTACAGAAACTTGGACTAGAAGTAATATTACCGAAAATGCAGATGAGGCTGAAAAAATAAGAACAAAGATAAAAAGTAAGCTTAAGGATGAAGAGTTTATTAATATAGAAGAAGTTTCTAATGAATTATTTAAAGATCAACCAACAAAGAAGCAGGATTTCGAAATATTCATGAAGGGAAATGGATTAGAAAATGAGGTTTCTGTAGATAAAGCGTGGGTAGAAAAAAAGCTTAAGAGAGTAAGACTTAAGATTGATAAAGATATTGACTTATACATAAATGAAGAAGCTTATCATGATAATTCTAAATTTGAAATTCAACGTAATGGAGATGGAAGTATCAATATGATAATTAAACATGTAATTAATTATATTGAAAAATAAAAGCTGTTGAAATTATTATTATATATTTTTGTATTAAAAATAGAGGCTATTGTATTAAGTAATCACAATAGCCTCTATATTGTTATATTTATTCAGAAATAGTATCAGCTTTGGTTTTTCTTAAAATGAATCTATTGGCTAATAGAGCTAAAATAGTTCCAATTGCTACATACATTAATCTTTCTAATGCAACCTCAACAGATCCGTTTGTAATAGCTATAGGAGCTATTGCAGAAATAGTTGCTAATACTATCATATCTCTATAATCTACAGCAAAGGAGTTTAAGTATCCAGCAGCTAATATTATTATACCTCTTAAAGCGGGGCTTTTAATAAACATAAATGCTATTATTACAATGAGAGCTCCTATAATAGTTCCTTGGATTCTTTTTACAGCTCTAATTTTACAATTTTCAGAGTATAGCTCTGTTAATGAGAAAATAGTATATACCATCCAACGGCCTTCAGGTAATTTAAAATAAAATGAAATAAAAGAAGTTAATGCTGTAAGAACGCCGACTCTTATTGCATAAGAAGCTCTAACAGTATGAATTTTTACTTCTTTACCTAATATAGATACAGTTCTATAAGCCTTATCACTTTCATGAGTATTAAACCCTATTATTGAATTTTCTTTGTTAAAGGTATTTTTTTTCTTAGAGTTTACTATAAATTGACTTACCATAATAACTATAGCACCAAATATTAAGCCTGCTATTCTTTTTACAAAGATTTCTCCATAAACAGGACCATTTAGTAAAAACAAATATTGTAATCCATAAGGTAGTATTAAACCTTTAGTAAGGTTATAGCTAAAATAATATCCTATTAATGATAATGATAAAAAGTCTATAATTATTCCTATCCATATATTGTTTGCAGCTATAAAGGATCCAAATCCTATTGCAAGATTTATTCCAAGAAGTATTAAGAAATTTTTAAATGGGTTTTTAGTTAAATCTTTACCTAATAGCATAAGTAAAGCAATTATAGTAGTAATTCCTATTGGTGTATTTTCATCTCCAAACAATGATTTAAATATAACTACAAAAATCATTATTGCAAAGAATAGAATGGTTTTTGATATAATATTTTTCTTTAAACTTGCTTTATCCATATATAATTCGCTCCGATATTGTATATTATTTTTCTTATGTCTAGTATGTGTAAAAATAAAAAATAAATTGCTTTAAATTAATTTTATTTTACCGTATTAATGTTATTTCTTTAGTATTTGATAAAAGATAATATATATGAGAAAATATATATAATATTAAAAAAATAAAAGCTTAGGAGGAATTAAAGTTATGTTAAATGAAACTTTATTAAAAGCACTTAATGAGCAAGTGAATTTTGAATTTTACTCTTCATATACCTATCTTGCTATGGCAGGGTATTGTGAATCAATAGATTTAGTAGGGTTTGCTAATTTCTTTAGAGTTCAAGCTAAGGAAGAGTTAGATCACGCAATGAAATTTTATGAATATGTTTATCAAAAGAATGGTTCAATAGAATTAGAAAAGGTTGATAAGCCACAGATTACTTACGATGGAGCAATTGATGTTTTTGAAAAGGGATATCAACATGAGCAATTAGTGACTAAGAAAATTTATCAGTTAACTGATATTGCATATGAAGCTAAAGAACATGCTACAATTAGTTTACTAAAATGGTTTATTGATGAGCAAGTGGAAGAGGAAAATAACTTCAATGCAATTTTAAAGAAGGTTAGAAGATGTGAAGGAAATCCAGCTGCTTTATATTTATTAGATGATGAGTTAGCAAAGAGAGTTTATGCCCCTGCAGGTATACAAGCTTAATAAAATTAATAAATTATAACCTGTTACATTAAGTATAAACTGTACCTTTTGTCAAGGAGAGTTCAAAAAGATTATAATAATTTAAAAGATGATTTATATATTAAATCAACGGATTCGGTTTTCGTGTGTAAACTTTAAAATAACACTGTTAATAAATTTATTAACAGTGTTATTTTTATTAAAAGAGAAAAATGAAATATTTCATAGTCAATTGAATTTAACGATTAATTTTTTAGTTTTACTATAATTTGTGGCTTGATTATATTATGAAAGAAGTTTAACGAGCACTGCTTTTTGAGCATGAAGTCTATTTTCAGCCTCTTCAAATATTTCATCAGCATGAGCTTCAAGAACTTCTTCAGTTATTTCCTCTTCCCTGTGAGCTGGAAGACAATGAAGAATAATTGCATCATCATTAGCTAATTTCATAATTTCTGAATTAACTTGGTAGCCTTTAAATGCAATTTTACGTTTCTTAGCTTCATCTTCTTGCCCCATACTTGCCCAAACGTCAGTTATAATTACATCAGCATCTTTAATAGCAATTTTAGGGTCTTCTGTCATTTCAAAAGAAACATCATTTTCTTCGGCTAATACAATACCTTTTTCAATATAATATTTAGGTGGCTTATAGCCAATAGGATTAGCAATTGATATATTCATTCCTAAAGTTAAGCAACCTATAATTAAAGAATTACACATATTATTACCATCACCAATATAAGCAACCTTTAAGCCTTCAAGTATAAGTTTCTTTTCTCTTATAGTCATTAAATCAGCTAAAATTTGGCATGGATGTTCATCATCTGTTAGTCCATTAATAATTGGAATAGATGAACATTCAGCTAAAGTCTCAATTCCTTTTTGAGAAAATGTTCTTATCATTATTCCATCTAAATACCTAGATAATACTCTAGCAGTATCTTGGATTGGTTCCCCACGACCTATTTGCAAGTCCTTAGAGCTTAAGAAAAGCGGATGTCCTCCAAGCTGATACATTCCTACTTCAAATGAAACTCTAGTACGAGTTGATGCCTTTTCAAAAATCATACCTAGTGATTTCCCTTTAAGTAAGTGATGCTCTATATCATGTTTTTGTTCATATTTTAATTGATCTGCAAGATTTAATAAATCTAAAATTTCTTCCTTTGAAAGATTGTCCATACGTAATAAATCTTTATTCATAAATAAGCCCCCTTTATAATAGTTAGTAGTTAGTGAAAAGATAAGAGGTAAAAGTAAAAAGTTAAAGTGGAAACTCCTAGGGGAGTTTCTTTAAATATATTTTAGAAAATAAGATATTTTTATCTTTTAATTTAATAAACTCTTGTGTAATTTAGGAATGTTGTTTAAGAACGGATATTAATATATTTATCCCCAATTTAATATCTTCTATGGAAATATTTAAAGGAGGAAGTAGTCTTACTACGTTTTTACCAGCAGTTAATACTAGTAATCCGCTTTCTAAGGCTATCTTTTGAATGGTAGAAGAGTCTCCATTAATCTCTATTCCTATCATTAGTCCTAAGCCACGAACATCTTTTACTATTTCTATCTTTTCCTTTAAAATAGTTTGTTTAATAAGCTCTCCTTTGGAAATAATTTTAGTGTAAGAGTCACTATTGCAAAGTTGATTTAAAACAGAAGTAGCACCAGCACATACAACTGGGTTTCCTCCAAAGGTTGAACCATGATCTCCAGGAACAAATGTAGTTGAAAGTTTTTCATTACATAAAACTGCACCTATAGGAAGACCAGCTCCAAGACCTTTAGCACTAGTTACTATATCTGGTTCGATATTAAAGTTGTTATATCCAAATAGCTTTCCAGTTCTAGCTATTCCGCATTGAACTTCATCAAAAATTATTAATATGTCTTTTTCTTTAGCAAGTTTACAAGCTTCTAAAACAAAGCTTTTATCTAATGTATGTACACCGCCTTCACCTTGAATAGCTTCCATTATAATTGCACAAACATCTGAAGTGAGATTTTCTTTTAAGTCATCTATAGAATTAGCAGGTGTATATTTAAATCCAGTAGGGAAAGGGAAGAAGTAGTTATGGAATTTATCTTGCCCTGTTGCTGTTAATGTAGCTAAAGTTCTACCGTGAAATGATTGATTTAGAGAAAGTATAGTACCTCTTTCTTTACCATATTTATTAAAACTATATTTTCTTGCAAGCTTAATAGCACATTCATTTGCTTCAGCCCCAGAGTTTGCAAAGAATACTTTGCTCATCCCAGAAAGTTGACAAAGTTTTTTTGCTAATAATACAGTAGAATTATTAGTAAAAATATTTGATAAATGTTGAAATGAGTTTAGTTGAGATATTAGTTCCTTCTTCCAAGCTTCGTTATTATATCCTAATGAGTTGACACCAATTCCACTAGTAAAATCTATATATTTTTTATTATTTTTATCAAATAAATATGATCCTTCACCATATGAAATTTCAATTGGTAAGGTAGCATAAGTATTCATTAGATATTGATTTTCTTCTTCAAATAAATTCATTTTTAAATAGCCCCCCCGTTATAAAAGTTAGTAGTTAGTAGATTTCTGTTCCTATTCCTTTTTCGGATAAGAGTTCAAGTAGAATAGAGTGCTTAATCCTGCCATCAATTATATGAGCTTTTTTAACACCCATTCTTACTGATTCTACACAGCAATTTATTTTTGGAATCATACCACCATTAATTATTTTATCTACAGTTAATTTTGGAATTTGATGTAATCTTAAAGTTGAAATTAGAGTAGAAGAATCAGCAGGATTTCTCATTACACCAGGTACATCAGTTAGAAGAATTAGTTTTTCTGCTTTTAATGCAGATGCAATTTTTGAAGCACAAGTATCAGCATTTATGTTATAACTATTATCATCCTTTTCACCAATAGCAATAGAAGAAACTACAGGTATATAGCCAGAGTTCATTGATAGGTTTAAAAGATCTGTATTTACAGAGGTTATTTCACCTACATAACCTAAATCTATATCTTTATTGAGTTTTGTTGCCTTAATCATACCACCATCAATACCTGATAGACCTATTGATTTACCCCCATTTTTTTCAATAAGTTTAACTAAATCCTTATTTACTTTACCAGCTAAAACCATTTGAGCAACTTTTATTGTAGTTTCGTCGGTATATCTTAATCCATTTATAAATTTACTTTCATGATTCATTTTAGCTAAAGTATTGCTAATATCAGGACCACCACCGTGCACTATTATGGGATTAATTCCTATACATTTCATAAGGATAATATCATTTATTACAGTTTTAGTTAATTCATCATTAATCATGGCATTTCCACCATACTTTATTACAATGGTTTTACCGTAATATTCTTGGATGTAAGGTAATGCTTGTATTAATATATTTGCATGTTGAGCATAATTCAATTTAATTCCTCCTCTTGCCTGTGCGGGTAATCCAATATATTGATTGCCCCCTTAGGTAAAATTAACTACGGTAGTCGCCGTTTATTTTTACATAGTCATAAGTTAGATCACAACCCCAAGTTGTTACTTCTGATAAGCCTTGTTTCATATCTATTAAGATTTTAATTTCATCTTGCAATAAAATTTCTTTTGCTTTTGCTTCATCAAAGTTTACTGATGAACCATCTATGCAAACTATAATTTCACCTGCATTACTTGAAAAGGAAACATCAACTTTTGCAGGATCAAAGTCTATACCAGAATATCCTAATGCACAAAGTATTCTTCCCCAGTTAGCATCACTACCAAAGATTGCAGCTTTAACAAGACTTGAAGTAACTACACTTTTAGATAGACTTTCAGCATCGACGATAGAGTTAGCATTACTAACAGTGCACTCTATAAGTTTGGTGGAACCTTCGCCATCTTTAGCAATTTTTTTGGAGATATAAATATTTAAAGTTGTTAATGCTTCTAAAAATAAATTATAGTCTTCATTTTTTTCTATAATAGTTTGATTATTAGCAAGTCCATTTGCCATAATTAAAACCATATCATTAGTACTAGAATCACCATCAACACTTATTCTGTTATAAGAAATATTAACACTTTGTTTTAATGCTTCTTTTAATAATGCGGGAGCTATTGAAATATCAGTAGTTATAAAAGAAAGCATAGTAGCCATATTTGGATGTATCATACCAGAACCTTTAGCCATAGCAGCGATAGTGATTTTTTTTCCACCAATTTCAATTTCTATTCCAGCTTGTTTTTCAATAGTATCAGTAGTCATAATTGCCATAGATGCATTTTTAGCACCTTGAATATCACTAGATAAATTATTTACTAATTGAGGAATTCCATCTTTTATTGCATCTATATTTAGGGGTACTCCAATGACTCCAGTAGAAGCAACAAGCACATCATCATTTTTTATATTTAACTCTTTAGCACAAAGGTGAGTCATTTTTTTTGCCTTTGATAGACCATCATCACCATTGCAAGTATTAGCATTTCCACTATTAATAATTATTGCTTGAGCTTTTTTATTGATTAGGTGTTGTTTAGTTACTGTAAGTGGAGCACCTTTTACTTTATTTTTGGTATAAACTCCACAGGAAGTAGCAATAACATCAGAATATATTAAAGCTAAATCCTTTTTTAATAAGCTTTTTTTTAATCCACAGTGAACTCCTGATGCTTTAAAACCAGCTGGAGAAGTCACAGTTAAATTTTCATCTATATTAATCATAAAAATTACACATCCTTTAATTAAAAACTAGGAGCTATTAGTTTAAGTCCAGTATTTTCAGGAAGTCCCAATAACAAGTTCATATTTTGAATAGCTTGTCCGGCAGCTCCTTTAACCATATTATCTATAACACTAACAATTATTATTTTGTTTTTTCTATAATTTTGATGAATAGAAATATGACAATTATTTGTATATTTAACGTGTTTTATTTCAGCAGTTTGATCTAATGGTAGTACATGGACAAACTCTTCGTTTTCATATTGGTTTTTATATATTTCATGAATTTTTTCTAAGGTAAGTTGATCTTTAGGTTCGCAATAGATTGTAGAAAGTATTCCTCTATTGATAGGTAATAGGTGAGGAGTAAATGTTACTTCTACATTTTCATTTGCCATATATGATAGGGTTTGTTCAATTTCAGGAGTATGCCTGTGACTACCAATGCCGTATGCAGCAAAGTTTTCGTTGGCTTCTGCAAAGTGAGTTTTTAAGGAAAGCCCTCTTCCAGCACCAGTAATTCCTGATTTTGAATCACAAATTATATTTTGAGTATTAATTAGTTTATTTTTTAATAGTGGCATAAGGCCTAGTGAAATGCTTGTAGGATAACAACCAGGATTAGCAACTATATTAAATTCTTTAACTTTAGAACCATTAAATTCTGGTAGTCCATATACACTATCTTTATGAATAGTTTTACATGTGAATTTTTTTCTATACCATTCTTCATAAGAATTTTCAGATTCTAATCTAAAATCAGCCCCAAGATCTATTACCTTTTTATTTTTTCTTATTGCTTCATCTGCAATTTCCTCACTTAATCCATGAGGAAGAGCAGTAAATATAATATCAGATTTTTCAATAACTTCACTTTTATCTTCACATACTAAAGTTGTTTTATTAAAAAAGCTTTTGTATACAGAGCTTATCTCCTCATCTTTAAAAGTAGAGGAGGAGATAGCAGTAACTGTAACCTTATCATGATTAAGTAAAAGCCTTAGTAATTCAACCCCAACGTATCCTGTAGCACCAATTATTCCTACTTTAAACATGATAAATTCTCCTTATTTTCTTTTATAAAGTTTTCTAAAACTTCTATTTGCATTTTAACAGATGAAGAACTAGGTCCCCCAATGACACTTCTTTCTTCAACACAAGTTAATAAATCAATTGCTTTATATATATCTTCTTCAAAAATAGGAGAGAAGTCTTTAAATTCAGCCATACTTAAATCATCTATAGCAATATCTTTATTTATACAATAAAGAACTATTTTACCTACAACTTCATGAGCATTTCTAAATGCCATACCTTTTTTAACAAGATAATCAGCAACATCGGTAGCATTTGTAAATCCACCAGCTGCAGATTTTTTCATATTAGCTTTTTTTACTTTCATAGTTTTAATCATTCCATTAAAGGTTTGAAGTGAAAGAAGCGAAGTATCTAAACCATCAAACAAAGCTTCTTTATCCTCTTGCATATCTTTATTATAAGCTAGAGGTATGCCCTTCATAACAGTAAGTAAAGTCATTAAATCCCCATAAACTCTTCCAGTTTTACCTCTAACTAATTCTGCAACATCAGGATTCTTCTTTTGAGGCATTATGCTACTTCCTGTACTATAGCTATCATCAAGTTCAATAAAGTTAAACTCACCAGTACACCAAAGTATAATTTCTTCAGAAAATCTTGATAGGTGCATCATAATTAATGAAAGTGCAGATAATGTTTCGATTGCATAATCTCTATCTGAAACAGAATCTAAACTATTAAGTGTAATTTTAGAAAAGCCAAGCTCAGAAGCCACAAACTCTCTATCAATAGGGTATGTAGATGTTGCTAAAGCACCACTTCCAAGTGGCATTTCATCAAGTCTTTTATAGGCATCAAAAAGCCTGCCTATATCTCTTTTAAACATTTCACAATAGGCTAAGATATGATGCGCAAAAGTAATTGGTTGAGCTTTTTGCATATGAGTATATCCTGGCATTATTGTATTTATATTTTCATTAGCTTTTTCTAATAATGTTTCATGAAGATTTAAAACCTCATTTATTATAATTTGTATATATTTTTTTAAATAAAGTTTAGTATCTAAAGTAACTTGATCATTTCTACTTCTACCGGTATGAAGTTTTTTACCTTCATCACCGATATAGTAAGTTAATATGCTTTCAATAAAGCTATGAATATCTTCAGAGTCCTTATCTATTTCTATAGTATTATTATTAATTCTTATTAATATTTCTTTTAAGCCTTCAACTATTTTTTCACTGTCTTCAGAGGGAATAATACCTTGCTTTCCAAGCATTTTAACATGAGCAAGGCTTCCTTCTATATCTTCCTTATACATTCTTGAATCAATTGAAATTGAGGAGTTAAAGGTATTAACTAGCGTATTAACTCCCTCTGTAAATCTTCCACCCCAAAGTTTCATTTTTATTTCTCCTGTTTCTTTAAAGATTCTTTCATCTTTGAATTTACTACTGTTGGTAAACCATAAAGATTAATAAATCCTTCAGAATCCTTTTGATTATATACGCCATCTTCACCAAAAGTAGCATATTCTTCGCTGTATAATGAATAAGGAGATGTCATTCCGGCATTAATAATATTGCCTTTGTATAGTTTAAGCTTAACTTCACCAGTAACAGTTTCTTGAGTTTTATCAACAAAAGCCGAAAGACTTTCTCTAAGTGGTGTGAACCATTCACCGTTATAAACTAAGTCTGCAAATTTTAATGCAATTGATTGTTTAAAGTGATGAGTGGCTTTATCTAAGCAAATTTCTTCTAAATCAGCATGTGCCTTATAAAGAATAGTTCCACCTGGAGTTTCGTAAACACCTCTTGATTTCATACCAACAAGTCTGTTTTCTACCATATCAATAATACCAATAGCATTTTTTCCGCCAACTTTATTTAATTCATCTATTAATTTAACACCATCCATTTTTACACCATTAAGTGCAACAGGAATACCTTTTTCAAAAGTTAAGGTAATATAAGTAGCTTCGTTAGGAGCAGCTTCTAATGTATTACACATTTCTAGAATTTTATCATATTTAGGTTCATTTTCAGGGAATTCTAAATCTAAACCTTCATGACTTAAATGCCATAAGTTTTTATCTTTACTATAGTTAGTTTCATAAGTAATCTTTATTGGAATTTCTCTATCTAAAGCATATTGAATTTCTTCTTCACGAGATTTAATATCCCAAATCCTCCATGGTGCTATAATTGGCATTTCTGGAGCAAAGTTTTTAACTGCAAGCTCAAAACGAACTTGATCGTTCCCTTTACCAGTACAGCCATGACAAATTGCATCAGCTCCTTCTTTTTCTGCAATTTCAACAAGTCTCTTTCCAATTAAAGGTCTAGCAAAAGAAGTTCCAAGTAAATATTTCCCTTCATACACTGCACCAGCTTGAAGTGTAGGGAAGATATAGTCGTAAACAAATTCCTTTGTTAAATCTTCAATATAAATTTTTGATGCTCCAGTTTTTAATGCTTTTTCTTCTAATCCTTCTAGCTCATCTGCTTGGCCAACATTACCAACTACTGCAATAACTTCACAGCCATAATTTTCTTTAAGCCAAGAAATTATAATTGATGTATCTAATCCTCCTGAATAAGCTAAAACAACTTTATTAAATTTTTTCATATATAAAAGCCCCCTTTAAAATAATTATTAGTTAAGAGTTAATAGTTAAGGTACAAATTCTTAGGAGAATTTTTTGCGTTATTTATAACTTTTAACTAGTAAAAATATCCATGTGTCCTTGATGTTTATAATTATACAAAAGAATGTATAATTATGCAATAGGGAAAATTGAAATTATAAAAAATAATTAGTGAAGGGATATAAAGTCAGTGAAATCAATAGTTTTGTTAAAAATACAAAAAAAAATATGCATAAAAAAATAAAATTATGCATAAATATTATTAGATATATACAAAAAGCAAAAGGTATAAATACCTTTTGCTTTTCTAAAATATGTTTTCAATGTTAGGAACTTGAAGTTCTTTCATATGCTCGGTACTATATTTTAATAGATGAAGTGAAGCTTCAGTTTCACTTGAATCATCTTTTTCTATGTATACAGTTAACTTTAAAGCTTCATTTAACATTACATCATAATCAACATGATTTATATAGATGGAGGCAATAGCACCTTTATCTTGAATTAGATTAAAAATTGCCATAGCATCTTGAAAATTTTCTTCCTTGGTGGAGTAACTTAATGTTTCCTCCATTTCATCACACATTTCTATTATATCAGAACATAGGTTTTTAAAGCTTATATCTGTATAAGTTAGAAAGCCTAATAACAATATAAAAAGAAAAATAGAAAATAATGAATTCTTCATTTTTTAGCTCCTTTTTCATTTTTATCGTATAATTGATAAACAAATTTTCCTTGAGTATCAATCATAGCAATTAGTACATCTTTAATTGAATCAATATGATGTTTTTTTAATTCGTGCTCAATCCAAACCTTGTTTTTACCACTAGTAGTAAGAGCATTATTATTAACATGCCCATCTAACACGTAAATTATAGGTAATCTAGGTGGTTGGCTAGAATTACTAGAGCTTGATGAAGATGAAGTATTACTTCCACTAGAGTTGGTAGAATTACTTTTTTTATTGTTTTTAGAAGAACTCTCACTTCCAGAAGCATTACTATTAGTATTTTGAGTATTATTAGAGCCACTTTGAGAAGAAGAATTTTGGCTTCCTGATGATAATGGTTGTGTATTAGAACTACAAGAAGCATCAACAGAAGCACTGTTAGAGCTACTTTGAGAAGTTAAAAATGATAGCTGACCATTATTTTCTAATATTGCATATTGAATTTCGTTTAAATCAAAATATCCAGCAAGTCTTAATTCTTCCATAAGTTCATCTAAATTTATTTGTTGTTTTTTTAAAGCCTGATAATTTATTTTACCTTTACAAACCAAAATACAAGGTTCACCTTCAAGTATTTTTCTAGTAAATTGACTTTTAAGTTGAAGTTGAGTTAACACTGTTTTTATAAATAACAATGTAACTATTGGAATAATACCAAGAATTAAAGGTAATCTAGTATCTTGCATTGGAAGGGCTGCTAAATCCGATATCATTATTGTTATAACAAATTCATATGGTTGCAATTCACCGATTTGCCTTTTACCCATCAACCTCATTACAAGTATTACTAAGAAATATAAAAAAGCAGTTCTTATTAGAACAATGAACATAATTAAATCACCTCTTAATTAAGTATTTGTAAAAAAAATACTTTTATTCCTAAGTGAGATTTTTAATTTTTAATTTAGTTAATAGAACTTGTATGAAGCTTTAAGTTTTCAAGCAAAAATATAGCAATTTTACTATATAAAATAATAGAATAATTTTTAAAGCCGTATATAATAAGAGTATAGAGAAATTATTTCTAATAATAATTAATGAAACAAAATTTCGCACTAAATTTTATAATATAATTTTTGTTAACTAATGGTATTATAAGGGTTTAGAAGGGTGGAGTAAAGATGAAAGAAAATATTAATTTAGTAAACACTAAGAATGAAGCTATTGAAAAAGACTATACAAGAACATTACAATTTATCTTTATTAAAGCTACTTTGGATTTGTTTCCAAATGCCAAAATAACAATACAACATAGTGTAGGTAAGGGTATATTTGGGGAAATATTTAAAGAAGATGCTCTTAATGAAAAAGATATAGAAAAGATAAAATTTAAAATGCAAGAGCTGATAAATAGAGATTTACCTATTAATAAAATTAAAGTTACAAAAGAAGAAGCAATTAATATTTTTAAGTCTTATAATATGAGTGACAAGGTTCTTTTGTTAGAACAAGTAGATTTTAAAACAGTTAATTTATATGAATTAGATGGAAGATATGACTATTTTTATGGGCATATGACTAAAAAAACAAGTGATATAAAAGCCTTTGATTTAATTTATTATGAAAATGGATTTATATTAAGAAGACCTAATGATTATCAAACATTTACTTTATCAGAATTTGTTGAGCAAAGAAAAATTACAAAAATATTCAGAGAAACTGAAAAGTGGTTAGATATTTTAGATGTAGGAAATGTTGGGGCATTGAATGATAAAATTGATAATGGAGAATTAATTAATTTAGTAATGATTTCTGAAGCTTTACACGAAAAGAAAATTGCAGAAATTGCTGATAAAATTAATTCTAAAGAAGAGGTTAAATTAGTATTAATTGCAGGGCCAAGTTCTTCAGGAAAAACAACCTTTGCTAATAGATTAGGAGTTCAGTTACGAGTTAATGGAATTATACCAATACCAATATCATTAGATGATTATTTTGTAAATAGAGATCAAACACCAATAGATGAAAATGGAGAGTATGATTTTGAAACAATTGGATCAGTAGATACAGAATTATTTAATAAACACTTAAATTTGATATTACAAGGTGAAGAGGTTGAAATTCCAGAGTTTAATTTTATAAAGGGTGAAAGAGAATGGGTTGGAAAGAAAGTTAAATTACCTTCAAATGGAGTTATCATAGTGGAAGGGATTCATGGATTAAATCCTATATTAACAGCTCATATTGATGAAAAATATAAATTTAGAGTTTATATTTCAGCATTAACTCAATTAAATTTAGATAATCATAATAGAATTACTACAACGGATGTAAGAAGAATTAGAAGGATTGTAAGAGATCAATTATCAAGAGGTCATGGAGCTGAAGATACATTAAAGATGTGGCATAAGATAAAAAGAGGTGAAGAAAAAAATATTTTTGTTTACCAAGAAGAAGCAGATGTAATGTTTAATTCTACTTTAGTTTATGAGTTATGTGTATTAAAAAAATATGCACTTGAAGAACTTAATAAAATTAAGGAAGATAGTATAGTTTATGGTGAAGCTAAAAGATTAAAGGCTTTACTAGGGTTCTTCAGAGAGGTTGATAAAAATGTTGTTCCTGAAAATTCAATTTTAAGAGAATTTATTGGAGGAAGCATTTTTTATAAATACTAAAATGTTTTAAAGTTATTATGAATACTTGAAATAAACTGCGAACTACAGTGAGAACGAAAAATGGAATATTGCTTTTCCGGGAAGCGGTGAAATTTTCACTTTGAATTTATATAATTGATTCCATAAAATTTGCTAAAGTTTTTAAACTAGCTAGCGCGTCAAACAGTAAAAACTTCTTCACACAAATTTTACTACATCAATTATTAAATTCTACAGCTTAATTTCAATGCTTCCCTCCAAATTAATATTTCATTTTTTCTATTCACTATTTTTCTTAGTTTCCCGACTTAAGCTTTAGTTCGCAATTTATGAAAAGTATTCATATAAATTCAAAGTAAGTGTATTTAAAATTTAACATAATAATTTTGGAGGTTACATATGAAAAGTGTAGGAGTTTTTGATATATTAGGTCCTATAATGGTTGGGCCATCATCATCACATACAGCAGGAGCTGCAAGGCTTGGAAAGGTTGCAAGAGCTGTTGCAGGAGCTGATATAGAAGATGTAACATTTTATTTACATGGCTCATTTGCTAAAACTTATAAAGGTCACGGAACTGATAGAGCATTAGTTGCTGGAATTTTAGGAATGGAACCAAGTGATTTAAGGCTTAGAGATTCTTTAGAAATAGCCAAAGAAATGGGATTAAAAATAAGATTTAGGGAAGCAGATTTAGGAGATGTTCATCCTAATACAGTTAAGTTTGTTATAAAGGGAAAAGAAGGTACATATGAACTTATAGGTTCTTCAATTGGAGGAGGAAGTATTGAAGTTACTTCTGTTAATGGAAATTTAGTTAACTTTACTGGTGCATATCCAACTATTATTGTTTCTAATAAGGATGTTCCAGGTGTAGTATCTAAGGTAGCGTCAATACTTTATGAGAATGATATAAATATTGCATTTATGAAGGTGTTTAGAAGTCAGAAGGGCAGAGATGCAACAATGGTATTTGAAGTTGATCATGAGGTTACATCAGAAATAATAGGTAATGTTAAAGCAATTAACGGTATAAATAAAGTAATAATGATTAATCCAATTAAGGAGGGTGAATAGTATGATAGCAAGATCAGGTGAAGAGTTATTAAAAATATGTGAAGAAGAAAATATATCTTTAAGTGAATATGCAATAAGAATTGAAATGGAAGATAAAGGGCTATCTAGAGAAGAAGTATATGAAAAGATGGCTAAGAATTTAAAAGTAATGAAAGAAGGAGCTACTGAAGGAAGAGAAAAAGAGGTATATTCATTAAGTGGTCTTATTGGTGGAGATGGATATAAAATTCAAAAGTATTTAGAAAAAGGAAATACTTTAACAGGAGATGTAACTGTAAAAGCAATGGCAATGGCATTATCATCATCAGAAGTTAATGCTGGTATGGGAAGAATAGTAGCATGTCCAACAGCAGGTTCCTGTGGAATATTACCAGCTGTAATTTTATCAGCAGGAGAAAAGTTAGGAAAGACAGATGAAGAGCTGATCGATGCGTTATTTACTTCAGCTGCAGTAGGAATGATAATTGGAATGAATGCAACTCTTTCAGGAGCAGAAGGAGGATGTCAGGCAGAATGCGGTTCAGCAGCAGCAATGGGTTCAGCAGCAGTTGTTGAAATGATGGGAGGAACTCCTAAGATGTGTTTAGATGCAGGTGCAATAGTTTTAAAAAATATACTTGGACTTGTATGTGACCCAGTTGCAGGCCTTGTAGAAATACCTTGTGCAAAAAGAAATGCAGCAGGAGCTATAAGTGCTCTTTGTACAGCTGATATGGTTATGGCTGGAGTAGGAAGTAAAATACCTTTTGATGATACCGTATCTGCTATGTATAAGGTAGGAAAGAGCCTTCCATCAGCACTTAGAGAAACTGCAATGGGTGGTGTTGCTGTTACAAAAGCAGGACTTGAACTTCGTAAAAAAGTATTTGGAGAAGAATAGAATAAAATTGCGCACATCGTAGATTTTGTCGAATAGTATAGTATTAGGCAAGAGTTGCACTATAGATAATAAAGTGAGGACGCGCTATGAGGCTTAGTGAAGAGTCTATAAAGTATATTTTAGACTTGCAAAAGAATATGCTACCTCTTATTTATTGTTGTGCTAATAATGAAAGATTAAGCATCTTAGAAGATACAATTAAACATTATAACGGAATATTTAGCTATAAAGATAGTAACCTTAATAAAGAGGAATATCAAATAAATACACTATTGATTTTTTTAGATGAAATTAATTCAGAGAGTATATTAGATATAGAAAAAGCTTTAATAGCTATTAATAAAAAAGAGAGAGTATTATTAGAAGCCAATGGAATAGATTCGTTAATTAACAAAAGAAATTTAGCATTAAGTATTATAAATAGATATGATATTAATGTTATTAAAGGAACAAAGAGTGAAATAGAAGCTTTGATAAAATTTCAAGAAAATGTTGAAGAAAAAGATTTGAATGAGAGTAATGTCAACTATAAGTATAGAAATTTTTCAAGGAAAAATAATACTATAATAATTATAAAAGAAGATAATTATTATATAACTGATGGATATAGTGAGTTTTTAATAAAAGGTAATAATAATTATTTTTTTAATAAAAATGAATTAGATAATATATATACAGGTATGTTAGCTACTAGCATTGGAGTATGTAAAAACAAAAGTGAAATAATTCAGGCTATACTAATATCTACAATAGCTTTTTATATTGGAAAGCAAAGGGCATTAGATAACGTTAGAAGTAGTGATGAGAATATAGAAGAATATCTATTAAATGAAATATATAAAATTGATATAGATAAAGTAAAGTCGTATGGGGATATATGTTATTCTTTTAAAAGATATTAAATATAAAAAGAGCACAAATGTGCTCTTTTTATATTTAAAGAGACTGTAGATAATTTTGTGTAATATAGTTTCTTATAAATTAAATATTACTGGAAATTTTGATTTCCAGTAATATT
>NZ_JADPEL010000024.1 GCF_015667795.1 Clostridium sp. D53t1_180928_C8
AATATTACTGGAAATCAAAATTTCCAGTAATATTTAATTTATAAGAAACTATATTACACAAAATTATCTACAGTCTCGAAAAACTTCACTAGGAATTTCTAGTGAAGTTTTTATAAATTTTACTCAAGTATCAATTAATACATTCCATGTTGATGCATATAGTTATAAATCTTTTCACCATGTTCTTGTTCTTCTTTTTGTATATGGTTTAGTACTTGCCTTGCATTAGTATCTCTAAATTCAAAAATTGTTGTGTTATATGTTGAAGAAACAAATTTTTCTCCAGATAATGAATCTTGGCATAACATTTTATCATGGTTAAAATTACTTTGCATTTGTTGAGCTGTTATTCCAGTAGCATTTTGTTGTTGTGGTTGAGAAGTTTGTTGTTGATTTTGAGTTTGCATAGGTTGTTGTTGTTGTTGTTGTTGTTGTTGTTGTTGTTGTTGTTGTTGTTGTGCACCTTGAGCAGCATTTATATTTGGAACAGTTCCAGATAACATTTGATTAATTGTATCTAAGTGCTGCTGTTCTTTTTGAGAAAGCTGAGTGAATAATGTTTTTAATTGGGGATCGCAAGCCTTTTCAGAATATTCATTGTATTTTTCAATGCATAATTCTTCATGGCTTTTTTCATCTTGTAATAGCATTCTTTCTTTTGCATTTAAATTTAACATAAAAACACCTCCAACTTTAGTTTTATAAAAAATAGAGATAATATTCATGTTTTAATATGTTATGAAGATAAAAATATGTTGGGTAAAATATGATATAATTATTATATATGAATTATTATGATGATTTTTAGTTAGTAATAAATAAGGGATGGTAATAAATAGTATGAATTTAGAGATTAGCAAAATAAAAGCAGTGATATTTGATATGGATGGAGTAATATTTGATACTGAAATGGTATATTTAAGTGTATGGTCAGAAGTATTTGAAAAATACGGATATAAAATGACAAAGGATATATATGCATCGGTATTAGGAACAGGACGTGAAAATGTAAAGAAAGTATTCCTAAATGCATTTGGAGATGAATTACCAATAGATGATATGTATATAGAAAAGGATGAAAATTTAGCTATGGCTATAGAAAAAAGAGTTCCTTTAAAGAGTGGAGTTCATGAAATTCTAAAATATTTAAAAAATAATGACTTTAAAGTTGCACTTGCAACATCTGCTGTTTCAGAGCGAGCATTTAAGCAATTAAGACAAGGAAATATTGAAAAATTTTTTAATGCTGTAGTATGTCGCGATGAAGTTAGAGAAACTAAGCCTAATCCTGAGATATTTTTAAAAGCTGCTGAAAAGTTAATGGTAGAACCAAGTGAATGTATTGTAATTGAAGATTCAAGTGCAGGAATAGAAGCAGCATTTAATGCAGGGATGATTCCTATTCATGTTGTAGATTTAAAAGAAGCAGATGAAAATATTTTAAAAAATTGCTATAAGAGCTTTAACAATTTAAACGAAATAAGAAATGAGCTAGTTAATATAGAATAAAAATTTCTGATTAATATTAATAGTAATAATGTTTTTGGTGAATACTATTTATATAATTTTTTTATATAAGGAGTATTTTTAAATGGAAAGAGAACATTATATGGTAAATGGGATTGCAAATGAAAATATGAAAACACAAATAAAGAATGCATTAGAAAAAATAGAAGGTGTAGATAATGTTTGTGTAGATATGGCACGTGGAAGTGTTGAAGTAATTTATAATAAACCAGCAACAGAGCAAGAAATAAGAAGTTGCATAGAGAATACTGGACATAGAGTTGAATAAAAAAGAAGAATAAAATGCTGATAGGATTAGATAGCTTATCAGCATTTTTATTTTGATTCATTATATTTATAGAAAATATTGTAAAATAAGAGGTAGTAATGATAAAATTTAATTATATAAAAGGAGGGAGAAATATGATATTCAAAAATAAGTATAATGAGGTAAGAAGTGGCTGGAAAATACTTTTAGTATTTATACTTGCATATGCTTTAACCTTTGGAGCCACTATGTTATTTGGGGTAATAATAGGTATTTTTCTTTTATCAAATGGAAATACTGATTATTTAATGAATTTTAATGTAGATTCAACTACACAATATGAATTGATTTTTCAACTTACAACTTCGATTAATAATATATTATTTATTTTATCTTGTATTATCATATGGAAATTATTCGAAAAGAAAAAGATCAGTAAGATGGGTATAACATCTATTAAAAAAGGGTATAAAGAACTAATAGTAGGACTAGCTTTAGGGGCAGTTGCTATGAGCATAGTAGCAATAGTAATAATTTCTATAGGTGATGTTAGTTTAATAAATCCAATTAGAAAGCCTCAAATAACAATATCGCTATTATATGGATTAATAGGTTTTATATTTGTTGGTTTTGGAGAGGAAATATTATCTAGAGGATATATTATGTCTGTATTAAAGCAAACAAGAAACAAATGGATAGTATTGATAGGTCCAGCCTTAATATTTGCTGCATTACATTTAGGAAATAATGGGATAGATTTATTATCGTTTATTAATTTATTTTTAGTTGGCGTATTATTTGCATATATGTTTATGAAATCTAAAAGTCTTTGGATGCCCATAGGATATCATATAACTTGGAATTATTTTCAAGGATATGTTTGGGGATTTGGGGTAAGTGGAATTAGTGTAAATGGACTATATAAAGTGGAGAATATAAGTAACAATATAATAAATGGAGGCGCATTTGGACCAGAAGGGGGAATAGTTGTAACTATAATAACCTGTTTAACATTTTATTTTGTATATAGATATTATAAAAATAATGATGTTGATGAGTTTATGAAAATTAAAAATAAAGAAGAATTAAAATTAAATTAAAAAATTAGCTGTCACATTAAATGGAATTTTTATGTGACAGCTAATTTTATTTTTGAATAAAATTTTCTCTAAATTCAAGTGGAGTTTTTGCGGTTATTTTTTTAAAAACAGTACTATAATAGCTTTGATTATTAAATCCTACAGATAAAGCAATATCTAAAAGTGATAAGTTAGGATTTTTTAATAGTTCTTTACTTTTTTCTATTTTATAAGAATTTAAGTAATTTATGAAAGTAGAGCCTGTCTCTTTTTTAAATATGCTACAAAAATAGCATTTATTAATATTTAATTCTTTACAAAGATCATCTATAAAAATTTCTTTAGTATAATTTTTTTCTATATATTCAATTGCGCGCATAACACAAGGGGAGTTGTTTTTAGTTATACTATGAGGACAAATATGCTTATCAATAATAAAAGAGTAAAAATTTAAAACATTATTTAGTGTTGAAGTATTTATACATAATATATCTTTTTCAAAGTTATAATCACCTTCAATTGTATACGGACCAATTAAAATATACATTTCAGTATCATTATAATGGCTAAACATTATACAGCTGTATTTTATATTGTGGCAAAGATCTAATTTTAAAATTCCAGGTTTAAAACTATGTTTTTTTATTTTATCAATGGCTTTAGGCGTATAAAATGAGTTTTTTATATTTGAATCGCTTTTATAAGTGGAAATAACATCAAAGTTATTATTTAGAACAATCGTAGGTACAATTAAACAATTAAAAAAATTAGTAAAAGCATTACTTAAAGTCATATTAGAATAAACCTCCTTGTTTAATAATTTAGAATATTTCGAGAAACTATAAATTTGCTTAATATACATAAAAAATGTTTTAAACAAAATATAGTTAAAAAATATATAAATATAGTTAAAATGTTTTTTTGTAAAATATGATAATATATAAAAAGTAAATGATAATCAATATCAATCATTATGAAAGATATTTAATGATATGTCAATGTAGATAAATAGATAAAATAAAATTTTAGGGGGATATAATTTATGTTAAAGAAGAAACTTTGTACAATGTTAGCTGCAATAATGGTTACAACTACAGTATTAGGGAGTAATATACAAACTGTTGGAGCAACAGTAATAGATAGTGAAGCAGTATTAACTATTGGTGAAAAAGTAGAAAATGGAACATATGAAGTAGATAATAAAGTTCTTAAAGCAAATTCAGAATCAGAAAGTAGTATGAAGAATTATATAGAAAGAAAATCTACTATAAGGGTTGAAGATAGTAAAATCACAGTAACTATTAAATTTAATGAAGCGGGAATAGATGTTATAAAAGAAGTACATGGAGCTACTGTTGATGGTGAAGAAATAGAATTAATAAAAAATGAAGATGGATCAATTAGCTTTATAGTTCCATCAATAGATTCGAAAATTAATATTGATGTAACATATGAAGTTAAAGCAATGAATTGGGTTCATAGAACAACTTTTGACTTAGTAAATGATACAAGTTCAATACCTACGATAGATGATTCTGTAAATGGTGAAACACCTGAAATACCTGAAACTCCAGATAATGATAATTCAAATAATAATGGAAATACAGGTGGTGAAGAATCAGCAGTTTTAGAAGATGGAACTTATATGTTAAATAATTCAACTTATAAAGTTGGAACAACTCAACAAAGTATGGCTAGACAGTTTATAGAAGATAAAACAGTTGTAACTGTAAAAGATGGAAAAATAGTTATGACATTAAAGTATAAGGGGCTTGGGTTAACTGGAATAAGAAATACTAATATAAAGGTTAATGGAATAGCGACTAATTCAATTATAAATGAAGATAAATCAGTAACATTTGAAGTACCAACAATAGATGCAAATGTTGAAGTTGAAATGGATATAAATGTTGAAGCTATGGGATTCAGTGAGGTTCAATCAATTGACTTTGTGAACGATATAGATTCATTAATTAAAGTTGATGATAATGAATCAGGAAGCAATGGAGAGCAAAATAAGCCAGATGATGAAAGCAATAGTGGAAGCACTGGAAGTGAAGGTTCAAATAATAGTGGTTCAAATAATGGAACAACTGAAGAAAAAGGAACAAAAGTTTATACAGGTAAAAATGAGGTAACTCATGAAAGTGAAACTGGATTAAGTATGGCAAGAAAAGCGTTAGAAGAAACATTAAAAGTTGAAGATGTAAATGGTAAGAGATATGTTACATTAACATTTACAGCTATGGGATCAACAATGATGAAAGATCATACAGTATATGTTAATGGATCAAAAGTAGATGCAACTAAAACATTAAATGGTGAAGTTGTTAGCTTAAGTTTTGCTGTTGGAAGTCTAAATGATTCGATAAAAATTTCTGCATTTGTTTCTATGATGGGGGGGAATGTAGAGTTTGGAGTTAAGGTATTAAAAGATACATTAACATTAGTTACAGATAATACAACAAACAATGGAACAACAGGTGGAACAACAACTGGAGGTTCTTCTAATAATGAGAGTACAAGCAATGGAACAACAGGAAATAATACAACAACTACTGAGGAAGAAAAAGTTACAAAAGGAAAGTTATATTCTATTAAAAACAACGTAACTCATGAAAGTGAAACGGGAAGAACAATGGCTAGAAAGTACTTAAATTCTACTTCAAAAGTTGAAGAAATTGAAGGAAAATATTATGTAACTTTAACTTTCACAGGAGCCGAGTTTATGCAAAACCATGAAATTTATGTAAATGGCAAAAAAGTTACTGTAACTAAGACTACTAATGGAGATTCAACTAATATTAGATTTAAGGTTTCAAGCTTAAACGATACTATAAAAGTAAAAACTTATGTAGTTCCAATGTCTAGAGAAGTTGAGTTTGGGGTTGAGTTATTAAAAGATACATTAACATTTATTAAGGAATATACAGTAGATACTCTACCACAAACTGGTGCAGCAACTAGCTCGGCGGCAGTAGCTGGATTAGGATTACTTTTAACATCAGCAGGAACAGTTTTAACAAAAAAAAGAAAGTAATTTAATTGGAAAGTATGTAATATCTCAGGGGGTAAAGAAAATAGTTTCAACTATTTATTTGCCTCCTAATTTAGTTTTTATTTTGAGGAGAAGAAAGCAATGAAAATATTAAATAAAATTAAATTAATGGCAATAGCAGTACTGACTTTGGGAATATTTTTTATTTTAGGAAGCAAGAGTACATATGCTACAGCAATTAATATTGCAAGTGGAATTTATGAAGTTGAAAATGAGGTTTATCATGAATCTGAAACTGGAATGGCAATGTCAAGAACGTATCTTTTACCATCAATGAGTGTTGAAGTAACAAAAGAACATATAATTTATACTATAGGTTTCTCAGGCAGTGATTATATGGAAAATTACAGAATGAAAGTTAATGGAGAAGAGGTTCCAGTTGAGATATTAGAAGAAAATACTCAAGAGGGAATTGTTAAATTAAAAGTTGAAGTTGATAAAGTAGATGCTGATATGGATGCTATTATTTATGTTGGACCTATGGAAAGAGATGTTCAATTTAAGGTTATACCTAAAATGGACACTTTAACTTTAGTAGAAGCTATTGAAGACGAAGTTGAGGATATAGTAACAGAAGAAGCAGCTTCGGATGAAAGTGAAGCTGTTTCTTCTTATGAAGAAGATTTAGCAGTAGTAGCTGAAAAAAAGGAAAATAGTAATTTACCTTTGCTTATAGGTGGTGTAATTGCTGTAGCTGTAATTGGAGCATTAGTAATTACAAAAGTAAAGAAAAAATAATTAGTTATAAAGTAAGTTGTAGGAAGGTTATACATTATGAAATATAAGAGAATTATGTCTATGATAGCAACAGGAATTTTGATGTTAAATTTAGTAAGCTGTAGTTCTGATAATAATGAAAATAAAGATGTAGCTATGGAAAGTGGTGAAGAAGTAGTAGTTGCAACCTCTGTTGCTGTAACAGAAATATTAGATGCTTTAGGAGTTAAGGTTTCAGGAGTACCAAAAACATCATATGAATTACCGAAAAGTACTGAAGGAGCAGTTGAAATTGGAAATCCAATGAGTCCAGATTTAGAAATAATTAAATCTTTAAATCCAACTATAGTAGTATCAGTAGATACATTAGGTTCAGATTATATGAATTTATTCACAGAAAATAATATACCAAGTCAATTTGTTTCTTTAGAAAGCTTAGATGGATTAAAAGAAGCAATAACTATTTTAGGGAAAAAGTTTGATAAAAATGATGAAGCTAAAAACCTATTAAAGGAAATAGAATTAAAGGAATCGGAAGTGAAGAAAAAAGCAGAAATTCTAGAAAATCCTGAAATTTTAGTTTTATTTGCAGCACCAGGTTCAACTATGATAGCAACATCAAAATCTTATATTGGAAGTTTAGTTAAAATGGTTGGGGGAAAAAACATAGTTGAAGATAATAGTACATCATTTACAACTTACAATAAGGAAGATTTAGCTATGCTTAATCCAGAAAAGATTTTAGTTATGGTACATGCAATGCCAGAAGAAACTAAAGCTGCATTAGAAAAAGAAATGTCTACTGATTCAGCTTGGCAAAATATAAATGCAGTAAAAAAGGGAAATGTAGTATATTTAGATACCACTTATTTTGGTATGAGTGCAAATCTTAAAGTTATTGAGGGATTAGACGTGTTAAGTGATATAGTTCATGGTGATGGAGAATAGTTATGAAAGTTTCGTATAAAAAATTTAAAGTATTATTTATAATAATATCACTGTTAATACTATTAGCTACTGTACTTGTATCATTAAAATTAGGTAGTGTTAATATTACATTTAATGAACTTATAAGTGGGTTATTCTCTGGACAAACAGATGGAAATATTGGAATAATAAAGGATTTAAGAATGCCGAGAGTAATTATTGCTGTATTAGTTGGAGCTAATTTAGCAATAGCAGGAGTTTTGTTGCAAGCAGTAATAAGAAACCCATTAGCAGACCCATATATAACAGGAATATCTTCTGGTGCTTGTGTAGTAACAGTTTTCTTTATGGTATTTGTACCAAGTGTTACTAGTTTGAGACCTATATTTGGTTTCTTTGGTGGGTTAGTTTGTTGTGTAATTATTTATTTTATGGCATATAAAAATGGATTATCTCCAATAAGAATTGTATTGGCTGGGGCAGCTTGTAATGCATTATTAGGTGGATTTTCATCAATGATAACAGTTAGTGCGGGGCTTGGATCTGGTAATATTCAAAAATGGATGATGGGAAGCTTAGCAACAGTTAATTGGAGTAATGTTTACATATTATTGATTTATTCAGTGATAGGAATAATTGCAGCATTAGTATTGAGTAAAGTATGTAATATATTAGTCCTTGGTAGTAAAAATGCAAGGAGCTTAGGATTTAATTCAGAGTTATATATGATAATAGTAACTGCTGTAGCTGTATTTTTAGCAAGTATATCAACATCAATTGCCGGAATAATATCATTTGTAGGATTAGTTGTTCCTCATGTTTGTAGAATTATAATAGGATCAGATCATAAATACTTAATTCCTTTTAGTGGGATAGTAGGAGGATTTTTAGTTTTATTTGCAGACACTGTTGGAAGAATGGTAATGCGGCCTAATGAAATACCAGTAGGGGTTGTAACAGCCATATTTGGAGCGCCATTTTTCTTATATCTTTTAAGAAGGAGTGACTTAAAGTAATGATAAAAGCAAAGGATTTATGTTTCTCTTATGATAAAGAAAAAAAAATTATTAACAACTTAAATGTTGAAATAGAAAAAGGAAAAATAACAACTATATTAGGTCCTAATGGTAGCGGAAAATCAACTTTATTAAGTATATTTGCAGGATTAAATAAACCATCCTCTGGGGAAGTAACCATTAAAGGTAAATCTATAAAGCTATTAAAACAAAAGGAGTTAGCAAAAGAAATCGCCACAGTTCATCAACAAAATACAGTTCCAAGTGATATTACTGTAAAAGAATTGGTATCTTGTGGAAGAATTCCTCATAAAAAGTATTTCCAAGGAAATAATGAAAATGATGCTCATATAATAGAATGGGCAATAAAAAGAACTGGACTTGAAAATTTAAGCCATAAAGCTGTTATGGGAATGTCGGGTGGAGAAAGGCAAAGAGCTTTTATTGCCATGGCACTAGCTCAAAAAAGTGAAATTTTATTTTTAGATGAGCCAACTACATATTTAGATATTTATCATCAAGTTGAGATATTAGAGCTTGTTAAAGAGCTGAATAAAGAAAGTAATTTAACTGTTGTTATGGTATTACATGATATTAATCAGGCTATAAAATATAGTGATAATGTAATAGTAATGAAATCAGGACAAGCTATAGCTAATGGTAGATCAGAGGAAGTTATAAATATGAATCTACTTAATGATGTATATAAAATTGGTGGATTTATCAGTCAAATAGAAAAAGAAACTATTTTTGTTCCATTGAAATTATAAGATTAATAAAGGGTGATATTGATATGAAGAATAGTAAAAATAAGATATTAGCTACTGCTGTTTGTGGGGTTATAGTAAGTTCTATTGGAGCAAGTTTTATAATTGGTAATAAAAAAGGGGCAAAGGCAGAATTACCACAAGATATTGAAAAGATTGAAATAGATAATGATGAGGTTGTTTCTGAAGAAATAGAGATAGCTGAGGAAAATATTAAAGATGAAGTAGAGAGTTATACAAATGATAATAAAGAAATTATAGATAATAATCAGGAAGTATTATCAAATAGTAACAATGTTGAAAATAATAATGATAGTAACACAATTAGTTCAAGCAATGAAGTTCATACTCAAAACACACAAAATACTACTGTAAATAATACAAGTAATAGTACATCTAACAATATTATAGTTGAAGAAGGAAAAGGTGAAATAAGTAATAGTGGAAATTCTAATTCAACTACCAATGATGTTGTAGAAAGTACATCTAAATATAAGGATGGTACTTATTCAGGATCAGCATCGGGCTTTGCAGGTACGTTACAAGTCAATGTACAAATATCGAATGATGTAATAACAAGTATCATTGTTACTAGTCATAATGATACTCCAGGTTTTGCTGATATGGCAATAGAACAGATACCTAGTAAAATACTAGAAATTCAAAGTACTAGTGTTGATGTAGTGTCAGGGGCAACATATACTAGTAAGGGAATTATTAATGCAGTAAGTGATGCGTTAAGTAAGGCTTAGTTTTTTTGTATAAAATGTAATAAAAGAATATTAGTTAATAAAATTTATAAATTGTGAAGTAATTTATAGTTAAGGGCCTTACAGCCAGTTAAGGAGTTTAATTTAGCTTATTATAATTAAACTCCTTAATTGGCTATTAGGTCCTTAACTTTTGTTTTACTTTGAAATATTATTTAATAATCAATTTTGATAATGGTATTTATTATATGCCACAAATATGCCACAGTTATGCCATGATTTTACGGAGATTTTATTTCTACAAAACTATAAAATTTAAATATAGAATAAATTATTAGGAGGGGAATAAGCTTGAGGAAATCTAAAATAAAACATATAAGATTAACAGTACAAATAATAATGTTAATTACTGTTACGATAGCTGCTTTAAATCATTATTTAAGCACAATAGGAATAGAAATACCATGGATATCGGAAGCATTATTTCATTATATTTGTCCAGTATGTGGAGTAACTAGTATTTATCAGTTCTTTGCATCATCCACTCTTTTAGTAGTAAAGCTTAAGAGTGCTCTTGGAATAATAATAGGATTAGCAATAATGTCAGCAGTACTTTTTGGACCAATTATTTGTGGATTTATTTGTCCATTTGGAGCAATACAAGATTTATTATCAAGATTAGGGAAAAAGATATTTAAAAGAAAATATAATACATTTATTCCAAAGAAAATAGACAGTAAGCTTAAATATTTAAGATATGTTGTATTAGTATTAACAGTGATTTTAACCGCAACTTCATCAGTTGCATTATTAGAAGCAATCAATCCTTATCATGCATATTTATCAATATTTAATAGAAAGTTTACTGTCTTGGGTATTATAGGATTTGCTATATTAGTATTAATAATAGGTTTATCATTTTTTGTGCAAAGACCGTGGTGTAGATATGTATGTCCATATGGAGCATTTTTAGGATTATTTAATAAGATAAAGGTTTTTAGAGTGTTTAGAAATAAAGGAACATGTATAAGTTGTAAAAATTGTACTAGGGAATGCCCAATGGGAATTGAGGTACATAAAAAAGAAGAATTAAGAAATTTAAGTTGTATTTCATGTATGGAATGTGTAGGAGATAAAGTATGTCCAAAGGATAATACAATTTCATTTACTTCAAAGGATAATGAAGAAGAGAATACAGATAATTTATTAAGTAGTTCTGTAGAAGATAATAATATAAAAGGTGATAAGTTCTATCTTACTGATAAAAAATAGAGGGAGTGGGTTAAAATGAAAAATAGTAGAAATAAAATTGTGGCAGCAGCTGTTTGTGGAGTTATTACAGGCGCTGTAGGAACTAGTGTAATTGGCAATTTTCAAGCAAATAATCAAATTAATTCTCAAGTAGCTAATAGTAACAATATTGACTCATTTTCTAATGGAAGTAATGGCTCAAGTGAAAGTTTTACACAAAATTATGGAGGTAGACAGGGAAGAGGTGATGGTGGTAAGGGCAATCATCATAAAGGAGAAGTTTCTTTAGATAGTACAGAAGGTGTTAATGTTACAAGTGGACAATATGACGATGGAACTTACGCTGGAACTTCATCTGGATACTCTTCAGGATTAAAGGTAGAAGTAACCATATCAAATGGACAAATTTCAGATGTCCAAGTAGTTAGTCATAATGAAACACCAGGATTTTGTGAGAGAGCCATTGAAACTGTACCATCAGAAATAGTATCATTGCAAAGTATAAATGTAGATACGGTATCGGGTGCAACATATACAAGTGTAGGAATAATAAATGCTGTAAATAATGCTTTAAGTAATGCGCAAAATTCTTAATAAAAATAATGTTACTAAGGTTAGAGAATGAAATAAATACTTTGAGATAAGTTTATATAGGAGTGATAATTATATGAAAGATTTTTTTGAAAAAGAAGACTTTATATTTAATACCAAAGTTAATCAAAAGATAATCTATAGTGAAAATGGAGAAAATAAGTTATCTGAAGTAGAGAAAATAGCAGATAAAGCAACTTTAATAATGAATGAATTTGAAGAAAAATTAAGTTTTTTTAAAGAAAACAGTGAGATAAATATATTAAATAAAAGTGCAGCTAAAGGGTTTACAAGAGTTTCAGCTGATACTTTTAAGATATTAAAAAAATCAGTTTATTATTCTAAATTAACTAATGGTATTTTTGATATAACTATAGCTCCTTTAGTTAAAGAATGGGCAATTAATAGTGATAATCCTAACATTTTAAGCAATAAGAGGGTTAAAGAATTACTTAGTTTGGTTGATTATGAGGATATTGTATTAAATGAAGTTAATTCATCAGTTATGTTATTAAGACAAAATCAAAAAATAGATTTAGGAGGTATCGCAAAAGGATATATTGCAGATAAAATAATAGAATTTTATAAAAATAATAATATAGAATCAGCTATAATAAATATAGGTGGAAATATAAAGGTTTTAGGAAGAAAAAATAAAGAAGAATTATGGAATGTTGGAATATTTGAGCCTAAAAAACATAGTGAAAATATTATTTGTTCTGTTGAGGTTGAAAATAAATCAATAGTTACATCAGGTGGATATGAGAGGGCATTTGTATATAATAATGAATTATATTGTCATATATTAAATGCTAAAACTGGTTATCCTGTTAAATCTGATTTAAAATCAATAACTATAGTAAGTACTTCATCTATTGAAGGTGATGCACTTTCCACACCATTATTTATTATGGGAAAAGATAAAGCTTATGAATTTATGAAAAAAAATAATATTAGTGGAATAATGGTTACAGATAAGAATGAAATAATACTTACTAAAGATTTATTGGAAGGATTTAAATTATTTGAAAATTATAAGGTATTAGCTTTTTAAAAATAGTAAAAAATTAAAATAAGGGCTCTTATATCAAAGTCTGATATAAGAGTCTTTGCTTTATATTAAATTAATATAGTTAAAAATTTCTAATTAAATTAAAATAGTATTAAGTGAATTTAATATATTTATAGGGAGAAATAAGAATGGAAAAATTAATATATATTGCTGATGATGAAGCAAATATAAGAAGATTAGTTAAGACTTTTTTAGAAAGTGAAGGATATATAGTTAAAGATTTTGAAAATGGAGATTTATTATTAGATGAATTTAAGAAGAGAAAATGTGACTTAGTAATTTTAGATATTATGATGCCAGGTTCTGATGGATTTGAAGTATGTACAAAATTAAGAGAAAAAAGTATAGTTCCAATAATTATGTTAACTGCAAGAGATAGTGATATAGATTATATAACTGGTCTATCATTAGGAAGTGATGATTATTTTACTAAACCGTTTAGTCCAATGGCTCTTGTTATGAGGGTAAAGGCTATATTTAGGAGAATAGATTTTGAGAAAAATCAGAAAAATGAAGATAGTAATAATTCAATTTTAGAATTAAAGTTTGGTGATATAATTATTAACACTAAGAGTAAAGTTGTAAAACACAATAATCATGAGATGGATTTAACACCCAATGAGTTTAATTTATTAAGTTATCTTTTTGAAAATAAGGATAGAGCTGTATCTAGGGAAGAGTTGTTAAACAAAGTATGGGGATATAATAGTGAAGTAGAGACAAGAGCTGCTGATGATACAGTGAAGAGATTAAGAAAAAAAATATTAAATACTAAGGTTTCTATAGAGACGGTTTGGGGATTTGGATTCAGGCTTAAGGAGAATTAATATGGCTAAGGGAAATAAAAGAAAAAAGAGTATAAAGACAAGAATACTTATAAGCATATTAAGCATAGTTGGAATTATTATAATTGGAATAGCCATATTTTTTAATTTATTAGTTAATAAATATATAAAAACTAGCTCAAATCAAAAGTTAAATGAAGCAAGAGAAATTATTTCAAGTAATGAGGGAACTTTAGGCAATGGAAAGCAGTGGAATAATCATCCAGAAAAAAATCGATTATTACATGGAAATTTAGGTAACTTTCAAGAAAAAGTTAAAAAGGCAAAATATCAAGCTGGTTCTCAAATAATTATAGTTAATTCAAATTATGAAATAACATTTCCTACAGCAGATTTTGATTTTTATGATGAAGACGATAGTTATAATGAAGTCTATGAAGAAATAATAACAGAGGTAAGGAACCATAACATAAATCTAAACTCAGAAAAAAATAATAAAATAACAACTAATAATGGAACTTATTATATTAGTCATGAAAAAATAAGTAATTTAGAAAGTGAAGAAGAGTATTACTTAATATTATATATAAATATAAGTGATATTTTAATGTTTGCCAAAGAAATTAATAGTGTATTAATTTTAATAATGGTTATTGCAGCTATAATTGCAATAATAACAGCTATCATACTTTCTAATAAAATTGCAAAGCCAATACAAATATTAGGTAAATTTGCTAAAGAAATTGGAGAAGGTAATTTTAATACATGTAAACATGATTTTGAAGATAGAGAAATTGATGAGCTAGTAAAAGTTATGAATAAGAGTGCTGAAGAATTAGATAATTATGATAAAGATCAAAAGGTCTTTTTTCAAAATGTATCACATGAATTAAGAACGCCTCTAATGTCTATTAAGGGATATGCAGAAGCTATAAAATATAATGTGCTAGACAATAAAAGTGCAAGTGAAGTTATATTAGAGGAAAGTGATAGATTAATTGAATTAATAGAAGAACTTTTATATGTTTCTAAAATTGATAATATAACAAAGGATTATATACTAGGTGAGTATGATTTAAGAGAAATATTATCAAATTGTACTGCAAAACAAAAAGTGAGAGCCATTAATCTTGGAATAGAATTTATATATGACTTTGACAAAGATCCTGTTTTATTTAAATGTGATGAAAAAAGTATTTATAGAGCTTTTTTAAACATAATTACTAATGGTCTTAGATATGCAAAAAGTAGGATAGTTATTGTATGTAAGAAAAAGGAAAATGGAATAGTAATTTCTATAGAGAATGACGGTGAACACATAAAAGAAAAAGATTTACCTTATATTTTTGAAAGATTTTATAAAGGAGACAAAGGAAAGCATGGAATAGGATTATCTATAGTTAAATCTATTATAAATAAGCATAATGGAGCGGTATATGTTAAGAATATTGATGATGGAGTAAGGTTTAAAATAATATTAAAGATATAGAATATATTTGGAAATGTAAAAGTAATCGCAAATATAAAATGGTATTTAACCCAACAACTCACTAGTGTAAAAGTATAGACTTGATAATTGGGGTATAGCACTATTTTTATAGAATATAAAATGAAAGCTATAAAGTATATCCTGTATGTGGGGACTTTGGGATATAATGATTTAATAGTGCAACCGACTATAATACTTTATTAAAGGATTATAGTCGGTTTTATAATTTTATATTTGTTAAAATAAAAACAATAGGAAAAGGTGAAATTACAAATGAAAAGAATTCTAAAAAGTAAAACCTTAAGTTTTCTTTTTACATTTATATTTATGTTAGCATATATTGTGCCAAGCATGAATGTATATAGTGGAGAAATATTAAGTTATTTACCTACAGGATTTACTAGTGTAGCTATTGGACAAGATAATGCACAAAATGGAAATGCTAATTTTGACAAAGATACAAAAGTATTAACTGTAAGTGGTTCAGGTACACAAATAGGTAAAGATCCAGGAGCTAAGGATAGTTATCAATTTGTAAATTATAAAGTAACTGGGGATGTTACTATAACAGCTAGACTTGCTGATTTTGATTTTACTAATGCTCAAAACGGACAAGCAGGAGTATTTATACGTAGTACTAGTGATACTGATAATGCAGATTATTTTGGTGTTTATGTAGATCCAAGTATGGATGCTTATAGATATGCATATAGAGATACTTCTGATTATGAATCAGAAAAAGGTGGTACTGGTGCAGAAAGTATTGAAGGATTAACTTCAAATAATAAAAATCTATATATAAAATTAGTTAAAAAGGGTCAAAACTTTAAATACTACATATCAGATGATCCAACTTTCCCAGCAGATAAGACTGTAATGAAGGGACAGGATATTGTTACTAATAACAATGAGTGGTATGTTGGATTTGCTGTAAATAACGGAAATAGCACATCAAATGCTATAGCACAGTTTGATAATATTTTAATAAATGATGGTACAGGAGTTTTATTTGATAGTAACACTTTTGTAGTTCCTAATTTAGGATATTTACCAGAAGGATTTGAAAATAGTGCTATTGGAAATGATGATATTAGTGCATATGCTAACTTTGATAAAGAAAATAAGAATTTTACTATTAATGGTTCAGGAACATATATAGGAAAGGATACTAATTCAACTGATAACTATCATTTTGTTAATTATAAAGTTGAAGGTGATGCTACAATAACAGCTAGACTTTCAGATTTTAATATGGATAATGCTAAGTATGGGCAAGCTGGTGTATTTATGCGTGCTGATAATACAAGCAATAATGCTGATTATTTTGGTGTATATGTAGAACCAAGTAAAAATCAATATAGATATGCATTTAGAGATAATGCAGTTGGAAGATGTGGGGCAGCAGCAATTAATGGTTTAACTGCAGATTCAAAAAACAATTATATAAAGATTGTTAAAGAAGGAAATGTATTTAGATATTATATATCAGAAGACCCAACCTTCCCAGCAGATAAAACATTAAGTAATGCTCAAACTGTAAATACAACTAATAATACTTGGTATGTTGGATTTGTAGTGAGCAATGCTGGAAGTGAATCACCAGCAGTAGCTACATATGATAATGTTAAAATTGAAACTGCAGATAAAATTTATTATGATTCTAATTTAGAAGAAAGACCAGTTGATACTGTAGAAAATATAAGTGCAGTGGCTGGAGATTCAAAGGTTAGTTTATCTTGGGATAATGTAGAAGGAGCAACTAAATATATAGTTAAGAGAGCTACAGCCATAGATGGAGATTTTGAAGATATTGCAACTATATCTAAAAATGAATATGTTGATACAGACGTTATAAACTTTACAAACTATTTCTATAAAGTTGTGGCAGCAAATGAAGATGGTGAGAGTAATGACTCACAAATTGTGAGAGCATTACCTAACAATAGCAATCCATTAAATCTTCAATATGAAGAAAATGCTGCAAAGTTTACCATGACAGAAGAGCCGAATGATACTGTATTTAATTCAAGTATAAAACTTTCAGGATATACAGATAAAGATGGAACTATAACAATAAAAAAAGATGGAAAAACTTTAGTTGATTCAGTATCAAAATCTTCAAATGAAATTTTTGAGCAATCAATTAAATTAAATCCAGGAAGAAATAATATAGAAATATATCAAACTACAGATGATGGAAAAACAACATTAAAAACTTATAATATAGTTTATTTAACTAATTCAGGATATAACATAGTTGTTGATAGTAAATATACTGGCAAAGATGGTGAATTAGTAGATGGAAAGCCAACTTATAGTACTGTTACTGAAGCTATTAATTCAGTAAGTAAAAAGAATACTGAAAGAGTAGTAATATTAGTTAAGAATGGTACTTATAAAGAAAAAATAACAGTTGAATCACCATATATAAGTTTAATAGGTGAAGATAGTGAAAATACTATATTAACTTACGATGCAGCAAATGGAACAATTGATCCAAGTACAGGAAAAGCTTATGGTACAAGTAAAAGTGCATCAGTAATAGTTAAGTCAAAAGCAATTGGATTTACTACTGAAAATTTAACAATAGAAAATTCATTTGTTGAGCAAGGAAATAATAACGAACAAGCAGTTGCATTAAATAGCCAAGCAGATGAAAGTATTTTTATAAATACAAGATTTATTGGAAATCAAGATACTTTATTAGCAGATGCAAGTGGATCAGTGCCAGCGAGACAGTATTATTACAAATGTTATATAGAAGGTGACGTTGACTTTATATTTGGACGTGCGCAAGCTGTGTTTGATGATTGTGATATTGCATCAGTAAATAGAGGGTCAACTACTAATAACGGATATGTAACAGCTGCAGATACATGGGATAAAGACAGTTATGGATATTTAATAATGAATTCAAGATTAATAGGTCTTGGGGATATAGCAGATAATACTGTTTCATTAGGAAGACCTTGGAGACCAAGTAGTCAAACTGAGCCTATGACACCAGCAGTTACTTATGTAAATTGTTATATGGGAGATCATATAATTACTAAGGGTTGGGATGATATGGGAGATTCATTAGCAGTTACAGCTGACTTTAATGAATTTGGAAGTTTTGGACCAGGTGCAAAATTAAGTGATACTAGAAATATTCTATCAGTTGATGAAGCTTCAAAATATACATTGGAAAGTGTATTTGCAACAGATTCAGCAACAGTAAATGGACAGGATGCATTTAAGGATAATTGGAATCCTCAATTAGAAACATCAAAGATTAATATACATGATTTATATGGTAAGGTTGTTTTAGTAGATTCACTTACATTAGATTCAAATGAAATAACATTAACACCTGGAGATACTAAAACAATAAATGTTGTAGTTGGACCAGAAGATGCAACTGATAAGTCAGTAACATTTGAGTCAGCAGATAATAATATTGCTACTGTTGATGAAAATGGTAATGTTATTGCTGTAGGGGTTGGTACTACAACAATAACTATAACTGCAGGAAGTGTTACAGAAATTTGTATTGTAACAGTAAATCCAAAGTTAATAGGAATGAATACTGTACCATCAATTACGGCAGAAGACTTAACAATAAAAGTTGGAGATAACTTTGAAGTTATGAATAATGTTACTGCAAATGATAAAGAAGATGGTGATATAACATCAAGTATTGAAGTTATAGAAAATACTGTAGATACAACAGAAGCTGGAACATATAAAGTAGTATATAAAGTTACAGATAGCCAAGGAGCAAGTGTAACAAAAACTATAAATGTAATAGTAAATCCAGTATTAGTAGGAATGAATACTGTACCATCAATTATGGCGGAAGACTTAACAATAAAAGTTGGAGATAACTTTGAACTTATGAATAGTGTTACTGCAAATGATAAAGAAGATGGTGATATAACATCAAGTATTGAAGTTATAGAAAATACTGTAGATACAACAAAAGCTGGAGAGTATAAAGTAGTATATAAGGTTACAGATAGTCAAGGGTCAAGTGTAACGAAAACTATAAAAGTTACAGTAGAAGCTAAGGTTATAGATTCAGAAATATCTAAGCCAGGAAATGATAATACTCAAGGAGATAATACTCCATCAAATGGAAATGACAATAATAGTACAAATAATACAGAACAAGATATTAATTTACCACAAACAGGTGGTACATCAGCAGTTGTTGTATTAGTAGTTGCAGTAGCAATTATAGCTGTTGGAACATTTATGTTTAAAAAGAAAAATAAAAAATAAATTGAAAAGAAGTTAATTAACTATTAGAATAGATTAATTAACTTCTTTTTTATAAAGTGAAATAATTATAAGTCATCTACATCTTGTTCTTCACCATATCTAACTGTACCTTCTGAACTAAAGCTATCATTAGGGTCTTTTTCTATAAAGTATCCATCATTAGGTTCCTTAGATTTTTTTGCACACTTTGTACAAGATTCCATTTGAACAGTAGTTAAATCATTTATTTTTTTCATTTTACTCATTATTAGGACTCCTTTATAAGTATCATTATATACTTAGTATTACTAAAAATAAGAATATATATTAAAATATATAATTACATTTTATGTATAAAAAGGTAAAATTAAATAAAAGGGGTTTGAGATGATTAAATGGAGGGTACAATGAGATTGATAAGATTAAATGATATAAAGGAATATTTACAGTCTTATGCAGATGCTATTTCTAATATATTAAAAATAGATGTTGAGATAGTTGATGAGAATTTAAATAGGATTATTGGAACTGGAATTTATGGAAAGAAAATTGGAATAAATATAAAAAAGAATGGATTAGTTTATTCAGAAACATTAAGAACGAGAAAGATGCAAGTTATTGAGAATCCAGGTAAAAATAAGTTATGTAAGAAGTGTATAGATAAAGATAATTGTTTAGAAAAAATGGAGATAAGCTATCCAATTTATTATGGGGAAGATACTTTTGGAGTTATAGGCTTAGTATGCACAACTGATAAGCAAAAACAAAGATTAAAGGAAAATTTTAATAGTATAATGGCTTTCATAGGGCATATGTCGGAATTAATTTCTGCAAAGATTATTGAGCAAAATGAAGAAATGATTCAGAGAAAAAATTTAGTGTTTCTAAAACAAATAATTAATTCAGTAAATGATGGAGTAATTGTTATAAAAAATAATAACATAATAAGTAGTATAAATCTAAAAGGAATAAAGGAATTAGCTCTAAATACCAATATTGTTGGGCAGAACATTAAAATAGAGTTAACAGGAGATTATTTTCAAGAATCACAAATTTATATTATAGAAATAAACGGAAAAAAATATGAGGTTGTTGGAAGGTTAATACCAAGTGCTATTAACTTGGAGGATTATAATAGTGTATTAATTTTTAATAAATTAAAAAAGATAAAGGAAGAAGCAATTACATTAACTTATGGAATAAATAAAACAAATATATTTTCAATTTTAGGTGACTCTAAAGAAATGATGATTTTAAAGAGTAAAATAAGAAAAATTAGCAATTCAACTTCAACTGTTTTAGTTACAGGGGAGAGCGGAACTGGAAAGGAGTTAGTAGCAAGAGCTATTCACTGTGAAGGAAATAGAAAAGATAAGCCTTTTATTGCAATTAATTGTGCAGCAATACCAGATACTTTATTAGAAAGTGAGCTTTTTGGATATGATAAAGGAGCTTTTTCTGGTGCAAATTCTAATGGGAGAATTGGAAAATTTGAATTAGCAAATAAGGGTGTTA
Source organism: Clostridium sp. D53t1_180928_C8 (assembly GCF_015667795.1). Classification (GTDB taxonomy): domain Bacteria; phylum Bacillota; class Clostridia; order Clostridiales; family Clostridiaceae; genus Clostridium. The sequence continues at coordinate 20,994 of NZ_JADPEL010000024.1, forward strand.
TTTTTTTAGATGAAATAGGAGATATGCCATTATACTTGCAAGTAAAACTATTAAGGGTATTGCAAGAAAAAACAATAGTAAGAATAGGGTCTAATAAATTAATTTCTTTAGATTTAAGAGTTATAGCGGCTACTAATAAGGATTTAAAAGAATTAGTTAGAAAAGGAAAGTTTAGAGAAGATTTATATTATAGATTAAATGTTATACCCATAGAAATTCCACCTTTAAGAGAAAGGAAAGGTGATTTAGAATTATTACTTAATTCATTAATAGATAAATATAATATTGAATTTAACAAATCAGTATATTTAATAGAAGATAATGTCTTAGAGATGTTTAAAAAGTATAAGTGGTATGGAAATATAAGAGAATTAGAAAATGTAGTTGAATTTATGGTAAATTTATGTGATGAAAGAGGTATAATTAACGATACAATGCTACCACAATCATTTATAGAAAGTTTTCATGAACAAATGGGATTAGAAGAAAAATATGATGATAGTATAAAAGAGATAATTTCATTAAAAGATATTGAAAAAAAATATATAAAAAAGGCACTCGAAATATATGGTGATACAACTGAAGGAAAAAAAATAGCTGCTAAAAAATTAGGAATTGGTATTGCAACATTATATAGAAAATTAGAATAACAATAAAGTTTTATCAAAATGATAAAATTTTATTAGTTTAATACAAGTAATTAGTATAATACTATGTTTACCCCAATTATCAAAATGATAATAAATTATCATTTTGATAATTGGGGTAAATTTTAATCTAAAATAAATAAAAAACTTATTCAAATAGCGTTGTTTTTAAGTGTATTTTTGAAAAAAAGTAAAATTTTAAATTAAAACTGGAAATATTTTGGCATGGTTATTGCTATAAATATTAGTGTAATGATTTAGTAAAAATTTTATTTGAAGTAGTGGGAGGGTATTATGGATTTTAAATCAATTAAGTTACAAGCAGAAGGGTATGAAAATAGTATGACTAAGTTCTTAAGGGACTTAATAGCAATACCAGGAGAAAGTTGCGGAGAAAAAGGTGTTATAAATAGAATTGCTGAAGAAATGGAAATGCTAGGTTTTGATAAGGTTGAAATTGATGGAATGGGTAATATCTTAGGATATATGGGTACTGGTGAAACATTAATAGGATATGATGCTCATATTGATACAGTCGGACTTGGAGAATTAAGCAATTGGAATTTTGATCCATATAAAGGATATGAAACTGATGAAGAAATAGGAGGTCGTGGTGCATCAGATCAACTTGGAGGAATTGTATCAGCAACTTATGGAGCAAAAATAATGAAGGATTTAGGCCTTTTAAGTGATAAATATACTGTATTAGTAACAGGAACTGTTCAGGAGGAAGACTGTGATGGTCTATGTTGGCAATATATATATAATGAAGATAAGGTAAGACCAGAATTTGTAGTAATTACAGAACCTACTAATGGAAATATTTACAGAGGTCAACGTGGACGTATGGAAATAAGAGTTGAAGTTAAAGGTGTATCTTGTCATGGATCTGCACCAGAACGTGGAGATAATGCAATTTATAAAATGGCAGATATACTTCAAGAAGTAAGAGTATTAAATGATAATCTTCATTATGATGAATTTTTAGGTAAAGGAACCGTTACTGTTTCTGAAATATTCTTTAACTCACCATCACGTTGTGCAGTAGCAGATATGTGTGCAATATCATTAGATAGACGACTAACAGACGGAGAAACATATCAATCAGCTTTAGAGGAAGTAAGAAATTTACCATTTGTAAAGAAATATAAGGCTGAAGTTTCAATGTATAAATATGAGAGACCAAGCTATACAGATCTAGTATATCCAACTGATTGTTATTTCCCAACTTGGGTAATACCAGCAGAAGCACCAGCAACTAAGGCTATGGTTGAAGCATATAAAGGAATGTATGGTGAGCCAAAGGTTGATAAGTGGACATTCTCAACTAATGGAGTTTCTATAATGGGTAGATTCGGAATACCATGTATAGGATTTGGACCAGGAAAAGAAGAGGAAGCTCATGCTCCTAACGAAAAGACTTGGAAAGCAGATTTAGTAAGATGTGCTGCGGTTTATGCTGCTATGCCAACTATTTATTGTAGAGAGAAATAGTTAAATTTTTAAATAATAGGAATAAGAGGAGAGATATAAAATGGGATTAATGGATAAGTATATTAAAAAATTAAATGAATTGAAATTTGAAAATATGTATAACGACGATTTTTTATTAACTTGGGAGAAGTCGGAAGATGAATTAAAGGCTGTTTTTACAATTGCTGAAGCCTTAAGAGAGTTAAGAAAAAATAATATTTCATCAAGAGTTTTTGATAGTGGTTTAGGAATTTCATTATTTAGAGATAATTCAACTAGAACAAGATTTAGCTTTGCATCAGCTTGCAATTTACTTGGACTTGAAGTTCAAGATCTAGACGAAGGAAAATCTCAAATTGCTCATGGTGAGACTGTAAGAGAAACTGCAAATATGATTTCTTTTATGGCAGATATAATTGGAATTAGAGATGATATGTATATAGGTAAAGGTAATACTTATATGAGAGAAGTGTCAGAGGCGGTTAGAGAAGGGCATGAAGATGGATGTTTAGAGCAAGTTCCTACTTTAGTTAACTTGCAATGTGATATAGATCATCCTACTCAAGTAATGGCAGATACATTACATTTAATAAATGAATTTGGTGGAATAGAAAACTTAAAGGGAAAGAAAGTAGCTATGACTTGGGCATATTCTCCTTCATATGGGAAACCATTATCAGTACCTCAAGGTGTAATAGGATTATTAACTAGATTCGGAATGGATGTTGTACTTGCTCATCCTGAAGGATATGAAGTAATGGGAGACGTTGAAGAAATAGCAATGAAAAATGCAAAAGAGTCAGGTGGATCATTTATAAAAACAAATTCTATGGAAGAAGCGTTTAAGAATGCTGATGTAGTATATCCAAAGAGCTGGGCTCCATTTAGTGCAATGGAAAAACGTACGGATTTATATGCTAAAGGGGATAGTGAAGGTATTAAAGCTTTAGAAAAAGAGCTATTAGCACAAAATGCAAATTATAAAGATTGGGAATGTACTGAAGAATTAATGAAGACAACAAAAGATGGAAAAGCAATATATTTACACTGCTTACCAGCAGATATAAGTGGAGTAAGCTGTGAAGAAGGAGAAGTAGAAGCTTCAGTATTTGATAGATATAGAACATCATTATATAAAGAAGCTAGTTTTAAACCATATGTTATTGCTGCGATGATTTTCCTAAGTAAAATTAAAAATCCACAAGAAACTTTAAAAAATCTTGAGGAAAAAGGAAAGGAACGTCAAAGTAAATAGATTAAAGAATAAAGGTATAACTGGGAACTAAGAGCAAAAAAATATTTTTACTTTTGGTTCTTAGTTTAATATTTAATTTGAGGTTAATTAATAATATTTGAAAAGGGAAGGAGTATAGGGATGGGAAAGAAAATAGTAATTGCTTTAGGTGGAAATGCCTTGGGTAATACCTTAGCAGAGCAGATGTTAGCTGTTAAATCAACAGCAAAGGCTATAGTTGATTTAATAGAAGAAGGGAACGATGTCATTATATCTCATGGAAATGGACCACAAGTGGGAATGATTAATAGTGCAATGACAGAATTTCATAAAACAAACAAAAAATATTCAATATGTCCTATGTCTGTATGTGTAGCAATGAGTCAAGGATATATAGGATATGACTTACAAAATTCTATAAGAGAGGAATTATTAAATAGAAATATAAATAAAGGAGTATCAACAATAATAACTCAAGTTGAGGTTGATCCAAATGATAGTGCATTTGATAATCCTAGTAAACCTATAGGTGCTTTCATGACAAAAGAAGAAGCAGATAGCATAATAAAAGAAGGAAAAAAGGTAATAGAAGATAGTGGTAGAGGATACAGAAGAGTAGTTGCATCACCTAAGCCAATAGGAATAGTTGAAGTTGAAACTATAAAAACTTTAGTTGGAAGTGGACAGGTAGTTATAGCTTGTGGTGGCGGTGGAATTCCTGTAATTAGTGAGGGTAATCACTTAAGAGGTGTAGGAGCAGTTATTGACAAAGATTATGCTAGTTGTGTATTAGCTAAAGCTATAGATGCAGATTGCTTTATTATTTTAACAGCAGTAGAAAAAGTAGCTATAAATTTTGGAAAGGAAAATGAAAAATGGCTTAGTGAAGTTAGTACAAATGAAATGAAGCAATATGTTGAAGAAGGGCATTTTGCACCAGGATCAATGAAACCTAAAGTAGAAGCTGGAATTGATTTTGCAGAATCTAAAGAGGGAAGATATGCATTAATTACATTGCTAGAAAAAGCTAAATCAGGTATAGCGGGTAAAACAGGAACGAAAATATATAAATAAGCTGTATTACAAAAGAGACTTTATGTAAACGTATTAAGAGAGTGATGGAGGATTTATGGAAAAAAATAAAAAGTCACAGCTTTTCAAGTTTTATGGAAAGATTAGTTTAAAGGAACTTGTACCATTAGGATTACAGCATGTTGTAGCCATGATTGTAGGATGTGTAACACCAGCTATAATTGTTGCATCAGCAGCAGGTTTAGATGCTACAGATAAAATTTTATTAGTACAATCATCACTTGTTTTTTCAGGAATTGCAACTTTAATTCAAATATTTGCAATAGGCAGGAAGATAGGGTCAAAATTACCAATAATAATGGGAGTTAGTTTTGCATATGTTCCAACCTTAACAGCTATAGCTGGTGAATTTAATATGGCCACAATATTTGGAGCACAAATTTGTGGTGGAGTAGTTGCTATAATTTTTGGGTTGTTTTCTAAAAAACTAACTAAATTTTTTCCACCAATAGTAACAGGAACAGTAATTTTTGCTATTGGACTTTCATTATATTCAACTGCAGTTAAATATATTGCAGGAGGAGTTGGAAATGAAGGATTTGGATCACCTTTGAATTGGCTTATTGCAGTAATTACGTTATCAGTTGTAATTTTCTTGAATTTTTATACTAAGGGAACTTTAAAGTTAGCATCTATATTATGTGGAATAATAGTAGGGTATATTATTTCATTATTATTAGGTATGGTTTCTTTTGTAGAGGTAGGAGAGGCTAGTTGTTTTCAAATGCCTAAATTTATGCACTTTGGATTAAGCTTTAATGCTACGGCTATAATATCTATGGTTGTAATGCATATAGTAAATTCAGTACAGGCTATTGGAGATTTATCTGCAACTACAAATGGAGCTATGAATAGAGAAGCAACAGATGAAGAGATATCAGGTGGAATAGTTGGGAATGGGATATCAAGTATATTAGGTTCATTATTTGGTTGTATGCCAACTGCTACTTTTAGTCAAAATGTTGGAATAGTAACTATGAATAAAGTTATAAATAGAGGAATTTTTATATTTGCATCAATAGTAATAATATTATCAGGTTTAATACCTAAGTTTTCTTCTATATTAATAAGCATACCTCAATGTGTTTTAGGAGGAGCTACTATTACTGTTTTCGCAACAATTACAATGACTGGAATAAAAATGATTTCAGCTAGTAAGTTAACTACTAGGAATACAACGATAGTTGGACTTGCTATAGCTTTAGGAACTGGAATTGTACAAGTTGAAGGTTCTTTAGGATTATTTCCAACTTGGGCAATTTCTATATTTGGTAAATCATCAATAGTTGTAACAACTTTAGTTGCAATAACATTAAATTTAATTTTGCCTAAAGAAGAAAATAACGATGTTAAAGTAAAAGTAGAAGAAAGTGATAAAGATAATATTGGAGTTATAAATAAGGCTTAAAAGGAGAGTTTGATATTTATGAGAGAAAAAATAGAATGGAAAGAAAATACCTTGCTAAAGGTAGAGGATGAAAATAGATTAAACTTCTTAAGTAAAGAAGAAATTGAAAAGACTAAACAATTTCATAGTAGTTTTCCACAATATAAAGAGACACCATTAGTTAACTTAGATAATTTAAGTAAAAAAATAGGGGTTGGAGGAATATACATCAAGGATGAATCATATAGATTTGGATTAAACGCATTTAAAGTATTAGGTGGTTCTTTTGCAATGGCAAAATACTTAGCTCAGAAATTAGGGAAGGATATTTCAGAACTACCATATGAAAGGCTAATATCTGATGAAGTAAGAGATGAGCTTGGAGATATAACATTTGTAACTGCAACAGATGGAAATCATGGAAGAGGAGTAGCTTGGACTGCTAATAAATTAAAACAAAAATCAGTCGTATATATGCCTAAGGGCTCTTCTCAAATAAGATTAGAGAATATAAGAAAAGAAGGTTCAGATGCATCAATAACAGATATGAACTATGATGAGGCTGTTAGATTAGCAGCTAAATATGCCAGTGAGCATAATGGAGTAGTTATTCAAGATACAGCATGGGAAGGATATGAAGATATTCCAGCTTGGATAATGCAAGGTTATGGAACTATGGGATTAGAAGCTCTAAATCAGCTTAAGAATTTTGGAGTTGAAAGACCTACACATATATTTATACAAGCAGGGGTAGGCTCTTTAGCTGGTGCAATTCAAGGCTTTTTTGCAGCTGTCTATAAGGAAAATTGTCCTATAACTACTATTGTAGAGGCTAGCGAAGCAGCTTGTATTTATAAATCAGCTGTCGCTAATGATGGAGAATTAAGAGTTGTAGACGGTGATATGCCTACAATTATGGCTGGTTTAGCTTGTGGTGAGGCTAATATTATTGGATGGGATGTTCTTAAAAATTGTTCTAGTATGTTTGTTTCAGCACCCGACTATATTTCTGCTAATGGAATGAGGATTCTTGGAAATCCAATTAATGAAGATAAAAAAGTAGTTTCTGGTGAATCAGGGGCAGTAACATTAGGATTACTATATGAAATAATGACTAATAATGAGTATTTAGAGTTAAAGGAAAAATTAGGATTAGATGAGAATTCAAAGATTCTTTTGTTTAGTACAGAAGGAGACACTGATCCTGACAAATATAGAGAAATTGTTTGGAAAGATGAATATTAAAAAAATTATAAAAGTAGCACCTAGTTATTTAAAATTTAATTTTTTTAACATAATTATAATATTATGGTTAATTGTAAGGGGAAAAATATTAAAAAGTAGGTGGAGGAATGATTTTAATTGGTAATGGAAGAGTAATCACTAACGATGATAATAATAAATTTATAGATAATGGATGCATAGCTGTAGAGGGAAATATAATTAAAGATGTTGGAGAAACATCTTTAATTAAGTTAAAGTATGAAGATAAATATGATGAGTTTATAGATGCTAAGGGAAAGCTTATAATGCCAGGAATGATAAATACTCATCATCATATATATAGTGCTTTTGCGAGGGGATTAAATCTAAAGAATCCTCCAGCAGAAACATTTACTGATATTTTAAAAAATGTTTGGTGGAGAATTGATAAAAAACTTTCATTAGAAGACATAAGGTATAGTGCTTATACAACTTTAATTGAATGTATAAAAAGTGGTGTAACCACTATTTTTGATCATCATGCAAGCCCTATGGCTGTAGAGGGAAGTTTATTTGCTATATCTAATGTAGCAGATGAATTAGGAATAAGAGGATGTTATTGCTATGAGGTTTCTGATAGAGATGGACAAAGAATACTTAAACAAGGAATTAATGAAAATATCGACTTTATAAAATATGCAAATACAAAAGAGGATGATATGACTAAAGGTATGTTTGGAATGCATGCATCATTTACATTAAGTCATGAAAGTTTAGAAAAGTGTAAAGAAGCCATGAATGGAATAGATTCTGGATATCATATTCATGTGTCAGAAGGTATTGATGATTTAAAGAATAGTTTAATTTATAGTGGCAAAAGAACAGTTGAAAGATTAATGGATTATGGAATATTAGGTGATAAGACTATTGCAGGTCATTGTATTCATGTTAATGAAGAGGAACTTGATATATTAAAAGCGACTAATACAAATGTTGTAAATAATCCAGAGTCTAATATGGCAAATGCTGTTGGAGTGGCTCCTGTTATTAAAATGATTGATAAAGGAATTAGAGTTGGTATTGGAACAGATGGATATACAAGCGATATGTTTGAATCAATGAAAGTTGAAAATATTATTCATAAACATAATTTATGTAATTCTAATGTTGGTTTTATGGAAACATCTAAAATGATATTCAAAAATAATAAGGAAATTGCGTCTAAATACTATAAAAATCCATTAGGTGTGTTAGAAGAAGGGGCTTATGCAGATATTATAGTTGTAGATTATAATCCTATAACTCCTATAGATAAGGAAAATTATTTTGGGCATATTTTATTTGGTATTTGTGGTAGAAGTGTTGATACAACTATTATTAATGGAAAAGTTATAATGAAAGATAGGATTATAGTTAATATTGATGAAGAGCTTATTTATAAGAAATCACGACAGGTAGCTGAAAGGCTATGGAAAAGGCTTTGAAAAATTTAGGTTAAGTATTTATTAGATAAAAGAGAGGGGAGTATGAGTATGGCAAATTTAAATATTGATATATTAGGAATGAAATTTAATAATCCTATTTTTACAGCCGCAGGGCCTGGGGCAAAGGATGGAGAGCTTTGTGTGAAAGCTGTTAATGGGGGAGCCGGGGGGATAGTAACTAAAACTATTTCAGAAAATCCGGCAGACGTACCAAGGCCTTGTATGGCAAAAACTAATTCAGGATTTTTAAATACAGAATTATGGTCAGAGCTACCGAAGGAACAATGGGTAGCAAAAGAATATAAGAGAGCTAAGGAAGCTGGAGTTCCTATGATAGTAAGTATGGGATATACAGCAGAACAAATTTCAAAGGTTGCACCTTTGGTTAAGCCTTATGCAGATGCAGTAGAACTTTCTACACATTATGTTGGAACAGATATTGAACCAATAGTTAATGCAATGAAAGCAGCAAAGGAAGCATTAGATTGCCCTGTTTTTATGAAAATGAGTCCACATACAGATATTCAAAATATAGCTAAGGCATTAGAGTCAGCTGGAGCAGATGGATTAGTTATGATTAATTCTTTTGGTCCTTGTATGGGAATTGATGTTGAAACTGGGTATCCAATTATGGGAAGTGAAAAAGGTTATGGATGGCTTTCAGGATCACCAATTAGACCATTAGCTATAAGAAATATTTATGATGCTTCTAAAGTAGTTAAGATTCCTATTATAGGTGTTGGGGGAGTAAGCTCAGGAAGAGATGCGGCTGAAATGTTAATGGCTGGGGCTAGTGCCGTTCAAGTATGTACTGAAGCTATTTTACGAGGTCCAACAGTATATGGAAAAATATCTAAAGAGTTAAATGAATTTTTAGATAGTCATGGGTATAAAGATGTCAATGAAATAATTGGCCTTTCATATAAAAAAGCAGAGCAAAGAAAATTTAGAACGAATGCTATTCCACCATGTGTAGACTTAGATAAATGTATTAAATGTGGACAATGCAAAGTAAGTTGCGTATATGAAGCAATTGAAATAACAGACAAGCTTCACATAGATAATTCAAAATGTTTTGGATGTGGACTTTGCGTAACAAAATGTCCAAAACAAGCACTAACAATGCAATATAACTAAATTGCCAACTAAAGCTTAGATGTTGTGATACTGAAATTTAAAGCAGAATTATCTTAAAGTTAATGATTTATTATGCAAATTTGTAGTAGGAATCGTTATTTATAAGTGGAGGAAGAAGAAAAACAGTGAAGAGAAAAAATGAAATATTAATTTGGAGTGAAGTATTGAAATTAAGCTGTAGAATTAATTATATAGATTTAGGGTTAAAATTTCACAGCTTCCCGAAAAAGTAATATTCCATTTTTCATTCTCACTGTAGTGCGAAATTTGTTTCAGTTGTACATATTAATTTTGGGAGGAGAGGGGATATGGTTAATTTTTTGCTTAATGGAAAAGTGTGTGGTATAGGGGAAAATGAATCTTTAATAAGATTTTTAAGAGATAAAGAAGATTTAATATCAGTAAAAAATGGGTGTGGGGAAGGAGCTTGCGGAGCTTGTATGGTTTTAGTTGATGGAAAAGCAACTAGGGCATGTATATTAAAGGGAGATAAGGTTAAAAACAAGTCTGTTATTACGGTTGAAGGGTTAGATGAGAATTATAAAAGGGCATTTGCTTACTCTTTTACAAAGGTTGGTGCTGTTCAATGTGGTTTTTGTATACCAGGGATGGTTATAAGTGCTACAGGATTATTTAATAAGACATTAACACCAACATTAGATGAGGTAAAAATGGCACTTAAGGGGAATATATGTAGGTGTACAGGATATAAGAAAATTGAAGAAGCTATATTACTAGCGGCTGAAATTATAAGAGATAACAAGGAAGTCCCATTAGTAAGATGTAAAGGCTTGGTTGGAGATTCTTTAGGAAGAGTTGATGCAGAGGATAAGATATTAGCATTAGATGGGTATTGTGATGATTTGAAAATTGAAGGAATGTTGTATGGTGTAGCGCTTAGAGCTGAATTTCCTAGAATGTTAATAAAGAGTATTGATTATAATGAGGCCTTAAAATTAGAAGGAGTAATTAAAGTTATTACAGCCAATGATATACCGGGAAATAGATTTTGTGGACATTTGAAAAAGGACTGGCCAGCTTTAATAGCAATAGGAGAGGAAACCAGATATGTAGGTGATACTATTGCTTTAATTGCAGCTGAAAGTGAAGATATAGCAAGAAGAGCTATGGCTTTAATTAAAGTAGAATATGATAAGTTAATACCTATGACTTCACCAGAAGATTCACTTAAAGCAGGTGCACCGGAACTTCATAAGGGTGGTAATATACTAGCAAGAGAAGTTCTAAAACGAGGCAATGTTGATGAAGCTATTAAAAATTCTAAGTATGTTGTAACTAATACGTATTCTGTTCCATTTACGGAGCATGCTTTTTTAGAACCTGAAAGTGCATTAGCGGTTCCAACAGATGAAGAGCTAGTAGTTTATACTGGAACTCAATCAGTTTATGATGATTTACATGAAATTACATCATTACTAGGTGTAGAAGAAAATAAAGTAAGAATAATATCTAAGTATGTTGGTGGGGGATTTGGTGGTAAAGAGGATATGAGTTGTCAACATCATACAGCATTACTTGCATTTTTAACTGGAAAGCCTATAAAAATGGCTTTGAAAAGAGCAGAGAGCATAAAAGTTCATCCAAAGAGGCATGCAATGAAGATGAAATTTACAACTGCTTGTGATGAAAATGGAAAATTAACAGCAATGAAAGCTAAAATTATTGCAGATACAGGAGCTTACGCATCTTTAGGAGGGCCAGTATTACAAAGGGCATGTACTCATGCAGCAGGTCCTTATAATTATCAAAATTCTGAAGTTGAAGGTATAGCAGTTTATACAAATAACCCACCAGCGGGAGCCTTTAGAGGATTTGGAGTAACTCAATCAGCATTTGCAAACGAGGCTAATATAAATCAGTTAGCTGAACTTGTGGGTATATCACCTTGGGAGATGCGATGGAGAAATGCAATTGAACCGGGTCAGGAGTTACCAAATGGACAAATTGCAGATGCAGGAACAGCATTAAAAGATACTTTATTAGCTGTCAAAGAAGAATATGAAAAAAATGATCTTGTAGGAATAGCATGTGCATTTAAAAATGCAGGTATAGGAGTTGGGCTTCCTGATATAGGAAGAACTATCTTAGAAATTAAAGATGAAAGTATTATTATAAGAACTTCAGCAGCTTGTATGGGACAAGGCATAGGAACTACTATGACACAAATAGTATGTGAAACTTTAGATTTAGACTCAAGTATTGTGAAATGGATAAAGCCAGATACTAAGTTAACTCCAAATGCAGGGACATCAACTGCATCAAGACAGACGTTATTTACAGGAGAAGCTACACGAGTGGCAGCTTTGAAACTAAAAGAAGCACTTAAAACGAAAACATTATCTGAACTTAATGGGAAAGAGTTTTATGGTGAGTTTTATGGAAAAACTGATAAAATGGGTAGTGATAAGAAGAATCCAGTAAGTCATGTTGCTTATGGATTTGCTACTCAAGTTGTGGTTTTGAATAGGGATGGAAAGGTTGAGAAAGTTATTGCTGCTCATGATGTTGGAAGAGCAATAAATCCTTTAAATGTTGAAGGACAAATTGAAGGTGGGGTAGTTATGGGGCTAGGGTATGCATTAACAGAAGATTATCCATTAAAAGATTCAATTCCAACTGCTAAATTTGGAACATTAGGTCTTTTAAGAACAACTATGGTTCCAGAAATAGAAAGTATTATAGTTGAAAAAAATAATTCGGAATTAGCATATGGGGCTAAGGGAGTTGGTGAAATAACTTGTATACCAACGGCACCAGCAGTTCAAGGAGCATATTATAAATTAGATGGGGTTTTCAGGACTAAGCTACCTTTAGAGAATACTTTTTATAAAAAAACTAAAAAATAAATATTTAAATAATAAGAACACCATTATTGTATAGTAATGGTGTTTTTCTAATATATATTAGTGAGGGAATTAATAAAAAGTATATAGAGTTAAATTAAGGGGAGATGAGAAAATGCAACAGTTAAATTTTCTGCTAGTATTTATAGAGGGCCTATTGTCCTTCTTTTCACCATGTATATTACCAATTTTACCAATTTATTTAAGTATATTATCTAATAGCAATGTTGATGTTTTAAAAAATGAAAATAATAAATTTATTAAAACATCACTATTTAAAAATACTATTTTATTTGTTTTAGGAATTTCAACTACATTTTTTATATTAGGTTCATCCGTAAATATATTAAGTTCATTTTTTATTGAAAATAAAGATTATATAATGGTTATTGGCGGAATAATTATAGTATTTATGGGATTATTTTATATAGATATAATTAAATCAGAATTATTAAATAGGGAAAAGAGATTTAATGTACAAATAAAAGAGATGAATTCTTTATCTGCATTTATATTAGGATTTACTTTTAGTTTTGGATGGACACCTTGTATTGGTCCAATATTAGCATCGGTACTTATTATGGCATCAAGTTCAAGCAGTACAATTCTGGCTAACTTATTAATATTTATATATACAATTGGATTTATTTTACCATTTATAATAGTAGCAGTATTTTATAATAAATTATTTAGAAGTATAGAAAAAATGAAAAGTTATATGGGAATAATAAAGAAAATTTGTGGAGTTCTTCTTATAGTAAGTGGTTTAGTTATGGTTTTTAATGGCTTTATAGGTATTAATCAAGATAAACAATATAATAGTATAAAAGAAAATGAAAGTATAAATGAGGATAAAGGGAATGGAAATAGAGAGAGTGCTATAGAATTTATGTTGAAAGATCAATATGGAAATGAACATAGTTTAAGTCAATATAAAGGAAAAACTGTATTTCTAAATTTCTGGGCAACCTGGTGTCCTCCGTGTAGAGGTGAAATGCCTGATATAGAGGAATTATATAAAGAATATGGGAAAAATAATGATGAAATTATAATATTAGGGGTAGCATCACCAAATTTAGGTGGTGAAGGTTCAGAAGAAGAGGTAATAAAATTTTTAGAGGAAAATAAATATACATTTCCTGTAGTTATGGATTTTGGAGGAGAGCTAGTTTATAAATATGATATAAATGGATTTCCAACTACATTTATAATTAATGATAAAGGTGAGATAGTAAAAAGGTTTGTTGGTGCTATGGATAAAAAAAGCATGAGAACTATAATAGAGAATGTTAAATAAAAATTAATATTGGATAAATAAGCTGTTATATGTAAAGCAGCTTATTTATTTGTGAAAAATCATTTTTTACAACAAAAGTTTAATTCAATTAAAGTTAATATTAAAGTTGTAAAAAATTACAAAAAAAGTTAAAAATTATTGACTAGTAAGAAGGATGATGTTAATATTAAGTTGAATTTAGAAGAAAAAAACTGAAAAAAAGTAAAAAATAAAATAAAATGTAATAATATTAAATAAAAAGTAATAAATGTAATAAAATTGTTATTAGTATACTAATTAATAGCGCTTAAAGTATTATAAGTAAAACTGGAAAGGATACCGGAAATAAATTACGAATTATTTGTTTATATATTGAAATAATATTTAAATGAAAATACTATTTATGGTTAAATTTAAAGTTTAACTTAAAATATAAAATATTATAAAAAAGGGGGAATGATAATTGTGAAAAAGGGAAAGTTTGATATATTCAAATTTTTAAGTATCTTTTTAATTAGCATAATCATAATAGGATATTTTCCTAAAAATGAAGCTATAGCTGATACTGTTAAGGTTAGTCAGAGTAATGCTGACTATCTCGGAAACGTTACCTTTTATAATTATTATGGAAAATACCAAACAGAAGATACGTCTGATAATGGAAATGGAGATCATTACTCCTTTGAAAATTTTAATAAGATAGTTTCTGATTATGCAAAAGACAATGGAATGGAATATCCATTATATTTTGGTGATTTTAATGGTGCAGCAGGAAATTCTAATAATCCAGAACAAAACCCAATATTAGGACAAACTTTAAGTGGAAGTGCTTATAGGTTTTATTGGGCAATTAACAGAGCTAATCGTAATGCAAATTATTCAGCGTCTTTACAGGGAATAGTTAGTGAAATTTTAGATAGCAAAGGATATATTACTCAAAATAGTACAGATCAGCTTATAATAACAGATGAAAACAGTAAAAAGTATGAGTATGCTGACAATAATATATCTATGCTTAGTAAAGGAGACAGTTGGATTAAACAAGAAGATATAAATGGCAGAATTGGTTCTTTACAAGTGTGGTTACAAGGCAAGCAAGACGGAACACCATGCGAAAGAGTAAAAATAAGCGCTAATGAAAATGATTACTCAGATAATAGTAAATACTTAACTTTTGAAATATACAATATAGGTAAAGAAACCTCAGGTTCACCGTATATTTCAATTGAAGATGGAAATGGAAATAAAATTGGTGGATGGGCTGAAAGTTTTACGACAACACATTCAGATAATAAAATGCCAACAAAAAGTACAGGGTGGAAAAGAATAATAATAGATTTAAATAAGTTAAATGAAAATTCTAATTTTGATTTTAATAATATAGCTAATATGTATTTAGGATATTGGGCAGATGGAAGCAATGAAAATCACTTTTACATTAATGACATAAGGTTTTTAGATGAAATAGAAATTTCGCAAGTTAGATTGCCTTATTTTGATGAAAGCTTTGTTACAGGAAATGTAGGAGAAACAGTAAGTGATTTAAAGTTTCCATTTAAGAAAAGATTAAAAAATGATACTTATTATTATACATTTAGTAGTGGTAAAAGTGGATATAAGGTTAATAATAGCAATATCACTGACGTAGTTAGAATTAATAGAGAAACTAATAATTTAGATTATTGGTTCGATGTTTCAGATAACGACAATAGTATTATAGTAAGAGATATGAACGGAACAAATGGATGGGGAACAGGAAAAAATGAAGCAGGATTTTTCCCTTTTAATAGTTCAACAGACAGTTCTAATGTAAGTAAATTAAATTATGGATTTGGATCAAAAATAGAGATTCAATTTAAGTTAACAGCTGATGGTAAAGTAAAAAATATTAATGGTAAAGATGTTCCTATAGAGTTTAACTTTAAGGGCGATGATGATGTTTGGGTATATATTGATAATAAGCTTGTACTTGATATGGGGGGTGCACATAGTCAGACTACTGGGAAAATTGATTTTGCATCTAGAAAATCAACAGTTGATAATGTGGTAATAGGGGACTTAAAAAGTAATTCCTTATATCAACCAGTTGGATCAGTTAGTAGTGATTTAATTTTACCAAATGATTCATATGCAAGTGATGGAAAATATGATACCGATAAAATTCATACACTTACATTATTTTATATGGAAAGAGGGATGATTGAATCTAACCTTTATATGGATTTTAATTTTATTCCTTCAGATAATGAATTAATAGTTGAAAAAGAAGTAGATACTTCTGGGGTTAATGAAGTTTTATCAAACAAAACAACAGAGATAGCAAATGATATTGATTTTGGATTTAATGTATCTGAAAATAAAGTTTTAAAGCAGAATTTAGATTATAAGATAAATGTTAATGGTGAAGTAAGTGATAAGACTATGAATGGTGATACATTTACATTAAAGCATACTAATTTAGCAACATTTTATAATAGGTTTACTGAAGGAAGTAATGTTGTTGTAAATGAAAAAAGAGATGACAGATTTAGTACAACCTGGATTACGAAAGATCTTTCAGATAAGAATAATGAAATAGTACTTGGTAAAGGAGAAGGAACTATAGCTAGTGAATTTAGGATTCCTCATAGTACTTCATTATATGAAAAGTATATTTATTATGCAAAATTTATTAATAAGATAAAAATAGGAAGATTGAGTATTTACAAAGAGATAGAGGCTCTAAAGGAAGATAATCTTGATAATTATAAAGATGATGTATTTGACTTTAAGGTAACCTTCACTTCTATATTAGGAAATGAAATAGATCCTATAAATTATAATGGTAAATATTATGTTTCAGGTGAAGGAATAGATGGGGAAATTGAAAAAAATGCAGTAAAGATTGATAAAAATTGGGTAATTCAATTAAAAACAGGACAAACTGCTGAAATTAGAGATATTCCAATAAACACAAAGTATAAAATAGAAGAAATCTTAGGAGATAAATATGAGGTAGTAAGTATAAATGGCACAAAACCAGATGATGGAAAATCAATTGTAGAAGGAGAGATAACTTCGTCAACTGATATAAATAAGGTAACTTATATGAATAAGAAAAAGCTTAGGGATGTTAAATTAATTAAAGTTGATAGTAGTGATTCAAGTATAAAGTTAAAAGGTGCTGAATTCACTTTAAATAAATTAAAAGAAGATGGTAGTAATGATGAAAATTTCGAACAAAGAGTAACTACCACAGATGAAAATGGAGAAGCAGATTTTAAAGATTTACCTTATGGAAAATATGTACTCGTTGAAACTAAATCACCAGATGGATATGAACTGTTGAAAGAACCTATTACATTTAATATAAGTGAAAATGATAAAGCTATTATTACAATAGAGATTAAAAATAAGAAAAATATTGTTTTACCAACAGCTGGAGGAAGTGGAATCACTAGAGGTAACTATATTGGAGTTATGTTAATAGGATTAGCTATAGTATTCTATTTATTTATTAAAGTAAAAAAGAAAAAATATAGATTTAATTAAATATAAATGTTTATTTTGAAAGGAGATTGTTTCTAAAACTGTGGAAACGATTCCGAAAATATAAATTGTCTTTAGGTAATTATAGTTTTTTGAAAATTAAAATTACTTAACATAAATTATTTAAAAAGATGGAAATAAGGGGGATTTTTTCATGAAAATTACTAAAAAATTTAGGGGAATATTAGGGCTTGCACTAAGTGCAATGCTTGCATTAGGAAGTATTACAACTAGTGCTACAACAAAAAATGAGGGTGCTGTATTACCAGACCCAAATGCAAAAGGATCTATTACAATTCATAAGTATGCAATGGAGTCAATGCCTAATCCAGGAACACCAGCAAATGGTTTAGAAGATGATAGGCAACTTCCAGAAGGAGCAAAGCCATTAGAAGGAGTATCATTTAAAATTGAAAAAGTTGCAGATAATACATTGCCTGAACAAATAGTAGGAAACAATACAGAGGCTGTAGTTAGAGATGAGAGTTTTGAAGCACAAACAATTACAACAGCAAATGGAGAAAATGGAACTACTAAAGGGGTAGCTTCAATAGGTGAATTACCACAAGGTATATATTTAGTTACAGAGTTAGATAATGCAGGGGTTTTAGAAAAAGGAAATCCTTTCTTAGTAAGTATTCCAATGGCACATCCAACAACAGCAAATTCTTGGTTATATGATGTACATGTCTATCCAAAGAATGTAGTTGCAGGTGGACCAAGTATTGATAAAGATGTTACTAGCGAAGGAAATAAACATGAAACAGCAGGAATTGGTAAGGATGTTAAGTGGATTATTAAGCCAAGCATTCCAGCTGATATATCAGATGCTAAAAAGTACGATATTATTGATGAGTTAGATAAAAGATTAAATTATACAGATAACTTAGAAGTTTACTTTGTTAAAAATGGCGAAAAAGTAGGAATTGATCAAACATATTATAGTCTTGAAGCTCCAAAAACTAAAAATGATACAAAACCAGAAAATGGTGGTGGAACAATAAAAATTTCTTTCAATGAACAAGGGCGTAAATATTTATCAACACAATTTACTGAAGGCGTATCTAGTATTAGAATATCTTTTACAACAGTAATTAATACTTCAGCAGCTTTGGCTACAGAAATACCTAATAATGTTACTTTAGATTATACAAACAGTTTTGGTACTAATACAGAATATAATCCAAGTCAAATACCAGAAGTACATACTGGTGGAATATTATTAGAAAAAGTTGATGCTTCTAATAATAATGTAAAATTACAAGGTGCTAAATTTAAAATATATCCAAGCTTAAAAGATGCTAAAGATGGTACAAATGCAATAGTTAATCCAGCAGATAAAACTCAAGAGTGGGAAGTAACTACAGGGAAAGATGGTAGAGCTATATTTGAAGGTTTAGCATATGGAGTAACAGGAAATAATGTAACTACTGGTTCAACAGATTACTGGATAGTAGAAACAGTAGCTCCAAGATATGATTCAAATGGAGATGGAGAAATAACTGAAGCAGATAAGCAATATAACTTATTAAGAGAACCATTAAAGGTAACTGTAAATGCTACATCTCATTTAGAAAGTAATAAAGTTACAGTAGAAAATAGAAAATTCATATTACCAGTAACAGGAGGTATGGGTACAGTTATATTCACTTTAGGTGGATTAGCAATTATGGGTGCAGCAGCATTCTTATATATGAGAACAACAAAAAGAGCATAATAATATAAAAAATTAGGGGGAGGATTACACTCTCCCTTTCTGTTATAGGTGACAACATGAAGATAAAATTGATGAAAATATTGATAATTTTAATATTTATATTAGGTTTAGGAATATTACTATATCCTATTGTAAGTAACTTACTTATGAATGTATTTCAAACAACTGCAATACAAGAATATAATTACACTGTTGAACAAATGCAACAACAAAAGATTGAAAAAATTCTAAATGAAGCAAGAATTTATAATGAGCAGTTTAAAAATACAATAATTGTAGATCCTTTTTCACAAGAAGCTGAAAATAATGTAAATAGTGAATATAATGAAGTTTTAAATATAGATGGAACTATGGGATATATAGAGATTCCTAAAATAGACGTTAATCTTCCTATATTTCATGGAGTAAATGAAGATGTTTTAAAGCGTGGAGTAGGGCATATAGAAACTACACCACTTCCAGTAGGTGGAGAAGGTAATCATTCAGTGTTAAGTGCACATAGGGGACTACCATCAGCTAAATTATTTACTGATTTAGATAAATTAGAAATCGGTGATGTATTTACAATTAAAATGCTAACTGAAATTTTAGTATATAAGATTGATCAAATAAAAGTTGTGGAACCTACAGATACACAGGATTTACAAGCAGAGGTAGGAGAGGATTATATAACATTAATAACATGTACACCTTATGCAGTTAATACTCACAGATTATTAGTAAGAGGAACAAGAATTGATACTGATAAGTATTTAGCAAGTATTAATAATAATGAATTAGATAATGAAAAGGAAAGTTCGGAGTATGTATTTATACTTATAATATTAGTATTTATTATTTTAATATCTATTTTTATATTTAAAAAATTAAAAGGTAGGATAAAAAATGAAAGAAAAAATTAAAAAGATAATCATAATTATAATTTTTTTTATAGGGCTTCTAGTTTTTATATATCCTATAGCAAGTAAAATAATAAATAACTATTTAATACAAAGAACTATTTCTAACTATAAGGAAGATATATCCAATGTTATCGTAGCAGATAAAAGTGAAAATCAATCATCAGATATAAAAGAAAATATAGATGAATTGTTTGGTAATATGCAAACCTATAATGAAAATATATTTAATGAAGGACAACAAAATTTATTAGATCCTTTTTCATATGAATTACCTAGTTTTGATTTATTAGAGATTGGATTTAAAGAGAATATTATAGGATATTTAACTATACCTAAAATGGATATAGAAGTTCCTATTTATTTAGGTGCAACTCAAGAAAATATGAAAAAAGGTGCAACACATTTAAGTGAAACATCTATACCTATAGGTGGAATTAACACTAATTCAGTAATATCAGCTCATCGGGGAATGAAGACTCATCCGATGTTTAGAGATATTGAGGTGTTAGAGATAGGGGATGAAGTTAAAGTAACTAATATGTGGGGAGAGCTTACTTATAAAGTTATGGAAACTAAAGTTATAAATCCAGATCAGATATCAGAGGTTCTTATACAAGAAGGAAGAGATTTAATAACTTTAATGACATGTCATCCATATACTAAAAATTATCAAAGATATGTAGTATATTGTGAAAGGCAAGAAGACACTAATTATCAAGAAGAGGATAAAGAGGTATTATGTAGATTAAATGATAATGATATAAATACTAAAAAAACTTATAATATAGTTAATGTTGAAAGTTTTTTTAGATATATAGGAATAGTTCTAATTATAATTTTTTTTGGATATATTGCTTATAAAACAATAAGAAGTAATAAAAATTCATAATAAATTTATTAAGTAAGTTACTCGTGAAAATGAGTAACTTATTTACTTTTAAAGTTATGTATTTATAAAAAGTTCTAACAGCTTTATATAAAGAAAGTTTATAGGTTAATTTGTTTTTTATATTTGTATATAATAATAGGTATATTAATTATTAAAGATAAAGAGGTACATATGAAAAAAACATTATATGATTATAAAGAAGCAATAAAACAACTACCATTAAAAGATAAATATACAAAAGAGGAGATATTAGTAGATAAGTTTTTGGTAGATAAAGAAAAAAATATAGAAATATATTATGCTCCACATAATGAATATTTAAATCCAAAAGCAAAGATATTTATTATTGGAATAACTCCAGGGTTTCAGCAAATGAGTGCAGCTATATCTACAGCAAGAAAAGAGTTAGAAATAAGTGATAATATTGAGGAAATACAATATAAATGTAAGGTTGCGGCTAGGTTTAGTGGAAGCTTAAGAAAAAATATTATTTCTATGTTAGATGGAATTGAACTTAATACTATATTTAATTTAAAAAGTTGTAGTGAACTATTCGAAGAAAAAGATTACTTATTACATACTATATCTTTAATACCATATCCTGTTTTTGTTAAAGGTGAAAATTATACTGGTCATACTCCTAAGCTAATTAAAAGTGAGTTTTTAATGAGATATATTTATGATAATTTTATAAATGAATTTAAAAAATTGGATGAATCAGAAAAGATATTATTAATACCTTTAGGAAAAGCCGTTGAAGAGGTATTGTTAAAATTAAAGGAGAATGAAATTATAAAGGAAAATCAAATTCTTATGGGGTTTCCACATCCTTCCGGTGCAAATGTTAATAGGGTAACACAATTTGAGAATAATAAAGATAATATGATTAAATTTATTAAAATGCATTTTAGTTAGTTTATAATTAAATAAACTTAAGTAATAAATGGGGGAAGAATAATGAGAGAATATGATGACATAAAATATAGAAGTGAATGGATATCTGTAGAGGAAGTCAATAAAGGATGGTCAGAAGATAAAAAATTTCATATAAGAACTAAGGATAATAAGAATTTACTACTTAGAATATGTGATGTATCACAATATGAAAAAAAGAAAAAAGAATTTGAAATTATAAAAGATTTAAATAAAAGAAGTTTAAATATGTCAGTTGCTATTGATTATGGTATATGCAATGCTGGAAAATCTGTATATTCATTATACTCGTGGATAAATGGTGAAGATGCTATAGAAAAAATAGATAAGCTTAGCAAAAAAGAACAATATAATTTAGGGGTTAAATCAGGAAAATATTTAAAAGAAATTCATTGTATTACTGCACCAGAAAATATAGAGAATTGGGAGGAAAGATTTAATAAGAAGATAGATAAAAAGATAGAGAATTATAAATCCTGTGGAATTGTTTTAGAAAATGATTATAAGATTATTAAATATCTTGAAGATAATAGAGAACTTTTAAAAAATAGACCTCAATGCTTTCAACATGGAGATTACCATATAGGAAATATGATAATTACAGATAATAATGAATTGGGAATTATAGATTTTAATAGATTTGATTATGGTGATCCATGGGAAGAGTTCAATAGAATTGTTTGGTCCGCTGAAGTAAGTCCAGAGTTTGCATCAGGATATATTAATGGATATTTTGAAAACAATGTACCCAATGATTTTTTAAAACTAATGCTGCTATATATTTCAAGCAATCAAATAAGTACTGTTGCATGGGCTAAGTCCTTTGGAGAAAAAGAGATTGATGTAGCTATAAATCAAACTAAGAGGGTTATTCAATGGTATGATAATTATAAAAATTATATACCTAGTTGGTATATAGAACCTATAAAAATTAGACTATAGTAGTATAGGAGGCAATAATGATGAGTAATTTAAAGAAAGCTATTTTTGCTGGTGGATGCTTTTGGTGCATGGTAAAACCCTTTGATTCATATGATGGAGTAAAAAGTGTAGTAGTAGGTTATACAGGTGGAAATATAGTTAATCCAACATATGAACAAGTATGTAGCACAGAAACAGGGCATTATGAAGCTGTAGAAATTACATATGATGAAGAGGTTGTTAAGTATGTAGAATTAGTAGAAGCATTCTTCATGAGTATTGATCCAACAGATGAGGGAGGTCAATTTAATGATAGAGGAAGAAGCTATGAAACAGCTGTGTTTTATGTTGATGAAGAACAAAAGAAAATTGCAGAGGATTATAAATTAAAACTAAATGAAAGTGAAATATTTAATAAACCTATAGTTGTAAAAATATTAAAATCAGAGGAGTTTTATCCGGCAGAAGAATATCATCAAGATTATTATAAGAAAAATCCATTTAGATATAAGGCTTATTATGTTGGTTCAGGAAGAAAGCAATTTATAGAAGAAGCTTGGAGTATATCAGATAAAAAGAAAGAGGAGCTTAAAGAAAAATTAACACCACTTCAATACAAAGTTACTCAAGAAAATGGTACTGAACCTCCATTTGTTAATGAATATGATAATCACTTTGAGGAAGGTATATATGTAGATATAGTTACTGGAAAACCACTATTTTCATCTAAGGATAAATTTAACTCAGGATGTGGATGGCCAGCTTTTTCAAAGCCTATTAATAATGGGTATGTAAAAGAAAAAGAAGATTTTAGCCATGGGATGTTTAGAACTGAAGTTAGAAGTAAATCAGGAAATTCCCACTTGGGTCACGTATTTACAGACGGGCCAGAAGAATTAGGTGGATTAAGATATTGCATAAACTCAGCGGCATTAAAATTTATTCCTAAGGATAAAATGAAAGAATTAGGATATGGGGATTATTGCGATAAGATATAGGCTTTAATTATGAAAGTAACTGCTCCTTAATATTTACTTAAGGAGCAGTTTAATATTATACATTATTTTTTACATGAATTATTTGTCCGTTTTTAATATAAGCTCTAGGAACTCTCTTTTTTAATAAGCAAAGAACTTCATAGTTTATGCTATCCATGCATTTAGCAAGATTATCAGCATTAAATTTAATTCCATTGCTTTCACCAAGTAATATAACTTCATCACCAGGTTTAACATCATCTATATCAGTGACATCAATCATAAATTGATCCATACAAATGTTACCTACTATAGGAGCTAGTTGTCCATTAACAATAACTTTAGCTTCATGTTTTAAAGTTCTGATATATCCATCGGCATATCCAATAGGAATAGTAGCAATTTTACTTTTTCTAGATGTTTTAAAAGTCCTATTATAGCTAATATACATACCACTTTCTAATTCTTTAACATGAGCAATTCTAGCTTTTAATGTTAAAGCTGGTTTAATTGATAAGTTTTCTTTTTCTACTTCATTTGAAGGATAATATCCATAAAGAATAATTCCAGCTCTTACAGCATCTAAATAGGTATTAGGTAAATCTATAATTGCAGCACTATTAGATGCGTGCTTTAAAGGTATATTAACTCCAGCATCTTCAAGCTTGTTAATAAAGTCATAAATTTGATTAAATTGGTATTGAGTATAATCTTTATCTTTTTCATCTGAACTTGAGAAGTGAGTAAAGATTCCAATAACATCTAATCCATCTAAAGTACAAATCTCACAAATAGCCTTAAAGCTTTCATCTGTAGGAAGGAAACCAATTCTACCCATACCAGTATCTAATGCTATATGAACTTTTGCTTTTTTATTAAGACTTAGTGCTAATGATGATAATTCTTTAGCATAATCTAAATCATAAATTGTTTGTTCTATATCATAATTAATTAACTCTTCACCTAAATATAATGGAGTGTATCCAAGAATCATTATAGGAGCTGTAATATTATTATTTCTAAGTTCAACTGCTTCAGTAAGCATTGCAACAGCTAGTCTTGAAGCTCCATTTTCTAAAAGGCAAGGAGCTACATCTAAAGCACCATGTCCATATGCGTCGGCTTTTACTACAGCCATAACTTCCTTGTTGCCAGCTAATTTTTTTATATTTCTCATATTATTTGCAAGTGTATCTAAATCTATTTCAGCCCATACAGGTCTCATTATTTTATCCATTATTGCACCTCGAATTTAATTATCTCTTACTATCATTGTAATAAAAATATTAGAAAATGATAAGTACCACTAGAGATATAAATTTTAGTAATAGTGGTTCTTTTTGATTGTTAACTAATTCGAATAGTTTGATTTACAATATATTTGATAGGTGATACAATTAGAGAAGTTGTTAAGAAAATTATAATGAGTATTTTAGGGGGAATTAATATGAATTTACAGGAAAAGGACTTAAAGTACATTTGGCATCCATGCTCACAAATGAAAGACTATGAAGAATTACCACCTATAGTTATAAAAAGAGGAAGTGGAGTATATCTTTATGATGATACTGGAAAAGAATATATAGATATAATAAGCTCATGGTGGTGTAATCTTTTAGGTCATTGTAATCCTAAGATAAATTTAGCAATAAAAAGGCAATTAGATTCTTTAGAACATGTTATATTTGCGAATTTTACACATGAAACTGCTATTAAACTATGTGAAGAGCTAGTTAAAGTAGTACCAAAGGGCCTTACAAAATTTAATTTCTCTGATAATGGTTCTGCATCTGTTGAATGTGCTTTAAAAATGAGCTTTCAATATCAACAGCAAACAGGAAATACTAAAAAGAAGGGCTTTATGTGTTTAGCTGATGGATATCATGGAGAAACTATTGGGGCGTTATCTGTAGGAAGTATGGATTTATATACAGAAATATATAAACCAATGTTAATGGATACTATTCATATAGAAGCACCTGATTGTTATCGATGTATTTATGGTAAAAACAGAGAAGACTGTAATTGTGAATGTTTTAAAAAAGCAGAAGAAGCATTTGAAAGACATGGAGAAAATACTTGTGCAATTATTATAGAGCCATTAGTTCAAGGAAGTGCAGGAATGAGGATATATCCAGCATTATATTTAAAAAAATTACGTAAGATTTGTGATGAGTATGGAGTTATATTAATTGCAGATGAAATTGCTACTGGATTTGGTAGAACGGGTAAAATGTTTGCATTTGATCACGCAGATATTAGTCCAGATATAATGTGTGTATCAAAAGGTCTTACTGGAGGATATATGCCTATGGCAATAACTATAACAACAGATGAAATATATAATGCTTTTTATGATGATTATAATAAAGGGAAAGCTTTTATGCATAGTCATACATATAGCGGAAATCCGCTAGGTTGCTCAGCAGCTTTAGAAGTTCAGAAAATTTTAAGAGAAGATAATATTTTAGAGGGAGCTTCTGTAACAGCTAAGTATTTAAGACAGAAATTAAGAGATTCTTTAATAGAGCATCCTAATATAGGTGAAATACGTAGTATTGGATTGATTAATGCTATTGAACTTGTTAAAGATAAAAATACGAAAGAAAGATTTGATAGTAAATTAAGAGTTGGTTATGAAGTATATAAAGAGGCTTTAAAAAATGGTTTAATTCTTCGTCCACTAGGAAATGTTCTATATTTTAATCCTCCACTTAATATAAATAATAATGAAATTGATAAAGCAATTAATATATGTAGAGATGCTATTTTTAAAACATTAGATAGGTAATATTTTAAGATTGTTTATTAAGATGAAAAATGATATTATAAGTAAAAAACCTAAGTAAAAGGATGAGATATAATGTCAATAAAATATAAAAAACCAGAGCTTTTAGCACCTGCTGGAAGTCTTGAAAAGTTAAAAATTGCTTTTCAATATGGAGCTGATGCAGTTTATTTCGGTGGAGAAGCATTTTCACTAAGAGCAGCAGCACAAAATTTTTCATTTGAAGAAATAAAAGAAGGCGCAGAACTTGCTCATAGTTTAGGTAAAAAAATATATTGTACAGTAAATGTAATGCCAAGAAATGAAGGTATAGAAAAACTACCAGAGTTTTTAAAAAGCCTTGAAGAAGCTAAGGTTGATGCAGTCTTAGTATCAGATCTTGGAGTTTTTAGAACTGTTCAAAAACATACTAATTTACCTATACATATAAGTACACAAGCTAATACAGTAAATTATGAAGGCTGCAACATGTGGCATGATTTAGGTGCAGAGCGTGTAGTTTTAGCTAGAGAATGTTCATTAAAGGAAATTAAAGAGATAAGAGAACATATTCCAGAAGAATTAGAGCTAGAAGTATTTGTTCATGGAGCTATGTGTATGTCATACTCAGGAAGATGTTTACTTTCAAGTTATATGACAGGAAGAGATTCTAATAGAGGGGCTTGTGCACAAAGCTGTAGATGGAAATATTCTTTAGTAGAAGAAAAGAGACCAAATCAATATTTCCCTATTGAAGAAGATCAACATGGTACATATATAATGAATTCTAAAGATTTATGTATGATAGAACATTTACCAGAGCTTTTAGAAGCAGGAATTTCTTCATTAAAAATTGAAGGTAGAAATAAAAGTGAATACTATGTTGCAATAGTTGTTAATGCATATAGAAAAGCAATAGATTTATATTATGAAGATCCGGAAAATTATAAATTACCTAAAGTTTTAAGAGATGAAATGTATAAGGTGAGTCATAGAGAATATAATACAGGTTTCTTCTTTAATGAGCCTAAAAATGATGCAATTATTTATCATACAAATGATCATGTTAGAGAGTATGATGTTGTTGCTATAGTGCATGAATATGATGAAGAAAGTCAAATTGCACTATGTAAGCAAAGAAATAAATTTGTAAAGGGCGATAAAGTTGAAATTTTATCTCCAGATACAGTAGGAGAAAGCTTTATAGTTGAAGAACTTTATAATGAAGAGGGAGAAGCTATTGAAGGTTGTCCACATCCAGGTATGATGTGTAAAGTAAAAGTACCATTTAAGGTTAGTAAGAATAGCTTCATAAGAAAAGAATTGGTTTAAAGCTGAATATATAATTTAATATTTAATAATTAACCACAATGTATAATGAAAGGTATGATAGTACTAATCATTACGCATTGTGGTTTTAGTATTTTATACGAAATTTATAATTATGAGATAAATTATTGATAATAAAATGTTGTTGTATATAATTACAGTGTAGGAATAAAAAGGTTGTTAATTATAAATATATAATAAAGTTTAATTTGTGAGAGGGTAGAAATGAGTGAAAGAGAAAAAAGTTTATTAAAAAAATTACTATTAATAGCAATACCGATAGCAATACAAAATCTTATTAATGTTGGGGTAAGTGTAACTGATACATTAATGATAGGAAATATAGATGAGTTACAGTTAGCTGGAATTTCACAGGCAAATCAGCCATATTTCATTTTTACAACATTAATTTTTGGACTAGCATCCGGAGCTATGGTTTTAAATTCACAATATTGGGGTAAAGAAGATACTAATTCAATAAAATCAATTATGGCATTTATGATGAGAATAGCCGTTGTAGGTGGATTACTAGGCTCTATAGTAGTACTAGCTTTTCCAAAACAGGTAGTATCAATTTTTACCAATGAACATATGGTTATAGAATATGGTGCTAGATACATAAAAATTGTAGGTATTTCATATATATTTTCTGCTTTTACAGGCGTTTACTTAATGGGACTTAGAAGTATACAGAATGTTAAAATATCTATGTATATATATGGTTTGTCTTTTGTATTAAATGTATTTTTAAATTATATTTTAATTTTTGGTCATTTGGGCATGCCACGATTAGAAATTCAAGGGGCAGCAGTAGCAACACTAATAAGTAGAATATTTGAAAGCTTATTAGTGATTATATATATGTATAAATTTGAAAATCAAATTGGATATAAATTAAAAGATATATGCAGAAAAACTCGTATGTATTGGAGAAGTATAGCAAGGTATAGTTTACCGGTTCTATTAAGTGAAATAAACTGGGGGCTAGGAATTTCGGTACAAGCAGCTATAATTGGAAGATTAGGATCAAATGTAATAGCTGCAAATAGTTTTATTAATGTATTTCAACAATTAGCAGGTATTGCGATTATGGGATTTGGTGGAGGAGCAGCTATAATTGTAGGAAACCTTATTGGAGAAGGTAAAAAACATGAGAAAGAAGTTTTAAATTTTTCAAAGCTTTTAGTAAAGCTTAGCTTTTTATTAGGAATAATCATTGTTATTGGAATAATATTAATAAGGCCAATATCACCATCTTTTATAAAGGCATCTAATGAAACAGCGAAACTAATAAAAGATATGTTGTATGTATCTGCATTTTTGTTATTATTTCAATCAGTTACAGTTACAACTTTGGCAGGTGTCTTAAGAGGGGCTGGAGATACTGTATTTTGTGCTATAAATGATGTTGTAACATTATGGGTATTAAAGATAGTTTTAGGTATTACTTGTGCATTTGTATTAAAGCTTAATCCGGTATTAGTATATCTAATTTTATCAAGTGACGAATTCTTTAAGACATTAGTTACTGTTCCAAGGATTTGGAAGGGAAAATGGATTCATTATACTACGATATAAAAAATAAATAGAATAATGTATAGTTAAAGAGATTTTATTAGAATTAATATTAAATGTGTAGGTAATAAGGAATCAAATATGATTTTAAATATTAATTTTTAAAGAAGTAATATTTAATAATTGGGAGAGTTAATGGAAATATAGGATTATTTATATTAAACTATACCTAGTGTATCAATAGTAGAATAATAAAGAAAATAGTATTAAAAGATAGAATTATAGGAATAATTTGATTTAAATGATTAATTTTAATAATTATAATAGGTAAATCATGATAAGATAAATCTCGTCGCTGATGACATACGTTAATTAACGAATCAGAAGTGATGAGATTTCTTAAGATAACATGAAAAAAACTTTTCAAAAAGTTGTTGACATGAATCGGCAAGAATGATAAGATAAGGAAGTCGCTTCGGTGCGACAGAGTAAATGGTCTTTGAAAATTGAACAGAATATAGTTAAAGTAAACCAGCAATTCTTTTGAGAGTCTTAAAACAAGACTCAAAGTAATTTGAGCAAATGATTAAACTTTTTAGTGAGAGTTTGATCCTGGCTCAGGACGAACGCTGGCGG
>NZ_JADPEL010000025.1 GCF_015667795.1 Clostridium sp. D53t1_180928_C8
CTAAACTACTATTATCCATATTGGATACCTCCTTGTATTATAGTTGTGGTCGGCAAACCTACTATAATTTTACAACGGAGGTTTTTTTATTTCTACTCACCGCTAGAAGCTTTCCGGAACCACAGGTCGAACCTGTGGTATTCTAAATACAAAAAGGGTCAAGCAAAATCTAAATTTTGCTTGACCTTTAATTAATAATTATAATTTATCTTCATATAACTTAACATTTAAATCTTTTTTCCATTGTTCTAATGTTGAGTTGTATACTTCTTGTTGTTTTTGACTTAATAAAGTAGACTTTATATTATCTTTAACATCATCAAGTGAAGTTACTTTACTTTCAGTTTGAACACCTTCAACTTTAATTATATGATATCCAAACGAACTTTTAACAGGCGCTGAAATTTCACCATCTTTTAAAGTCTTAAATCCAGCTAAGAAATCTGTATCAAAACCTTCTTGTTCATTTGCAACATATCCCAAGTCTTCTGATAAAGGCTTAGTTCCTGTGGATTTATTAGCTTCATATTGTGAATATAAATCTTCAAAAGTAGCTTCTCCTGAATCAATTTTACTCTTAGCTGCTTTTGCTTCTTCTTCAGTTTCAAATAAAATATGTTTAGCATTTGCCCCTGGCTTAGTTGTATATTTATCAATATTATCATTATAATATTTTTGAACTTCTTCATCACTTACAGTTACATCTTTTGTTATAGCTTCTTTAACTTTATCAGTTTTAACCATATTTTCTATAAATGAATTAAATTTTTCATCAGTCATACCATAATATTCTAATGCTTGCTTTAATCCATCTTCTCCACCATATGCTTCTGTGAACTTTGCTTTTTCTTCTTCTATTGCAGTAGCCAATTCATCATCTGATGGAATATATCCAAGTTCAGTTCCCTTAGTTATTAAAACTTTATCATTAACTAATTGTTCTAATACTTGTGTTCTAGCAGTTTTTAACTTTTCTTTTAAACTATCATCCATAGTATTTTCATAATCTTTACCATATGTCTCTACTAAATAGTCTATGTCTGCTTGTAATTCACTATTAACATCAGCCATAGTAACTTTCTCATTTCCAACCTTTGCTAAAACAGTTTTTTGTATAGCTTCTGGAGTCTTTTCTATCATTTTACATCCTGTTATAGAAAAGGCCATTGCAGTTATAGCAGCTACCACTACTATATTTTTTATTTTTCTCAATTTGTTTCCCTCACTTTACTTAAATAATAATTTGTTATATAAATTAGTATATCAGTAATATCCTTTTTATTCAAATTTTACTGTCTATTTTTTACGTGAATTTTCAATTAATTCCTTAAGAAGCTCTTTATAAAAATTCAACATCTCTTCTTTCTTAAGAGAATTAATTCTTACAGCAAAAAATGGAGTTTCTCCAAAATATAATACTACCTTATCTTTATATTTTCTTAAAAGCACTTCATATATTTTATTAATATTCTTATATCCCTTTTGGAATTTAAATCTTACTTCCTTTTGATTTTCCTTTATTTCTTCAATCAAAATAACCTTAGCTAAACTTTTAATATATGCTATATCCATTAAGTTATAAACAGCTTCCGGAACAATTGAATATCTATCTTCTAACTCTTCTTTGATATCATTATAATCATTCATATTTTCAATTGCTGCTATTTTTTTATAAACCTCAATTTTTTGTATTTCATCTTCTATGTATGAAGATGGAATATATGCATCAATCTTAATATCAACTGTAGTCTCGATAGGTTCTTGCTCTATTTCCCCTTTTATTAACTTAACAGTATCTTCTAACATTCTACAATATAAATCATATCCTATAGCAGCCATATGACCATGTTGAGAGGATCCCATCATATTTCCTGCTCCCCTTATTTCTAAATCCCTCATAGCTATTTTAAATCCTGAGCCAAGCTCTGTAAAATCTTTTAAAGCCTTAAGCCTCTTTTCAGCAACTTCAGTTAATACCTTATCTTTAGTGTACATAAAGTATGCATAAGCTATTTTATTTGAACGCCCAACTCTTCCTCTTAGTTGATATAATTGAGATAATCCCATTTTATCCGCATTGTTTACTATCATTGTATTTACATTTGGTATATCGATACCTGTTTCTATTATAGTTGTGCATACTAAAACATCATATTCTTTTTGCATAAAGTTTATCATTTCAGCTTCAAGTTCTTTTTCTGTCATCTGACCATGTATAATTCCCACTTTACATTCTGGCACTAATTCCCTTATATAATTTGCCATACTTTGTATACTTTCTACCCTATTATATACAAAATAAACTTGCCCTTCTCTTCCTACTTCTCTTAATATTGCATCTCGAATAAGTTGATCATTTTGTTCTACAACATATGTTTGAATTGGATATCTTTCTTCTGGAGGAGTTTCTATAACTGATATATCTCTAACACCAGTAAGTGACATATGAAGAGTTCTTGGAATAGGTGTTGCACTTAATGTAAGCACATCTACATTTTTCTTTAAAGACTTAATTTTTTCTTTTTGTGCAACTCCAAATCTCTGCTCTTCATCAACTATTAATAATCCTAAATCCTTAAAAGAAATATCTTTTGATACTAGTCTATGAGTTCCAATTAATATATCTACGTTTCCTTCTTTTAAAGCCTGCAAAGTCGCCTTTTGTTGCTTTGCAGTTCTAAATCTACTTATCATATCTATTTTTACTGGAAAATCTGAAAATCTTTTTTTCAAATTTTTATAATGCTGTTCTGCTAATATAGTTGTTGGAACAAGAAAAGCAACTTGCTTTCCATCCATAACAGCTTTAAACGCAGCTCTTATAGCTACCTCGGTTTTACCATAACCTACATCTCCACAAAGCAATCTATCCATAGGCTTATCTGATTCCATATCATGCTTTATTTCCTCTAATGAAGATAATTGATCTGGTGTTTCTTCATATGGAAATTCGTCTTCAAATTGCATTTGCCACTCTGTATCTTTAGAATATTTATAACCTTTTAAAGCAGCTCTAGCCGCATATAACTTCACCAAATCTTCTGCAATCTCATTTATAGATTTTCTAACTTTTGCTTTTGCCTTCTGCCAATCATTACTACCAAGCTTATTTATTTTAGGTGTTTTTCCTTCACTTCCAATATATTTTTGAACTAAATCTAATTGATCAACTGGAACATAAAGTTTATCACCCTTATCATAAACAATATCTAGATAATCTCGCGTATTACCAGCTATATCAATTTGCTTAATTCCTTTAAACACACCTATCCCATGATTTGCATGTACAACGTAATCTCCTGGCTTTAATTCTGCAAAACTAGTGATTTTACCTACACCTTTTTTCTTATTTGTCTTTTTAGGTAATGACTTCTTAGCTTCACCAAATACTTCTTTATCAGATATTACACATACCTTTAAATCTGGGTATTCAAATCCCTTTATTAAATTTCCAAATGTAACTACCGCTTGACCTAACTCAATATTATCTACTTGATCTTTATAAACGCTTTCAACATCTCTTTCTCTAAGCGTTTTTACTAATCTCTCTCCTCTAGTTCTAGTCCCTGCTAGTATTAAAGTTCTAAACCCATTTGATTTTCTTACTTTTATATCTTCAATTAATAAATCTAATTGTCCATTATAATTATTAGATGTAATTTGATTTAATTCTACACTTGTGACTGGAAATAACATATCTGATTTCGAATCAAATGGGCTTAATGTAATAACATCAGTTCCTTCTAACTTTATGAACAATTCTTCCTTATCTATTAATAATTTATTTTGCGAAGGCAATATGTCCCCTCTTTGAAGAAATGCTAAATAATTTTCATTAAATTCATAGTATATACTTTGAATTTTACCCTCACATCTCTTTAAATCATCAATAATAAACGTATATCCATCTAAATAATCAAAAAGAGATTCCATGTCTTCATAAAAGAAAGGTAAATAGCTATCTACCGTTTCAAATGTTGAAGTTTCATTTAACATCTCTAAGTTCTTATTAATTATTCTCTTTATTTTATCAACTTGATCATTATTTTTATTATTGGATTTTTCAATTATAGAATCAAGTTCACTAATCATTTTATCATTTGCTCTGTTCTTCGCTTCTTCATCTACAATTACTTCTTTTGCCGGAAAAATTTCTATAGACTTAACCTTTTCAATACTTCTTTGAGATTCTATATTAAAAGTTCTAATAGAGTCTATTTCATCACCAAAAAGCTCAATTCTATACGGATAAACAGCTGTAGGAGGGAAAACATCTAATATCCCTCCTCTAAATGAAAATTCACCTTTTCCTTCTACTACTTCAACTCTTTCATATCCACATTCAATTAATTTTTTTGAAATATCTTTTAAATCTACTTCATCACCATTTTTTATAGTAATAATATAATTTAAGTACTTTTGTCTAGGTGTATATAATGCAGTTATAGCATCTACTGATGTAACTATTATTTTTTTGTCTTTATTATTAAGTATCTCTTTTATTACCTTTAATCTTGCCCACCTAAGATCTCCTGAAATTGCATCAACATTATAAAATACAACTTCCCTTATAGGTAAAAAATATACATTAGTAGAATAAAGACTTAAATCTTCATATAAGTTTTTAGCCTCAAGCTCATTATGTGTTAATACAACTAATGAATTATCTATTTCATTAAATATTCCATCTATTATATAGCTTTTCCCAGATTCCGATAACCCAGCTATATTTATTGGAAATCTTCTATTCTTTATACTATTTATTGCTGTAATAAACTTATCATTTTCTTGTAAGGGTTGTAATAGCCCTTGTAACCTCATTTTATCACCTTCCATAAATTCTCTTTAACTTTCTTTACATGCATTAAACCCATTTAATTTATTCATAGCTTCTTTAGTATCCGATTTCATCATTATGCTTACTGCATCAGCTGAAGCTTTTATTGTTTCCCTTAAAACTTCAATTTCATCTTCACTAAATTTTCCTAATACATGTGAAACTAAATTTCCTTTTGGTGCCCCTACACCAATCTTAATCCTCGGAAATACATCAGTGCCTAAGTTAGCTATAATGCTTTTTATTCCATTATGCCCACCATGGCTACCTTTTTCTCTAATTCTTAATCTGCCCACTTCTAAGCTAATATCATCATACATCACAATTACTTCTTCATTTGAAATTTTATAAAAGTTTATTACTTCTCTAATACTTTCTCCACTTAAGTTCATATACGTAGTTGGCTTTAATAATATTACCTTTTTTCCTTCTATAAACCCTTCACCAAATACACCTTTAAATTTTATCCTATTTAATTCTATATTATACTTATCAGCAATATAATCTACAGCCGCAAATCCTATATTGTGTCTTGTCCCATCGTATTCTTTTCCTGGATTTCCTAATCCAACTATTAAAAACATTTTTATTCCTCCGTTACTTTTAAAGTGACTATTTTATATTATACCATTTTTTTCAACAATGAAAGTTTTTTATTATTTATTATGAAACACACTGCTCACTTCTATTCGCAGGTGTAAGTTCGATTAACTAAATTAAAAAATTTAGATTCTCACTTATTAAAAAAATTAGACTAACTCTTTGTTAGAATTAGTCTAAAGCTTTTTATAACAATATTTTGATATCTACATTTTTCATTTCGCCTTCACTCAATACCTTACAATGTAATATATCATCTTTTTTCTTATCTTGTAGTAATTTTATTAAATCATCAACATTCACAATTTCATATCCATTTACTTCTATGATTATATCTGTAGGTTTAATACCAGCTAAATACGCATTTCCATTTTTATCCAACTCCTGTATGTAGAAACCACTAAAATTTCTAGTTTCATCTACTATTACCCCACCCTCATTTATTCCTAGAATCTTCTTAAATGTATTTGTTGAATTAATCATATCTTGAAGCTCTTCCATTTGCATTCCATAATAAAGTCCTTCTTCATTTCGTTCTTTAGTAATAGATAAATCTGCGATTCCAACTAATTCACCATTAGAGTTACAAATTGCACCACCAGTATTTTTCTCATTAATAGGAGCATTTATTTGTAAAAGCAATTGCTCTTTTCCATCCCCTAAAATTAACTTTTCATTTTTTGATGTAATAATTCCCGGTATCGAACTCCCTATATATTCATCTCCTATAGCATTTCCTAATACAACTATTCCTTGACCTTCTTTTATAGTCTTAGGTTCTGCCATTTTTATAGGTTGTAACTCTCCTTCAAATTCTATTTTTATTATTGCTAAATTTCTAGCTTCATTTTCAACTAATATTTGAGCTTCTATCGGCATTGCTGCTACAGATGATAACTTTACATATATATGTTTTTTCTCTTTAATAGCAGAATAATTGGTTAATATTATTCCACTTGAATCTATTATAACTCCTGTTGTATTTCCTTCAAAATAACTGTTTTTAACAAGTTTTTCTTCTGAATCACTAATACTAACTAATGATGGGGATACTTCCTTTATAACTTTTGTATAATCTAATATAACCATATCTGTACTTTTTTTAATTTCCTTAACCTGCTGGATAACCCCACCATACTTATTTTTGATATTTATATTAGATATAATTGCTCCTAAAAATCCTGCTATTACTACATACAGAATTATCTTAACACCAAACTTTACTCTTGCTTGAGTATTATTTTTCTTTTCAAAAATTATATTAGATATCCTACCTTGTGGAGTATTTGATACTTTTCCTTTTCTGTCTTCTCTATTATTCATATCTACCTCCGATTATTGAAATATTGTATATTTTAAAATTAATATTTCGAATAATATAGTAAAATCTAATTTTTGATATTAAAATTGCAACTTATTCCCTTAGTTGTTCCTTCGTAATGTAAAGATAAATCTTACCCCTCTATCCTCTACATTTTCTGCCCAGATATCTTGATTATGCTGTGATAATATTAATCTAACTATCGGTAAACCTAACCCCGTACTAATCTTATTAGTTCTTGACTTATCACTCTTATAAAATCTATCCCAAATATGGTTTAAATCTTGTTCTGAAAGAGTATTACCTGAGTTAAATATACTTACAAATATTTTTTCACCCTTTGTTGATATATTAACTTCTATTTGCCCATTATCATCACTATATTTAATTGCATTTTCAAGTAAATTAGTAACAACTTGAAGTATCCTATCTCTATCACCTATTGCAAAACATCTTTTTTCATGAAATGTTGCTTTAACATTTAATCCTTTTGCTTGTATTTTATTTTCTAAATTTAATATACACAAACTTATTGTCTGATTAATATCGAACTCTGAAATGCTCATATTAAATTTTCCAGATTCCATTGCTGATATATCTAATAAATCATTAACAAGTCTAGCTAATCTATCAACTTCATCATAAACAATCTTTAAATAATAATTTTCCTTATCTCTTGGTATAACCCCATCTAATATTCCTCCAATAAATCCTTTTATTGAAGTTATAGGCGAACGTAATTCATGAGAAACATTCGAAATAAATTCTTTTCTAATATTGTCCGACTCTTCTATAGATTGGGCCATACTATTAAATGATTGGGCCAATTCTCCTATTTCATTGTTCCCATTAACCTTTACTCTCTCTGCCACATTACCTTTTGCTAATCTTTTAGCAGCCTTGTTAATTTCTTCTATTGGTTGCACTAATAATAATTGAGCAAAATACTTTACAATAGCACCTGCAACTATTATTGCTAATATAATAGATATCCATATTATAATTACTGTATGTTTTTCATTTATAGGATCATTTTCAACCATTATTATATATCCATCTAATTGATCATTAGAATAAATAGGTTTTATAAATGCCCCTACTTTTGAATCATAAGTTTCTTTTATTAGAATTTTTCTATAAACAACATTTCCATCAGTCGGCATTTGGGTATCTGGTATGTCTATATTAGTATATTTAAGGTTACTATATTCACTATTAGATACCATATATACATATCCTAGCCTATCTACCACAATACCGTCCATATCATTAGTTAAACATGTTATCTTTAACAATCGATTCACTTCTTCATAACTACCTTCTTGATATTTCAAGTAACTTCCTACTGCTTCCGAAACAACATCTAACTGCTTATTTAGTGTATCTATAAGTTCATTATGACTAATTCTATAAAAACCAACTGTTAACACTAATCCTACAAGTATTAATAACCCCCCAGTTATTGAAGAAAAAGTAATTATTAGCTTTCGTACTATACTATTTTTCTTCACCTATCTCACCTCAAACTTATACCCAACACCCCAAACTGTTTGAAGTTCCCATTTTTCTCCGCCTTTAACCTTTTCTCTTAATCTTTTTATATGAACGTCTACAGTTCTTGAATCACCAGGATAATCATATCCCCAAACTTCATACATAAGTTGCTCTCTAGTAAAAACTTTATTAGGATTACTTGCCATAAAATGAAGTAATTCTAATTCCTTAGGAGCTAATTTTACGATATTTTCTTTATATGTTACCTCATATGCTCCAATATCAATTGTTAAATCTGAATATTTAATTACATCCTTTGATTGATTATCAACAACATATCTTCTTGTTACTGCTTTAACTCTTGCTAATAACTCCTTAGGATCGAATGGCTTTACCATATAATCATCTGCACCTAATTCTAATGCTAGCACTTTATCAAATACTTCGCCTTTAGCAGTTAACATTATTACTGGCACATCACTACTTTTTCTTATGTATTTAAGCACTTCAATTCCATCTTTTCCTGGTAGCATCACGTCTAGTATTACTAATCCAATATTTTCTGATGTTACAATATTACAAGCATCATTTCCATTAAAACACTTTTTAGTACTATACCCTCCACTTTTTAAATACATATCTATAAGTTCGTTTATATGAGCATCATCATCTACAATTAATATTTTTCCCAATTTATCATCCATCTTTTATTCACCTTCCTTAATTAATATTTTATACTATATTTAAAAAAACACTAATAAAGTTTTTATAAAATTTACATTTGTAACACAATATTTAAAAACATAAAAATAGACTGCTACTTATGTAGCAGTCATAAATCATTAATTTTCAAATAACTTACTTATTGGCTCATCGTCATATATTCTCTTAATTGCCTCTGCAAATAACGGTGCAACAGAAATAGACTTAAACTTCTCTAATCCTTCTTTTTCAGGAAGAGGAATAGTATTTAACATAACTAATTCTTCAATTGCAGAATTATTTATTC
The DNA here is from genome assembly GCF_015667795.1 of Clostridium sp. D53t1_180928_C8. Lineage (GTDB taxonomy): Bacteria > Bacillota > Clostridia > Clostridiales > Clostridiaceae > Clostridium. Next base: position 9,262 of record NZ_JADPEL010000025.1, read on the forward strand.
TTTCAAATGCCGGTCCTGATAATACTCCATGAGTACAGCACGCATAAACATTTTTCGCTCCTAATTCTTTTAAAGCATTTGCAGCATTTGCTATAGTTCCTGCAGTATCAATCATATCATCAATTAATATACATCTCTTACCATTAATATCTCCAATAATATTCATTATTTCTGATACATTTGCCTTTGGTCTCCTCTTATCAATTATTGCAATTGGTGCATTTAATTTATCTGCAAATTTTCTTGCTCTTGTAACACTTCCTAAATCTGGTGATACAACTACTACATCATCTTGATCACTAAATCCTTTTTCAACAAAGCTCTTAGCTAATATTGGTGAACCTAATAGATGGTCCACAGGTATGTTAAAGTATCCTTGTATTTGAGAAGCATGTAAATCCATTGTTAATACTCTATCTGCTCCTGCTGCTGTTAATATGTCTGCAACTAGTTTTGCCGTAATTGGATCTCTTGATTTTGCCTTTCTGTCTTGTCTAGCATATCCATAGTAAGGAATAACAGCTGTTATTCTACCAGCTGATGCTCTTTTGAATGCATCTATCATTATTAATAATTCCATTAAGTTATTATTAACTGGTGAGCTAGTTGATTGTACTATAAATACATCTACACCTCTTACTGTTTCATTAATATCTACAGATATTTCACCATCACTAAAAGTTGAAACCTTAGCATTTCCTAGTGGTATTCCTAATAAATCCGCAACCTCTTTTGCTAATTCTGGATGCGAATTTCCTGTAAATATTTTTATTTTTTTCCCATGAGCTATCATAATTGTGAGACCCTCCTTAATTTGCAATGACTTTTGCCATACTTATCTTATAGTTTAATATATATTATTTTTTCTTAATAAGACCTTTTTTATCTACCCAGCCTTTAATATTTCTTTGCTTTGCTCTAGCAACTGCTAGTTCTCCACTCTTTACATTGTTAGTAATAGTAGAACCAGCCGCAATATATGTGTTATCTTCTACAGTAACTGGTGAAATTAAATTTGTGTTACATCCAATAAAGCTATTATCTCCTATGATAGTTTTATTTTTATTCTTCCCATCATAGTTAACAGTAACAGTTCCACATCCAAAGTTACAACCTTCACCGACCTCAGCATCACCAACATATGTTAAATGAGACACTTTAGTATTATTTCCTATTGTAGATTTTTTTATTTCTACAAAATCTCCAACTCTTACATTATTTCCAATAACAGATTCTGGGCGAATATACGCAAAAGGCCCAACTGTAGTATGATTTCCAATTTTACTTTCTAATATTACCGATGATTGTATATCTACACCCTCGCCAATAACACTATTATTTATTCTTGAATTTGGATATAGAACACAATTTTTTCCTATCACAGTATTTCCCTCAAGAACATTTCCAGGATATATTATAGTATCTTGACCTATTTCTACGTCAATTCCAATATATGTTGTATTAGGATCAATTATAGTTACACCATTTTCTAAGTGTTTATTATTTATTCTTTTTCTTAAAACAGCTTCAACTTCTGCAAGTTGCACTCTTGAGTTTACTCCTAATGTTTCTTCATAACTTATTACAAGCGCTCCAACCTTCTCATTTTTTTCTTTTAACATTCCAATTACATCTGTTAAATAGTATTCTCCTTGAGAATTATTATTAGAAAGGTTTCCTAAACATTCAACTAAGCTCTCAATTTCAAAGCAGTACATTCCTGAGTTTATTTCTTTAACTTTTAGCTCTTCATCATTACAGTCTTTATGCTCAACTATCTTTAATACTTCATTTCCTTTTCTTATAATTCTTCCGTATCCTGAAGCATCATTTAGAATTGAAGTAAGTATAGTTGCACTGTTTCCACTCTCTTTATGTGTCTTAAATAGCTCTTCTATTGTTTCTTCTGTTATTAAGGGCGCATCTCCATTAAAAATTGCAACTGTTCCCTTTTTCCCTTTTAAGAAATCGATAGCACACTTAACAGCATGACCTGTACCTAGTTGTTCTTCTTGTACTGAATAGCTAATATTTCTTGATTTAGTATTTTTCTTAACTAAGTCAGCACCTTTACCTATAATTACATTTATATCTTCTATATTTTCTTTTCTTAATGTGTCAATTACATGATTAACCATTTCTTTTCCACAAACCTTATGTAAGACTTTAGGTAAATCTGATTTAATTCTCTTTCCTTGACCCGCTGCTAATATTAGAGCACATTTATACATAAACTCACCTCTCTATAAAATTTAAGGATAAAATATAAATTTTATCCTAAAACGTTCGTGCATATTTCCTATATATTATATTGCATTAAATGAAGTATTTCAACTCTTCAAAAAAATAATAAAATAAGAGGAATATATAGATATATATTCCTCTTACTTACATTATTATTCATTTATAACAACGTTTTCTTCCTCTACTGCAGCTTCGTAAGCCTTTAAAATAGATTCTTGAATTTTTTCCCTAGTATCTGTGTTTATTGGATGAGCAATATCTTTAAATTCTCCATCCGGTGTTTTTCTACTTGGCATTGCAATAAATAAACCATTTTGTCCTTCGATAACTTTAATATCATGAACAACGAATTCATTATCAAATGTTATAGAAACTATAGCTTTCATTTTTCCTTCTGCTGCTATCTTTCTAATTCTAACGTCTGTGATTGTCATTTCACTACACCTCCAGTTGCTTTATAATAATTTATTTCTATAAAAAGTTTAAAAATCCTTTTTTTTACTTAATTTTTTTTAAATTTTTCCATATATTATTGTAAAGCAACTGTATTTATACTATTTTATAAATGCAGATGGTCTAACGTTAAGTCTTTCCTCTTCTTTATTGTATTCTAAATCAATAATTGAAATATACTCAGTAGTTCTCTTATTTTCTATTCCAACATTATCTACAAGAACTCCTGTTCCAACTAATTCACTCTCAAATTCTTTTAAAAGAGCTCTAATTCCTTCAGCCGTTCCTCCACCCCTTAAAAAGTCATCTATAAATACACATTTACTTGATGGCTTCATACATTTTTTAGCTAATGCCATCTGTTGAATTCTTCCGCTTGTACCTGATACATAATTAATTGTAACTGTTGGTCCTTCAGTAATCTTATTATCTTTTCTTATTATTACAAGCTCTATACCAAGACTTTTAGCTACTTCATAAGCTAAAGGAATTCCTTTTGTTTCAACTGTAACTATATAATCAATATTCATATTTTGAAAATGTGAAGCTAAAATAACTCCTGCTTTACTTACTATTTGTGGATTGTACATTATATCAGTTAAATAAACAAAATTACCTGGTACAATTCTTCCATCTTCTAGTAATGCTTCACATAATTCATTTGCAAAATCTTCTCTTGCCTTTTGACCCATTGCAGGAATAAATTTAATTCCTCCAGCTGCACCCGAAATAGTTTCTATAGATCCCATTTCTAATTTCTCTAATACCTCTCTCACTATTACTATATCTTCACTAATAGTAGACTTAGCTGCATTTAAAAGTTCCGAAAATCTATTTAGACCTATAACTTTATTAGGAGTTTCGATTAATATCTTTGTAATGGCTACAACTCTATTATTTCTACTTAATTTTTCCACTTAATCCACCTTCCTTTTTTTCTCAAAAACACGAATTTTTTCAATTTATTTCACCCGAATATTCATATTTTATTCTATATTCATTACATTATCAATACTTTTTTAAGTTATTTATCACTAATTCTTAATATAAGCTACTTTCTATCTTTAAATATAAAATTTTATCTTTTTTCTTCCATTTATAAATGTTTTGCTTCATATATATAATTTTGTTCTTTTTTTAATAAAATATTTTATATATTTTTTATTTTTTGTGTTCAACCTAGCAAATTTGTATATAATTATAAATATATATTTAAATGAGAGTCTAAATTTTAATTTAGTTAATTTAAGTTACATATAGTATTCTCATTAAATATTAAAAATAGGAATCTCATATTATAATTAAAGGGGTTGATATATTGTCTTTTGATTTGAATACAAGTAAAAATAGAAAAGTACATTTTATTGGAATCGGCGGGGTAAGTATGAGTGGACTTGCTGCTGTCTTATTAACAAAAGGATATACGGTATCTGGATCTGACGCCAAAGAATCTGAAGTTTTAAATAAATTAAGAGCGTCTGGTGCTGAAATTTACATAGGGCATAAAGGTGAAAATCTTAAAAATGTTGATTTAGTAGTATATACTGCTGCTATTCCTTCTACTAACCCTGAAATAATTGAAGCAAAAAATAAAAATATAGAATTAATGGATAGAGCTGAATTTTTGGGCTATATAATGAAGGGCCATAAATATAACGTTGCTGTTGCTGGTACTCATGGAAAAACAACAACAACTTCTATGCTTTCTCACATAACATTAAATGCAAATCTTGATCCTACAATATTGGTTGGTGGAGATGTTGATGCTATTCATGGAAATTATAAAATTGGTGAAAGTGAATATTTCGTAACAGAAGCCTGTGAATATAAAGCTTCATTTTTAAAATTCTATCCTTATATAGGAATAATATTAAATATAGATGCTGATCATTTAGATTATTATAGAGATATAAACCATATTGAAGATACTTTTAAAAAATTCTCTGATTTAATTCCAGCTGATGGATATCTAGTTGGTTGTGCAGAGGATAATAGAGTATTAGAAGTTCTTAATTATGCAAAGTGTAATACTCTGAGTTATGGATTTACAAAGGGTGATGTAACTGCAAATAATATTTCATTCAATAATAAAGGTTGTGCTACATTTACAGTTTGTAAAGATGGTGAAGAATTATTTGATGTAACACTAAATACAACTGGTAAGCATAATATACTTAATTCACTTGCAACTATTTGTACTTCACTAATATTAAACATTCCTAAAGAAGCTATAATTAGTGGATTAGCTGATTGTAAGGGTGCCCATAAAAGATTTGAATACAAGGGTGAATTTAAAGGTGCTACTATAATAGATGATTATGCTCATCATCCAGTTGAAATAAAAGCAACATTATCTACAGCACAACTTATTGATCACAACAAAACATATTGTGTATTCCAACCACACACTTATACTAGAACAAAAACACTTTTTGATGAATTTACAACTTGCTTCTCTTGTGCTGATGAATTAATATTAATGGATATCTATGCTGCAAGAGAAAAAGATACTGGATTAGTATCTTCTGATGAACTTGGAGATGCTATTAGAAAAACAGGATTAAATTGTATTAACCTTCATAGTCATGAAGAAGTTGCTGATTATTTAGCATCAAAGGTTCAACCGAAAGATTTAATACTTACTGTTGGTGCTGGAGATGTTGTTAAGGTTGGCGAAATACTTTTAAACACAAGATAATTAACGAGGTGATTTTAATGGATTTATTAACTCAAATTAAAGCTTCAGCTGATTATATTTTAAAGCAAAGCAAATACAAACCTGAAATAGGATTAATCCTTGGTTCTGGATTAGGATCTTTAGCTGATACAATTGAAGATGCAGAATATTATAATTATGCTGATATTCCAAACTTTCCAACTTCAACAGTAGAAGGTCATGCTGGACGTTTGGTTATTGGTAAACTTGGAAACAAACAAGTTGTTGCTATGCAAGGAAGATTTCACTACTATGAAGGTTATTCATTAGAAAAAGTAACTTTCCCTGTAAGAGTAATGAAATTATTAGGAGTTTCAAAGCTTATAGTTACAAATGCATGCGGTGCTGTTAACAAAGATTTTAAAGCTGGAGATTTAATGGTTATTACTGATCATATTAACTTCTGTGGATCAAATCCTTTATTTGGGCACAATATTAATGAGTTTGGTCCTAGATTCCCTGATATGTCTGAAGCTTATAACTTAGAACTTAGAAATAAAGTATTAGAGGCTGGTAAAGAATTAGGTATTAATTTACAACAAGGTGTATATGTTATGTTCTCAGGACCTACATATGAAACTCCTGCTGAAGTAAGATTTGCTAGAGTTATGGGTGGAGATGCTGTTGGTATGTCTACTGTTCCTGAAGTAATTGTTGCAAATCACAGTGGTATTAAAACAGTTGGTATTTCTTGCCTAACAAATATGGCTGCTGGTATCTTAGACCAACCACTAAATCATGAAGAAGTTATAGAAACTTCTACTAGAGTAAAAAATGATTTCATAAACTTAATGAATAAAGTTATTGAAATAATATAGGAAAATAAAGCTCCAATTCGTCAGAGTTGGAGCTTTTATTTTTATAATATTACTTATATATTTAGGTAAAATAATTTATTTTGCTAACATCAAAGATGTAATTATAACTAATAAAATTTAAAGTTACTATTTTTACTTAATTTTATTACAATACTTATTTAGTATATATATAATGTAATCTTCCTTATCAAATAATTTCTTGCTATTAGAACATCCGCATTCTTTAACCATTTTACTAATAGGTGTTGTTTCTCTATTTCTTTGAGCTAATGAATTATTATTAATATAATTATTTAAAACTATATCAACTCCATCTTTCTTTAAATTTCCTAAACACCATGCTGGTGATATAGCTGTGTAATTTGGATATACATCAAACTCTGAAGTAACATAAAAAGTAGGCTCTTTTGAAGCAATGGTAGCCTTAGAATTATCCGTAATAAGTTTTTCATATATACTTTTTTCAGTGGTTCCTAAATATTTATGATATTCTTTAGGTATATTCACTAAGTCATCTTCTGTTATTCTTATATCATATAACTTTTCATTTTCTCCATCGCAACTTCCTTGGTGTACAAATAATATAAATTCTTCCCCAATTTCTTTACATCTTTCACTTAAACTCATTTCATTACTTAAATTAATAATACCTTGTATATCATTAATATTATCTTTATTAATAAACATTTGCCATCTTGGAGCAATTTTATTTTTAAGTAATATTTCCGTAGCATTTATCAATTCATTAAATGCACCTTTTCTTCCAACATAATAATCAGTTTTTTCCTGAAGCCCAAAGAATGTTAACTGGCATTTTCTAACCCCAATATCATATGCCCACCTAACATATTCTTCATCTCTATTTATTCTCCAGAAACTTAATAGCTCAAATCTTTTAGGTTTTATATTCTTACTTATCTTATTATCTAATTCCCATAATTCCTTATAATTATCACGATAGTCTGGTTCTCTAAACCAACTATAAAATTCCAAACAATCAGTATATTCAGCAAACTCATTGGCTACATATTTCAAGTCATCTTCAGATATTTTTCCATTTTTTAAATGTCCTATCCAGCAATGTTTACACCTATTAGGACATCCTGCCATGTCTACTGCAATTGTAATTTTATTAAACCTCATGTTAACCCCTCCTCAATTTAAATCCCCTTTACCTGATAACAATGCTATATATAATTCTTAATACTTAATAAACAAATTATACCATTCTAAGGAATATGTAACTAATACATAAACTTTTCTGAATTATTTATGTTAAAAAAAGACGTTTGCTTTTAAACAAACGCCTTCTAATATTTATTAAAAATCTTTATATTCTCTTAAAATTCTTCTTATACTGTTTTCAACTAAATAATATTTAGTTGATAATTGCTTTACTGTCATACCATTATTAAAATCATTATATATTTTTTTATTTCTTTTAAGTAAGTCTTTTTTAATTTCAGTATTATCTCCCCAAGATTTTTTATTTTCTTCCTTTCTAGGAATATATAAATATCCACCATCCATAAATTCTTGAAGTTTAACAATTAAATCTTGTGGTAATATGTCTTGTGCCTTCTTATACTTCATAATTTTGCTCCTATCTACTATAAAACTCGTAAATATTTCTGCAAAACTGCACAAAACTCTTTTATTAGTATTTTAAATTATGCTCCTAACAAAATAGTGTATATAGTGCAGATTGCTAGGAGCTTAATACACTCTTAAATATTATCATATAACCCTCTCCTCTTTCTCAAATCAATTATACATTATTTATTAATATTTTAGAAATTTATTCCTTTAAAAAACAACCCCTCCATGAAATATACATTCATATATTTTTTTCTCATTAAAGTATATTTCTTCGTAGCCATTAAACCATTCAAATTCACCATTAACAATACAATGATATTTATAATCCCCATTTTGATATATCAATGGACCTCTATATGGATGTTCTTTAGTAACAGCTGACAATACTTCCTTTAGAAATTTTCCTGAAAAAGACTCATCTAATACTCTCCCAGAATAATTCATAGCCCAATAGGGTTTATTTGCTATCCATATTGCTTCTTCACCGCTAAATCTTTCACTACCTAAATATGTATCAATATATTTATACTCCTCTTCACAATACATTAAATCATGTGACTTAGGCCTTGATGAATCTACTTTATTACCACTACTAGCATATGTAGCTTTTTTTGCTTTACATAAAAAATCTATTATTTTCTCATCTATTTCACTATATTTTTCATCTTCTATTTTGCTGCATTCATCCTCGATATTTTTTAACAATTTATCTATACTTACTCCAAATAAATTACTCAACTTAATTAACTTATCGACCTCTGGATAAGTATTTCCTGCTTCCCATTTAGCTACTGCTTGTCTTGATACCCCTATAATTTCTGCTAAACTTTCTTGAGATAGCCCTTTTTTCTTTCTTAAGTTCTGAATTTTTATATTAAACTTCACTATTATCACCTCTATATTAAGTTTATCATGTTAACTTTTTTACTATCTATCAATTAAACCTAACACTTTTGACAACCAATAGTTGCAATATGAATTTATTAAATTAATCTAACTTGATATAAAAATTAAGAACAAAAAAAAGCACTGAATCTTGTAAAGATTAGTGCTAATTTTTATTAACTTATTATGATAACCCTAAAACATTCTGACTTATTTGCTATGCAATTCACTTTTCATTATTCTAAGTCTATAATATAGTTATTTCCTTACTAACAGAGTTTAAAACTTCACATCCATCTTTAGTTACAAGAACTAAATCCTCTATTCTAACGCCTATATTATCCTTAAGATAAATTCCAGGTTCAACAGAGAATATCATGCCAGCCTTAACTTCATCATCATTAACAGAACTTACATTACCAAAATCATGACATTCAATTCCTATACTATGCCCTGTTCTATGTGTAAAGTATTCTCCATATCCAGCATCAGTTATTAAATTTCTAGCCGCTTTATCTATATCTGAAAATTTAACCCCTTCTTTAATGATAGAAATTGCATTTTCATTTGCATTCTTTACTATATTGTAAATTTCAGCATGCTCTTTACTTGGCTCTTTACCTATAAATACAGTTCTAGTCATATCTGAACAGTAATTTTTATACTTTCCTCCAATATCTAAAACTACACTATCCCCATCTTTAATTTTATCTTTTCCTGTTCCATGATGAGGATCTGCTCCATTAGGACTTGTTGCTATTATCGGAGAAAATGAAAATCCAGAAGCCCCTTCTTCTTCATAAATTTCAGATAACATATTAGCATAATACTTTTCAGAATAACCAGACTTTAAGTTTTTCCAAAGTTTTAACATAACAGCATCATTTATTCTAGAAGATTCTTTCATTATTTGAATTTCTTCTTCATCTTTTATCATTCTTAAAGTATCTATAATAGTTGATGAATTAACAAATGTCTTTACAACATTTCTCCCCATAAGATCTATTAAAAAATGTGATGGTAAATTTTTATCTACTCCTAATACTTCACCTTTTCTAACTATATTAGATAACTTATCTATTGGATTTTCTATATCATCATACCAAAGAATTTCTACCCCTAAATCTTCATTTATAGGGAATAATTTATTTACTATGAATTTATGGTTACCATTAGAATCTAAATAAAGAGCTATTAGTCTCTCTCCTGAACGAATCATCTTTCCTGTTAAATAAAATATAGATTCTGCTGAAGTAACTATTAACTGAGGAATTTTATTTTCCTCCATTTTAATTAATACTTTTTTAACTCTAGAATCTTTCATATGTAACACCTCCATACACTATTTTTCTCTTCTTGTTTTTATAATAACTTAATTTTTTTATATTATCCATAATTTAATTTCTTACTTTTATCGTTTTTTTTATTTATAGTGATATAATTATTTTATAAATTAAATCTCTATTTTTTGGTAATAACCATATATAGTTTAACTTTAAATACTTGGAGGATTGTAAAATGAAATTAGCAGTTATATCAGATATTCATGGAAATATATACGCACTAATGAAAGCTCTTGAAGATATAGATGAACAAAATGTTGATAAAATAGTTTGTTTAGGGGATTTAGTTGGATATGGACCTCATCCAAACGAAGTTGTGGCATTAATAAAAAGAAGAGAAATTCCCTGCATAAAAGGTAACTATGATGCTTCAGTTGTAGATGGTGATTTTACATATATTAGAAATACTACAATAAACTCATTCGCTCTACCCTGGGCAAGTAACGAAGTTAGAGCTGCAAACAAATATTTTTTAGACTCATTACCAACTTCACTTAAATATACATTTAATAAAGTTAATTTTCTTTTTACTCACGGAAGTCCTTATGCAATTAATGATTATTTATTCGAAAATGCTCCTAATACATTAGAAGTTATGGAACAATTAGAAGACGATGTTTTAGTATGTGCTCATACTCACATACCTTGTGCAAAAAAATTTGAAAACAAATTACTTATTAATGTTGGTAGTGTTGGAAAACCTAAAATAGGAAAGCCTAATCCTACATATGCGCTAATTGAAATTACTGATAATAGTGAAGTTAAGGTTACATTTAGATATTTAGAATATGAATTTAAAAGAATAGTTAAGGATTGTACTATGTTAAACTTTCCCGCATCAATTACTTCTTCTTATGAAACAGGGAAAGAATAATCTTATTACTAAATTGAAAACTAAATTAAGTAAAAGTGGATAGAGAAAAGTTAAGGTTTAAACTACTATCATAGCTTCTTAAAATATATACTTTTTTTAATTCAGAATAGCTGAATTATTCCTTACCTCTTTACTATTCACCTTTACTTTTTCTCTAAAAGGTGCTTTTTTACTTTTATTCTATTATTGCTCCTACAATACGTAATTTCTTTAATATATCATTCTCATTTTTATGACACGTCTTGAAATATTCTGTTAAATCTTTGCCTGCACTTAATCCATAATGACTTCCATTAATCCATTGATTCATAGATGTAACATCATATACAGTTCCATTAACCACTACATAAGCTAAAGTACCATTTTTCCCATCAAACTTAGCTATATCCTCAATCTTATAATATCTTAGTTCATCTCTACTGTTAGAATCAGTTTTTATATTAGCCGAAGAATCCTTATTAATATTGTCTAATACCCCCACAGCTGCAGCATATTCCATTATAGCTAATTTATTTGAATGGCATTGAGCAAATTCCTTATCTAATACTTTTCCTGCTGTTATACCATAATGATTTCCTCCGCTCCATTTAGAGATAGCTGTTACATCATATATTATTCCTCCAACAGCTACATAAGCCTTTGCACCATTTTTACCATTATATTTAGCTAATTCTTCTACTGTAAAGACCCTTTGCGGTTGTATTTTTTTAGCTATAGTTTTTACCTTATTTTTTTCTTCTTCTAAATACTCTGTAATTTCATCAAAAACCTTTTCCATTACTTTAATTATTGTCTCACAATATTCTTTTGGATATGTTTGCAATAAATTTTTAAGCTGATTGATTTCACAATATTTCTGTTGTAAAAAATCCTTTTTAGTCATTATTTCCTCCAAAAAATATTCTTTAACTATATATTATGAAATTGAGTTGCAAATGTTAGCAAAGTATTGTAAAATCGTATTAATAAAATCACAAAATTTTACTGACTATGATGAGAAGAGTAACTTTTGAAGGTAGTTTTAGCGAGTAAGGGATGGTGTAAGCCTTATACGATATCAACTGTGAAGAACATCTCTGAGTTTCTAACTGAACAAGTGATAAAGGAAACACCTTTTCCTAAATGTCAAAGGTGTAAGTTCCATTAGCCAAATTTAAACTTGGAATTTCACTTAATTAGGCTTAGACGGCTAAATGTCGTTATTAATTTACTAAGTGGCCTTTTTATAGGCAATTTGGGTGGTACCACGTAAGTAATTCCTTTCGTCCCATTTTTTGGGGTATGAAGGGATTTTTTTATTGCTTTTATTTAAATTTGAAAATAATAAAATATTTTTTTAACAGGAGGTTATTATGAAAAACGTAGTTTTAGTAAAATCAATTTATAGAAACACTGATGAATACTTATCTAAAGAAGTTACAATTTCAGGATGGATAAGAACTTTAAGAGCTTCTAATGCATTTGGGTTCATAGAAGTAAATGATGGTTCTTTCTTTAAAAATATTCAAATTGTTTTTGATAACAAATTAGAAAATTTTAAGGATGTTTCTAAATTACCTATTAGTTCATCAATAAAGGTTGTTGGTACTTTAGTTCCAACTCCAGAAGCTAAACAACCATTTGAAATTCAAGCAAAAGAAGTTGTTATTGAAGGAATGTCAGACTCTGACTATCCATTACAAAAGAAAAGACATACTTTTGAATACTTAAGAACAATTGCACATTTAAGACCAAGAAGTAATGCTTTCTCTGCAGTATTTAGAGTTCGCTCTGTAGCAGCTTATGCAATTCACAAATTCTTCCAAGATCAAGGATTTGTATATACTCATACTCCAATATTAACAGGAAGTGACTGTGAAGGTGCTGGAGAAATGTTTAAGGTTACAACTTTAGACTTACACAATGTTCCACAAACTGAAGAAGGAAATATTGATTATAAACAAGATTTCTTTGGTAAAGAAACTAACCTTACAGTTTCAGGACAATTAAATGCAGAAACTTATGCTTTAGCATTTAGAAATGTTTATACTTTTGGTCCAACTTTCAGAGCTGAAAACTCAAACACAGCTAGACATGCTGCTGAATTCTGGATGGTTGAACCTGAAATAGCTTTTGCTGATCTACAAGATGATATGGAATTAGCAGAGGATATGTTAAAATATGTAATTAAATATGTTATGGATGAATGTCCAGAAGAAATGCAATTCTTTAATCAATTCGTTGAAAAAGGATTATTAGATAAATTAAATCATATAGTTTCTTCTGATTTTGGAAAAGTTACTTATACAGAAGCTGTTGAAATATTAAAGAACTGTGGTAAAGATTTTGAATATCCAGTTGAATGGGGAATTGACCTTCAAACTGAACATGAAAGATATTTAACAGAGGAAATATTCAAGAAACCTGTATTCGTTACTGATTATCCAAAAGATATCAAAGCTTTCTATATGAGATTAAATGATGATGGAAAAACTGTTGCAGCAACTGACTGTTTAGTTCCTGGAATAGGTGAAATCATCGGTGGTAGCCAAAGAGAAGAGAGACTTGATGTCTTAAAAGCTAGAATGGCTGAATTAGGTCTTAAGGAAGAAGATTACTGGTGGTATTTAGAACTTAGAAAATACGGAGAAACTAAACACGCTGGATTCGGCCTTGGATTCGAAAGATTAATAATGTACATTACTGGTATGTCAAATATCAGAGACGTTATACCATTCCCAAGAACAACTGGTCAGTCTGATTTCTAATAAATTAATAAAGAGCTAATACTTATAATAAGTGTTAGCTCTTTATTAATTTATTACTAAAATAAAATTTAAATTATTTACAAATTTCTTAGTAATTCATATGTTCTTATATGTTAATAAAAAATATTTTTTAATTTATGTATAGAAATCTAAGCTTTGGTACATAATTATAATGTAAATATAAAACCTGTAATACACAGGTTCCCATCCCCCCATTATTAAAAAAGCGCGTAAGCGCTTTTTTTATTTTCTAAATTCTATTCTATATAAGAGTCATACATATATACCTTAAATTTCATTGCACTTCAATTTCTATTATTTTATTTTTATCTAGACTTTCTTTTATATTAATTAATCTTTGATTTGTAGATCCCCTAAATTTTAATCCGTCTTTTTTATTCTTTAATTGAAATTTACCATCAACTAAAACATCTATATTATTTATCAATTCTTTTAACTCTTGGTTTTCTTCCATTCTATCCAATATTTCTTCAAAGGTATATCCCGTATAACACCATATATTTAGACCAGCTTTTTTAAAAGCCTTTGCCATATATAGAAAACTTTTAGCTTGCTCTAATGGATCACCTCCACTAAATGTTATTCCCTTTAACATAGGATTTCTTATAGCATCATTAATAAGTTCATCCATATCTTTTAATTCTCCACCATTAAAATCATGAGTATCCTTATTAAAACACCCTTCACAATTATGCTTACATCCTTGTGCAAAGTATACTCTTCTCATACCTGGCCCATTAACAAGGCTTTCATAAGCAATTCCTGCAAGTCTTACATATTTAGACATAAATAATCACTTCCAAACTTTATATATTAACTATTAATATTCTCAAAACTTTATAATTAAATGTAAAATAAGCTGTAGATTTTATTTACTACAGCTTATTAAAGTTTAGTTATTCACTTTTACATAATTAAGCCTTCCCCCAGCCTTAATTACTTCCTTTTCCTTTGTTGTTAAATCTAATTTAACTATATAACGCTCTTTCTTTGTTAAATTATTTATTAAAACCTCTCCAACTTCTAATGCCTCTTGAATATTATTTATTTCTATATCATCAAGTAAAGAGATGTTATCATAATCTTTTTCATTTTTAAATTCCATTGGAATTATTCCATTGTTAATTAAATTAGCTTTGTGAATTCTAGCAAAAGATTTTGCTATTACTGCTTTTACACCTAAATAAAGTGGTGCTAATGCAGCATGTTCTCTACTTGATCCTTGACCATAATTGTTACCTGCAACTATAAATCCACCATTATATTCTTTAGCTCTCTTAGGAAACTCTGTATCAATAGTATTAAAACAAAACTCTGATAAGTATGGAATATTTGATCTAAAAGGTAATAATTTTGAATTTGATGGCATAATATGATCAGTTGTTATATTATCTTCAACTTTAATTAATACTTTTCCATCAACTTCACAACCTAACTTTTTATTAATTGGGAAAGGCTTTATATTAGGCCCCCTAACAATTTCAACTTTAGATCCATCTTCTGCCGGTTTAATTATCATTGAGTCATCTATAATAAATTCCTTTGGCATATCTATATTTAAATCAATCACTTCTTCCGTTGGATCAGTTAATACTCCTGTTATTGCAGATATTGCTGCTGTCTCTGGACTAACAAGATAAACTTTAGCTGATAAAGTTCCACTTCTTCCATAGAAATTTCTATTGAAGGTTCTTAATGAAACTCCATCAGTTCCTGGTGCTTGACCCATTCCTATACATGGCCCACATCCATTTTCTAAAATTCTCGCTCCAGAACTTATTATATCTGCTAATGCTCCATTTCTAGCTATCATCTCCATAACCTGTCTTGAACCTGGTGCAATAACAAGGCTTACATCTGAATGAACCTTTTTACCTTTTAATATTTTTGATACTTTCATTAAATCCTCATAAGAAGAATTTGTACAACTACCAATTGCCACTTGATCAACCTTAATCTTTCCTATTTCTGCAACTTCCATTACATTATCAGGACTATGAGGCTTTGCAGCTAAAGGTCTAAGCTCATTTAAATTTATAGTTATTTCTTCATCATAAATTGCATCACTATCAGCTTTTAATTCCTTATAGTCACTTTCTCTTCCTTGTGCCTTAAAGAACTCTAATGTTCTCTCATCACTTGGAAAAATAGATGTAGTTGCTCCAAGCTCTGCTCCCATATTTGTAATAGTTGCTCTTTGCGGTACTGAAAGTGTTCTTACGCCTTCACCAGCATACTCAAAAACTCTAGAAACTCCACCCTTTACAGTTAACTTTCTTAGAACTTCTAAAACAACATCTTTTCCTGTCACCATAGGATTTAATTTTCCTACTAAATTAATTTTACATACCTTTGGAGTATTTATATAATATGCTCCACCAGCCATAGCTAATGCTACATCTAATCCACCAGCTCCCATAGCTAGCATTCCTACTCCTCCAGCAGTTGGAGTATGACTATCAGAACCAATAAGAGTATCTCCTGGAACTGTAAATCTTTCTAAAAACACTTGATGACATACCCCATTACCTGGCTTAGAAAAATAAATTCCATGCTTCGAAGCAACAGTTTGTATAAACTTATGATCATCTGCATTTTCAAATCCTTGTTGTAACATATTATGATCTATAAATGCTACTGATCTTTTTGTCTTAACTTTATCTATTCCCATTGCTTCTAATTGAAGATATACCATAGTTCCTGTTGAATCTTGAGTTAATGTTTGATCTATTCTTAAACCTATAGGCTTCCCAACTTCTAATACGCCTTCTACTATATGTTTTTTTAATATTTTATAAACTATATTTTCTCCCATTTTTTTGCCCCCTTATAAATTGCTATTTATGCATAATTTTATATTCCTTATATAATTTAACTAACTCCTTATCAAATAAAGTTCTCTTTAATCTAACAGAAGCAGCTCTAACCATTTCTAATATATCTTTAGCTTCATCATCAGATAAATGTATATTATACTCTTTAAATTTATTTATTATTCCAGCTTTTCCTGAATGCTTACCAATAACTATTTGTCTTTGTAATCCAACAACATCTGGATCAAATGCCTCATAATTCTTTGGATCCTTTATTGCACCATCAGCATGAATTCCAGACTCATGTGCAAACATGTTATCTCCAACAATAGCTTTCCAAATAGGTAGATCTCTTCCAGATGCTTGTGCAACATATTCTGAAATTTCTCTAAACATCTTTGTATCTACATCCGCCTTATAACCATAAACATATATAAGTGCCATTAGCACCTCTTCTAATGCTGCATTTCCGGCCCTTTCCCCAAGTCCATTTACAGTCACGCCAACATGACTTGCACCTCCTAATATTCCTGCAATAGCATTAGCTGTTGCCATTCCAAAGTCATTATGAGTATGCATTTCTATATCAAAGCCTGTCCTTTTGTATAATTCCTCAATATTACTTTTTATTACAAATGGTTCCATTATTCCAACTGTATCACAATATCTAAATCTATCAGCTCCAGCTTTTTTAGCTTCAGTAATAAAATCAACTAAAAATTCCTTATCTGCTCTAGATGCATCTTCCCCATTTACTGATACATATAAGCCATTTTTCTTTGCAAATTCAACTGATTTAATCATATTTTCTAATACCCATTCTCTTGATGTTCTAAGCTTATGTTTAATATGAATATCTGAAACTGATACTGAAATTGCAACTGCATCCACCCCACAATCTATAGATTGTTCAATATCTTCAATTACAGCTCTATTCCAAGCCATAATACTTTTCTTACCATTATTTCTTTTAGCAATCTGCTTAATAGCTTCTTTCTCATCTCCACCCATGGCTGGAATTCCAACCTCTAATTGATCAACCCCAAGTTCGCTTAACATATCTGCAATTGTAACCTTTTCCTCATTTGCAAATACAACTCCTGCTGTTTGTTCCCCATCTCTAAGAGTCGTATCGACTATATATATTTTTTTGTCTCCATTGACATTTGTAATAGCCATTTTTATGCCCCCTTTATTTTTATATAGCTTTTAAATTTTCTTATAATTTGACTTATAAAAAATAGAGGTAAGTTTGTACCTCTTTATTTTATATATGTCTTTTTTTACCATGATATCATATTTAATAAAATTTCTCAATAAAAAAAGAAGATTTTTTTCTAAAAATTGCAAGTTTTTTATTTTTCACTTCATTTTAAAACAGTATCATTAGAGTAATCCCAGTTATAATCTTTAAATTTGCAATTATTTTTATAATTCCTTCATTTCATTCAAAAAACCCCCATAAACATTTTCTATGAGGGTTTTATAACAACTATAGTATTTCATAATTGTTTTTATAACTTCCTGTATGAGATCTTCTATCAATCCTTTCTTCATACTTTCCTGGTCCAAATCTTTCATCAAGACTCAAATATCCTGTTACTCTAGATATTCCCTGTATATTTCTACTATTGCATTTGGAACATTTACTCTCACTACTTAATAAAGTTACTCCACAATCCTTACAATATCTAATATGAAAGTTTATTCCAATATAACTTATATCAGTATTTTTATATGCATAATTTATTATACTCATAATAACTTCTTCCGAAGGTGAATCATCAACTTCTATATATGATATATGCCCAGCATTACATAATTTGTGATAGGGGGCTTCTATATCAATTTTATTCTTTATTGATATGTTATAATTTACAGGAATATGAAAGCTATTAGTATAATAGTCTTTATCTGTTACACCTTTAATTATTCCAAATATTTTTTTATCCTGCTTTATAAATTTTCCTGATAATCCTTCTGCCGGGGTTGCATAACAACTCCAATTGAGGTTAGTTTCCTCTACTAATCTATCTGTATATTCTCTTATAAATCCAATTATTTTTAATCCTAACTCCCTAGCCTCTTTATCTTCCCCATGATGTTTTTCTAATAAAGCATATAGCGTCTCTGCTAAACCAATAAATCCAATTCCCCATGTTCCTTGTTTAAGTATTGGCTCTATTGAATCTTCAGCTTCTAATCCCTCAGCTCCTCTCATAAGTCCCTGACCAGCTACAAATGGTAAATCTTTAACTTTCAAATTTTTAAGTATATTATATCTATGAATCAAAGCTTCCTTAGCTAATACTAATCTGTCTTTCAATATTTCAAAAAACTTATCTATATCTTTATTAGCTTCTATTCCTATACGCGGAAGATTAATGGTTACAGGTGCTATATTCCCCCTACCTTTACATCCTGGTTCTCCATTAACATTTTTCATTAAATATGTGCGACATCCCATTGTTGCTGGCATATATCCTTTATCATAATATTCCTTATTAAAATCTGCATCTATATTCATGAATGTTGGATTCATCCTTTTCGCTGCTACCTTACAAGCAAGTTCATATAGATAATAATATGGATCATTTAGCTCTCTATTTACTCCTTCTTTTACTCTAAAAATTATATTAGGAAATATAGGTTGCTCTCCCTTTCCTAACCCCTTTTCATACTCCTTTAAAAATATCTCACATACTAATGCTGCATTATGTGAATATGGTATTCCTAAGTTTATAGAAGAAAATGGAACTTGAGAACCTGCACGTGAATGCATAGTATTTAAATTATATATAATTCCTTGCATAGCTTGATGTACTCGCATTCTTAATTTTTCTTCAACTACCTTCTCTAACTTTTCACCTTTAATTCCATAAGAAATTAATTCTTCTCTTATTTCCCTTCGTGTAGGCTCAATAAATTCACCTAAATCATTATCAAAATCTGGATGTGATTGTCCTCCAAACATATCATTTTGTGTAGATTGAAGCAATATACATGATAATTCTGCGGCTGTTTCTATACGTTTAGGTGGATTTATAGTTCCATACCCTGTATTAAAACCCTTTTTTAATATTTCTCCTGTAGGTATATGCAGACAATTTACAGTTAAATTATAAGAGTCAAGATCATGAAAATATACTTCTCCTACTTCATGAGCCTTCGCCAAATATTTAGGCATGTTGTAAAGATTATGCCATTTATTAGATTCTGAAGCTATTCTTAATAATTTGGAACTGAAATTATTTCCGACATTTGCATTATCTCTATCTGTTTCCACACCTATTTTTTTTATTGCCTTCATCAAATCAGATTTAATTTCTCTAATTCTTGTTCTTTCTCTTCTATATGAAGAATAGGCCCTTTGAATATTCTTATGATTACTATCAACTAAAGCCTTTTCAACTAAATTTTGTACCTCTTCTACAGACATCTTTTCTTTTCTAGAAATTTCAATATATCCAATAACTCTTCTTATACATTCATCTATTTGGTTTTCCTCTAATTTATCCCCAATCTCGTCACTTGATTTTTTTATTGCATTAGCAATTTTATTAGAATCAAACTTTACCTCTCGTCCATCTCGTTTTACTATATATAACAAGATAACCGCCTCCTATTAAATTGCACTATATATTGTATTTTTTAATGATAATATACAATATATAGTATATAATTCTATTTTTACTTTTATACATATTCAAATTTTATAAAATAAAACATTATCAATAGTGATAATACTATTGTTATCACTATTGATAATATTATCTGTTATGATATACTATAGATTATATAATTAATTTATCGGAGGATTTTTTTATGCAAAAAATTGCTTTAATAACTGATAGTGCATGCGATCTTGATTTAAATACATTAAAAGAGAATAATATAAATTTATTACCACTTAGGATAATTTACTCTAATGGTGATTATAGAGATAGAATAGATATTACACCACAAGAAGTATATGATAATTTAGAAAACGAAGTACCAAAAACGTCTCTTCCAAGTGCTCAAGAAACAGAAGAAATTTTAACTAAATTAGAAACAGAAGGATATACTCACGTAATTTGTATTTCAATTTCTAGTGGACTTTCTGGTAGCTTTAATTCAATAAGATTAGCTTTAGAAGACCATCCAAAACTTATTTCTTTTGTTTACGACTCAAAAATATTAGCTTATCCTCAAGGAGAAATAGTTTTAGAAGTTTCTAAGCTTATAAAAGAAGGTAAAAGTTTCGAAGAAATAGTTCAAGAAATACCAAAAATAAGAAAAAGAGTTATTGGCTACTTTACTATTAATACATTAGAATACTTAAAAAAAGGCGGTAGAATTGGTAGACTTGCTGGAACTGTTGGCGAATTACTTAATCTTAAACCTATAATAACTACTGATGAAGATGGTGTATATTATAATGTTGCTAAAGTAAGAGGAAGAAAACAATCTTTATCTAAAATGACTGAATTATTAAAAGGATATTTAGAGAAAGGTAAATGTGAAGTTGCTGTTTTACATGCTGGTTGTGAGGATGAAGCTATTAAATATATGAGTTCACTTAAAGATCTACCAAATGTAGAGTCTATAAAAATTGCAGAAATTAGTCCTGCTCTTGGTATTCATGGAGGCCCTGGATTAATAGGCTTCTCTGTAAAAATGGTTAAATAATCTATGAGTGATTTCGATTTTAATAACCTTGAAGATTTAAAAGCTGAAGAAAAAAGATTACATGATGAATATAAAGCTAAACTTGCCGAAATAAAAAAAGTTCAAAAGGAAAAAGAAGCTGTTGGGCAAGTTTTTACTAAAGGCTTACTACCTATTTATGTTCTTCATATCTTAAAATCCGGACCAACAAACGGTAATGAAATTTCTACTAAAGTTTCTGAAAGAACTAATGGATTATGGACTCCTAGTACCGGTGGAATATATCCCTTATTAAAGAAACTTGAAAAAGAAGGTTTAGTTATTGGCCAATGGGATGACCCTAAAAAGAAATTTCAAAAATTTTATTCTCTAACTCCACTAGGTGAAAAAGAATTTAACAATAGAAAGAACTTACTTAAACATAAAATAGAAGAGTCATTAAGAGTGTTTCAAATAGTTTATAAAGATCTTTATTTATAAAAATACACCCAAGTAAATTCTTGGGTGTATTTTTGTTACTATTTATGTGCAAACTAATATAAACTTACTTAGGACGGTGTTAAAATATGAAAGGAATGATACTAGATTATACTGGCAATGATGCTTTTATTCTATTAGAAGATGATTCTATTATAACAATGCCTTTAACATCTTTTGAAACACTTATGCCAATAGGTACCAATATAAGCTTATGTAATTTATATAATAAATCTTCAAATACCAATTATAAACCTTGCCAGATAATGAATAAAAACGTTGACTTTTTATAAATCCTTACCTAAAATTAAATTATATTTTAGTTGCTAGGGGTGCCCTAAGGCTGAGAGATGAATTTTCATCAACCCTTTTAACCTGATCTGGATAATTCCAGCGTAGGAAAGCCACCATAGAATTTTATATTCTCATGTCCAAGGTACCTCTTACGCAAAATAAGGAGGTATTTTTTTATGTCAAATTTTCTAGCAACACTATGTGAAAATTTTAAAACACTTTTTAGTAATCCACTTACACTAGTTACCCTATTAGGTTTTGCAATCCTATTAATTGCTTTTATAAAGTTTAAATCATTAAAATTTGATTCAAAATTAATAGCAAGAATAGGACTAGCCATTGCGCTTGCATTCATTTTAGATATGTTAAAAATCTATAGATTACCTAATGGTGGTGGAAGCATTTCTCTTGGAAGCATGATTCCTATAATGTTGATATCATTTATTTATGGTCCATCAATAGGTTTATTTACTGGATTTATATTTGGAGTATTTAAACTAATCCTTGATCCATATATATTAAATCCAATTCAAGTTTTATTTGATTATCCACTTCCCTTCATGGCTGTTGGTGTAGCTGGATTCTTTAGAAATAAATATGTAGGAGCTACTGTAGGAATGGTTCTAAGATTTGTATGCCATTTTATATCTGGTGTAGTATTCTTTGGTTCTTATGCTCCTGAAGGAATATCACCTATTATTTATTCACTAGCTGTAAATGGTTTTGCTGTAGGTGGCGAATTACTAATTTGCTTAATTTTATTAGCATTTTTACCTATAGAACGATTAATTAAAACATTAAAATCTAATATAATTTCAACATAAAAAAATATACCATATAGCTAAAAGCTATATGGTATATTTTTAATCTAGACTTATTGCATTTACTGGACAACTTGATTCTGCATCTCTTGCATCATCTTCATTTTCAGAAGGAACAGGATCAGTTTTTGCTACTGCCTTTCCATCATCCTCCATTTCAAATACTGCAGGACATATTGATGGACATAATCCACATCCTATACAAGTTTCCTTATCTACAGTTGCTTTCATTCTTTTCAACCCCTTTAACAAATTTCAATACTATTATTTCCAAAGTTATGATATGTTATGTAAGTTGAAAAATTTTTTTACCAATTATCAGGTTTGCTCTCTAATATATCTATATTCCACTCTTTAAATTCATTAACTGCTACAACATAATATTTATTTTCTGTATTTTCTTTTTTATTTACTACTGTTATTAAAGTTTTAAAGTTAATACTATCATATCCTCTATTCTTTACAGTAACTACAATATCAAAATCAGACTCATTATTATTTACTAATTCTATGTTAGGTGTAATTTGTTTTGCTTTTTCTATAAATGTATTTAAATCAGTAGAAAATATATACTTTAAACAATCAACATCAGTTCTTATATTTATTCCTACTTTACAGTTCTTAATATCACTACTTTTACCAGCAAGTTGTAATACATCTAAAATAGACTGATAATATATATAATCAAAATCTCTAGGCTTTCTTATAAAAGAAAGATTTTTTATAATTCCCTCATCTAACCTTTTTGAAACTGAAAATGTATTTTCATCATTATAAAAGTTTCCTTCATCTGTTCCTACAACATAGTAAAATTCTTTTACTTCATCGCCTAAATCAAACTCAAACTTATAATCTGGTTCTAATACTGACTTATTTTCACTTATCTTTGCCTTTGATAATAAATTATATATTTCCTTGATAGCACTTTCTTCAGTTACTATAAACTTAAATCCTGTATCTCTAGTACTTTGTATACTTATTTGTTCTACCTCACTAGAATTTAAGTAGTCAAAATAGTCATTTTTTAAACCTAATTTTTTCTCTATACCTTCTATTGCTGTGCATCCAGAGAAATTTAAGATACCTATTATTAAAATCCCTAATAAAATATATCTTTTAAATATTCTTAACATTTGTTTCTCCTTTTTACCTTCATACTAAAATAATAGGAGAAGCTTATGCTTCTCCTAATAAAGATAATTATAATACTTTATTCCAATATTAGCAATTTAATTCCCACATTATCTTTTATTTTCCTTTAGTTATACCTATGTTTTATGCACTAAATTTCAAACTATTGCATTGGAACAACAACAGTAGAATTTTTAAAATCGTAAAACATTAACCAACAACCATCATTATCTTTACCATTTAAGTTAACCCAAGTAACAAATCCTGTTCTTCCATCATAAGGTTGTTCATCTTTATCCTTCTTTCCTGGAATTGCATAAATTATATGTTTTAGATTTCCTTGAGAATCACACTTATATCCAATCATAAAATATCCATGCTTCTTTATATAAGGATAATAATTCAACATTGGATAATAAGCTAATGTATATTTATTATAATCAGACATATTGCACATTTCATGCAAGTCATGTACAGGTATCTTATACCATTTAGTATATTTTAATTCATCTATACTATCATAATCCCTGTCAAAGCCATCTACTATTGTTTCAAAATATTCTCCTATACTACCTCTTATCTTTCCAGTAGTAGGATTAAACTCCTTACTATCCTCTATTTCATCTTCATAATCTTCAAATTTGCCTCTCAAGTTCTCTCTTTGATAATATTCTTCCTTCGTTACTTTACCTTCATCATTATCTATAACCTTTTCTTCAGATCTCTTAATCTCTTCACTAATTATATCTTCATTAATTGTATCTTCATTTACTTTAATTTCTTCTACAACTGTAACTTTTGCCTCTTCTATAACAGTATCCTCTATAGATTTCTCCTTAGATTCCTTAACCTTAATTTCCGGCTTTCTTTGTTCTTTTTTATGTTCTTTTTCTGCAACCTTTTCAGTTGCTCTTATTTTGACTTCCTTAGCCTTAACTACAGTGTAATTTTTCCAGTTTTCTGTTGGTTGCTGTCCATTTAAGAAACCACACATTACAAATACAGGTATTCCATCTTTAAATTTTGCTATCGCAGTACCAGATATCTTATCAAATTGTATATCTAATCCACCAATATTTGATACATTGTATTCTTTTGTTACTTCAGCCTTACCTGTATCACTTACCTCTATTGGTCCCAAATTAACAATTTGCTTAATATCCTTTTTACAGCAAATAAGCATCATATAATAATTATCATTATCTTTTTTTAGATTCTGAGCATAAAAAGAAATTTTACATTTATCTCCTTTTGCCTCTATCTTAGAATATCCAGATAATGATTTATCACTGGAATTTGAGTATCCACGTTCGTCCTCCTGTAATATTACGAAGTTTCTATACAACCTATTATTACTTGCCATTCTCTAGAACCCCCACTTTATATTAATTCCATATATTATATGTTTTATATATTGAAATATGTTATTAATTTTAACAGTGAGTATTTTCATTAATATCTAAACTATAAAATTTCGTTAATACAATTTGAAAGTATTGCAAATTCTTCTATAGATAAAGTTTCGCCTCTTCTCTTAGGATCTACTCCAGCTTTTTCAAATGCAGCCTCAAGCTTTTCCTTTGCAGGACCTATACTTTTAACCCCATTCCATAAAGTCTTTCTTCTCATATTAAAAGAACTTCTTATTATATCAAAGAATAACTTTTCATTATCAACATTAACCTTTGGTTCATCTAATTTATCAAGCCTAATAACAATTGAATCAACTTTTGGTCTAGGAATAAAACAATTAGGTGGAACTCTTCTTACTATGCTAGTATTGCAATAATACTGAACTAATAAAGATAATGCTCCATAATCTTTGTTACCTGGATCTGCATTCATTCTTTCTGCAACCTCTTTTTGAATCATTATTGTTAATGACTTAAAATTATATCCTTCTTTAAGTAGCTTTACTATTATAGGTGTTGTAACATAATAAGGTAAATTCGCTACTAGCTTTACACTTTTTTCATCACCTATAACTTCATTAAAATCTACCTTTAATGCATCATTATGTATAAGTCTAAAATTAGGATTGTCTCCTAACTCTTGCTCTAATATAGGAATTAAATCATTATCTAACTCTATTGCTACTACTCTCTTTGCAGTTTTTAATAATTGAGCTGTTAAAGTACCAACTCCAGGTCCTATTTCTATAACTAAGTCATCTTTACTAACTTCTGCACCAGAAACTATATCTCTTGGAACAGAGTCATCCACTAAAAAGTTTTGTCCTAAGCTCTTTGAAAACTTAAAATTATATTTTTTAACTAACTCAGCCGTTTTTACATCTTTTATATCCATCTATTTCTCCTCTTCTAACTCTTTATTCACATAATTAATAGCTTCTATAAATTCTTCCTTAGTAATGCCATAATTATTTAATCTAGACAGCATTTGATTTGCATTTCCATAACCAATTCCCAACTTATTTCCAAGTTTTATTCTCCTTGCCTTTGCATTAGGATCTCCATTTAATCTAAAGAAAAACATATCTTGTGAATCAAAAATGTCTTCCTTTACTTCAATAGTAACTTTAGCTCTATTTAAAGCTTCTATTATAACTTCTGGTGTAGCATTTTCTACTCCTATATCATCATCTTTAATTCCATCTTCTTGTGCAATATATGCATGCTTTATTCCTGGAACTCTCTTTGCTATTATTTTTCTTATTTTTTCTCCAGCAAAATCAGGATCCGTTAAAACTATTACTCCTTTTCTTTTTTGTGCTTCCTTAATTCTTGCAATAACCTTTGCATTTATTCCAAAACCACCAACAGCTATCATTTCCGCATCAACTGCTTTTTTAACAGCAGCTACATCATCTTTTCCTTCAACAACAATGACTTCTTTAATCAAGCTTCTCGCTTCCTTTCCTCTAATATCTCCTTTTAATTTATCCTTATATTACTCTTATGTCAAACTTTATCACGCAAAAAGGCTATATCAAAACTTTATGTTTTGATATAGCCTTTTTATAGCTTTACCATTCTCCTGGATATGCTAAAATGTATACTGGTACATTATATTTTCTTCCCCATGATCTACAGTCCGATTCTGAACTAAGGAATACATCTATAATCTTGCCTTTTATAAGTCCACCAGTATCTGCTGCAATTGCTTTTCCGTAATTCTCTACGTAAACTAAAGAACCTAATGGTATTACTCTTGGGTCTACTGCTATTGTACTTATCCCACCTGGATTATAAACTGGTACTGTTCCAGTTGCAGTAATTGTATCTCCTGCATAAGCAGTAGATTCACAATAGATTAAATCTCTATACTCCATTTCACCATCTCTACTGGCAAATACTCTTCTAGTTCCTTGAGCTATAATTTCATTTACCGGTTCCTTAGTAACTGTGGATTGAACAATTTCTCTAGATACTTCAACTCCATCTTTTTTAACAACTTTATAAGTTATCTCTTTTTCACCAGCTGCACCAGCTTGTCTTACATCTTCAGTGTTAATATCTAGGTTGCCATCTTCTTCAACTATTGTCTCATAATCAATACTTTCTACTGCAACTTCATTTAACACTTCAACTTTAACTAATTGAACTTTAAGACTATCTGATATTTCAGTATCTAATGAAGGTGTTATTTCATCAACTCCTTCAATAAACTCAATGCCTTCAGCTTTTAGTTCATCCTTTTCAGCTTCTATCATATCTTCTATAGTGTCTTCCGCAGTTTTTATAACAATTATTTTGTTACCAACTACCATTTCTACATCTACAGCTTTTTTAATAGTAATAACATCCTTTGATGATATTTTTTCATTTAAAGCTGGTTGTACTTTATCCTTATGAGCTATTTCAATCTCATTTTCCTCAAGTACATCTTTAACAGTCCCTTTATATGTTATAAATGATGCTTCTTTTCCGTCTATAATTATTACTATGTTTTTTCTTACACATGTAAATGTTATCGTTAATGCTATTATTAAAACTCCAATAACACCTACCATTATTTTTGCCTTAGGACTATTAGAAAAATTGTTTTTTAAGTTTTCTTTCCATTTTTCAATCATCTACATTTAACCTCCCCTGGCAAGAGTGACCATTGAATTATATAAATAATTCTTGTTTTTGTCAAATTTTCCACCCTTGTTTTCATGAAACTGCTTTAAATGCATTTATTATGCATCATAAATATTAATTGAAATAAAAAAAATAATGGCGTTTTTACAGTTTGAAGTTTGGTATATATAGACCGAAAGTTTTTTTCTAAAATTTTACAATTGTTAATATTAATTTTACTTTATTTTCTATTTTGAATCAAGCTATGGAAATTGTCATTTACAGCCAAATTAACCTCTTTTGAGCTAATTTCTTTTATCTCAGCTATTTTTTCTATTATATATCTAATATAATCTGATTTATTCCTTTTTCCTCTATTTGGTTGAGGTGCCATATATGGGCAATCAGTTTCTACTAATAATTTTTCAAGTGGAATTTCCTTCACTACATCACAAATCTTTTTAGCATTTTTAAATGTAACTACACCTGTTATTCCTATATAGTAACCTAATTTTACACATTCTTTTGCAAACTCTACACTACCTGAAAAACAATGAACAGTTCCTCTTACATTAGGAAATTCCTTCATTATATCTAATGTATCACCATGTGCATCTCTATCATGAATTACTACAGGTAATCCCAGTTCTTCTGCCAATTTCATTTGTTCTCTAAATACTGTTTTTTGAATTTCCTTATCTGGATTTTCATCCCAATAATAATCTAAACCTATTTCTCCTATAGCAATAATTTTTTTATTACTTTTATATAATCTTACTATTTCATCTCTTACACTTTCATCATAATCATTTGCATCACTCGGATGAATTCCTAAAGCTCCATAAATAAAATCATGTTTTAAAGTTAATTCATTTGTAGTTATTAAACTTTTTTTAGAACAAGCACAATTTAATATTCCAACTACACCTGCGTTTCTTATTTGCTCTAAAACTATATCTCTATCCTCATCAAAAGCATCATCATCATAATGAGAATGTGTATCAAATATTTCATATTTAAATTCCATAATTAATCTCCCTTTTCATAACTAATAATATTATTCTACTGTTTATTATAACAAATTAAATAAAAAACTCAGAATATCCTGAGTTTTTATATTAATTTTATAGTAATATGTTGTTAAGATTTTCTTCAGATTTTTGACACCTAACTGACACAATTAAGGTTTATTATAATATTTGTAAAGTAGTTAAAGCATTATTATTTACCCCTAAAACCATCTTTTAAATAGAGCTTCCAACCTCTCTATTGTGGTTAAGAAGTTACTTTTTAAATTGGTTTCCTAGAGTTATTCGTCCCCCAAATGAAATGACTCTAGGTTTTTTTTATTCTAAATTCTTTCTTCCTTCAATCTAACCATTTCTTCTGACACTTTTTTCTTATCAATTTTATTAAATAAAATATCACACTCTCTAATTATTCCTTCTTTTTTTTCTTCAAAACTCCAAACACCATTTCCTAAATTTAATGAAGCTTTTATTTTCTCACAAGTTTCAGGCATAAATGGATACAATAAATTAGAAAGATTTATTATTATTTGAATACAATTATATATTATAGTTTTACATTTTAATGGATTCTGACTTAATAAATCCCATGCCTTATTATTCTCAAAATACTTATTTCCTTTTTTACATAAATTCATTATATCAATAAGACTTTCGCTAAAATGTCCCTCTTCGATCTTATCTCCAACATTAAAGTATAAATTTAATATTTCACCTTTTAACTTCTCATCCATATTTCCATTTGGTATTCTATTAGAATAATTTTTCTTTGAAAAAACCAATACTTTATTTACAAAATTAGATAATTCACTAACTAAGTCATTATTATGAATATTTATATATTCTCTCCAAGTAAAATCAGTATCTTTATCCTCTGGTGAATTTAAAGTTAAATAATATCTAAAGCTATCAACATTATATTTCTTACAAATATAATCAGCCCATATAGCCCAATTTTTCACAGTTGAAAATGACTTTCCTTCTAGCTTTAAATGTTCACTTGATATTATACGTAAATTGGGATTTTTTATACCAAGACCTGCAAGTATAGCCGGGAATATAACAGTGTGGAATGGAATATTATCTTTTCCATGAATAAAATAAATTCTCGAATCTTCACCTTCCCAATATTCCTTATAATCTTCTCCACGTTCTTCTAAACATTTCATACTAGCAGTTAAATATCCCATAACAGCCTCAATCCATACGAATATTTTTTTATCCTCATAACCATCTAAAGGAACATCTACACCCCAATTAAAATCTCTAGTTACAGCTCTATCTCTTAAACCTTCATCCAAATATCTTTTTAATATTTTTTGTGCATTTTCTCTCCAGCCATATTGTCTTATATATAACCTTTTTACATCATTTTCAAACTTAGCTAATGTAAAAAATAAATGTTTTGTTTCTTTTAAAATAGGCTTAGAGTTACAATTCTTACATTTAATATTTATTAATTCACTAGAGTCAAATTCTTGGTTACAATTTTCACATCCATCTCCTGTAGCTTCATTACCACATTTAGGACAACTTCCTATAATATATCTATCTGATAAATATTCATTACAATTTTCACAAAAAGTCTGTTCTACTGATTTTTCATATATATATCCTTTTTTATACAGTTGTAATATAAAATCCTTTACCTTTTCTTCGTGATATTTTGAATGTGTCTTTGAAAAAATATCAAAGGAAAATCTTAACGAATTAAAACATTTTTTAAATTCATTATGGTATTTTTCCACAGCTTCTAAAGGTGTAATCCCTTCTTCTTTTGCTTTCATTGTAACAGGTGTTCCATGACAGTCAGTCCCTGAAAGAAAAACAACTTCATCCCCCATCATCCTATGGTATCTAGCTAAAATATCCCCCGGTAATAATACTGAAATTCTACCTAAATGCAAAGGTCCGTTTGCATAAGGCCATGCATTACCTATAATAATATTCATTAAATCCCCCCTTTTAATCAATAAAAAGTTATAGTAAAAAAGTCAGCATAGCTGACTTTTTTATATTTTCTAAAGCTGATCTAAGATGACTTTATTTCTTAACTTGAAACTTGTCACTCTTAACTTAATTCACTTGCAGCTTGTTGCTCTCAATTTATAAGGAAACATACTACTTCCTTAAGTCATAGATGTAAGTTGAACTAACTAAACCAAAGATTTAGATCTTCACTTATCTTACCTGACTTCCTGTTTGTAATTCTCCTGGATTTACTAAACTTAATATGCTGTCATCATCAGTAGATGCTGCTAATATCATACCTTGTGATAATTCCCCTCTTAAAGTAACTGGTTTTAAGTTAGCCACTAAAACCACATATTTTCCAACTAACTCTTCTGGTTTATAGTGCATCGCTATTCCCGAAACCACTTGTCTTTCTTCACCATTTAAATCAACTGTTAATTTTAATAATTTTTTAGCCTTTTTAACTGGCTCACAAGCTAATACTTTAACAACTCTTAAATCTATCTTTTCAAAATCTTCTATAGTTATTTCTTCTTTGATTGGTTGCATTTTATACTCTTCTTTTGGCTTGTTAGCTTCAAGTTGAGCTAATCTCATTTCTTCTAACTCTTCTAAAGTTTTTACTACATCTATTCTTGGGAATAAAGCTTCACCTTTTTTAACTTCTGTCCCTGGAGTTGTTCCATCAAATCCAGCTAATGAGTCCCAAGTTGTTGTAGTTATATTTAATTGAGTATTTATTTTTTCACTTGTACTTGGTAAGAATGCAGATAATAATACAGATGCAAATCTTAAGCTTTCAGCTAAATTATATAAAACTGTACCTAATCTTTCTTTCTTTTCTTCATCCTTAGCAAGTATCCAAGGAGTTGTTTCATCTATATATTTATTAGCTCTTCCAATAAGTGCAAATATATCTTCTAAAGCTTCTGGAATTCTTAAATTATCAATTGCTTTTGTCACCTTGACTGGAGTTTCTAAAGCTAAGCTAATTAATTCATTGTCAATATCTTCTTTAGCTGTAGGTGCTGGTATAACTCCTCCAAAGTATTTTTCAATCATTGCAACTGTTCTTGATAATAAGTTACCAAGATCATTACAAAGGTCTGAATTAATCTTCTTTATAAATATTTCATTATTAAATAATCCATCTGCTCCAAATGGAATTTCTCTTAATAAATAATATCTAACTGCATCAACACCAAACTTATCTACTAAAACTACTGGATCAACAACATTTCCCTTAGACTTTGACATCTTTCCACCATCAACAAGTAACCATCCATGACCAAATACTTGCTTTGGTAACTCTTGTCCTAATGCCATTAACATAATTGGCCAATAGATAGTGTGGAATCTTAATATATCTTTACCTATTAAATGTACATCTGCTGGCCAGTATTTCTTATATAATTCATCATTATCTGAACCATAACCTAAAGCAGATATATAATTTGATAATGCATCTATCCAAACATAAACTACATGTCCTTCATCAAACGTTACAGGAACTCCCCAATTAAAGCTTGTTCTTGAAACACAAAGGTCTTGTAATCCTGGTTTTAAGAAGTTATTAACCATTTCATTTTTTCTCGATTCTGGTTGAATAAATTCTGGATGAGCTTCTATATACGCCATTAATCTATCTGCATATTTACTCATTCTAAAGAAATAAGCTTCTTCCTTTGATTTTTCAACTGGTCTTCCACAGTCTGGGCAATTTCCATTTACTAATTGAGTCTCAGTCCAGAAAGATTCACATGGAGTACAGTATAGTCCTTCATATGAAGATTTATATATATCTCCTTGATCATATAATTGTTTAAATATTTTTTGAACAGTTTTCTTATGATAATCATCTGTTGTTCTTATAAATTTATCATAGCTAATATCCATCATGCTCCATAGATCTTTAATCCCAGCAACAATTTCATCAACATGTTCCTTTGGAGTTATACCTTTTTCCTCAGCTATTCTTTGAATCTTTTGTCCATGCTCATCAGTTCCTGTTAAGAACATTACATCATATCCATTTAATCTTTTAAATCTAGCTAATGCATCGGCTGCTACTGTTGTATAAGTATTTCCAATGTGAAGTTTAGTTGATGGATAATAAATAGGTGTAGTTATATAATATGGTTTTTTTGTCATTTTTTCTTCCTCCTCTTTTTCGTTAACAACTTACAGCTAAAAATTTATAGTTATAAACTTAGAATATTAATTTAAAATACTTCCTAATTTTCAATATACCTTCTAACTTCTAACTAAAAACTACTAACTAAAAAAAGCCTCTATATAGGCTTATATACCCATATAGAGGCGTTATATACGCGTTACCACTCTATTTTATATTTATTTCACAATAAATATCTCACTAGGTGACTATCATCACCCTGCAATATAACGGTTGCTACCGTATTACCCTAACTATAAAGCTCAGATAATCTGCTCCAAGACCATCTTCATAAAGTTTAATATCACTAGTTTTCACCATTCCTAGCTCTCTTTAGATATCTTCCTAAACTACTCTTCTCTTCTATGCATTTATTAGTTTTATAATATTCTAAAATGTAAAAACTGTCAATAAGTTAAAGTTCAAATTTAAGATTCTCATTAAATTATACTTCTATATCTATTATTACCTTCTAATTCAATATTTAAAACTTATTTTCCTTTATATTAATAATAAATACTATATTTTTATTTGATTTTTTCTTTCAAAAATATTATGTATAATAATGCAATTTTCCTATTTATTAGATATAATATCTTAAGGATAGGAGGCTTAATTATGGAGAACTTTAAATTTCCTAAAATTGGACTTAGAACAATAAAATCAGGCATTGCAGTTTTCTTATGCTTATTACTTTTACCTAATGAGCCTTTTTTTGCATGCCTTACAGCTGTTATTTGTTTACAAGACACTGTTTACAATTCAATTCATATGGGTATTAATCGTGGTGGTGGAACCATAATTGGTGCTAGTTTTGGTTTGGTATTTCTATTATTTTTTAGAACATTAGAAAATCATATACATAATACTTATATATCAAAGCCATTAATTTATATAATTATTTCCCTGGGAATTATTTTAATGATTTATATTTGTAACATTCTTAAAAGGCCTGGTGCTATAAATATAACATGTATAGCATTTTTAGGAGTTACTACAGCTCACGCTTATAGTGATCCTCTATTTTATGCAACTAACAGAATGGTCGAAACATTACTTGGAATATTAATTTCAATATTAGTAAATAGACTAATAACTCCACCCCCACATAAATAGTTAATAGTATTAAATTAGTAGTTAAAAATGAATCTACTATATAAAAACTTCTAAAATACATATTTTCTAAACTCTACACAATCTCTTAACTATTAACTAAAAAAGGTTGTGCTTTTCTGATATGCTCCCTTTATAGTAGACAGTTTAAATAATAAAACTGTAACTATAGAGGGAGCATTTTATTATGGGAAGAA
>NZ_JADPEL010000026.1:0-3104 GCF_015667795.1 Clostridium sp. D53t1_180928_C8
CACTGAGAAACTTTTATGTCAACATCTTTTTTCAACATTTTTTTGTTGTTTTTGTTAACTGCACTTGCCACTTAGCCTGATAAAGTATTTTATAGGATAATCATTAAAAATAAATTTTTAGAAACAATATATAGAGAAGATAAAAGGAAGAGGAGAGAGAAATGGAAAACAAAAAGAGGAATAGTCTAGGGACAGAACCCATAAATCAATTACTGAGAAAGTTTGCAGTTCCAAGTATAATAGCAATGCTTGTTAGTGCTTTATATAATATTGTAGACCAGTTTTTTATAGGAAGAAGTATTGGTGAACTTGGAAATGCAGCAACTAATATTACATTTCCATTGACTACATCATGTATAGCTTTAGCGCTATTATTAGGAATTGGAGCAGCATCGGCTTTTAATTTAACTTTAGGAAAGGGAGATAAAGAAAAAGCATTATATTACATAGGAAATTCTGCAATGCTATTATTTCTTTCTGGATTAGTTTTATGTATTATAGTACAGCTTTTTTTACAACCTATGCTTTTATTTTTTGGTTCTCCAGAAAATGTATTAGGCTATGCTAAGGATTATACAAGAGTAACTGCAATTGGATTTCCATTTTTAATATTTTCAACAGGTGGGGGACACTTAATAAGAGCGGACGGTAGCCCTAAATACAGTATGTTATGTAATTTATCAGGAGCTATAATTAATATTATCTTAGATCCTATATTTATATTTGGATTAAATATGGGAATGGTGGGAGCTGGTTTAGCTACAATTATAGGACAAATTTTTGGAGCTTCATTAGCTTTAAGATATTTATTTAAATATAAAACAGGAAAAATAGAAAAAAAACATTTAATCCCTAATTGGAATTTTGTTAGTAAAATAATTTCATTAGGTGCAGCACCATGTTTTAATCAGCTTGCCATGATGATTGTACAAATTGTAATGAATAAATCATTAACTTATTATGGAGCTTTATCTGTATATGGTGAATCAATACCACTTGCATGTGCAGGAATTATTACAAAAGTAAACCAAATTTATATGTCAATAGTAATAGGTCTTTCTCAAGGGTTACAGCCTATAGTAAGCTTTAACTATGGAGCAGCAAAATATGACAGAGTAAAAAAAGCATATTCTACAGCTATAAGCTATGGTGTAATAGTATCTGTAATAGCATTTCTTATATTTCAGTTCATGCCAAGACAGATAGTATCTATTTTCGGTTCAGGTTCAGAAGCTTATTATTCTTTTGCTGTAAAGTATTTTAGAATATTTTTATTATTTACATTTATAAATTGTTTTCAACCAATATCATCTAATTTCTTTACTGCTATAGGAAAGCCAAAGAAGGGAATATTTTTATCATTAACAAGGCAGATATTATTCTTGTTACCTCTAATAATCGTATTACCTTTATTTATGAGTATAGATGGAATAATGTATTCAGGACCTATTGCTGATTTTATAGCAGGAACTGTATCTATTGCTATGATATATTTTGAGTTTAAAAATATAGGTGAAAATAGAAGTTTTGAAAAGAAAGTTGTATAAATCTAAATTATAAGTAGAGTTTAGACTATAAGTAGGATAAACTCTATTTTTTTTTGCAAATTAAAACCTTATAGTATTATAATGGATAATATAGAATTATATAGAAGTTGGGGAGGAGATATTTATGTCAAATTATAGTGTGTTTTTACCTAGTTATAGTATAGGAGTGGATTCTTATAAAAGGATACCGTATGTTACAAGAAGATATGGGGATAAAGTAGTAGTCATTGGTGGAAAAACAGCTATATCTAAAGTAAAGAATAGCATTTTAGAAGGAGTAAGTGAATCAAATATAGAAATATTAGATTTTATTTGGTATGGAGGAAATTCTTCTTATGAGAATGTAGATGCTTTACTAAATAATATAAATGTTAAGGAAGCTGATATTATATTTGCTGTAGGTGGAGGAAGAGCAATTGATACATGTAAAGTTGTAGCAGATAAGTTAGATAAACCGATGTTTTCCTTTCCCACAATAGCATCTAACTGCGCAGCATGTACAGCTATTGCAGTAATGTATAATGCTGATGATACATTTAGAGATTATTACTATCCAAATGAACCAGCAATTCATACTTTTATTAACACTAAGATAATTGCAGAAGCACCAGAGAATTTTTTATGGGCAGGTATTGGAGATGCATTATCAAAAGAGTCAGAGGTATTACTTGCAACAAAGGAAAAGGAACTTTCACATACACCTTTATTAGGAACTCAATTAAGTCGTGCCTGTGATGAGCCTTTATTAAGGTTTTCTTCTAAAGCCTTAGAGGATTGTAGAAAAAATAATACATCATATGAGTTAGAGCAAATAGTATTAGATATTATTATTAGTACAGGCTTAGTGTCAAATTTAACTAGTGATGCAGAAAAGTATTATTATAATAGTAGTTTAGCTCATTGTGTTTATTATGGTTCAACTGTTATATCAGGATGTAGTGGACATCTTCATGGAGAAATAGTATCTTTTGGAGTTTTATGTTTATTAACTTATGATAAACAGTTTGAAAAGCGTGATAGAATTTATGATTTCAATAAGAGTATTGGACTTCCAACATGTTTAGATGATATTGGTATTAAGAAAGAAGATGTTGAGAAGATGGTTAGTAGAATGAATGGAGTAACAGAATGGTATTGCACCCCTTATGAAGTAACAGAAGAAAAGTTTATTAAAGCAATTTTAGATACAGATGAATATTCAAAAAATAAATAGAGTAAAAATAAAGTAAAGGCGCTAAGCTTATTTTTTATAAGGAGTTATTAAATATAAGGGGATGATATTTTTGAGAAAAAGGGTGAAGAATATTATAGTATTTGTAATAGCTTTGTTTATAGTAAATATATTTTCGAATGTAAGCGTAAAGGCTATTATTAAAGATAACAAGGTTAAGTTAGGAATAGATAACATTGATAATTATTTAGATATTTTTAAGGATAAGAAGGTAGGTTTAATAACAAACCCATCTGGTATGGATAGTGATTTTACAAGTTCTATAGATGTTTTATATGAAAGAACAGAATTAACAACTTTATTTGCAGCAGAGCATGGAATAAGAG
>NZ_JADPEL010000026.1:3203-42967 GCF_015667795.1 Clostridium sp. D53t1_180928_C8
ATTTTACAAGTTCTATAGATGTTTTATATGAAAGAACAGAATTAACAACTTTATTTGCAGCAGAGCATGGAATAAGAGGAAATGCACAAGCAGGTGATAATGTTGGTAATGAAGTTGATGAGATAACAGGACTTCCAGTACACAGCTTATATGGAAGTAATAAGAAGCCTACAGCAGAAATGTTAGAAAATGTTGATATCTTAGCATATGATATGCAGGATGTTGGAGCAAGATTTTATACTTATATAAATACTTTAGCTTATGCCATGGAAGCATGTGCAGAAAATAATAAAACATTTGTTGTTTTTGATAGACCAAATCCATTAGGTGGAGAAGCAGTTCAAGGAAATATATTAGATCTTAATTATAGTTCATTTGTTGGAATGTATCCTATAGTTCAAAGATATGGTTTAACAATAGGGGAGTATGCTAAGTTTATAAATGATGAATTTAATATAAATTGTGATTTGAAGGTAGTTGAAATGACTAACTGGACTAGAGATATGTATTATGATGAAACAGGATTAGATACATGGGTTATGCCTTCACCAAATATGCCAACACTAGATACTGCAATAGTTTATACTGGTACGTGCTTATTTGAAGGAACAAATGTATCAGAAGGAAGAGGAACAACAAGACCATTTGAGTTAATAGGAGCACCTTGGATTAAACCTTTAGAATTAGCAAATGCTCTTAATTCATTAAATTTACCAGGAGTTAAGTTTAGAGCAGCATCATTTACACCAAGCTTTTCAAAATATGGGTCAACATATGATTCTAATGGTAATAAAACAAAAAATGGAGAGCTTTGTGGAGGAGTTCAAGTTTATGTAACAGATAGAGATGAATTTAATGCAGTAAAAGTAGGCTTAGCAATGGTTTATACAATAAGGGATATGTATCCAGATAATTTTGAATATTTATCAAATAACTTTATAGATAAGCTATTTGGAGATAGTTATTTAAGGGAAGGAAAATATACATTAGAAGAATTATTTGAAATAATAGATAGAGATTCTAATGAATTTAAGGAAAAGACAAAGCAATATCATCTTTATAATGAAGTTAATGAAGAAAATAATCATAATAAAGATGCAATAGTTAAACTAGGAATAGATAATATCGATAATTATTTAGATGTTTTTAAAGATAAAAAGGTAGGTTTAATAACAAACCCATCTGGTATGGATAGTGATTTTACAAGTTCTATAGATGTTTTATATGAAAGAACAGAATTAACAACTTTATTTGCAGCAGAGCATGGAATAAGAGGAAATGCACAAGCAGGTGATAATGTTGGTAATGAAGTTGATGAGATAACAGGACTTCCAGTACACAGCTTATATGGAAGTAATAAGAAGCCTACAGCAGAAATGTTAGAAAATGTTGATATCTTAGCATATGATATGCAGGATGTTGGAGCAAGATTTTATACTTATATAAATACTTTGGCTTATGCTATGGAAGCATGTGCAGAGAATAATAAAACTTTTGTTGTTTTTGATAGACCAAATCCAGTTGGAGGAGAAGCTGTCCAAGGAACTATATTAGATTCTAAATATAGTTCATTTGTTGGAATGTATCCTATAGTTCAAAGATATGGTTTAACAATAGGCGAATATGCTAAATACATTAATAATAAATTTAATATAAATTGTGACTTAAAAGTTATTGAAATGAGTGGCTGGAAAAGAGATATGTATTATGATGATACTGCATTAAATACATGGGTTATGCCTTCACCAAATATGCCAACATTAAATACGGCTATAGTTTATACTGGTACATGCTTATTTGAAGGAACAAATGTATCAGAAGGAAGAGGAACAACAAGACCATTTGAATTAATAGGAGCACCTTGGATTAAACCTTTAGAATTAGCCAATGCACTTAATTCATTAAATCTACCAGGAGTTAAGTTTAGAGCGGCATCATTTACTCCACAATTTTCAAAATATGGACCAGGATATGATGGAAAGGCAGCTCAAGTTTGTGGAGGAGTTCAGGTATATGTTACTAATAGAGAAGAGTTTAATTCAGCAAAAGTTGGATTAGCTATGTTATACACAATAAGAGATATGTATCCAGATAATTTTGAGTATTTATCAACTAATTTTATTGATAAACTTGCTGGAAATAGTTATGTAAGGGAAGGAAAATATACATTAGAAGAATTATTTGAAATAGTTGATAAAGAATCATTAGAATTTAGTGAAGAAATAAATGATTATAAGATTTATGGTAAAGATGTTGTTATTGTTAACAAGGAAGCACTTATGGCACTTGTAGATAAAATTAATTCTTTAAATAAGGAGAATTATACATCATCAACATGGAGAGTATTAGAGATAGAGTTGGAGGAGTCTACAAATATAGTATCTAATGAAAAAGCAACTCAGGAGGAAGTTGATATAGCATATAATGAGTTGATGAATGCATATTCAAGTTTAGTATTAAAACCAGATAAGTCTACTCTTGAGAATTTAATAAAATCAATTAGTGAAATGGATTTATCAAAGTATACAAAGGAAAGTATAAATAACTTAAATATTCAATTAGAAAAGGCAAAAGAAATATTAGCTAATAATGATGCCACTGAAGCAGATATTGCTGAGGTAATAAAAAATGTTGAAAAAGCTAAGAGTGATTTAGTTATACTGTCTAATAATGCTTCTAATCAGGGGTCAAACACAGGAAATAATAATTCTAAACTTCCAAGTACAGGGGCAGTAGTATCATCATTTGCAATAATAGCTTTAGCTTTAGGTGCTATTATCCTTGGTATATTTATAATGAAAAAGAAGAAAGATGTATAAGAAGTACTTTTAATATTACAGTGCAGTAATTAATATTGGTTAATTTAAAAATCAGTAGTTAAATGAATATATATTTAACTACTGCTTTAATTTTATATAGAGCTTTTAATAGCCTTTAGTTTATTAATAAGATATTGAGCGGAAATTCCAGTAAACATTCCAGTTATAATTCCAGATAGTAAAAGAACTGGCAAGTAAAAAGCTAAGGATGGTGTTTTAGTAATAAAAATAGCTATTAATATTTGTCCAATATTATGAGATATAGCCCCAATAACACTACATATCCAAATACTATCTAAGGTTAAAAATCTTTTAGCTATTAACATTGTTAAATAACATAGCAGGCCACCACTTAAACTATATAAGATAACTGATATGTTTCCAGAAAAAACACTTCCAAGAAATATTCTACATAATAGTATACTTAAAGTATCTAAAGGAGAAAGAATAAATATAGCATAAACAGTAATGATATTTGAAAGGCCAAGCTTTACTCCAGGAATTGGGGTAAGTGAAGGTAATTGAACTTCTACAATAAAGATTATAAGGGATACACTAAGCAATAAAGCCATAGTTGTTAACTTTTTTATGTTCATAAATATAGTTTTACCTCCATTATTGTGATATACCATCAAATTCATTAAGTTTATTATCTTTTTCTATTTTTATTATAATTTTATGAGGAAGACATACTATTGGTGTAATTGTATTTGAAATATGACCTTGATTTACACAAATTTTATCATTACAATTAGCATCAATAATAGATATTTTATTTTTTTCTATAGAAACTATATTAATTTCATCATCATATTTTAAAGATATTTCATAAGGTGAAGTAACTTTAGAAAGATCTATAGAATATATACATATTCCATCTTTATATATATTAGCTATTGTGCCTTTTGAAGGTGTTTTTATTAGTAGTAAGCTTATAGCTGAAAGTATTATACAAGTAAATAGTAATATAAGTACATAAGTTTTTTTAATTTTCATTTTTTATTATATTAGGAGATATATCACTATAATCATCTAAAAGAGTGATATCACCTGCAATCCCTTCTGTAATATATATATTGTTATTTTTAGTTATAAAAATAGCATCAAAATTATTGTTTTTCTTCCAATATTCAATGGATTTTTCTAAGCCAATAACAAAAAGAGAAGTAGAAAGTGCATCACATAATACTGCATCTTCACCAACTATAGTTACAGAAAGTAAATCATTTTCTATTGGAATTCCAGTCTTAGGGTCAATAATATGACCATGCTTTTTACCATTATTATCAATAAAATATCGTTCGTAAGCACCGGAAGTAATAACAGCTTTATCAATAATATTAAT
This sequence comes from Clostridium sp. D53t1_180928_C8, assembly GCF_015667795.1. Lineage (GTDB taxonomy): Bacteria > Bacillota > Clostridia > Clostridiales > Clostridiaceae > Clostridium. Next base: position 7,368 of record NZ_JADPEL010000026.1, read on the forward strand.
AGCAAGTGCATTTGAATTATTATTTGGATTTTTAATTGCAATTTTCCAAGGTGTATTATCAGGTTTAGAACCTAAAGCATGAACATTTCCCCCTAAATTTAAAAGAGCAGATGTTACATTAGAATTTTTTAAAATTTCAATTAAGGATTTGCTAGTATAACCTTTAGCGGTACTTCCTAGATCTATTTTCATATTTGGAGATAAGGTTACTGTAGTATCTTCTTTTGAAAGAGTAACTTTTTTATAATCTACATAGTTTAGTAAGTTATTTATTTCCCCATCAGATGGAACTTTAAAGCTATTAGTCGTAAATCCCCATGCTTGTACAAGGGGATAAATTGAAATATCTAAAGCTCCATTAGTTGAATCACATATTTTTAAAGAATTTTCTATTAAATTAAAAGTATCTTTTGAGAGCATTGCTTTACTATTATTATTTAAAATTGAAATTTCGCTATTTTCATTGGTTGTTGAAAATAAGCTTTCTAATTCAATAATTCTTTTTTCGCATAAATTTAATACATCATTTGAGGAGTTATATATATTTAAGCTCATAATAGTATCCATTGCAAAAACTTCCTTACTTAATTTTTCTATATTATTTGAAGAAGTAACTTGTTTATTTATAAGTTTATTTGCAAATACATATATAGCTAAAATTATTATTAAAAAAATAATTAATGGCAATAAAAGTTTTTTTATATTAATTTTGCGCATCTTTTAATGCATCCTTTACTGCAGAGATAAGTCCTTTAGAACTAAAAGTAGCACCACTGACAGTATCCACTTCTGTACTTTGAACTTCTATAACAGCTTCAAATATTCCGTTTATAGCTTTATCTATAAATGGTTCATCATCAACTGTATCTGTAACTACTATATTAGTAATAGAATTACTTTCAATTGTGACCTTAACAGAAATATTTCCATTGAATCCAGAGCCTGTTCCTTCGTATGTTCCATCTTTATAAGAAGTAGTATCAGTAGATGTATTCTTTTCTTCAGTTGAAGTTGGTGTTTCTTCTAAAGTATTACTATTATTTTCATTAGAAGTAGTTATATTATTTTCTTTAGTTGCAGGATAGAATATATATAAGCATATACAAGCAAAAACTATAAGTGCAGCAAAGTAATTTATATTAGTTTTAAGTTTGTTTGAATATTTTTTATTTAATGCTTTATTAATACGCATTATGGCATATGTTAAAAATACTAAACTATAAATTAAAACATTTAGTATGTATTGTGAATTACCGCTTTTAGCTAGTGGAAGCATTATAAGCATTATGTGTATATAAATTAAGCTATAAAAGACATAAGCAAATCTTTGAAGTTTTTTCCAAGATTTATATTTCATTTTTTTTCTTATACTTGGAAAAGAAGTAATCATAAGTGGAACCATAATAACAATTAAAATTACACTTATTATTGCTGCAATAAGCATATTAAGTGACATTGATTTAGGGTTTGTAAACAGTGTCACAAAGTGATATCTACCAAAAATAATGTTATGGGCAAGAGTAAGAATGCTTGCTATAATTGATAGTTCTGCTCTAATTGGCATTAAAATTTTCATTAATTTACTTCCGTTTTTTAATGCACCTGTATACATAACTATTACAAAAATTGAAGTTGCAAATGCACTTTTGGTAAATAGGGGTAGTATATAATCATTAATAAAAGGTGGTAAGTTTGAAAGTGAACCACTATATGAGGCAATGACTAAAGCTAATGATATAATTATTGATATTCCATAACAAAGCTTTGAATGTTTTTTTATAAATCTACGACCCACAAAAATAATAAATATTGTTACTATAATAGAAATTAAAAAGTTCATAATGTCCTCCTAAAATTGATATTAGTTGCAAGTCTAATATACCTGCAACTAATTGTTAAAAGTTATTTTGCTGTCAGTGTAAATGTTAAAGGTTGATAATCATCAAGTGTAATTGAAATATTATAATCTTTCCCAGTTTCTAAAGCTTGTTCAACAGTATAAGTAGTAGAATTTATATCGGCATTTTCAAGAATCTTTACTGTGTTTTTCCCAGCTCCTGAGCTTATAGTTAATTTAGAGTTAGCAAGAAGTGCTTTATCTATATTACTAAGTGAAAGAGTATTATTAGAAAGTGTTGCAGTAACTTCATTTGGATAAGCTTCCTTAAAGCAAACTTTAGCTTCAATATCTTCATAGCCGTTAGCAATTAAAGTGATTTTATAATATCCTGCATTTGCACCTTTGAAACGATCAAAACTATAGTTAATACCACAGTCTATACGAGCACCATGATTAGTACTCCACCAAGTATCTGAAGCATGCTTTGTCCCAAATGTAGCTACTAAATTACTATAAGTACTATCATCACCATAGTATTCATATTTTGCAGTAGTAAAGTTTGCAAAATATTCTAGGGCTTCAGCATCAGTTAAATTTTCACCAGATTTATTTTTTAAGTAAATATAAGCTTCAGCATCTGATCCAAATCTTGTATTATAAGCATAAGTAATTTTTTCTTCATCAGCAACTACAGTAATATCTGAAGAAGCTTTTCCAGATACATTTCTTTTACTATATGAACCATCAGCTCCCATAGTTTTTAATCCATAGGTATCAGCAGTAACACTATCATCTTCAACAAAGCCTTGTGATTTTGCATTTTCTACCATATCTGATGGTATAGCAACAGGAATTTTATTAAATCCAGCAACATCATAATTTACAACCTTATATTCAGTTGCAGAATCTCCTTCTCCAACAGTGAAGGTAGCAGATCCATCTTTAAATAACACTGAATCATCAACATCTTCTAATTTTAAATTATTTTCTTGATCTACACCAGTAAAATTAGCTTTTGCAGTTACTTTTTTAGTATCATTTGAGTCTGTAGTATATTTAGTTTGTTCACGTCCATTTTCTTCTACAGTTTCAGTGCTAAGCACTTTTTCACCAGTTACTTCAACTGTATACTGAATTTGAGAACGATAAATCCCATGTTTAGTTGTAGCACGGCTAACAGCATCAAACATACCAGTATCTTTATTGCCTTCAGAATCAGTAGTTTTTGAAGCAATACTTAATTTTTCTACTGAAGTATTAAGGTCAGCAGCCCAATATTCAGCATAGCTTAATGGAGCATATCCATATACATAATTTATTTCTTTAGCATCTGATGAAACAGTGCTTTCAGAGTTTGAAGTATTGCTTTTTTCTGTATTAGAGCAAGAAACTAATGAACCTATTAAAGATATTGCAATTAATGTTGATATTATAAATTTATTTTTCATATTTTATTAATCTCCCAAAATATATTTTAAAGCGCGCTTTAATATGATCAATGTGAATTTGTACCAAAAAGTTCAAGTTATAACAAGGAAAGTATATATCAACAAAGAGATGAAGTCAATAATCATTCTCAATTAGATAAATATAGTTAAAAAAGTACTTAAATATTTTATAATAGAAATTAAATTTAAAGTAGTCATTATATAAAGATATCTATAATGACTACTTATATTTTTTATTTTTTAAACCATTCTGAAGGTGATTCATTGCAATAATGAGTATCAAATTCTGTAATTTTATAATCTTGTATTCCATAAAGATTAAAAGGTTCATTATTTAAATAATCATTAATTCTTTCAACAGAGTCAGATTTTATTATAAATATACCACCGCTCATATCAGATTTAAGTCCAGACATTAATATAAGTCCAGAATCTATTGATTTTTGAGTATAAGCCATATGTTCAGTCATAATAGTGTCATTTATTTTATCAGCAGCTTTTAATATACCTTCAACAACAAAATATTTCATATATCTTTCCTCCTTAAATATAAATAGTATTTATTTAGTATTATAAATAAAAATAAAGAATAGTCTAGAGATATTAAAAACTTAAATAAGTAAATAGGGTATTAGGAATATGAATTACTAATCTTGATTTTGCAAAAGATATTAATATTAAAAAATATATTTATTTATACGAGGTAAGATATGATTAATATAAAAGAAGTTTTAAATGATATGAATGGTGGATGTAGTTCAATTGCATGGAATACAGATGATAATAAGCATTTATGGGGAAGAAATTTTGATTTTAATAGAATTGCAGAAGGAAGTAAGATAACTTATATTCCCAAAGGCAAAGAATATTATGGGTGTGGAACGAGTTTAGAAAATAATGTAATTAAAGATACAAAAACTACATCTAAATATGCAGCAGTAGGAACAGGGTCACTTATTATTGAGTCTACACCTGTTTTATATGAGGGGGTTAATGAAAAAGGTTTAATGGGAGGTCAGTTATATTTTCGTAATTTTGCTCATTATCTATCAGAAGCAAAGGAAGGAACATTACCACTTCAACCACCTTTTGTTGTTACATATATTTTAACTCAATGTTCAAATGTAGAAGAGGTAGTTGATTCTCTTAATAATAAGGTTACAATATTAGCTATGCCTATGCTTGGAATGATACCAACAATACATTGGGCATTTACAGATAGAACTGGAGAAACAATAATTATTGAAAGTGATGAACAAGGATTACAGATTTATCGTAATTCTATGGGTGTTATGACTAATAGTCCAAACTACTCTTGGCATAGATTAAATTTATTAAATTATTTTGATGTTAGAAATATGGATTATGATAGTTTAGATATAAATGGAGATAAGTTAGAACAATGTTTTTCAGGAAATGGTGCTATAGGACTTCCAGGAGATTGCTCTTCACCATCAAGATTTATTCGTCTTTCATTTTTAAAAAAGTATGGTGTTAAAGGAAAAAATGAAGAAGAAGGAGTAAGTAATACGATCCATTTATTTAATAATGTTGCATTTCCTCTTGGATTAGTTAAAGTATCTGAAACTGGGGATGTAACAAAGTATGATAGAGGTGTAGTACCTTATGATTATACAGTCTATACATCAGTAATGTGTTCAGAATCATTAAAATTTTATTGGGTTACATATGAAAACCAAAGAGTACAATGTGTAGATTTAAATAAATTATTATCTAATGATGATTTTATTCAATTTGATATGGGAAGAAAAGTTGATTTTAAATATTTAACATAAAATGAAACAATATGTATATATATAACCAATATGTGGATTGACCTTGTATATATTTGTAGTATAATAAAGAAAAGTTATTAAATAATAAAGACTATAGTTAGGAGAGAGAAAATGATAATAGAAGTAAAAGATTTAACTGTTGGTAGCTTTCAAGGTGCTATTAATCTTGTATATGAAGATAAGCCATCAAATAATGAAGTAGTTGAAGTTTTAAAATCTAAAAAAGTTTTTGAAGGAAAAAGTGGTCAAGTATTTTATAAAACTACTAATGAATTAAATTACGAAATTTTTGTAGGTCTTGGAAAATATGAAGACTTAGAAAGAATAGATTTAATAAATGCAGTAGCTAGAGGAATTAAACAAGCAGAAAAGTTAAAAATAGATGACTTAAGCATTAATTTTATAAAGGCTAATGGATTATGTACTGGTGGAGTTACTAAGTCTATAGTACAAGGAATAAAGTTAGCTAGCTATAAATTTGATAAGTATAAGCAAAATCAAGAAGCTTATGAACCAAAGGTAACTATAATAGGTGGACCAAAAGAAAAATTTGATAAGATGAGAGAAAAAATTGCTGAAGCAAGTAATGTTGCAGACGGTATAATTTTAGCTCGTGATCTTGTAAATGAACCAGCTAATATCTTATATCCAGAGACTTTAGCAGAGAGAGCTGTTGAAGTAGGAAAAGAAAGTGGATTTGAAGTTGAAGTATTTGATGAAAAGCAAATAGAAGATTTAGGGATGAAAGCATTCTTAGAAGTTGGTAAAGGTTCAGTTCATAAGCCAAGATTAATTGTTATGAGATATATAGGTAATGCTAGTAGTGATGAAAGAGTTGGACTTGTAGGAAAAGGTCTTACTTTTGATACTGGAGGATATTCTCTTAAACCATCAGCATCTATGGATACTATGAAGAGTGATATGGGTGGAGCTGCAGCTGTTATTGGAACAATGAAGGCTTTAGCTCAAAATAAAGTAGAAAAAAATGTTGTAGCGGTTGTGGCAGCTTGTGAGAATGCTATTTCTGGTGGAAGCTATAAGCCAGGTGATATAATTGGTTCTATGGCTGGGAAAACTATTGAAGTTTTAAATACTGATGCAGAAGGTAGATTAACTTTAGTAGATGCTGTTACTTATATTATTGAAAAAGAAAATGTAAATAAATTAGTAGATGTTGCAACTCTTACTGGAGCTGTATTAGTAGCACTTGGAACTGAAATAACAGGTGTAGTAAGCAATGATGATGCTTTTTATGAAGAGTTATTAGTTGCTGCAAGAAGAACTGGTGAAAAGTTCTGGAGATTGCCTAATGATAAATGCTTTAAGAAGCTTTATAAGGGAGATTTTGCAGATCTTAAGAATATTGGTGGACGTAATGCAGGAACAATTACAGCTGGTATGTTTATTGAGGAATTTGTACAAGATAAACCTTGGTTACATTTAGATATAGCAGGAACTTCTTGGACAGATTCTGGAAATGATATTACACCAAAGGGTGGAACAGGAGCACCAGTTTCTACATTATATGAACTAGTTGTAAAACATCAATGTAAGCATAAGTAAAAAATAATAATTTTAAAAGTATTATATCAAAAGAGTAATATTAATTAAGTTTAATATTACTCTTTTTTTTATTATATTATGTTAAGTACATTTGTATTAAGTAATGGTAAGTATATTAAGGATTTATCAACATAAAAGTACATATTTTAACAGTCAGAAAGCCTTAAATCTAGAATGGGTAAAAAATATAATAAGTATATAGAGAGTTTTATTATATTAAAAGAAGAAGGTAAGTTTATGAAAAGTTTCACATTAAGAGAGGCAACAAGGGGGGACTCGGAATTTATAGCAGAATTAGTTTATAAAACGGAAGATGATCCTGAGCACGTCTGGGGTTATGGAAGTAAGGAAGAAATAATAGATAGAATAAAATGGCTAGTTGAAGGTGAGAGTTCTAGGTATTCTTATAACAATGTTGAAGTTGCTGAACTAGATGGGAAGGTTTGTGGAGCTATAATATTATTAAAGGGAAATGAGTTATCAAAACTAGATTTGATAACAAGCCTTAAGTTGTTTAAGTATATTAAAGGAATGAAAAATAAAATTAGATTTTTAAAGGACGTTATTTTAGAATTAAATTTTTACGAGTGTGAGGAAAATGAACTTTATATTGCCAATTTAGCTACTTTAGAGGAGTTTAGAGGTAAGGGAATTGGAAAAGCACTTATAAAATTAGCTGAAAAAAGTGCAAAAAAACAAGGTTATAAGGTTTGTTCATTACTAGCAAAAGATTCTGGTGTTAAAAGTTTTTATGAAAAATTAAATTTCGTTTTTGAAAAGGAGGAACCTTATTATTCTCATACTTTATATAGAATGATTAAAACTATTTAAGATATATAGTTTGTATATAATTTGAAATTAAGAAATGAATTTATTATTTATATGAAATGTAATTTAAGTAGTGCTTATTTTGTAAGGAAATAAGCACTACTTTTAAAATTTATTGGTATTATTTGTAGAAATATACTATAATGAAGAAATGGATTAAATTTGATTAGATTATAATTTTAAGTAAATGGTATTTAAATTATGAGGGTAAGTATGATTAAATATAAAAAAATTTTTGAAAAAATGCCTATGGCTATAATATACGGAAAATATGAAAAGTTAATAAATGGATCCTTAAAAATGAGTATTGAATATGCAAATAATAAAGTGTTATCTATTTTAGGAGTAAACTTAGAAGAGATTATAAATAAAGACTTTTTCAATATTTTTCCTGAATTTAAAAATGATATAGTAATTAGTGAAGAAAATTCGACTTATATTAAATATATAAAAAAGTTAATGAACTTTATTAAGATTACAGTACAAAAAGTGGACGATAAAGGGATTTTATTATATTTAGAAGAATGTATTTTAAAAGAAATATCCCGTTATATAAAAGATACTTATGAGTTTTTTTTTGTAAAGGATATAAATAATAAATATGTTGATGGAAGTGAATTATTTAATAAATTTTCAGGATATAATGGTAAGGATATTAACGGATTAACGGATACTGATTTGTATGAAAAGGATCTTGGAAATTTATATATAAAATCATCTGAGGATTTTATTAAAGAAAATAAACCTTATAGCAAAAAGATATGTAAATTAAATGATAATGTTTATTTTTTACATAGATATGCAATATATTGTGATAATAAAATTATTGGTATAATAGGTGCATTTGAAAATGTAATTGGTAAGCTTGAAGAAATAGCTAAGGAAAATATGTTATTGCGGGTAATTAATAACAATATTTCTTATCATATAGTTTGTAAAGATGTTAATGGAGTTTATTTAGATTGTAATAGTACTTTTTTAAATGACTTAAGTCTTACAAGGGAAGAGGTTATCGGAAAGGTTGCTTCAAGTATTGAGAGGCTAAAGGAGACACATGAAAACTCATTAGAATCAGACTTAGAAGTAATCAATAATAAAAAAAGAATAGTTTATATTGAACAAATAACTATTAAAAATAAAATAAAAATGTTTGAAATAATTAAAGAACCGTTTTTTGATAGTTATGGTAATTTGGTTGGTATTATTGCTATTGGTAGGGATGTTTCTCATAGAAGTGAAATGGAAAGGTTAAGGCTAGAGTTTTTTGCTAATTTATCACATGAGTTAAGAACACCTTTAAATTTAATTTTTAGTTCTCTGCAAACTTTAGAATTGTTAGAAAAGGATTCATTAGAAGAAAATGTACGGTTAAGAAATTATATTGAAATAATAAATCAGAATTCTAAAAGATTATTAAGATTGGTTACTAATTTAATTGATTCTACTAAATTTGATTGTGGTTATTATGAGTATAAACCGAAAAATCAAGATATAGTTTGTTTTGTGGAAAACATAGCCATGTCTGTAGCTGAATTTGCTAAACAAAATGATATTACTTTAACTTTTGATACTAATGTAGAGGAGAAAATAATAGCTTTTGATTTAGAAAAATTAGAGCGGACAATACTTAATTTACTTTCTAATAGTATTAAGTATATTAATTCTCCAGGTAAGATAGATGTTATATTAAATGATTGTGGAGATACTTTTAATATAACTATAAAAGATAATGGAATTGGAATACCAAAAGATAAATTGCATATTATTTTTGATCGATTCAAGCAAGTAGAGGATAGATTAAGAAAAAGAAGTGAGGGCAGTGGTATTGGATTATCTTTAGTAAAGGACTTAGTAAAAATTCAGGGTGCTACAATAAAAGTTAAAAGTCAAGTTGGAGTTGGAAGTGAGTTTACTGTAAAATTACCTTGTAAGGTTTTAAAAGGGGAAGAGTACGTTAACAAAACTTCTTGTGATGAGTCATCTAATGGATTGGTAACAAGAATGAATATAGAGTTTTCAGATATTTATATATAAAAATAAGATAAAGCAGAGTGCTATTAATTTAAATAGTTCTCTGCTTAATATTATTAAATAAGGAGATGTATGTATTTGTGAGTAAAAAAAAGCAATATTCAGAATCATTAAGAGTAGGAGTTTTATTAGCATTAGCAGGAGGATTTTTAGATGCATATACTTATTTATGTAGGGGAAAGGTATTTGCAAATGCTCAAACAGGTAATATGGTGATGCTTGGAATTAGTTTTTTAGAAGGAAATATTAGTGATACTTTTAAATATATAGTTCCAATTATTGCTTTTGCTGTTGGTGTTTTTTTAGCTGAAATTATAAGAGATAAATTATTAGAGCATGAAAAAATACATTGGAGACAAGGCGTTTTAGCAATAGAAATAGTTTTACTTATATGTGTGGCCTTTATACCATATGATTATATTGCTAATACTTTGGTTTCATTGATTTGTGCAATGCAGGTAGAAAGTTTTAGAAAGTTTCATGGAAATGCTTATGCTACAACTATGTGCACTGGTAATTTACGAAGTGGAACAGAAAAAATAGTTACTTTTATGAGAACTAAAGATAAAAGTTATTTAAATATATCATTACAATATTATTTTATAATAGTAGTTTTTTGTATAGGGGCTTTTATTGGAGGTATTTTTTCAGTGAATATAGGTAAAAAAGCTATTTTAATTCCATGCATTCCACTAGTGATATCATTAGGTATTATGGGATATAAGAAAGAAGAGAGTGTTGATTAATAAAAAAATATATTAATTAGTGAAGTAGGTTTTACTATTTAAAATAGTAACTAACTTTAATGTAAATGAATAATATCTTTATAAGATATTATTTTAATTAAACATTAAAGGAGATAATCTTATGTATACTAATGATTATTATGATTATTATTATCCATATCCAAAATGTTATGATTGTAATGGTGTAAAATACTGCTATATAATTGGACCACAAGGTCAGCCAGGAACAATAGAAAATTCACCTAATGTAATGGCTAATTTTATTATTAATCAACCTGATATCACATTACAAAATAATATAATAAAAAATGGAGATAATATAACAGGGTGGGAGTATGCTTCAGGACAAACTATATTAAGTAAAGATAAGATAAAAGTATCTAAAAATGGTATTTTTACTGTAGTAGAACCTGGAATATATTTTATTACTTCTTCATTATTTGTTTTTCCGGGAGGCGTAAATTTATCTGGGCAAAATATAAACACACCTATAAATAGTGAAGATTATTATCAAGGATCATTTGTATTGTATTTTAATTATAGTAATGGTAAACCATATATTAATGCAGGTGAAGCTGTTTTTACAGGATATACAAAATTAGCTAATGAATCAGCAACTGCATCATTAAGTTATAGTGTATATTTACCAGAAGCTAATATGCAATTTTATATAGAAAATGCTTCTGAAGGCCCAATAAAACTAATAAATGGGGTAGTATCAGGAAGTGCAGCTAATTTAAGTATTTTTAGAATAGGAGCTAGTGTTATAAATTAATTTTATATATTATCTAAAAGGTTATATGGAAAGTAGTAACAGTTTATAACTTTTAGGAATATTAATATTATAAAGAAATATTATAAAGTAGTACTTAGTTTGGATAGAACTAAAGTACTACTTTTGCATTTTAAAAGCACAAAACTTACATAAAGTGCGACTAAATTTTATATTATTTGGAAATAATTATAAAGGCGTAAAGGGTAAAGAATGGAGGTCGTGAGAATGAAACAAAAGTGTGAGAAGTGTGGGAAAGATGCTATCTTTTTTGATGTCAATTTGCAATTATGGTTATGTGAGGAGTGCGTCAATAAGGAGTATAAAAGCCTTGATTTAGAAGAATTTAAGCAAAAAAATGGTGAAGATAAGTATAATGAAGAACTTAATAATATATTAATTGCTATGGAGAAATTATGTAATTCCATAAGAGAATCAAATACTAAAAAGATTGAAAGACAATTTAAAAGTACACCATATTCTAGAGATTTAAATGAACTTTTATCATCTATTACAAGAGAAAGGTTGTCTAAAATTGCTGAAGCTTTAAGTATTAAAAGAGTATATAAGTATAAAAAGCAGGAATTAAAGGAGCTTATATTAGAGTCTTATGAAAAGCTTATATTAGATAAGCTACAGCTTTTAGATGAGAAAGCACTTAAAGCCTTAAAAAAGTATTATAAAAATAATGGTGAAAGAATTTTTAATAATATATCTGATGAGGATGGAATTTATATAGATTATTTTGCTGATATTGGAGCAATATTTCCAACAGAAAATAATGAAGGAAAAAAGGTATTTATAATGCCAACTATAACTGAAGAAATTGTTAAAAAGTTAGATGATTTCCAAGTTAGGCGTAAAATTAAAAATAATACTAAAATTATAAGCTTATATAAGGGAATGGTTAGAGCATACGGTTTATTAGAAGAATATCAAATTATTCAATTTGTAAAGCAATACTTAAATGAAGAATATGATCATGAGTACTTAGTAAATATTTTAAGAGAAAGCTCTAAATATAGTGATGATTATATTGTTGAAGGTGTTTTTGTATTTAATTCTAATATTGATAATTATGTTAATCTTTATAATGAAATTAATAGAAAAATGAAAAATAAGGATTATAGAAGGTTTTCAGAGAGTGAATTATTATCATTAGCAAAGAGCAATTGGGAAGTAAATAATAGTTATGCAAAAGATTTTAAAAGAAGATTTTTAAATTATTTTGTTATGTCTGAAGAGGAAGTAGATGAGTTTTTAAAGTTTTTATATGCTATAGTTCAAGAGAAAAGCTTAGAAGAAATTTTAAATGAAATAAAAGAAATGATTCAAGAGGAAGAGGCTAAAGAAATTGGTGTGGACATAATTGAAAGATACGTTGTTAATGTACCTATTTGGTCTAAAAAGGGAAGATCAATGAAAGAGGTTAAAATTAAATAATATATTATCATAAGCAGTGGTTATAGTAAGTAGATAATCACTGCTTGTGTAAATAGCAAATGTTTTTTGAAAAAATTAATATTAAATACAAATATGTTGTATGATATAAAATCAAAAGAAGTAAAAATTATCACTTAATAAGGTAAAATGTATTGCAAAAGGATTTGAAATATGTATAATTAAAGCAAAGGGGTGTTACGATGAGTAGTGATAATTTTTTTGTAAGTTTACCAATAGCAGATGCATTTAAAATGTTAGATAAAGGAATAGTAGATGGAAGCTTTACTGGTGAAAGAATAGACTATCATGTTATTAAAGCTGATGAAGAACATATAAGTATAGTTGCTGTTTATGAAAAGTATTATAATAGAGCTGGAAATAGATTAACATTAACTATTTGTATGGATAATATGAAAGGTATTACCCAAGTACATAGTATTGGTGGAGGCGGTGGTCAAGGGTTATTTAGGTTTGACTGGGGAGCTAGCGATAAGTTTGCTACTGCACCAAGAACTATTTTAGGAAAGTACATAATTTAGGGACAAGTTTCCTCTGGATTAATTCAACTTAGAATTAATTTCAGAGGAATTTTTTTGTAAAAATATATTGACTTGGAGTTAACTTCAAGCGATAAAATGATATATATGGAATCAATGGTAATATTGAGTAAATGGGTTGTTGATGCTATTATTAGAATTAGGGTAAGGAGTGAACAGGTTATAGATTAAATATATTTAGTTCACTTTTATAGAAGTAATGATGGGGTGAAGTGTAAAATGGAACAAAAAAAATTAGGGTTTGGACTTATGAGGTTACCATTAAAAGATGCTAATAATCAAGAGAGTATTGATATGGAAGCTTTGAATAAGATGGTTGATACTTTTATAGAAAGAGGATTCACATATTTTGATACTGCATATATGTATCATTCATTTAAAAGTGAAATTGCACTTAGAGAAGCAGTAGTAAAACGCCATAAAAGAGATATTTTTACAGTAGCAAATAAAATGCCAACTATGTTCTTAAAAAAAGAAGATGATATGGAAAAAATTTTTAATGAGCAATTAGAAAAATGTGGAGTTGATTATTTTGACTATTATTTGCTTCATAATCTTGGAGTTGAGTATTATGCTACAGCTAAAAGATTAAAATGTTTTGAGTTTATAAGTAAAAAAAAGGCTGAAGGAAAGGTAAAGAAAATAGGCTTTTCATTTCATTCAACAGCTGATGTTTTAGACGAAATTTTAACCGATCATCCGGAAGTTGATTTTGTTCAATTGCAGCTTAATTATATAGACTGGGAAGATGAAGGAATTCAATCTAGAAAGTGTTATGAAGTAGCAAGAAAGCATAATAAAGATATTATTGTTATGGAACCAGTTAAGGGTGGGACTTTAGCAAAGGTACCAGAAAAGGCAGAAAAATTATTTAAGGAATATAGTCCTAATATGTCAGTTCCGTCTTGGGCAATTAGATTTGTTGCTAGTTTAGATGGTGTAATTATGGTATTAAGTGGAATGTCAGATATGGAGCAATTATTAGATAATACAGAATATATGAAAGAGTGTAAAGTTTATATCAATGAGGAATATCATATAGTGAATAAGGTTGTAGAAATTATTAATGAATCAATATCAATTCCTTGTACAGCTTGTGAGTATTGTGTTGATGGATGTCCTAAGAATATTCCTATACCAAAATATTTCGCATTATTTAATAGAGAAAATCAAGATTTAAAGAGTGGGGTTTTAACTCAAAAGGTTTATTATGATAATTATGCTAAAATTTTTGGAAAGGCATCAGAGTGTATTGGATGTAAAAAGTGTGAAAAGAGTTGTCCTCAGCATATTGAAATAACTTCTAAATTAAAAGACGTTGCAAGATTGTTTGAAGGATAAATATTTTTGATTATAATTTTATAGGATAAAACAGTATGGAGGGAATTATGGAAGCACGTGAGATTTTAGAGAAGGTTAAAAATGGCGAAGTTTCTATAGAAGAAGCAGAAGGATATTTTAGAAGAAAGCCATTTGAGGAAATGGGTTATGCAAAGATTGATACTCATCGTAAGTTGAGATCTGGTTTTGCTGAAGTAATTTTTTGTAGTGGAAAAACTAATGAACATTTATTTAAAATATTTGAGAGATTATATCAAGAGGATGGCGAGGTTTTTGGAACAAGGGCTTCACAAGAACAATATGAGTTTATTAAGAAAAAGTATCCTCAAGTAGAATATGATACTATTTCTCGTATTATAAAAATTGAAAAGAAGGACAAGAAGAGAGTAGGTAAGATTGCAGTATGTACAGCAGGAACCGCTGATATATCTGTAGCTGAAGAGGCGGCACAAACAGCTGAGTATTTTGGTACTAATGTAGAGAGAATTTATGATGTTGGAGTTAGTGGAATTCATAGATTATTTTCTAGATTAGATGTAATTCAAAGTGCAAATTGTGTAGTAGCTGTTGCTGGAATGGAAGGGGCTCTTGCTAGTGTACTTGGTGGACTTGTAGATAAACCTGTTATTGCTGTGCCAACATCTGTTGGATATGGTGCTAATATGAATGGATTATCAGCTCTTTTAACTATGATCAATTCATGTGCAAATGGAATTTCAGTAGTTAATATTGATAATGGATATGGAGCAGGATATATTGCAACGCAGATTAACAGATTGGGGGTAAAATAGTGAGTAGCAAATTATATTTAGAGTGTTATTCTGGAATAAGTGGAGATATGATGGTAGCAGCTCTTTTAGATTTAGGAGCTGATAAAGAGGTTTTAGAAAAAGCTTTAAAAAGTCTTAATGTAACAGGCTTTGAAATTAAAATAAGTAGGGTTTTAAAAAGTGGTATTGATGCTTGCGATTTTAATGTAATACTTGATTCTAAGCATGAAAATCATGATCATGATATTGAGTACTTACATGGTAATGATAAAGATGAGATGAATGTAACTCATAACCATTTAGTACACAAGGAGCATGAACACAGAGGTCTTAATGAAATTATTGAAGTTATAAATAATGCAGAAATTACACAGCATGCAAAGGAAATTGCTATAGATATATTTACTATATTGGCAAAGGCAGAAGCAAAAGCTCATGGTGTGGATATTGAAAAAGTACATTTTCATGAAGTTGGTGCAGTTGATTCTATTGTAGATATTGTAGCAGTAGCAGTTTGTTTGGACAATCTTAATATTACAGAAGCAATAATTCCTGTTTTATATGAGGGTAGGGGATTTGTTAGATGTCAACATGGCATTATTCCAATTCCGGTTCCTGCAGTTTCAAATATTGTAGCTGATAATGGATTAAGTTTACATTTAACAGATTCAGAGGGAGAGTTTGTTACACCAACAGGTGCAGCAATTGTTGCCTCTATAATTACTTCTAGTAAATTACCAGAAAAATTTTCTGTTAAGAAAATTGGTATTGGTGCTGGAAAGAGAAATTATGAAAGACATAGTATATTAAGGGCTATGTTAATTGAAGATAATTCAATGGAAAGTGATTATATATATAAACTTGAAAGTAATATTGATGATTGTAGTGGAGAAGCTCTTGGTTTTGTAATGGAAAGGCTTTTTGAAGCTGGAGCAAGGGATGTTCATTATATTCCTGTTTATATGAAAAAAAATCGTCCTGCATATCAACTAAATGTAGTTTGCAAAGAAGAAGATATTTCAAAGCTAGAAGAAATTATATTTGAGGAAACTACTACTATTGGTATTAGAAGACAGCGTATGGAGAGAACTGTACTAAATAGAGAGTTAAAAAAGGTTAAAACATCCTTAGGAGAAGTACAAGTTAAAATTTGTGAAGTGTCTTCAGGAAAAAGGTTTTATCCAGAGTATAGTAGTGTTATAGATATTTGTAAAAGTAGTGGTTTATCATATCAGGATGTATATAATATTATAATAAGAGAAGTAAAATAATGGGTTTGCCCCTGGGGCGCCTCCGGGGCGCTACAGGGGCAAATTTTTTTATAAGTCTAAAGCCATATCACCATGTTTAATCCATTCTTTCTTACGCATAAATTCAGAAATTATAAATGTAAGAAGTGCAGGTAATACAAAGTGCATAACTATTATTTGTAACATAACTATTTTTGATGAAGCTGTTTGAGTCATTGTTTGATATGCCATAATTTGTCCAACAAATCCTGCAGATCCCATACCAGAGCCAGTTGCATTATTAGTCATCTTTAGGAATGTTGAAGAAATAGGTCCTAATATTGCACTAGAGATAATTGCAGGTAACCATATTACTGGTTTTTTTATTATATTTGGTATTTGAAGCATTGAAGTACCAACTCCTTGTGCTAAAAGACCTCCAAATTTATTCTCTCTATAGCTTGCTACTGCAAATCCAACCATTTGACAACAACAACCAACGACAGCAGCACCAGCAGTTATTCCATCAAGGTTTAATATAACTCCTATAGCAGCAGAACTAATAGGAAGTGTTAGTAATATACCCATAATTACTGAAACAAGCATACCCATAATAAAAGGCTGTTGTTCCATAGCAAACATAATTATTGTTCCAAGCCATGTCATGAATTGTGATATTGGAGGGCTAAGTAGTAACCCTACTGAAGATCCAGCTGTAATGGTAACAAGTGGAGTAAGTATTATATCTATTTTTGTTTTTCCAGCAATAAGATGTCCAATTTCAATTCCAACTAAAGCTGCAATAAAAGCACCTAAGGGTTCGCCAGGACCAGCAAGTGTAATAATTCCTGTATCGCTCATAATATTTCCTGCAAGTATTTTAGTAGCAAAACCACCAACCATACCAGATACGGCTGCTGAGATTACTACGAGTGGAGTTTCCTTAAACTTATAAGCAACACCAACACCTATTCCAGCACAAGTAGCGGCTGCAGCAAGTTTTCCTATAAGAAATATTGTAGTTCCTATATTTCCATCTATAAGATTTCCTATTTGTTGAAGAATAGTACCTATTATTAATGTTGAAAATAGCCCTAAAGCCATACCACTTAATCCATCAATAAATATATGATTTAAGTATTGTTTTAAATTTTTCATATTAATTAATCCTCCCTTAAAGCTGACAAGTGTATATACACTTGTAATACAGAATTTAGTTTAGCATAACTTTACCTGCGAGGTCAATCAATATGTTAGGTTGGGCTCTAGATAAAGTTAAATAGTATTGCAAAAAATATAAAATAAATATATAATATGAAAGAAATTTATAAAATCTAGTAGGATTACTAGGAGAGGTTCGTATGACCATCCCTCTATAAAAAACTAGGCTTATTTATAGAATAATTTTATTATTTTTATAAATTAATAAGAGTATGTTTTGATTATAGGACCTCTAAGTTTATAGCTTAGGGGTTTATTTATTTTGGTAGTCAGAAAAAACCTTTCTTACCCTTACTAAAGTAATGAGTAGGAGTGAAGAAAATGAAGAAAAACAACACAAAGAAATTAGTGCTTATATCTTTATGTGTAAGTATAAATGTTATTGGAGCATTAATTGCAGTTGCACTTAAGTTACCTATTTTTCTTGATACTATAGGAACTTTTATAGTTGCATTTTTATTTGGACCATTATCAGGGGTAGCTACAGGAGTATTAAGTTATTTAATAACAACTTTAACTTTTGATCCTTATGCATTTTACTTTATACCATCACAGGTAGTTGTAGGACTTTTAGCAGGATTTTTTTATAAAAAAGGTGCTTTTAGAAAAAGAACTATCATACCATTTATAACATTAACAATAGCTATATGTTCAGCATTTGTAGCTGCTCTTGCATCAGCATTTGTATTTGGAGGCATAACATCTTCAGGAAATTCTATAATAGTTATGTACTTAAATAGTTTAGGATTTGGATTAGTACCAAGTGTTTTTGTAACTCAAATATTAACTGAATTTATAGATAAAATGATAATAGTATTATTAGTTTTCAATGCTATAAGAGTTATTCCTAAAAACTTTAAAATTCAAAGTATTTATTAGAATATTAAAATATAAAAAAGAAGAGAGTATTAAAAAAGTACTTATCAGGAGATAAATATGGACAGATATAATAAAATTACTAATAAAAATAATAGAGAAATAGTTTTGTTAAGAGCTTTTCCTTGCATTTGGGGAAAATGTAGCTTTTGTGATTACATTGATGACAATGGAAAAGATGAAGAAGAATTAAATATGCTAAATAAAGAGGTTTTAGATAATGTAACTGGAGAATTTGGAGTCCTTGAGGTAATTAATTCAGGTAGCTGCTTTGAAATTCCTAAGGAAACTATGAACTATATAAAGAAAATAGTTAATGAGAAAAAGATAAAATTATTATTTTTTGAAAGTCACTGGTGTTATAGAAATAGGTTAGAAGAAATTAGAAACTTTTTTAATGTGCCTATAATATTTAAAATTGGTATTGAAACCTTTGACTATGATTTTAGAAATAATTTTCTTAATAAAAATGCTAAATTTAAAGAGGCAGAAGAAGTTGCAAAGAACTTTCAATCTGTATGTTTAATGGTTGGAATAAAAGGACAAACAAAGGAAATGATTAAAAAGGATATAGAAATCCTTTTAGAAAACTTTAAGTATGGAACTATTAATGTTTTTGTTAATAATACCACGGCTATTAAAAGAGATGAGGAATTAGTTCAGTGGTTTAGAAAAGAATATAAGTATCTAGATAAACATCCAACAATTGAGGTATTATACCATAATACTGATTTTGGAGTAGGGGATTAATTAGGTGAAGCAGTAATAAATCAATATTGGTTTGTTATTGCTTTTTATATTTATATCCAAAATTAGTATAAAATGTATAAAAAATAATGATTTTCATGTAAAAAAAGTAGTGTTTTTTCATTATAACAGTTATGTTAACATTTACATGTGTTATTCATAAAAATCAAAGGGGGAAGAGTTTGTGAAAATAAGAAAAATTTTAGAGAAACTGACAGCTAGTATTTTAACATTATCTATGGTAGCATCACTAGCATTTATAGGTGAAGATAGTGTATTTGCAAAAGAAAATAATAAAAGTACATCTCAAATATATGTTGAGGCCATGGGAAAAGGTTGGAATTTAGGTAATTCTTTTGATGGATTTGATGCAGATTTAGATAAGGAGGATCAAGGTGAAGAAGCTTGGGGGAATCCAGTTGTAACAAGAGAACTTATAAGTGAGATTAAAGAAAAAGGATATGATAGTATACGTATTCCATTTACAGCATATAGAAGATATTCAGAAGTTGATGGTAAATATGTAATAGATCAAGTATGGTTAGATAGATATAAGGAAGTTGTTAATTGGGCATTAGAGGAAGGACTTTATGTAATGGTTAACCTTCACCATGATTCTTGGATATGGCTTGCTGAGTGGGATGGGAACAAAGAATCTGAAGAGTATAAGATCTTTATAGATTTATGGGAACAACTTGCAGATACATTTAAGGATTTTCCAGAAGAGGTGTGTTTTGAAACAATAAATGAACCAAGATTTAATGAAGGAGATGAGGAATTTAAGCAAGATAAATTAGATATAATTAATCTTGCAGCTTATGAGGTTATTCGTAATTCTGGTGGAAAAAATGATGCTAGAATGATAGTAATGCCTACAATGGATACAAATCATTCACCAGAAAAAAGTAATCCATTAAAAGAGTTAATTACTAGTTTAATGGATGAAAATATTATAGCTACTGTACATTATTATAGTGAATGGGTATTTAGTGCAAATCTTGGTAAAACAGGATTTGATGAACCCCTTTTTGATTGGAGCAATGATTATACTGCAAGAAAAGCAGCAGAAGAAATGTTTGATATAGTTTCTAGAACTTTTACACAAGATGGAATTGGTGTTGTAATTGGTGAATGGGGATTATTAGGTTATGATGCAGGTAATGAGTGTAATCAATTAGGTGAAGAGTTAAAATATTATGATTATATTAGTCATTTAGCAGATGAGAATGATATTAGTATAATGTTCTGGGATAATGGCTCAGGAATAGATAGATTAGATACTAAAGAATATTCTTGGAGAAAGCCTTTAGTAGGAAATGCTTTAGAAGCAGGTATAAGAGGAGAAAGATCTTCTTACTCTACTGGATTGAACACTATATATTTGCAAGAATTAGTGAATGAAGATTTAGAAATAGAATTAACTTTAAATGGAAATGAATTTGAAGGTATTAAAGGATTAACTGAAGGTATTGATTATACTTTTAATAAGGATAATTCAACAGTTACTCTTTTAAAGTCATTTATAAATAATAAATTTAACTCTTTAGCAGAAGATGAATATGGTGATATTGCTGATTTAGTAATGAAATTTTCTGAAGGTGCGGACTGGCATCAATATTTAGTTAAATATACTGAACCAGTATTATCAAATACAAATGGAACTACAGATGGACTTAGTATTCCAACCAAATTTAATGGAACAAAATTAAGACGGGCTACTGCATATGATAAAGATGGAAATATAATTGGTCCTAACTCTAGTTGGTGGAGTTATTTACAATATACTAGTGCATTTATAGCAGATTATGAAAATGGAACAATAGAAATTTATAATAATTTCTTTAATGATTATACAGTAACTGATGGTGAAATTAAATTTGCTTTTGAATTTTATGATGGCCAAGTAGTTGACTATATTTTGGTAAAAGATGGAGCTAATATAACTGGTACTGGAAATGAAAAAAATAATGAGGATGATGATACTGAAAATCCAGGAGAGGATAATGAGGATGAGGAAACTCCAGGAGAAAATGAAGATAATCAAAATCCAGGTGCTGATGGTTCGTATGATAAAAATGAAGGTGGTAATGGATCTATAAATTCAAATCCTGAAAATACTAATCAAAGCATTAATTCAGGAAAAGATAAGCTACCTAAAACTGGAGCTGTAACTAGTACAACAATTATATGTGGGATAGCATTAATCCTTATTGCTATAGGTGGAGTTGTATTTTTCAAAAGAAGAGAATGTAATAAATAATTAGAAGAGATATGCAACTTTTATATCTACCTCTTAGGTAAATCTAAATATTAGATTTATCTAAGAGGTAGATTTTTTATTAGAATAAAAGTTATAGTTTGACTGTAGAATTATAGTAGGAATGATATATTTGGAGGAAGTATATGTCATCAGATATACAAGAAATAAGTAATCTGAAAGAGGTTTTATGTAGGAAGACAGTTTCGAGAATAAAAAAGAAATACTATAAAGCTGAAAAAAAAGTTTGCAAAGATATATTAAAAAATAATGAATGGGATGATGAGTTTTTACTTAAAAGTAGCTTTGTAGAATTTAGAAAGAGGTATTTTAATAATCTTTATAACATTATTAATAATATAGTAAATTCTTCTATTGGAAGTATAGAGGGTGAAATGAAAGGTTATATTGCTGAAAGGGAAAGATGTAAAACTCTCGAGGTTATATCGCTAATAAGAAGTATTTTAGATAGAAATAATATAATATGGGCATTGCATAAGGAGTATATAGAATGTAGAAGATGTGGAGAATGCCCAGAGGTTATTACACTTGTTATTGGGCAACAGCATCAAAGTATGGCATTAAACATTTTTAATATGTTAGGAGATAGAGAAAATGGGCAAATTTTTGTAATAAATAATGTAAGGATCAGAGTAGCATTTAATTTTACACTAGATAATAAGATTTGTAATCTAACAAATAATAATATTAGATATTGTATATTAGAAAGTGAATCATTACCAATATTAACTCCTTAATGGTATTTACCTCTAGTTTAAACTAAAGTATACATATAAAGTTATAGGCTGTATTTAACTTAAACTAGAGGTAAGACTTTTGATTTATAATATTTTATTGTGATATAGTAATTTATGTATTAAAAACATGAAAAATAAATTAGTAGTAGGTGATAATAAAAAGAAAACATATTCAAACAATTAAGGTATGAAATTTACAAAGGAAAACTAAAGGTTAGAGGATAGAAAAATGGAATTAAATAAAACTATATTATTTGCACTTATAATTATGTGTACATATTTTATTGAAGGGTTAATAGGATTTGGTGGAACTATTATGGCATTACCTTTAGCATCTATGGTTATGGGGTTAAAGCTTACAGTTCCAGTAATGACAGTTGTAGTATTAATAGCTTCAATAATAATTGCAGCTAGAGATTATAAATATATTGATATAAAGCAATTTGTTAAAATAGCTCTACTAATGATATTAGGTTTACCAATAGGAATGTGGTTATTTAAGTTTTTACCTGAAAGGCCATTGAAAATATTACTAGGAATATTTATGATTGGTGTTGCTATTAAAGGATTATACGATGTATTTATTAAGGTGAGAAAACAACCTAAATTAGTTTATGCAGAAGAATTTGCAGCAGATTCCCAAACCAAAGATTTGAAAGTTGAAACACCTAAGGGAATGAGAATAGTAGAAGATATTATTTTGTTTTTAGGTGGAATAATTCATGGTGCATTTACTTGTGGAGGGCCATTTGTTGTAGTATATGCAACTAAGAATATAAAAAATAAGTCAAGCTTTAGAGCTACTTTATGTGCATTATGGGCAACTTTAAATATAATAATGTTAAGTATAAATATATTTAATGGTGAAATAAATTTTGAGATAATAAAAATTTCTGCTATAACTATGATATTTGTATTTATAGCAATAGTAGTAAGTAACATAGTTCATAAAAAAATTAATGGTGATATATTTACTAAATTTGTTTACATAGCACTATTTATATCAGGTATTTTAATGATGTTATAATAGATTAATAATAATATGTCTTAGGGGTAATTTTATTAAAATAAATTACATCGAAGGCATTTTTTTTGTGAAAAATTATAAAAAAAGAAAAAATTCAGAAAATTTTTAAAAAATATATGGAAAAGTGGAAAAGATATGATATAATAAATACATAACGAGAAAACGTATACAAAGTATGCACGTGGGAGGATTTAATATGGTTGAGGATTTAAAAGTTGTAGAAATGAATGAGGAATTAAAAGAGAATACTGAGAAAGTAAAAGAATCTGAAAAAGAAGCCGTACTTAAAGAGTATGAAGATACATTAGGGTATTAGAGAATTGAGATTATAAACATATAAGAGATAATGGGTAAGGTTTCTTATAGTTTATATATGGTATTAGGGTAAAAAACAATTATGGTATAAGAGGGTATAAAATAAGGCAATAAATAGGACAAGCTATTTATTGCTTTATTTTTTTCTTGAATTAAATAATATTATTCCGTAAAATACCAGTTAGATGCATTTATTTAATTAATAGTTTAGAAAAAATATTAGATATAAATTGACTTTAGGAGGATTTGAAAATGCAAATGAAAAAGGAAATTAGTATTAATAAGGTAAAAAAAGATGCAGAGGATTTATTTAGAGGAGGATTTTTCTGTTCAGAGGCTGTAATGAGTAGTATTAGAAGTAATTTTGAATTAGATATTCCTGAAATTGTTATTGCCATGGCATCAGGATTTCCAGTTGGGATAGGAAGGTCTAAGTGTTTATGTGGAGCTGTTTCTGGAGGAGTAATGGCATTAGGGTTATTCTTTGGAAGAACAACACAAAATGATCCTAAAGTTGAAAAAAACTTACAGGTAGCGAAGGAGTTACATGATTATTTTAAAGTGGTTAATGGAAAAAATGCTTTATGTTGTCGAATATTAACTAAGGAATTCGATATGGCACAAGGAGAACATAAAGAGCAGTGCATTCACTTTACAGGATTAGTTGCAGAAAAGGTAGCAGAAATAGTAGTTAGAGAGTTTGATTTGAAAAATATAGATAAATAAATATAAGGAGAAGAATATGAAAATAAATAAGATACATCATACAGCGATAATTTGTTCAAATTATAATATATCAAAAAAGTTTTACACTGAAATTTTAGGTCTTAATGTAATTAGAGAGGTTTATAGAGAAGAGAGAGAATCTTACAAGTTAGATTTAGAACTTGGGGATAGTCAGATAGAATTATTTTCATTTAAAAATGCTCCGGAAAGAGTGAGTTATCCTGAAGCAAGAGGACTTAGACATCTGGCTTTTGAAGTAGATGATATTGAAGAAACTGTTAATTATTTAGAAAAAAATGGAGTGAAATGTGAACCTATAAGAATAGATGAATTTACATTAAGAAAATTTACTTTCTTTGAGGATCCAGACAAGTTACCTCTTGAATTATATGAAAAGTAGTAGGTAATATTATACTTTAAATGATTTTAATAATTTTATTAATTTTTTTAATAAAAATAAACCTTTATAAACCTATATTTTATATATGGCTACCTGTGTTGGAGTAAATTACCAAGAACTGAATAGCAAGATTCGACAATGTATCTTAAATATATTTTGTATAATTAGCTTGTAAGAACTTAAAGCCAGATTTTTATTAGGGGGATGGTCATGAGTACACAGGAAAAGTTAGTTGAATTAGCAGAAGAGTCAGTAAGAATAATCAAAGAAGTAATTAATAGAGTGGAAGAAAAGACTCAAATAGTTAATGTAAATTGTAATAAGTGTGGGGATACTATAATTTTTAAATTAAAAAATGATAAAACTATTGAGTATAGTTTAAGTGAATTAGGGTATATTTTCAAAGATGATTTAGAAGGACTTGAGGTTTTTTCAGTTAAGGAATTTAAAGAGTTTTATTTAAAACTTCAAGAAATTCAATTAAAAACTGAACTTTTATAGGGGAAGAACAGACTATTTTATAATTAAATTTAAGCTGGTACATAAGTAAAATACTTAAATGGAAATGTATTTTATTTAGAATGGGATGTACCAGCTTTTTTTTACTCTAATGGTTTTAAATAATCTTTAATGTTATCATAATTAATAGTAAAGTATTCATTATCCTCAAGTAAAATATGATTTCCACTATAAGGTTTTCCGTCTATTAAAAGAATAAAATTATTAACATCATAATTATAGCAGTAGGTATACATTATGCTATCTAAAATTCCACTTTCAGCACTACTTCCAAGATTTTTTATAGCATCGTAATAATCACTAGATAGATCTACAGTTAATAAGTCATTAGTTTTATCTAGTTTTGCACTTTTAACATAAAGGCTTTGTGGCAAAATTGATATTCCAGGCTTAACTTCTTTTTTTAGCTCTTCTGTAAGTGGTGAAATTAAAGAATTATCTTTTACTGAAATTACAGTATCTTTATAGTAATAGCAATTATCAGCACAATGATAATAAAAAAGTCTACAATTCTTATCAACTATATTATCTTTAGAGGTATTTTTATCAATTCCTTCTTTAACATATTCTTCAGCAAAAGAGTAATCAACATTAAAATATCCTTCAGGTAAATCTCCACGTAAACAAGTATAAAGTTCATCACCAAAATAAATAGCTACTTTTTTTACCCCTAAATTATAGCCATAGGTGCAAATCAATGAGGACAGCAATCCAGCTTCCGTAGCAGTTCCAAGTGTCATATATTTAGTATAATCATCAGAAAACACAACTTTTAATACATCAGTATTCATGTCTATTGTCGCAGATTTTATTGAAACTTTTTTTGTGAGTGTTAAGAAATCATCATTATTATTTGTATTTTGAAGTGCATTTGTTAATGATTTAATAATTGCACCATCTTTCACTTGAATAGTTGTATCTGTATACTTTAATTTTAATGCATTAGAGTCAAAAAAGAATATTCTACAGTTTCTATCTTCTATATTTAAAGAGTTATTATTTTTATTATCTTCATCAGAGTTATTATTTTGATTTGATGATTTATCTAATGATTCATCGCTAGTTTTATTAAAATTATCATCTTCAGTTATTATTTCGTTATTTACATTTGTACATCCTAAAAGAAAGATTGTTAACGATAGTAAAGCAAAAATTTTTAAAAGATACTTTTTCATTGCTTACTCCTTTTAATATAAACTTTGTTTTTTATTATTATTATATGAATATATGTTAATAGTTAACATTATTATGAAAAATAAATTTCCATAATATATTGTGTCAGGTAAAGGTTTAGATAGAGTATAGAGATATTATTATATAAGTAAGACCTTAAATTATATGTTATACTAAATTGAAACAGCAAAATTTGTAGCAGGTAAGGAGAATAATATGTACTTAATTGATTATCACATTCATTCAAACAACTCTTTTGATAGTAAAGAAACTGTAACTTCAGTTTGTGAAGCTGCAATAGAACAAGGAATTGATGAGATTTGTTTTACAGAGCACTTTGCAGTTAAAGAAGGAATAAAAAGTCATGGCTATATGAATATAAAGAAATATAGTGATGAAATAAGAGAAGCTAGAGAAATTTTTAAAGACAAGCTTACAATAAAAGCTGGAATTGAAATTTGTGAGCCACATGAAAATGAAGAGGAATTACGATTAATACTCGAAAATATTCCTTTTGATTTTATATTAGGATCAGTACATAATTTTGATTATAATGTTGGGCTAATTACATATATGAGTGCTAATACGAAAGAAGAAAGCTATGGAAGATATTTTAAAGAAGTAAATAAGGTTTGTACTTCACCACATATTGATGTTGTAGCTCATTTAGATTTAATGAAGAGGTATGCTTTTAATACTCATGGTAATTATGATTTTAATGAGTATAAAGAAACTATAGGGGAAGTATTAAATAATATAATCAAGGCTGGTAAGGGAATTGAAGTTAATACTTCTACATTAAGAGGAGTAGTTAATGAAACTATGCCATCTATAGATATTTTAAAAATGTATTATGACTTAGGTGGAAGAATAATAACTGTAGGCTCTGATTCTCATAAGGCAGAAGATGTTGGTGCAGGAATTAGAGAAAGTATTGAAGTTTTAAAATCAATTGGATTTAAAGAAATTTATAAGTTTGAAAATAGAAAACCAATAGCAGTAGAAATTTAATAATAATTAACATTTTAAATAAAGAAGTTCCCTAAGGAGTTAAACAACTCCTTAAGGAACTTCTTTATTTAAATGAATTTTTATGATTTAAGTTAAATAATAATTAAAAAATTATGTGATAATATTAAAAATGAGATATTTACTGAATTTGGAAGAGAGTTGGCTTTAAATAATGAATTTAAAGCTATTTAATTAATTATGAGATTAATTGGCTTTAAAATGACTTTGAGAAATTTGATTAAGAAGAATATAATTTAATTAAGTAATTACTTAAATAAATCTCCGAATATTAGATTTGGCTAAGATGAATTTACAACTCAGTCAGTTTAGGAGGGAGTTGTTTCATAATTAAATTAAGAGGTACTTATGAACGAAAAGGTTAAAGTTTTTAAAGCTATTGGAGATGAAACAAGATTAAAAATATTAATTTTATTATCTACTAAGAATATATGTGCAAAAGGAATTGCAAAGCATCTTGAGATTTCAGAAGCGGCTGTTTCACAGCATATAAAAGTTCTTAAAGAAGCTAATCTTATAATAGCTTATAAAAATGGATATTATGTTATGTACGAGTTAAATAAGGAGGTTTTAGAGGAAGCTAAAAGCTTGATAGATATCCTTATTCATAAGGATGTAGATTTAATTAGTAAAAAATATAATATTAAAATTAGTGATTTTAGTACTGCTAGATGTAAGCAGGGATGCAAAACAATGAAGGGTTGTTGCAGAAAAAAGTTTAAGGAGGAGTAAAGAAATGAAAGTATGTTTTCCAGTTAAATCAAATGAAGGGTTAAATAGTGTTCCGTATAATCACTTTGGTAGTGCACCAGAATTTGTAATTTGCGATTTAGAATCTAATGATGTTAAATCAATAGGAAATGGTGATTTAGGCCATGAGCATGGAAAATGTCAGCCTATTAAAGCTTTATCAGGTGAAGTAGTTGATGCGGTAGTTGTTGGAGGAATAGGTCAAGGAGCTATTGTAAAATTAAATTCGATGGGGATTAAAGTTTATCAAGCTGTTGAAGGAACTATAGGTGATAATATTGATTCTTTAAATAAGGGTGAATTAAAGGAATTTAACAGTAATCACACATGTAATCATCACGGGTGTTCACACCATCATAATTAAACAAAATTTTCTAAATAAAATTGTCTCATAGGCTATGTAAATAATAATACTTCTTCAAGGTTAGCATGTTTTAGTGTACCTTGAAGAGGTTTTTTTTCAGTTACAAACCTTTAACTTAAATTAGAAACGTAGTAAAATATATAATAAAAATATAATTAATGAGGGTAAGATGAGTGAGGAATTTCAAAGAGACAAAAGTTTATACAAAAGTAATAAATGATATTAAGGAAAAAATATTAAGTGGTGAATTGAAAAATGGAGATAGATTACCATCAGAAAGAGAAATGGCAGAAAAGTTAGATGTTTCGAGAACGTCAATACGAGAAGCAATTAGGACTCTTGAAATTATAGGGTTAATTGAAAGTAAAAGGGGTTCTGGTAATTATATAAGTAATAGTTTTGGAAATTCACTTTTTGAACCATTATCAATAATGTTTATGTTAGAAGAGTATTCAACAGGTGATATTCATGAATTAAGAGAAACTCTTGAAATTGAATGCTGTAGAATGGCAAGCAGATTTATTTCAGATGAGGATATTAACTTATTAAAAGAAATTATCAATGATATGGATAAAACTTGTGATGAGGATAAAAGCTTATTATTAGATATTAGATTTCATAATATAATTGTTAAGTCTTCTAATAATCCATTAATAATTAATGTTCTTAGAGCTATATCTCAACTTATGGATAAGTTTATCAAGGAGTCTAGAAAAATCATACTTTGTGAAGATAATAACAGGAAAATTTTATTAAATAGTCACAAGGAAATAGTATTGTCACTTGAAGAAAGAAATGAAGGTAGAGCTATAATTTCAATGAAAAATCATTTTGATATAATTAAAAAAGCTTATGAAATTTAACTGGGAATGTGTTAAAATCCTATTTTTCATACTTAAAATAAATTGCTTTGTAATTTATTTTAAGTATGAATTAATAGTTTTAATATATTCCCAGTTTGTTTATAAAAGCTTATTTTTTTATAAATAAAAACGTTTACGTTAATTAAATAACAATTATTTACAAATGGAAGGTGTAGATTTATAATATAGATAATTGGTAATACCAATTTAAGGAAAATATGTGGGAGGATAAGATGAATATTCTTAAGCAATGGATTTTAGTTTTAGTGGTTTATTTCTTAGGGGAGATTGTTTCAAAAGGCTTATCATTACCTATACCAGGCAATATTATGGGAATGATATTTCTATTTCTTTTCTTAGTTACAGGTATTATTAAATTAGAAAAAATAGAAAATGCAGCAAAATCTATATTAGATAATTTAGCATTTCTATTTATTCCGGCAGGTGTAGGGCTTATGAATTACTTTGGGATAATAAGTAATTGTGTTGCTCAAATACTATTTATAGTTGTCTTAACTACTTTTATTGTCATGTCATCTACAGGATTAACAGTTCAGTTCGTTTCAAAAAGAATGGAAGCTACTTCAGCTAAGAAGAATAAAAATAAAGAATCTACAGTTTCTTTAGAAAGGATTGAATAGTATGGATATTTTCACTTCTAATATGTTTTTTGGAATTTTTATATCGTTAGTTGCATATGAAATTGGACAAATTCTTTATAAAAAAACAAAACTACCAATATTTAATCCACTTTTAATAGGAATAATTTTAGTAATTGCATTTTTAAAAATATTTAATGTAGATTTTGAAACATATAATAAGGGTGGTCAATTTATAAATATGTTTTTAGGTCCAGCAACAGTAATATTAGCAGTTCCACTTTATAAACAATTATCCTTACTTAAGAAGAATTTCATACCTATTATTATTGGCATAACAATAGGATGTTTTATCAGTGTTTTATCTATTATTTTATTAGCAAAAATATTTAATTTAAATAATGATCTTATTATTTCTTTGTTGCCAAAATCAGTAACTACACCTATAGGTATTGAAATTTCAAATAGTCTTGGAGGGATAACAGGAGTAACTGTATTAGCTGTTGTTATTACTGGAATAACAGGAGCAATCATTGCACCAATAGTATGTAAAATATGTAGAATAACTGATCCAGTTGCTAGAGGAATTGGCATAGGAACCGCTTCTCATGCTGTAGGAACTTCTAAGGCTTTGGAAATAGGTGAAACAGAAGGTGCCATGAGTTCATTATCAATTGGAATTGCAGGACTTATTACAGTTGTAATTGCGCCTTTATGTTTTAGTATTGTAACCAAATTGTTTTAATTAATAATTTAGTTATAAAGTTGTTTGCAAAGAAAATTGGTATTACCAATTTTAAATTATAAATTTTCTAAAAAGTTATATTTTTGCTTTAATAGATATAATTTTATTAAAGTAGAAATTGTACAAGGTGTTTTAATTTAGGTATATAAGGGAGGAGAAATTATGAATATTTTGGTTTGTATTAAACAAGTTCCAGGAACATCTAAGGTTGAGGTTGACCCAGTTACTGGAGTTTTAAAAAGGGATGGTGTTGATTCAAAAATGAATCCATATGATTTATATGCATTAGAAACAGCTTTTAAAGTTTCAGAAGATAAGGGTGGTAAAATAAATGTTTTAACTATGGGACCACCTCAAGCTAAAGAAATTATTAAAGAAGCTTATTCAATGGGTGTTGATCATGGTGTATTGCTATCTGATAGAAAATTTGCAGGGGCAGATGTTTTAGCAACTTCTTATACTTTGTCTCAAGGGGTTAAAAGTATGGGAGAATTTGATTTAATAATTTGTGGAAAGCAAACTACTGATGGTGATACTGCGCAAGTTGGTCCAGAAATGGCGGAATATTTAAACATACCACATGTTGCTAATGTTAGAAGAATAATAGAAGTTAAAGAGGAATCTATTGTAGTTGAAATGGATATGCCAAATACATTAGAGATAGTAGATATTAAGTTACCAGCTTTAATTACAGTAGAAAAAGGAATCTTTGAACCTAGATTACCTTCTTATAAGAAAAAACTAGCGACAAAGGATAGGGATATAGATATTAAGAGTTTATCTGATTTTAAAGATCAAGATGAAAAGCATTATGGGTTAAATGGTTCTCCAACTCAAGTTGAAAGAATTTTCCCTCCTAAGGTTAATGATAAGAGAGAGATGTGGAAAGGTAGTAGCGAGGAAATAGTTAATAAAATTGAGAATACATTGAAGGAATTAAAATTTATTTAAGGGGGTAGTTGTTATGGGAAGATTAGTGATTAATCAAGATAAAGTAGGGAATAAAGATGAATTAGTTAAGATATGTCCTTTTGGTGCTCTTGAAATTAAAGACGATAAGTTAGATATAAATAGTGGTTGTAAAATGTGTAAATTATGTGTAAGAAAAGGTCCAGAAGGTGCAGTGGTATTTATTGAAGATGAAAAGAAAGAAATAGATAAAAGTCTTTGGAATGGAATTGCTGTTTACGTAGATCATGTAGATGGAGAAATTCATCCTGTAACACTTGAGCTTATAGGAAAGGCAAGAGAGCTTGCAGATAAGGTACATCAAAAAGTTTACTGTATAGCTATGGGTGATAATATTGAAAATAGAGTTCATGAACTTCTACATTATGGTGTTGATAAGGTGTTTTTATATGATGATGAGGAATTAAAATTTTTTAGAATTGAACCTTATACTTCAGTAATTGAAGATTTTATAAATACTGTAAAACCATCAGTGTTATTAGTTGGAGCAACAACAGTTGGTAGGTCATTAGCACCAAGAGTTGCAGCTAGATTTAGAACAGGACTTACAGCAGATTGTACTATATTGGATATAAAGGAAAATACAGATTTAGTTCAAATAAGACCAGCCTTTGGTGGAAATATTATGGCTCAAATTGTTACTCCAAATTCTAGACCACAACTTGCAACGGTTAGATATAAGGTTATGTCAGCGCCAGAAAGAAGTGAGAATGAAACTGGAGAAATAGTTAAATTATTTATAGGAAAGGGAAAATTAAGGTCTAATATTGAGGTATTAGAGGTAGTTCCAAAATCTAAAGAAAAGGAAATAAGTGAGGCTGATGTTTTAGTGGTTGCAGGAAGAGGTGTAAAGAGTGAAAAGGACTTAGCAATGATTAAAGAATTAGCAGAACTTTTAGGTGGAGAGCTTGCAACTACTAGACCTTTAATTGAAGCAGGATGGGTTGATGCAAAAAGACAAGTTGGATTAAGTGGTAGAACTGTTAGACCAAAGCTTATTATTACTTGCGGTGTATCTGGTGCAGTTCAATTCACTGCAGGAATGAATAATTCTGATTATATATTTGCTATAAACAATGATGAGAAAGCTCCAATATTTAAGGTTGCTCATTATGGTATAGTTGGAGATATTTATGATGTTATACCTATGTTAATTGAAAAGATTAAAAGTAATGTCTCAGGAGCAATAGAAGAAGTAGCTGTAAATAGTATTTAGCCAAGTTTTATTTAACTTTGAGGTAAAGATGAAAGGGGAGGAATTTATGATGGATTATAAGAGATTTTCTGTAGAGGATTATAATAATATATTAAGTTTAATTAATGATAGTGATAGAGTTTTATATGGTGAAGATATAAGTGAAGATTATAGTAGAGATGAACTAGGATCTGTAAGAGTTATGCCTAATGTTGTAGTACAGGCATTGAGTAGTGAAGAGGTTTCTAAGGTAATGAAATATGCTTACGATAATAATATTCCAGTAACTCCAAGAGGTTCAGGAACAGGGCTTGTTGGATCAGCTGTACCTATTAAAGCTGGAATTGTTATTGATTTAAGTAAAATGAATAATATTTTAGAGTTAGATGAAGAAAATTTAACATTAACGGTTGAACCAGGCGTGTTACTTATGGAAATAGGAAAATATGTAGAAGAGTTTGACTTGTTTTATCCACCAGACCCAGGAGAAAAAACTGCTACTATAGGAGGAAATATAAGTACTAATGCTGGTGGAATGAGAGCTGTAAAATATGGCGTTACTAGAGATTATGTAAGAGGTCTTGAAGTAGTTTTACCTAATGGAGAAATTATTAATGTAGGTGGAAAGGTAGTTAAAAATAGCTCTGGATATGCATTAAAGGATTTAATAGTAGGTTCTGAGGGAACTTTAGGAATTGTTACAAAAGCCATACTAAGATTATTACCATTACCTAAGAAGGCAATTAGTCTTTTAGTACCTTTTGATACTTTAGATAATGCAATAGAAACTGTACCTAAAATAATTAAATCTAAATCTATACCAACAGCAATAGAGTTTATGCAAAGAGCTGCAATTATAGCTGCAGAGGAGTTTTTAAAGAAGCCATTTCCTGATAAATCATCAGATGCATATTTATTATTAACATTTGATGGAAACTCAAAAGAGGAAATTGAAAGGGCTTATGAAGGAGTTGCTAATATTTGTTTAGAAAATGGTGCATTAGATGTATTTATTTCTGACACTGAAGAAAGACAAGAAGCTATTTGGAGTGCTAGAGGTGCTTTCTTAGAAGCTATAAAAGCATTAACAACTGAAATGGATGAGGTTGACGTTGTTGTACCAAGAAATAAGGTTGCTGAATTTGTTAAGTTTACTCATGAAGTTGAAGAATCACAAGATATAAGAATAAAGAGTTT
Organism: Clostridium sp. D53t1_180928_C8; assembly: GCF_015667795.1. Lineage (GTDB taxonomy): Bacteria > Bacillota > Clostridia > Clostridiales > Clostridiaceae > Clostridium. The sequence goes on from NZ_JADPEL010000026.1 coordinate 41,462, forward strand.
TGGTCATGCTGGTGATGGTAATCTTCATATTTATATATTAAGGGATGATTTAAATTCTGAGGAATGGAATAATAAGCTTAATAATGTTATGGAAATTTTATATAAGAAATCAAGAGAACTAAGTGGACAGGTTTCTGGAGAACATGGTATAGGCTTTGCTAAAAAACCATATTTAAATGAATCATTACCAAAGCAATCTATAGATATTATGAAGGGGATAAAACTTGCTTTTGATCCTAAAAATATTTTAAATCCAGGAAAGGTATGTCAATAAGAGATAAATATAGAGTGCCTCTGGGATATTCCAGGGGCATCTTAAATAAAAAATATATAACAGAACATACTTTCACTTTAGTTAAAAGTATAGTAAAATCATAAGTGAGATTTATAAAACGACAGAGGAATGAAGCAGATGAAGGGAAAAGAACATATGATTGTTGGAACTACTGCAACAGCTACTATGGGAATTGGTTTTTTAATTACTAAGACCTTTGATAGTGCTGTATATTTAGTTCCTTTAATTATTGGTGGATTTATTGGCTCCTATATGCCGGATATTGATTCACATAATTCTAAGGCTAGGCAAGCTTTTAATAAGATATTAACATTTTCTATAATAGCAATAGTATTAGGATATATGTTAGGAGTAGTATTAAGTGTAAGTGATGTAATAAACTTTTTAGAACGTAATATTAGAAATTGTTTTGCAACAGTTATGTTTTGTATAACAACTATATTAGGCAAATTATCTCCACATAGAATGTTTACTCATAAGTGGTTAGGTACGTTAATGTTTTGTGGAAGTATATATTTAACAGGAAATATATATTTAGCATTAGGATTTTCTATGGGGTATATTTTACATATTGTTTGTGATAGATTTTCACCAAGAGGGAAAACTTTAAGGTTTTTTGAGTTTAAGCTACCATGCAAAAATTCTAAAAATAAGACAACAGTAACTTGGTAAAGTTAAAACAAAATAAAATATCTATTAAAAATAAAAGAATTGGCAACTATTTAGCTGCCAATTCTTTTATTTTTATATTTTTAGGTAAATATGATTTTATTGATTTTAGTATAGCTTTTGGATCTGCTGTTACTATTGGACAAATAAGTAAATCATATTTAGTAGTAAGTTTTAATTCATAAAGATTTTCTTTATCTTTTTTTTCAAGGACTACGCTTTGAATTTCGTTGAATTCAGCATAATTATTTTTTACAACTACATAGTTATCGTATATTGCAAATTTAGTACAAGCTACCTTTACAGAAAAGAATACTAATATATTAACAATAACTACTGCAATTAAGTAATAAGGAGTTATACTATTCATAAATGTATAAATAGTAAATATTATGCTTACTATTAATAAGATAATACAAGGAATATACGTACCTATAGAATTAGTATTATATTCAAATTTTAAATTAGATTTATTTTTAGATATTTTTTTGTAATAAATAGAATAAAGTACTGTTAAATAATATGCAGGCATACCTGCAAAA
>NZ_JADPEL010000027.1 GCF_015667795.1 Clostridium sp. D53t1_180928_C8
CCGCCAGCGTTCGTCCTGAGCCAGGATCAAACTCTCACTAAAAAGTTTAATCATTTGCTCAAATTACTTTGAGTCTTGTTTTAAGACTCTCAAAAGAATTGCTGGTTTACTTTAACTATATTCTGTTCAATTTTCAAAGACCATTTACTCTGTCGCACCGAAGCGACCTCTTTATCTTATCACTGCTTTCGACTCTTGTCAACAACTTTTTTCAAAAAAGTTTTTCTGACATTTGCTCAAGCAACGAAATTTATCTTATCACTTAACTCCCAACCTGTCAACAACTTTTCATTAAGTTTTTTCTGTTGGTCATCAGCGACGTGTTTTATCTTAACATGAAGTTTACTTTTAATATAAAACAAATACCTTTTGACAGCAAATTATATTATTAATTCTTTGCTTTTCATTAAAATTCTCTTTTTTTCTATTATTGATACGCTAGGATAAGAGTACTTATGAAACATACTATTTCCCCTTTATTTAATAGATTTATATATATAAAGTGGCAAGTTATAAGGTACTATTACTAGCATTTATAACTTGCCATCCATGAGCTTTACTAAATAATAAGCTTATTTTAGTAATTACTCTTCTGTATCTTCTTTTTGAGCTTCTTCAACTAATTTATCTAAACTAGTATCTTTATCCTCTATAGCAACTTCATTATCTGCACAAGCTTCTAATGTTAATTGCTCATCTGTTTCTTCTCCATCAGTACTACTTATCTTAGCAATAGCTACTATATTTTCTTCTTCTGAAGTTCTCATTAATCTAACTCCCATTGTAGCTCTACTAGTTACTGATATATCAGATATATTTATTCTAATTGCAATACCACTTGTATTTATAAGCATTAATTCATCCTCTGGCTTACAAACAGTAGCACCAATAACTTTTCCTGTCTTTTCACTTATTTTATAAGTAATAAGTCCAACCCCGCCTCTATTTTGTCTCTTATATTCAGTTAATGGAGTTCTCTTACCAAAACCATTTTCACTTATAACTAATAAATCTTCATCATTTGATGCTATATCCATACAAACAGCAACATCATCTTGTCTTAAGTTCATAGACTTAACACCTGATGCTGTTCTTCCCATAGGTCTTACATCAGTTTCATTAAACTTAATTGCATTACCATCTTGAGAAACTATTATTATATCTGCATCTCCTCTAGTTACTTTTACTTTAAGAAGTTCATCACCTTCTCTTAAGTTAATAGCAATAAGTCCACTCTTTCTTAAGTTCTTAAATTCAGATAATGGAGTTTTCTTCACTAAACCATGTTTAGTTGCCATGAATAAGTAACCTTCTACTATATTATCTCTAACAGTTAATACAGTTTCTATTCTTTCATCTTGTTCTATTTGAATAAGATTAATTACATTAGTACCCTTAGCAGTTCTTCCTGCATCAGGTATTTCATAAGCTCTCTTCTTATATACTCTACCTCTATTAGTAAAGAATAATACATCTGAATGAGTAGAAGTTACTAAAACATGTTCTACAAAGTCATCTTCTTTTGTAGACATTGCTTGTATTCCTCTTCCCCCTCTTCTTTGAGCAGAATAAGTATCAGCTGATATTCTCTTAATATATCCTGTATGAGTTAAAGTTATAACTGTTTCTTCTTCTTGAATTAAATCTTCAATATCAATATCATTTACAACTTTTTCTATTTGAGTTCTTCTTTCATCATTGTATCTAGCTTTTATTTCAAGTAATTCATCTTTAATTACTCCTAATAGCATTTCTTCACTTGAAAGTATTGAATTTAAATAATCAATAAGTTTCATTAACTCTGCATACTCTTCTTCAATCTTATCTCTTTCTAAGCCTGTTAATCTTCTTAATCTCATTTCTAAGATAGCAACAGCTTGTTTTTCGGATAATCCAAATCTTTCTATTAAAGTATTTTTAGCTATTTCACCAGTTTTTGAATTTCTAATAATACTAATTACTTCATCAATATTATCTAAAGCTATTCTTAACCCTTCAAGAATATGTGCTCTTGCTTGGGCTTTTTCAAGTTCAAATACAGTTCTTCTAGTAACAACTTCTTTTTGGAATTGAATATAGTTAGATAAAATTTGCTTTAAACTTAAAACTTGTGGTTCATTATTAACTAAAGCAAGCATTATAATTCCAAATGTATCTTGCATTTTTGTGTGTTTAAATAATAGATTTAAAACAACATTAGGATTTGCATCCTTCTTTAACTCTATTACTATTCTCATACCATCTCTATCTGATTCATCTCTTAAATCTGATATTCCAACAATTTTTTTATCTTTAACTAAATCAGCAATATTTTCTATAAGTTTAGCCTTATTAACTTGATATGGAATTTCAGTAACTATAATTCTATGTCTTCCATTTTCCTCTTCAATTTCAGTTTTAGATCTTACAACAACCTTACCTTTTCCAGTCTCATATGCAGCTCTTATACCTGATTTACCCATTATTATTCCACCAGTAGGGAAATCAGGACCTTTAATGCATGTCATAAGTTCTAATCCTGTAGTTTCTGGATTTTCTATTAACATTATAGTTCCATCTATAACTTCACCTAAATTATGAGGAGGAATGTTGGTAGCCATACCAACCGCTATACCTGATGATCCATTGACTAAAAGATTAGGATATCTTGAAGGTAATACAACTGGTTCTTGTTCTTCACCATCAAAGTTTGGCATAAAATCTACAGTATTCTTATTGATATCTCTAAGCATCTCTACTGCAATCTTATTCATCTTTGCCTCTGTATATCTCATTGCTGCGGCACTATCACCATCTACAGAACCAAAGTTACCATGACCATCTACAAGCATATATCTCATAGAGAAATCTTGTGCCATTCTTACCAAAGCATCATATACTGATGTATCTCCATGTGGATGGTACTTACCTAAAACTTCTCCAACTATTCTTGCACATTTTCTATATCCCTTATTTGGCTCTAGCCCTAATTCTTGCATTGCATAAAGAATTCTTCTATGAACTGGTTTAAGACCATCTCTTACATCAGGAAGGGCACGCCCAACGATTACGCTCATTGCGTAATCGATGTAGCACTTTTTCATTTCTTTATTTATATCGACATGTATAAATTTTCCTTCATTTAAGTTCATGTACTCACCTCAACTAATACTAAATGTTTTAGTACTATATATCTAAATTGCTTACTTTTTTAGCATTCTTTTGAATAAATTCTCTTCTTGGTTCAACCTTGTCACCCATTAATATAGTGAATATCTCATCTGCTGCAATAGCGTCTTCTACTGTTGCCTTTAAAAGAATTCTATGTTCTGGATCCATAGTTGTATCCCATAATTGATTTGCATTCATTTCTCCAAGACCTTTGTATCTTTGAATATTTATCGAATTATCCTTTCCACCAAAGTCTTCTAAAATTTTATCTAATTCTGGCTCTGTATATGCGTATTCTTCTCTCTTACCTTTACTAACTTTATATAGTGGTGGTTGAGCTATATATACATGCCCTCCATCTATTAGAGGTCTCATATATCTGTAGAAGAATGTTAATAATAGAGTTCTTATATGCGCACCATCTACATCGGCATCGGTCATGATTATTATTCTATTATATCTTAACTTTTCTTCATCAAAATCTTTTCCAATACCTGCACCAAAAGCAGTTATCATAGATCTTATTGTATCTGAGTTAAGTATTCTATCTAATCTTTGTTTTTCAACGTTTAAGATCTTACCTCTTAAAGGTAAAATAGCTTGGAACTTTCTATTTCTTCCTTGCTTTGCTGATCCACCCGCTGAATCCCCTTCGACTATATAAATTTCACATTCCATTGGATCCTTAGATGAACAGTCAGCTAATTTTCCTGGAAGTGTAGATCTTTCAAGAACAGATTTTCTTGTAAGTTCTCTAGCCTTTCTTGCTGCATCCCTAGCTCTTGCTGCCATTAACGCTTTATCAATTATTATTTTTCCTACAGCAGGATTTTCTTCTAAGAAAATACTTACACCCTCAGCTACTATTGAATCTACAACACCTCTTACTTCTGAATTTCCAAGCTTAGTTTTTGTTTGCCCTTCAAATTGAGGCTCTGATATTTTAACTGAAACAACGGCTGTAAGACCTTCTCTTGCATCATCACCAGAAAGGTTTTTGTCATTATCTTTAATATGCCCAAACCTCTTAGCATAATCATTTATTGCTCTAGTTAAAGCACTCTTAAATCCAGCTAAATGAGTTCCACCTTCAATTGTATCTATGTTATTTGCAAAAGAATATAAATTTTCATTATATCCATCATTATATTGAAGTGCTATTTCAGCTATTATGCCATCCTTCTCTCCCTCAACATAAATAGGAGATTCATGTAACACTTCTTTATTTCTATTTAAGTAAGAAACAAATTCTTTTATACCACCTTCATAGTGATATTTTTCAACTCTTTCTTCCTCTTCTCTTTTATCTGTTAAAGTTATAGCTATTCCCTTATTAAGGAATGCTAATTCCCTTAATCTGCTCGCTAATATTTCAAAATCAAATACAGTATCTTCGAATATTTCATGGTCTGGTTTAAATACTACTTTAGTTCCATGGTCATCTGATTCACCTATTTTAGTTAAATCACATAAAACATTTCCTCTAGAGTACTTTTGTTGCCATATGAATCCTTCTCTTGTTACTGTAACTTCACAATATTCCGATAATGCATTAACAACTGATGCACCAACTCCGTGAAGACCACCAGATACTTTATATCCGCCGCCTCCGAACTTACCACCAGCATGTAGTACTGTCATTATTACTTCTACTGTAGCCTTTCCCATCTTAGGATGTATACCAACAGGCATACCTCTACCATCATCAATTACAGTAATTGAATTATCTTCATTTATTGTAACTTCTATGTTTTTACAAAATCCAGCTAAAGCTTCATCAATACTATTATCTACTATTTCATATACTAAATGATGAAGCCCCCTAGAACTTGTGCTACCTATGTACATTCCTGGTCTTTTTCTAACAGCTTCTAAGCCTTCTAAAACCTGAATCTGACTTTCATCATAACTTTGCTTATTCTCTTCCAACATAAACTCCTCCTTATATTCTTATTCTTCTTAACTATGAAGGCTAAATATTGGACTTAAGGATTATAATCAATATTTGTTCTCTTAGTTAAAGTAGATGATGAAATAGGTGATAAATACACCTTACTCATTTTATTAACTTCTGCTATAACAAACGATTTAGGACTTTCCTTTGAAATTTTTTCAACAAATCCGTCTTCTTCAGCCATTCGTAAAAATGATATTGTATCTGAACTATACATTGATGTCTGTAAATCAAAAATACCAATTACATCCTTTATTGGTACTACTACGTTCTCTCCTAAATGTAAAAACATAAGATCTCCTCCCTTAGTTTAGGATTTCACCATCCTTAACTTTAAAAACTTTAGATTTATCATCTAAATATTCATACAAATCTTCTATTCCAGTACATGTGATAATTGTTTGTATATCTCCGATTGTGCTTAAAATATATCTTTTTCTACTAAAATCTAATTCTGATAATACATCATCTAAAAGTAATACTGGATGTTCTCCTGTAAGTTCTTTTATTATTTTCAACGATGAAAATTTAATAGTTAAAACAGCAGTTCTTTGTTGCCCTTGAGAACCGTAACTTTTAGTATCAATATCATTTATTAAAACAGTAAAATCATCTCTATGGGGTCCTACTGAAGTAATTCCTCTTTCGCAATCCCTAACTCTATTCTTTTCTAAAAGAGAATAGAAATTTTCTTTTATGTTTTCTAAATCTTTAATAGTGCTAGTATATTTAAATTCAATTTTTTCTTTACCGGAAGTTATTTCTGAATGGATTTTAGCTGAATATTTATTTAACTTTTGAATATATTCTAATCTATCTATTATTATATTATATCCAAATTCAACCAATTGCATATCATAAACATCTAAAATATCTTTATTTATATTTCTGTTTCTTAATATACTATTTCTTTCATTCAAAACTTTATTATACTGAACAAGATTATAATAGTATTTAGGATTTAATTGGCATAACTCCATATCAATAAATTTTCTTCTTACGCCGGGAGAATCTTTAATTATTTTTAAATCTTCCGGAGAAAACATTACAACATTAAAATTTCCAAATAGTTCTCCTATCTTTTTTATTTTAATCTTATTTATTTGTATTGCTTTTTTTCCGTCCTTAAGAATGCTTATATCTATTCTCTTGTCTAATCTCTCTCTACCAACCATAACACTTAATAATGCATTATCAGCGTTCCAATTAATAAGTTCTCTATCTTTTGACGTTCTGTGAGATCTTGCAAAAGCACAATAATATATGCCCTCTAATATATTAGTTTTTCCTTGAGCATTGTCACCCATAAAAACATTAACATGTGGACCTAAATTTATATCCAATACATTATAATTTCTATAATTAAGCATTTGCAATCTTTTTATAAACATCTTAAACACCTTTAATTATAACATATTAAATTTAACAAGCATAAGCGCTTTGGAAAAAAATAGTTTTTAAACTACTTTATACACTTCTCCATTAAATTCAACTATGTCACCTTTATATAGTTTTTTTCCTCTTTGTATGCAAATTTCATCATTAACTTTAACAAGTTCATCTAAAATATACATTTTAGCTTCTGAACCTAATGAAGCTGCTCCAGAAAACTTTAAAAATGAATCTAATTTTATAAATTCTGTATTAATTTTTATTTCATTCATAACCGACTTCTTGTATATTTATTCAGTATTTATACAAGTTCCTCCTATCTTACTAGTCTAACTGGTAACACTAGATATTTAGCATTATTACTATTTTTTCCCTTTATTACACATGGACTAACACTAGATGTCATCTCTACAACTACATCTTCCTCTTCCATATTCTTAAGAACATCTAATAAATATCTAGAGTTAAATGCAATTTGAACTCCATCACCTTGCAGATTTATATTAACTTCTTCCCTAACTTTTCCCAATTGAGAATTAGAAGTTATAACTAAAGTATCTTCTTGAACATCTAATCTTATTAAATTACTGTTTCCATCTTTAGCCATTAATGAAGCTCTTTCAATACCTTGCTGAAGGTCTTGTTTTTTAACATTTACTAATAATTTATATTCTTGTGGTAAAAGAGAAATATAATTAACAAATTTACCATCTAATAATCTTGAAATAATTTTTGTGTTATTTACATTAAATAATATATGGTTGTTAGTAAATGTGATTTTCACAATTTCAGTATTATCTTCTAATATTTTTGAAACTTCATTTAAAGTTTTTCCTGGAATAACAACCTCAATATTGTCATCTACATCTAATAATTCAGTTCTAACAGCTAATCTATAACCATCTAATGCAACTAAATTTAACTCTTTATTTTTTACTTCAAAAAGAATACCTTGTAATATTGGTCTAGCTTCGTCTTGAGCTATTGCAAATGATGTACCTTTTATCATATTTTTTAGTAAATTTTGAGGAACCTCAACACTTAAGTCTTCATTTATGCTTGGTAATGCAGGATAATCACTAGGATTCATGAAAACTAAGTTAAATACTGACTTTTCACATGTAATTTGAATTAACTCATTTTCTGATATCTCTATTTTTACATCTGAATTTGGTAATTTTCTAATAATTTCAGAAAAGATCTTTGAATCTATTACAATGCTACCTTCCTTGATAACATTTGCTTCAACCTTTGTTTCTATACTTACATCCATATCTGAACCAATAAGTGTTAAACCTTCTTTATTAGCTTCGATATATATACCTTCTAATACAGGCATTGTTGTTTTTCCTGTAATTGCTTTAGTTACTATAGAAATACCTTCTTGTAATTTTTGCTTTGAGCATATTATGTTCATAATCTTACCTCCTAAGTTATACACAGTTATACACATGAAACTATGCAATATAATAAGATAAATATAATAAATAAATATAATAATAGTAGTAGTAAGGGCTGTGGATTTGTGGATAAGTACCTTCAGCCCTTATATTTCAACAATTTTGGTGTAAAAAATACTGTGGATAAGTCGGTAACAAATTCATAGCCTTATCCACAGTTTCCACAATGAAAGACTAAGAAATGACTTATCCACAAAGTATTCACTAGTTATTATGTACAGTTGTTGATTATTTTTGTGTTAGCTTTTTTGTTATATCATTTATTGTGTGTTCTAAGCTTTCATCATTATTTAGACTTTCTGATATTTTTTCATAAGCATGTATAACAGTTGTATGGTCACGTCCTCCAAATTCCTCACCAATCTTAGGAAGTGACATGTCTGTAAGCTTTCTGCTTAAATACATAGCTATCTGTCTTGGATATGCTACGTTTCTAGTTCTTCTCTGTGATTTTAAATCTTCGACTCTTAAATTAAAATAAGCAGCAACTACATCTTGTATTAGATCAATAGTGATGCTTCTATTTTGTTTATTTGAAATTATGTCTTTTAAAGCTTCTGTAGCTAAATCTACAGTAATCTCTCTATTAGTTAGTGATGAATAGGCAACAATTCTAATTAATGCGCCTTCAAGTTCTCTAATATTAGACTTAATTTTAGTTGCTATATATACCATTACTTCATTAGGTACATTTAGATTTTCTACATCTGCCTTTTTCTTTAAAATAGCCATTCTTGTTTCAAAATCAGGGGCTTGAATATCTGCAATAAGACCCCATTCAAATCTTGAACGTAACCTATCCTCTAAAGTTGGAATTTCTTTAGGGGGTCTATCTGATGATAGAATTATTTGTTTGTTGGCTTCATGTAGAGTATTAAAAGTATGGAAAAATTCTTCCTGAGTTCGCTCTTTTCCTGCAATGAATTGAATATCATCTATTAATAGAACGTCTACACTTCTATATTTAGTTCTAAACTCTTCATTTTTATCATCTTTAATAGCATTTATTAATTCATTTGTAAATTTTTCAGATGAAACATATACAACTTTAGCGTTTGGATTATTTTGAAGTATATAATGTCCAATCGCATGCATTAAGTGTGTTTTACCTAATCCTACGCCTCCATAGATAAAAAGAGGATTATAAGCTTTAGCTGGAGATTCAGCAACGGCAAGAGAAGCGGCATGTGCAAATCTATTGCTATTACCTATTACAAAGGAATCAAAAGTATACTTTGGATTTAATGTACTAGACATTTCATCATTAACTGTAACAGCGATGCTATCCTTAGTATTTCCTTTTTCTTTTTTCTCTTCAGCTTCCTGTATTTCAGAAGCAATTAAAAACTCTAAACTATAAGTTTTAGAGCAAGCAGCTTCTATTGAATTTATAACTAAATCCTTATATCTTTTTTCCAATATATCTTGAGTGAAGGAGTTAGGGACACTGATTTTTATTGTGTTGGCTGATATGCATATTGGCTCGCAACTTTTAATCCAAGTGTTAAAACTAACCTCAGTTAACTCGCCTTTTATTATATTTAGGGTTTTTTCCCATAATTCTTTAAGCTCAGTCTCCATTTAAGTATCCTCCAAAAAAAGAAATTTTAAAAAATTATAAACAAGATATCAACAGAATTATTAACAGAAAAATGATTATGTTAACAAAGTTGAAAAAATTAATAACATATTAACAATTTATGTAGATAATATAATCTTAATATAGTTATCCACAGTTTTAAATATTATAAACATAGATATTATTAATAGCTAATAAACGCCCTATTTATGACAATAATATGTAAAAAACTAAATAAAAATAAAAAAAATCGAACAAGTTATTCACAGATTAATCCACAGTTGTGGATAAGTTAAGTTATTCACATATTTATTCACACTTATACTTAATAATATCATAAATCAATATGAGTTATCAATAAGTTATCCACAAATTTTAAACTGTTGATAACTTTATCAACACTTTTCCGGAATTTAATTCATATTGACAGTAAAAAAGTAAATATATATAATAATAAAGTAACTTTAATTTGAGATATATAGTTTTTACTATAAATAAATCACTCAAAGGGGGTGTATTTCGAATGTTCATGACATACCAACCAAAAAAGAGACAAAGAAAAAAAGAACATGGTTTCAGAAAAAGAATGAGCACTGCTTCAGGAAGAACTGTTCTTAAGAGAAGAAGACAAAAAGGTAGAAAAAAATTAACAGCATAAGGGCCGCACTTTGTGGCCTTTTTTCTGCAAGTGCAGGAATTTTAAGGAGAGTTTATTAAAACTTATGATATATAAATTAAGAAAGAATACAGAATTTAGACTTGTTTACAGAAGAGGAAAGTCTTATGCTAATAAGTTATTGGTCTTATATGTATTTAATAATAAAAAAAATGTAAATGAAGAAAATCTACAATATAATAAGGTAGGAATTTCAGTAAGTAAGAAAGTTGGAAATAGCGTAGTTAGAAGTAGAAGCAAAAGACTTATATATGAAAGCTATAGATTAAATATAAAAGATGTTAAAACTGGATATGATTTTGTTTTTGTAGCTAGAAGCGCTATAAATGAAAAAAAATATAGCGATGTAGAAGCTGCTATGATAAACTTATTTAAAAAGGCAGGAATATATTTGCAATGAAAAAATTGCTTTTAACAATTATAAACTTATATCAGAAATATTATTCTCCTATGCGTCCAAGAAGATGTATATTTGTACCTACATGTTCTCAGTATGCAGTTGAAGCTATTACTAAGTATGGGGCTTTAAAGGGAGGATTTTTATCTATAAAAAGGATTTTAAGGTGTAATCCTTTTAACAAAAACGGGGGATATGATCCGGTAAAATAAGGAGGCTATTAGAATGTGGAATGCCATAGTAAATGTAATGACGAAAATGTTTAACGCTTTACATAATGTAATTATAGCATTAGGGGTACCAGAACAAGCAGAAGGGGTTTCTTATGTATTAGCAATCATATTATTTACAGCAATAATTAGATTACTAATATTACCTCTTAATATCAAATCAACAAAATCAAATGCAAAAATGCAAGAAATTCAACCAGAAATGAAAAAACTTCAAGCAAAGTATGCAAATGATCCACAGAAGTTACAATTAGAAACTTCTAAATTAATGAAAGAAAATAATGTTAGTATGTTTGGTGGTTGTTTACCAACATTATTACCATTACCAATATTATTTGCTTTATATGGGGTATTTAGAACTATATCAGCTACACCAGGAGCAGATACATCATTCTTATTTATTCCAGATATTTTTGCTTATCCAAAGGGAATTGGATTTGTTTCAATAATATTAGCAATATTAGCAGCATTAAGTACTTATATACCTTCATTATTATTAAGTAAGTCAATGCCACAACAAGAAGGTGGTATGAATATGAGTACTATGAACATAGTTATGTCTGGTATGATGGGATTCATGTCACTTCAATTCCAACCAATATTAATAATTTATTGGATAACTGGTGGAGTAATTCAATTAATACAAACATATTTCTTAAATTACTTACCAGCAATTAAAAAGAAAAAAATAGAAGAAGAAAAACAAGCTCAAGCAAAAATTGAAAAAGCTAAAAAATCTACACCAAAAACTAAAAAGAGATAATTATCATATTTTCTAGGTGGTGAATAGGGTATGAAAGTAATTGAAATGACTGGTAAAACAGTTGATGAAGCTTTAAAGCATGCGTTAGATGAATTAAAGTTAACAAAAGATAAAGTTGATGTTGAAATAATTGATGAGGGTAGTAAGGGGTTATTTAATTTAATAGGTGCAAAACCTGCTAAAATTAAGGTTACTACAAAACCAGATGCTTTGGATGATGCAAAGACATTCTTAATAAATGTTTTAAACTCTATGAATATAGAAGCAAATATTGATATTAAGGAAGAAAATGATCTTATTAAAATTAATCTAAGTGGAGCTAAAATGGGATTAGTAATAGGATATAGGGGAGAGACGTTAGACTCACTTCAATATTTAGTTTCATTAGTAGTTAATAAGAATCATGCAAATCCATATAAGAGAGTTGTTTTAGATGCAGAGAACTACAGACATAAGAGAGAAGAAACTTTAGTAAGAGTAGCTCAAAAAACTGCATATAAGGTTAAAAAGTCTGGAAGGCCTTATAAATTAGAACCTATGAATCCTTATGAAAGAAGAGTTATTCATTCAGCACTACAAGAATATACTGATATTAACACATATAGTGAAGGTGAAGAACCTTTCAGAAGAATTGTTATAAGCTTAAAAAAATAATAAGAGAAAGCCTAAATTAGGCTTTCTCTTATTATTTTTTAGAATTTTGACTTATATAAAATAGTTTTGTAAAATGAATAATAGCGAAAATAGGGCATAATAAATAAAAAAGTGGAAAATTATAAGTGGCAAGTTTAAATTTGGGCTTGTAACTGTGAACTTACCACTGTACACTTATTAAATTCGGAGGAAAAAATGAAAGAATTTGATACAATATGTGCGATAGCTACAGCTTTAGGAGAAGGTGGTATCGCAATTATAAGAATATCTGGAGATAAAGCATTAGATATAACATCAAAAATATTTAGACCTAAGAGTAATGATGATATTAAAAATATGAAATCTTATACAATGAAATATGGTCATATATATGATATAGAAAATAATGAGTTGGTTGATGAAGTAATAATAAGCTTTATGAAGGGACCAAGAAGTTTTACAGCTGAAGATACAATAGAAATAAATTGTCATGGTGGTGTAGTATCTACTAATAAGGTTTTAGAAACTGTAATTAAGGCTGGTGCTAGACTTGCAGAACCAGGAGAGTTTACAAAAAGAGCATTTTTAAATGGACGAATAGACTTATCACAAGCTGAAGCTGTTATGGATATAATAACTGCTAAAACTGATTTAGCAATGAAGTCTGCTTTAATGCAAAGTACAGGTCATTTATCTAAAGAAATTAATAGATTAAGAGAATATATGTTAAATGTATTAGCGTTAGTAGAATTTGCAGTAGATTTTACAGAAGATGATGAGGAAGTAGATCCAAGTATTCCATTAAAAGTTGGAGAGAGTTTAGATAAGGCAATAAGTGAAATGAAGATACTTCTAAAAGGTGCCGATGAAGGAAAGCTTATTAGAGAAGGATTAAGCCTTGCTATAGTTGGAAAACCAAACGTAGGAAAATCATCACTATTAAATGCTCTATTAAGAGAGAAAAGAGCAATAGTAACTGATATTGCAGGAACTACAAGGGATATAATTGAAGAGTACATAAATTTAGATGGTATTCCACTTAAAATAATTGATACAGCGGGAATTAGAGAAACTGAAGATGTTGTTGAAAAAATTGGAGTAGAAAGATCTAGAGCTAAAATTCAAGAAGCTGACTTAGTTTTATTAGTCCTTGATTCATCAAGAGAATTAGATGATGAAGATAGAGAGATTGTAGAGGCTGTTGGAGATAAAAAATGTGTTGTTATATTAAATAAAATAGACTTAGAGCCTAAAATTAATACAAACATGATAAGCAATTTTGAAAACATAATAAAAGTATCAGCTAAAGAAGAAATTGGATTAGGTGATTTAAAGGAAACTATAAAAGAATTATTCTTTAGTGGAAAAATTGATGCGGAAAGTCTTATAATATCTAATTCAAGACATAAGCAAGCATTATTTAGAGCGTTAGAAAATGCAGAAAATGCATTAAATAGAGTAAGAATGAATGAATATTTAGATTTAATATCTATTTTTGTAACTTCATCTTTAAGGGCTTTAAATGAAATTACAGGAGATGAGCTAGAAGAGGATTTAGTAAATAAAATATTTGGAGATTTCTGTGTAGGAAAGTAGGAGTATAAAATGAGATATAATGCAGGTGAATACGACGTAATTGTAGTTGGTGCGGGGCATGCTGGATGTGAAGCAGGGCTTTCATCAGCTAGAATGGGGTTAAAAACATTAGTATGTACATTAAATCTTGATGCAATTGGTTTAATGCCTTGTAATCCAAACATTGGAGGAACAGCAAAAGGTCATTTAGTAAGAGAAGTTGATGCATTAGGTGGAGAAATGGGTATAAATATAGATAACACATTTATTCAATCAAGAATGCTAAATACATCTAAAGGACCAGCTGTACATTCTTTAAGAGCGCAAGCTGATAGAAAGAAATATCAAGAAAGAATGAAGGGTGTTTTAGAAAACCAAGAAAATTTAGAGGTTAGACAATTAGAAGTAGTTGATATTGAAGTAGAAGACGGAAAAGTTGTTGGAGCTTTAACTAAGAATGGAGCTTTCTTTAACTGTAAGGCTATAGTTTTAACAACAGGTACATATTTAAGAGCAAGAATAATAATTGGTGATGTAGATTATAATAGTGGTCCGAATGGATTAGCAGCAGCTAATGAGTTAACACAACATTTAATGGATCTTGGAATAGAAATGAGAAGATTTAAGACTGGAACACCAGCAAGAATTAACAAGAGATCTGTAGATTTTTCAAAAATGATTGAACAACCTGGAGATAAAAAGATAGTTCCATTTTCATTTATGCATGATAGCATAGAGAGAGAACAAGTTTCATGTTGGTTAACTTACACTAATGAAGAAACTCATAATATTATAAGAGAAAATATAGATAGATCACCTATGTACAATGGTAGTATTGAAGGTGTTGGTCCAAGATATTGTCCATCTATAGAAGATAAGGTAATGAAATTCCCAGATAAAACTAGACATCAAATATTTGTAGAACCAGAAGGCGAGGATACATTAGAAATGTATGTTGGAGGAATGTCATCATCACTTCCAGAGGATGTTCAAGTAAAGATGTATAGAACTTTAGATGGATTAGAAAATGTAGAGTTTTTAAGAACTGCTTATGCAATAGAGTATGATTCAATAAATCCGATGCAGTTAAAACCAACACTAGAGTTTAAAACAATAGAAGGTTTATATGGAGCTGGTCAATTAAATGGTAGTTCTGGATATGAAGAAGCTGCTGCACAAGGAATAGTTGCAGGAATAAATGCTGCATTAAAGATTAAGGGTGAAGATCCAATGATATTAACACGTTCTGATGCGTATGCAGGTGTTTTAATAGATGATTTAGTAACTAAGGGAACTAATGAGCCTTATAGAATGATGACTTCTAGAGCTGAATATAGATTATTATTAAGACAGGATAATGCTGATTTTAGATTAACTGAAATAGGTAGAAAAGTAGGTTTAGTAAATGATGAAAGATATAATAGATTCTTAAATAGAAAAGCGAATATAGAAAATGAAGTTGAAAGACTAAAGAATCTACAAATAACTAATAAGAGAGAGAATAATGAATTCTTAGTATCACTTAATTCTACAGAACTTAAAAAGCCTATAAGTATGTATGAGTTAATTAAAAGGCCAGAATTAGACTACTTTATGCTTTCACCATTAGATTCAGAAAGACCCAATTATACAGATGATATTGGTGAACAAGTTAATATAATAGCGAAATATGAAGGGTATATAACTAGCCAATTAGATCAAGTTAATCAATTTAGAAAGTTTGAGAAAAAATTATTACCAGAAAACATAGATTATAGCGATGTAAAAGGCTTAAGAGTAGAAGCTATTCAAAAGTTAAGTTCAATAAGACCTGTAAGTATAGGTCAGGCATCAAGAATATCTGGAGTATCTCCAGCTGATATATCAGTTTTATTAATATATTTAGAACATCAATATAAGAAAAGTAAGCAGGAGGACTAAGGATGGAGTTTTTTGAATTAATGAAAACAGCTTCAAATGATGTTGGATTAGAATTTACAGAAGGACAATACGAACAGTTTATTAAATATATGAGACTTCTTCAAGAATGGAATGAAAAAATAAATTTAACAGCGATAACTGAAGATGAAGAAGTTGTTAAAAAGCATTTTATAGATTGTATTAAAGCTTTTAAATCAGATAAAATAAAAAATGCTAAAACTATAATAGATGTTGGAACTGGAGCAGGTTTTCCAGGACTTCCAATTGCAATTATGAATCCAAATGTAGAAGTAACGCTTTTAGATTCTTTAAATAAAAGAGTTAACTTTTTAAATCTTGTAGTTGGAGAACTTGGATTAAAGAATGTAAAAACAATTCATTCTAGGGCAGAAGACGGAGCAAGAAATCCTGAATTAAGGGAAAAATTTGATATAGCAACATCAAGGGCAGTTGCTAATATGGCAGTTTTATCAGAATTTTGTATGCCATATGTAAAAAAAGGTGGTTATTTTGTAGCGTTAAAGGGTCCATCTATAGATGAAGAACTTGAAAATGGTAGTAACGCTATAAAAATATTAGGTGGAGAATTAAAAGATATAATAGAAATATCTATCGAAGAAACTGATTTAAAACATAATATAGTAGAAGTAAAGAAAATAAAAGGTTGTCCTAAGACGTATCCAAGAAAAGCAGGAACGGTTAATAAAAAGCCTTTACAATAGCAAGTTATAGAGGATAAAATTATTATAATGGGAATAATTTGTGTAGAAATATAATTAGACAAATTATATTTTAAGGAATATATAAAAGAAAAATAAAAGTATTGTTGTTAAAATATGGAGTTAATTGTTGATTAACAAATTATGAGGGATGGTCGTACAGTATGAATAAAGAAATAATGAACGTAAGGGTTGATAATATTTTTCCTAATACATATCAGCCAAGAAAGTTTTTTAATGAAGAAGCATTAAATGAGTTAAGCCAGTCTATAAAGGAACATGGAATAATTCAGCCTATTACTGTAAGAAAGATAGGAGAAAAGTTTGAGTTAGTTGCTGGGGAAAGAAGATGGAGAGCAGCTAGAATGGCTGAACTTGAATTTGTGCCTTGTAATGTAATTGAAATTACAGATACACAATCGGCAGAAATTGCATTATTGGAAAATTTACAAAGAGAAGATTTAAACTTCATGGAGGAAGCTGAAGCTTATTATAATTTAATTAATGATCATAAGTTTACGCAAGAAGAATTAGCTAAAAGGATGGGGAAAAAGCAATCCACTATAGCTAATAAATTAAGGTTGTTAAAGTTAAGTGAAAAGGTAAGAATTTTATGTCTTGAAAATAATTTAACAGAAAGACATGCAAGAGCGTTATTAAGCTTACCAAATGAAGAATTACAATTAAAAGTTGTAAAAAAGGTAATAGCAAATTCTTTAAATGTAAAAAAGACAGAAGAGTTAATTAACACTGAATTATTAAAATTAGCTGGCGAACAAATGAAAAAGAGAAAAGGAAAAGGTGTTTTACCTGGAAAGTTATATGTTAATACTATAAAGCAAGTATTAAGTAAGTTTAATATTCCAGCAGAGTACAAACTTCAAGATAAGGAAGACTGTATTGAAATAACAGTTTCTATCCCTAAAAATAAATAAAAAAGGCACTCTAAAGAGTGCTTTTTTTATGTTTCACGTGAAACATTTATATAAATTTTACTTGAATTTTATTATGGCTATCTTTAATTATTATATAAAAATATATATAATATAAATATGGGAAGGGGGTGAAGTCCTAAAATAGGGCTTTATATGAAAAAGATATGTATTTTTAATCAAAAGGGTGGAGTAGGTAAAACTACTACTAATATTAATTTATGTGCGTATTTAGCAATGGAAGGTTATAAAGTATTAACTATTGATATTGATCCTCAGGGAAATACAACAAGTGGGTTTGGAATAGATAAAAGAGATTTAGAGCATTCCATGTATGATGTGCTTACAGCAAATGTACCGTTAAAGGATGTTATTATAAAAAGTGAATTAATTACTAATTTATACATAGCGCCATCTACTATGGAATTAGCAGGTGCAGAAGTTGAAATAATTGGCGTGAAGGATAGGGAAACTATTCTTTTAAGGGAAATTTCATCCATACAAGATCAATATGATTTTGTATTTATAGATTGTCCACCATCATTAGGTGTCTTAACAATTAATGCTTTAACAGCAGTTGATTCAGTATTAATACCTATACAATGTGAGTTTTATGCATTAGAAGGGGTAGGACAGTTAATTAATACAGTACAATTAGTAAAAAAATCACTTAATAAATCGTTAGATATAGAAGGCGTAGTTATGACTATGTACGATTATAGAACTAATTTAAGTAATGAAGTATATGATGAGGCCAAGAAATTCTTTAATGATAAAGTATATAAAACAACTATTGCTAGAAATATAAGGTTAGCAGAAGCACCAAGTTTTGGATTACCAATTATGCTTTATGATGAAAAGTGTAAAGGCGCAGATGCTTATAAACGTTTTGCAAAAGAATTTTTAAGTAAGCAATAGGAGAGGTTAAAGATATGAGTAAAAAGTTTGGATTAGGCAAAGGTCTAAATGCTCTTATACCAGAAGATACTATTTTAAGTACATTAGAGAATAAAACTGAAAAAAATCAGGATATTAAAGAAAAAGGCTCTATATTAATAGATATTAATTTGATTAAGAGTAATGAAGAGCAACCAAGAAAATCTTTTGATGATGAAAAAATAATGGAGTTAGCAGAGTCTATAAAAAGTAATGGAATAATACAACCATTAATATTAAGAAAAGACAATAATGAATATATTATTGTAGCGGGTGAAAGAAGATGGAGAGCTGCTAAGTCAATTGGAATTAAAGAAGTACCAGCAATAATAATGGAATTGACGGAAAAGCAAGTTTTAGAAATATCGTTAATTGAAAATATTCAAAGAGAAGATTTAAACTCTATTGAAGAAGCAGTAGCTTATAAAAAATTAATAAGTGACTTTAATTTAACTCAAGAAGAATTAAGCAAAAGAATAGGCAAATCTAGGGTGACAATAACTAATACCTTAAGATTATTAAATCTTAGTGCAGATGTTCAACAATATATTATTGAAGGTGTAATTTCTGAAGGGCATGGTAGAGCTTTATTAGGAATAACAGATAGTAAGCTGCAATGCGAATTAGCACAAAGTGTTATAGATGATAAATTATCTGTAAGAGAATTAGAGATTTTAATTAAAAAGTTAAAGACTAGTTCTTCAAGAACTAAGACAAAATCATCTAAAGAGGCTAATCCGTATTATAAAGATGTAACTTACAAGCTAGAAAATTACTTTGGAACTAAAGTAAATATTACAAATAAAAATAATAAGGGTAAAATAGAGATTGAATACTACTCTGAAGAGGATTTACAAAGAATATTAGAGATAATTAATTTATAAAATGTTTCACGTGAAACATTTTGGAGGGAAGTAACATAAAATGGACAGCATAATAAATATGATTAATGAATATTCAATCTTCATAATAATAGGATTAGCGATAATAACATTATTACTTTTTGTAATTACAATAGTATTATTATCATCTGTAAATAAATTAGAAAAAAAATATAGAAAAATGATGAGAGGAGTTAACAATAAGAACTTGGAACAAGCTCTTAATGATAACTTAGATAATATTGAAAAAGCCTTAATTAAATCACAAGAAGCAATTGATAAATGCCAAAATATTTCGGAAGAGTTAAAAGGTTGTGTTAATAAGGTTGCTATAATGAGATATAAGGCTTTTGAAGATGTAGGTAGTGATTTAAGTTTTTCTATTGCAATATTAGACTCATACAATGATGGTGTTATTATAACTGGAATATATTCACGACATGATAGTACGACATATGCTAAACCAATAGATAAAGGAATATCAAGATATGATTTATCTGAAGAAGAGTTACATGTTTTAAATGAGGCTATTAATAGTAAAAATTAGAAATTAGAAATTAGAAAAGGTGATTATTTAATAAGAAATAATCACCTTTTTTTATGAAAATAATAACAAATTATTTTTAATCATAAGATATTAATGTAGTTTTTGATAAGGCCTTATTTATAAAATATATTATTGCACTTGAAATACAATCGGCTAAAGACATGACAACAAATAATCTAGTATTTTGCAACATCATAAAATCTAAATTGCCAGATATATTAACTACACCCTTTATATTCATTTCGCCTACTTCAGGTAAATCTTTATCTAAAGCTAAACCAGGATGAAGTGGTGAATCTTCAATAAATACTTTACCAATATTTTGAACACTTCCAAGAGAAGCATCTATACCAATAATAAAAGGATTTATAAAGCTAGTTTTAATTTTATTTAAAACCTCAGCTAGATTTATAGAATGTACAGGATACTCTAGAGAACCATAAATATAAATGTTTTTTCTTTCAATATTTTTAAGTTTATATCCAATTATAGGCCCTAATGAATCACCAGTAGCTCTATCAGTACCAATACATAGAAATATTATTGGTCTATTTTCTATAAGAAAATCTTTAAGTTTCATATATAAATATTCTCCTAATTCATGAGATGAATTAGGAGATAATGAATCTACACAAAAACAATTATTCATGTCATAACCTCCTTATTGAAAGTATCGACAAGAATAAGTGAACTTATTCACAAGTAAAAACTTTACTTATAAATTGAATTTATTTTATTTAGAGAGTCAATTGTATACTTAATTTCTTCTAATGTATTAAAATATCCTAAGCTAAGTCTAACTGTACCGTTGGGATAAGTACCTAAAGTTTTATGGGCTAGTGGTGCACAATGTAATCCGCTTCTATTGCTTATATTAAAGTCTGATTCTAAGATATAAGATAACTCACTAATATCTAACTTAGAATGGGTTATTGATACACAAGATGTTCCATGTTTTTTATCTAAAGCGCCACTAATTTTATAGTTAGGAATATTAAGAATTTCGGCTATTAAATAAGATCTTAAATAACTGTTATGTTCATAAATTGTATTTAATCCTTCAGACTTAATAAATTTTATTGCTTCACATAAACCTATTATTCCAGGAATATTTAATGTTCCAGACTCAAATTTATCAGGTAAAAAATCTGGTTGATTAAGAGAGTGGGATAAGCTACCGGTGCCCCCTAATAATAATGGATTACACATTTCATTTAATTTATCATCAATTATAAATCCACCTATTCCTTGTGGGCCTAAAAGGCTTTTATGGCCTGTAAAAGCTAAGGCACTTAATGATAAGTCTTTAAAATCAATATCTAATACACCAGCACTTTGAGCGCTATCTAATATGAAAAATATATCATGTTTTTTGCATAAATTACCTATTTGTTTTACTGGTTGAATGGAACCAGCAACATTTGATGCATGAGTCATAACTAGTAATTTAGTATTAGGTTTAATTAATTTTTCTATATCAGTTACATCTACAATTCCTAAAGTGTTTGCATTAACTATGTCTAGTTCTATATTTAAAAGTTTTTTCAAGTTATATAGTGGTCTGATAACAGAGTTATGTTCCATAGAAGAGGTAATTACATGATCACCAGGTTTTATTACTCCATTTAATAAAATATTTAAAGAAGATGTTATATTATTTGTAAAAATTACATTTTCGGGTTTATCATAATTAAATAAATCACAGATTTCTTCACGAGTAATATATAATGATCTATTTGCTTGTAATGCATTAGAATGATTAGATCTTCCAGGATTACCTCCTATATTAGTTAAATAATTATATATTGAATCGGCTACAACTTTTGGTTTGGGAAATGATGTACTTCCATTATCTAAATATACCTTCATTGTTTTCTCCTTTTTATATACAAGTAAAATATTGCTTCTTATATTATAATAAAATAAATAAATAAAATTGCAATAAACTATTAGAAAAATATGTAATTTTAAAATACTAATATTTAATATATTTATTAAAATATAAAAATAGATATAATATAATTAATATATATATTATAGGGAGGAGATTTTATAATGAATTATTATATTATAGTGTTTAAAAATACTCATGGTGCAATGTCAGCTGAACAAAAATTAAATGGTCTAAATTATCACTTTAGAATAATGCCTACTCCAACTTTAATAACTCAAAGTTGTGGGATTTGTATTAGAGTAGAAGAAGAAGAAAAATTAAATGAAATAATTGACAGTAAAGTAATTGAATTTAAGAATATATATAAAAAAGAAGATTCTAAGTATATACTAATTAAATAGACAAAGAGGTGAATTATTAGTATGTATGGACTTGTGGATGTATCCAGTATAAGTAAAAGTATAATTGATTTTTTTACCAAAAGAATAAACTTAGATGCTGTAGTTGAAAAATTAATATCTGTTATATTTATATCTATTTTAATGTATTTTTCAATAAAAATAGGAAATAAACTTATAAAGAAATTTGTTGATAGACAAGTTGCTAGTAAAAAGAGTTTTTCTTTAGAGCCACAGAAGGCATTAACTATAGGGGAAGTTTTAAAAAGTGTTTTGAAGTACACTGTATATATAATAGGTATAGGATCAATGCTATATGATATTTTAGCTAAGATACCTGTAGCATTAGCAAGTGCGGGAGGTTTTGCAATAGGTCTTGGTGCACAGAGTTTAGTAAAGGACCTTATTAATGGATTTTTTGTTTTATTTGAAGATCAATATGGAGTTGGAGATCACGTAACAATTGGACAATTTTCAGGAATAGTCGAGAGTATTGGTATACGAACAACTGTTCTAAGAGACTTTAGTGGTGATCTACACTTAATACCTAATGGATCTGTATTAGAAGTAACAAATCATTCAAGGGGAGATATAAGGTTTATAGTTGATGTAGAAATAGCTTATGAAGAAAATATAGATGTAGCTATAGAAGTTATTAAAAAGGCTAATTCACAATTTGAAGAAAAATATGAAGAAAAGCTAAGAGGTGAAATAGTTGTATTAGGAGTTCTTTCATTAAATGCATCAGGAGTAACAATTAGAGTTGTTGGAAGAGCGGAACCTTTAAGTCAATGGGAAATGGAAAGGGAGTTACGAAAAGAAATAAAAATAGCATTAGATGAAGCTGGAATAGAGATTCCATATCCAAAAACAGCTATTGTAAATAAAACTAAAAACTATAATATTTAGGGGGTATAAATATGATTGAAACATTTGATTTAGGTGATATTGTTGAAATGAAAAAACAACATCCTTGTGGAAGCAAAGAATTTGAAGTAATAAGATTAGGTGCTGATATTAAAATAAAGTGTGTTGGATGCGGAAGAATTGTAATGATACCACGCCTTAAATTCCAAAAAGATGCAAAAAAGGTGGTTAAAACTAATAAATGAAATAAAAATACTTGAAAAGAGTAGAATAAAGTGATAAAATCTTAAATTGTAATCCCTGCTACAGTAAAATGTAGCCGTTAGTCCAAAGGAGGTGAAAATGATGAGAAAGTACGAAACTATATTTATATTACACCCATCATTAGATGAAGAGGCTGTTAAGGCTGGAATCGAAAAATTCCAAGGTGTTATAGAAAACGGTGGAGGAAAAGTTGAAAATGTTGATTTCTGGGGTAAGAGAAAGCTTGCTTACGAAATAAACAAGGTTAACGAAGGTTACTATACTTTAATTAACTTCGAAGCTAATCCTGAATTACCAAAAGAGTTAGACAGAGTTTTCAGAATTACTGATGGTGTTATAAGACACATAATCGTTAAAAACGAAGCGTAAGAGGTGTATTGAAATGAATAAAGTTATACTTATTGGTAGACTTACTAAAGATCCAGAATTAAGATATGCAGCTGGTAGCGGTACTGCAGTTTGTAGATTTACTGTTGCTATAAACAGACAATTTAAAAAAGATGAAACAGATTTTATAAATTGTGTAGCATTTGGAAAAACTGGAGAAACAATTACACAATATCTTACAAAGGGTAGACAAATTGCTGTTACTGGAAGTATAAGAACAGGTAGTTATGATGCTCAAGATGGAACTAAAAGATACACTACTGATGTAGCTGTAGAAAGTTTCGAGTTCATAGGTTCTGGTGCTGGTGAAGGTAATAACAATAATTCATACTCAAGAAATTCTGATAACGCATGGGGCGCTCCAGCAGAAAGTCCTGATATGGGATTCGGAGATATGACTCCAGTAGATGATGGTGATATGCCATTTTAAAAAAAGTCTAATTATTTTATAAGGAGGGAACATCATGAGAGAAATGAAAAGATCTGGAAAAATGAGAAGATCTAAGAGAAAAGTATGTGCTTTCTGTGTAGATAAAGCTGAATCAATAGATTACAAAGATATCAACAAGCTAAGAAAGTTTGTTACAGAAAGAGGTAAGATTCTTCCAAGAAGAATTTCTGGTACTTGCGCTAAGCATCAAAGACAATTAACTGATGCTATCAAGAGATCAAGAAACATAGCTTTATTACCATTCACAACTGAATAGTAATAAGTTTATTAGCCCCTGATTTTCAGGGGCTTTTATTTTTATATTTCAAAATAATTACATAATTTGTAATTCCGACGCCTATTTAGTTGCATTAATAAAGAAAAATAATTAAAATAAAGATACAAGGGATTGAATAGGGGTGAGAATTTAGTGAAGAAAAAAGAAGAGCTAAATATTATGGCTAATATTAAAATTATAGAAGAGCTTAAAGCTAATTTGTTATGTATAATAGGTGAATTTTTCTCTCTGTTAACAAGAGGTACTAATGTAGCTAAGGATTCTATATTAAACTGTATATCAGGAGCAATTGTAATTTTATATGTATTAGCACAAAAGTTAGGTTATAGTTGTAATGAAGTAGATGACGACATGAGAAAAAAGTTAAAATTAGGAATAGCTGAAGAACATGAATATGAAAAAGAAGGTAAGAGTTTAACAAAACTTCAAAATCATATCAAGGGACGTTATTAATATAAAATTTAGGAGGCTTTTATGAAAAAAAAGCTCAAAAAGTATAGGAAGTTATTAATATCATTTGCAATTATTATTTTAGTAATAATTCTTTATTATATTAAGGCGTTTTATTTAGCAGGAACAGTTCTGCTAATATATGTAGTTTTTAATGAGTACTTAGATATTAATAGGGGAATATACAATGAAAAGGTAGATACTTTAACTGCAAGAATTAAGGCAAATATAAATGATAATATTTCTAATATGTCATATCCATTAGCTTTAATTGATAATGAGGGTAATATACTTTGGGCTAATAAGAGATTAAAAGAAGAATTAAATTTATTAGATTTGCAAGAGCAAAATATACTTAGTATAGGTAGAAATCTTGATTTGCAAAAGCTATTAAAGTGTGATAAAGATTTAAGGCAAAGAGTAAAAATAAAAGATTCTTTTTATAGCATATATGCTACTAATATAAGTAATGAAAATGAGTCATATGTTAAACAAAAATATATAGTATATTTTAATGAAGTAAGCAACTTAAGAGATTTATATTCAACTAGAGAAAGTATAATGTTAATAGAAGTAGATAATTTATCAGAAGCATTAGAGGTAACTGATGAAGCAAATAGACCAATGTTAGCCGCAGAGGTAGAAAAAGCTATAAATTCATATAGCAAAAAATTAAAATCTATGATTATTAAATATGAATATAATAAATATTGTTTATCAGTACAAGATAAATATATTAATGATGAAATTAATTGTAAGTTTAGCATATTAGATGAAATATCAAATATTGATAGAGGTAATAAGTTAGAAGTTACATTGAGCATTGGAATTGGTAGAGGTGGGGATAATTCACAAGAAAACTATAACAATGCAATGACTGCTAGAGAATTAGCACTAGGTAGAGGTGGAGATCAGGTAGTTATTAAAAATAACGAAAAGATAAGCTTCTTTGGTGGAAATACTCGAGAGCTTGAAAAAAGAACAAGAGTTAGGGCTAGGGTAATTGCACAAGCTTTAAGAGAGTTAATTTTTGAGAGTAGCAATATACTTATTATGGGACATAAAAACCCAGATATGGATGCATTTGGAGCATCAGTAGGTCTATGGTCAGCTATAAGGCAATTAGGAAAGAGTTGTAATATTATCATAGATAATGATATAAATGCGATTGATTATTATATGAATAAGCTTAAGAGTGATAGTAAGTATGATAATTTACTAATTTCCAGTAGTGAAGCTGAAAAAGCAATTAATGATAAAACATTATTAATAATAGTTGATGTCCATAATAAGGGATATGTAAGCAATTTAAATATAGCTGAAAAGATTAATAGAAAGATAATAATAGATCATCATAGAAGAAGTCCTGATATAATAGAAGGAGCATTACTAAATTATATAGAAGTTTATGCATCTTCTACATCAGAGATGGTAACTGAATTAATACAATATATGCTACAGAAGCCAAGGATATCAAAGATTGAAGCAGAAGGGCTTTTAGGTGGAATTTTTATGGATACTAAAGGGTTCCAGTTTAAGTCCGGGGTAAGAACTTTTGATGCTGCAGCTTTCTTAAGATCTTTAGGTGCAGATACAATAGAGGTTAAAAAGATGTTTACTGATAGTCTAGAAGATTATTTATTAATTTCAGAGACTATTAAGAGTGCCGAAGTACATGATAATCTAGCTATAGCAGTTTGTCCGAGTGATGTAAATAATACTGTAATTGTTGCAAGGGCTGCTGATGAATTATTGGGAATATCAGGTATAGATGTATGCTTTGTATTATGTGAAATAAATAATTCTATTATTATAAGTGGAAGATCAACTGGAGAGGTTAATGTTCAAGTTATATTAGAAGAGCTTGGTGGTGGTGGTCATATGAATATGGCTGGTGCTAAGTTAGATGAATCAATGAATGAGGCATTATATATGTTAAAAGAAGCAATAAAAAAACATTTAAAACTAAAAGAATAAAACTTTAAAGGATAGGTGTATAATATGAAGGTAATTTTATTACAAGACGTAAAGAAAATGGGTAAAAAAGGTGATGTTATAGAGGCATCAGATGGATATGCTAGAAACTATTTATTTCCTAGGAAATTAGCTGAAGAAGCAACAGCAAATGCATTACATGTTGTTAATGCTAAAAAGGAAAATGAAAGAAAAAAGAAACTTGCTGAATTAGAAGCAGCACAAAAATTAGCAGCTGAATTAAAAGGTAAAGAAGTTACTATAAATGCTAAGGCAGGAGATAACGGAAGATTATTTGGAGCAATAACTAATAAGGATGTAGCAGAAGTAGTTAACAGTCAATTTAATTTAAAAATAGATAAAAAGAAAATTGTTGTAAATACTATAAAGGTTGCTGGAGAATATGAAGTAGAAGTAAAATTATATCCAGAAGTATCTACAAAGATAAAAGTTATTATTGTTCCTAAACAATAAGGAGGATTAACATTGAATTTATATAACGAAGGGGTTAACTTAGAAGGAATACTAACAAGTGATTTACCAATAGAAGCAAAGGTTAATGTATTATTTGATGTACTTAAAAATGTTTTAGATGAAGGTGCAATCAGAGCTAGAACAGTAAGATTTAAGCTGCAAAAATACGTTAATTCAACAGAAATAAATGAGAGGATATATGCACTAAATGTTATAGCATCAGATGGAAATGGAGCTAAGGTTGTTCCAACAGATGAAACTGCACAAGAAGTGTTAGAGGATGTTATATATTGGATATCAGAAAATATAGCTAAAAAATATGTTCAAAATAAAATAGAGTCTGAAGTAGAAAAAGCTTTAGTTGAAAGACAAGATAAGTTCATGGATGAACTAAAAATGTCTATAATCAAAAAGCAAAAAGGAAAAGAAAATACAAAGACTACAGCAAAGTTAGAAAGATTAGAAAAGTTAGATGCAAAGCATATTAATAAAAATGTTATGTCACTTTTAAGACCAGAAAACTTTGATGAAGTAGTTGGGCAAGAGAGAGCAGTAAGATCATTAATTTCAAAAATGTCTTCGCCTTATCCACAACATATAATTCTTTATGGGCCACCAGGAGTAGGAAAAACTTCAGCAGCAAGACTTGCATTAGAAGCTGCTAAAAAATTAAGATTTACACCTTTTGATGAGGAATCAAAATTTGTTGAAGTTGATGGAACTACATTAAGATGGGATCCAAGAGAAATAACAAATCCTTTATTAGGTTCAGTACATGATCCTATATATCAAGGAAGTAAGAAAGACTTAGCAGAGGTAGGGGTACCTGAACCAAAAACAGGATTAGTTACCGAAGCTCATGGAGGAGTATTATTTATCGATGAAATTGGTGAATTAGATGATATCCTTCAAAATAAGTTGTTAAAAGTTTTAGAAGATAAAAGAGTAGAGTTTTCATCTTCTTATTACGATCCTGATGATGAAAATATACCAGAGTATATAAGATATTTATTTGAAAAAGGTGCACCTGCAGATTTTGTTTTAATAGGTGCAACTACAAAAGATCCAAGTCAAATAAATCCAGCATTAAGATCTAGATGTACAGAAGTATATTTTGAACCATTATCTTCACAAGATATAGATGGTATAGTTAATAATGCATCTGAAAAGCTTAATGTAGAGTTAGAAGATGGAGTTGGGAAGTTAATAAGCCAATATACAATTGAAGGTAGAAAGGCTGTAAATATATTATCTGATGCATATGGATATTCATTATTCAATAAGGATGAAGATGAAATAAGCAATAAAATAACTTTAAAGGATGTTGAAGAAGTTATTTCAATAGGAAGATATGCTCCATTTGAAAGATTAGATAATTTAGATAAATATGAAATTGGGCATGTATATGGATTAGGAGTAAGTGGATTCTTAGGTTCTACGATAGAAATAGAATCTACAGTATTCCCAGCTAAGAAAAAGGGTCATGGAACTATTAAGTTTAATGATACTGCAGGCTCTATGGCTAAGGACTCTGTATTTAATGCAGCATCTGTGATAAGAAAGATTACAGATAAGGATATTAAAGACTATGATGTTCATGTTAATGTAATTGGTGGAGGTCAAATTGATGGACCATCAGCAGGAGCTGCTATTACAGTTTGTATAATAAGTGCTCTTACAGAAAGGCCAATTCGTCAAGACGTTGCTATCACAGGGGAAATTTCTTTAAGAGGAAATGTTAAACCAGTTGGCGGTATATTTGAAAAGATATACGGTGCTAGAAGAAAAGGAATTAAACTTGTTGCTATCCCTAAAGATAATGAAAAAGAAGTTCCTCTAGGACTTGAAGATATAGAAGTTAAATCTATAAGTCACATAGAGGAACTAATGGAGATAGTATTTGAGAAGTAATGTAGATTAAGCTTCCTTTATAGGAAGCTTAATTTTATTATGTGAAGAAATAAATTTATTATACAAATGACCATAGCAAATTTGATTCATTTTGATATAATAGGTTATATGTGTAAAGAAGCAGAAATTATAATAAAAAATTGGGAGGTGGATTATTTATGGAAGCACCTATGATGAGAAGTTTACCACAAAGTATAGAAGCAGAGCAGTCCGTTATAGGGGCAATGATAATAGATAAAAGTGCCATTGCTCAAGTTTTAGAAAAGCTTAATGAAGAAGATTTTTATAGAGACGGACATAAGGCCATATATAAAGCGGTAAAGGAAATGTATGCTAAGGATATGGCAGTAGACTTAGTAACTATATTAGAGTATCTAAAGACTACTGATATGTTAGATAAGGCTGGAGGCGTTACTTATATATCTGAGTTAAGTTCATCTGTTCCTACAACAGCAAATTTAAGTTCTTATATAAAAATAGTAGAAGAAAAATCTACATTAAGAAAACTTATAAAGGCATCTACGTCTATTATTGAAGAAAGCTATAATAGTGGTGGAGATGTTGAGAAGGTAATAGATTTAGCTCAAAAAAAGGTTTTTGATATAGCTGAAAAGAAAGATTCTAAAGAATATGAGGCACTTTCTAATGTACTTGAAAGAGGATTTTTAGAAATAGAAAGATTATTTAATAATAGAGGTGCTATAACTGGAGTTGGTTCTGGAATTAAAGATTTAGATGCTAAGACATCTGGATTCCAAAAGGGTGATATGGTACTTATTGCAGCTAGACCATCTATGGGAAAAACAACATTCTCATTAAATATTGCAGAAAATGCAGCATTAAAGGAAGGAAAAAGTGTAGTAATATTTTCCCTGGAAATGTCTAAGGAACAATTAGCATATAAGCTTTTATGTTCACAAGCTAATGTTGATATGTTAAAGCTTAGAACTGGTAACTTAGAGGATGATGATTGGGAGAGAATTGCAAGGGCAACAGGACCATTAGCAAAGGCTAGAATCTATATTGATGATACTGCTGGTATTAGCGTTATGGATATGAGATCTAAGTGTAGAAAGATAAAAATGGAGCATGGTATTGATATGATACTTATTGACTACTTACAGCTTATGTCAGGTAGTGCTGGTAGCGATAATAGACAACAAGAGGTATCTGAAATATCAAGATCTATCAAGGCATTAGCAAAAGAGATGGAGTGTCCAGTAATTGCATTATCACAGTTATCTCGTGCGCCAGAGCAAAGAGCTGACCATAGACCAATGCTATCTGACTTAAGAGAATCTGGATCAATTGAGCAGGACGCCGATGTTGTTATGTTTTTATATAGAGATGAGTATTATAACAAAGAAACTGAAGAAAAAGGTATTGGTGAGTGTATTATAGCAAAACAAAGAAACGGCCCAGTTGGAACAGTTAAAATGGCTTGGATTGGAGCTCACTCTAAGTTTGCTGATTTAGACTTAGTGCATAAAGAATAGTTATTAAGTAACGATTTAATATAGTGACAAGTTTAGGAGTTTTAGAAATAACTTTACATTTATCAGATGTCACTAAATATAAGAGGTGTTGTATGAGTAAAAAGATTGGGTTTATAGGTTGTGGAAATATGGGCAAGGCTATGCTAGGTGCCTTAGTTAAGTCTAATGAGATTAATAAAAATGATATTATTGTATCTACAAAGAGTAAAACTTCAGCCCAAAAAATAAGTGATGAGTTTTCTATAAAAACAACAACAGTTAATCTTGAGGTTGCTGAAGTAGCTGATATATTATTTTTAGCAGTTAAGCCATATTTCTTTAAGGAAGTTATAGAAGAAATAAAAGATAGTATTAAAGACGATACTGTTATTATTTCTATAGCAGCAGGTATAACTATAGCTCAAATAGAGCAATGGTTTGATAAAGATGTTAAAGTTGTTAGAACTATGCCTAATACACCAGCATTAGTTGGTGAAGGAATGTCAGCGATATGTCCTAATGAATTTGTTGATGAAGATGAAGTAGAATATGTTGGTGGATTATATAATTTATTTGGAAAGTATGAAGTTCTTGAAGAAAAAGATTTTCATGCATTTATAGCATTATGTGGATCATCACCAGCCTATGTATTTATGTTTATAGAAGCAATGGCTGATGCTGGGGTTAAGTTAGGTATACCTAGAGCTAAAGCTTATAAGTTAGCAGAGCAAAGTATATTAGGTTCAGCTAAATTAGCATTAGAAACAGGAAAGCATCCAGGAGCGTTAAAAGATGAAGTTTGTTCACCAGGAGGAACAACAATAGAAGCAGTAATAGAACTTGAAAAGAATGGATTTAGAAATACTGTTATAAGTGCAGTTGAAAAGTGTGCAGAGAAATCTAAAAATATGTAATATATTAAATAATTGAAAATTAATTGTGGTAATATATGATTTTAAAATATATAATATAAGATAATGAATATATTATAAAAAAAATGAAATAATTAAAATATAAAAAATTCTATGAAAAGAAGAGTACTTATTCAATTATATTTTACAGCGAGTAGGGGTAGAGTGTAAGCCCTATAAAATATAGAGTAAGGAAGAGGAACTTGGAGAAGCTACCTGAGTATAAATTATGAGGGTATGTCGTTGACTGCGTTAAAGTTTTGAGTGAACTAATTTTTTAGTTAAATTGAGTGGTACCGCGGAAATATTCCGTCTCTTTGTATGAAAAGAGACGGATTTTTTATATGTTTAAGACAATAAGGAGGTAAAGTTATGAAAATATTTATTGATGAAATAAATGATGTAGTAAAAAGTGCTTTTGAAGAGCTTGGATACGAAAGAGAAACAGGAAAGGTAAATGTATCAAATAGACCTGATTTATGTCAGTATCAATGTAATGGAGCTTTAGCAAATGCTAAGAAGCATAAAAAGGCTCCAATGATAATAGCTCAAGAGATTGTTGAAAAATTAAATGATAATAATATGTTCTCAAAATTAGAGGCTGTAGCACCTGGATTTATTAACATTAATGTTAATGATGAATTCTTAATAGAATATGTTAATAAAATGAACAAAGATGAAAACTTTGGAGTTTCAAAAGCTACAGAAGTTAAGAAAATAGTTGTTGATTACGGTGGGGCAAATGTTGCTAAGCCATTGCATATTGGACATTTAAGATCAGCAATAATTGGTGAAAGTATAAAAAGAATTGCAAAATTCCTAGGGCATGATGTAGTTGGTGATGTTCATTTAGGCGATTGGGGTCTTCAAATGGGAATGGTAATATCAGAGGTTGAAAGAAGAAATCCATCTTTACCATACTTTGATGAAAGCTTTACTGGAGAGTATCCAGCAGAAGCACCATTTACAATAGATGAGCTTGAAGATATATATCCATATGCAAGCAAGCTTGCTAAGAGTGATGAAAAAGTTATGGAGGCAGCAAAACAAGCTACAGTTGAACTTCAACAAGGTAGAAGAGGATATGTTGCTTTATGGAAGCACATATTAAATGTTTCAGTTACTGATTTAAAGAAAAACTATGGAGCATTAGATGTTGACTTTGAATTA
Source organism: Clostridium sp. D53t1_180928_C8 (assembly GCF_015667795.1). Classification (GTDB taxonomy): domain Bacteria; phylum Bacillota; class Clostridia; order Clostridiales; family Clostridiaceae; genus Clostridium. Next base: position 32,648 of record NZ_JADPEL010000027.1, read on the forward strand.
TGGAATGGTGAAAGTGATGCACAAAAATTTATTCCAGAAATGATAGATGAATTAAAGCAAAAAGGATTTGCTCAAGAAAGTGAAGGAGCTTTAGTATTTGATGTAAGTGAGGAAACTGATAAGAGTCCAGTTCCACCACTATTATTACTAAAGTCTGATGGAGCATCCTTATATGGAACTACTGACCTAGCTACTGTTGTAGAAAGAGTTAGAGATATGAATGCTGATGAAATAATATACTTAGCAGATAAAAGACAAGGGCTACATTATGAGCAATTCTTTAGAGCAGCTAAGAAATCTGGAATAGCACATGAAGATACTGTTTTAGACTTTATAGGTTTCGGGACAATGAACGGAAAAGATGGTAAGCCATTTAAGACTCGTGAGGGTGGAGTAATGAGACTTGCAGATTTAATAAATATGATTAAAGAAGCAGGTAAGGAAAAGCTTAAGGACAATAAAAATATTGCAGAAGAAGATGTTGAAGAAATATCTTCAAAGGTTGGATTAGCTGCATTAAAATATGGTGATTTATCAAATCAAGCGGCTAAAGATTATGTATTTGATATAGAAAGATTTGCTTCATTTGAAGGAAATACTGGGCCATATATTTTATATACAATCGTAAGAATTAAATCTATATTAAATAAAGCAGAAGGCTTTAATGAGGAAAATGGTATTTTAGTACCTCAAAGTGAATCAGAAAGAGGATTAATGCTTCAATTAGCTAAATTTAATGAAGTTATTGAGTTAAGCTTTAGAGATAGAGCACCTCATAAGATATGTGAATTTATCTATGAATTATCTAATAACTTTAATAAGTTCTATAATGATACAAGAATATTATCAGAAGAAGATGAGGCTAAAAAATCATCTTGGTTAAGTTTAATAGATCTTGTTAAAAATGTTTTAGAACAAGGATTAGATTTATTAGGAATGGAAAGCGTAGAAAGAATGTAATTTAAATAAGCTGTATCAAAATTATAATTTTGATACAGCTTATTTTTATAAATTTATGGGATAATACATTGCTTATTTAAATAATATTTTTATCAATATTTTGAGGGTATAAAAATATAATGTATTGATTAATAGATTAAGGAGGTTAAGCAATGTATAGGATTGAAGTTAAAGAGTTAGGAAAAAATAAAGAATGTGTTTTAAAGGAACTTAAACATATAACTTATAAGGACTTATATAATTTAGTTAAACCGTATATAAGTGAAGAACACCTATCCTTTTCCCTTCCTAATGATTGTACAGATGGTAGGGAGTGGGGGTATATATATTCCCATGATATACCTATTGGAGAAATTTTGATAACCTATATAGAAGAAGAGAGATAGAATAAAGAAAAAGTATTAGATTCTTAAACCTAATACTTTTTTGTAATTATATAGTTGCAACGCCACTTTTAATTGCAGCGTCTTTGACAGCTTCAGCAACTTTCTTTTGAACATCTAAATTAAAGGCTTTTGGGATGATATAGTTTGGATTAAGTTCTTCATCTGAAACAGAATTAGCAATTGCATGAGCAGCAGCTATTTTCATTTCTTCATTTATTTCAGTTGCTCTAACATCTAAAGCACCTCTAAATATTCCAGGGAAAGCTAAAACATTGTTTATTTGATTTGGGAAATCAGAACGTCCAGTACCAATAACTTTAGCTCCAGCTTCTTTTGCATCATCAGGGAATATTTCAGGGGTTGGATTAGCCATAGCAAATAAAATAGCATCAGTATTCATAGATGATACCATTTCTTTTGAAACTATATTAGGAGCTGAAACACCTATAAATACATCAGCATTTTTAATAACATCCTTTAGGACCCCAGATTCATTGTTAGGATTAGTAATTTGAGATAGTTCTTCAAAATATTCATTAGAATAACTAGTATCTCTATTTAAAGCACCATCTCTATCACAAACAACTATATTTTTAGCACCATAAGATAATAAAAGTTTAGTTATTGCAGTTCCTGCTGATCCAGCACCATTAACTACAACTTTTAAATCTTTAATATTTTTATTAACTATTTTCAATGCATTTATTAATCCAGATAAAACTATAATAGCTGTTCCGTGTTGGTCATCGTGGAAAACAGGTATATTTAATCTTTCTTTTAATTTCTTTTCAATCTCAAAGCATCTAGGAGCAGATATATCCTCTAAGTTTATTCCTCCTAAAGTAGGTGCAATTCTAACTACAGTATCAACAATTTCATCAACCTCTTTAGTATCAAGAACTATTGGAAAAGCATCAACATTAGCGAATTCTTTAAATAATATAGATTTACCCTCCATTACAGGTAAAGAAGCTAAAGGCCCGATGTCTCCAAGACCTAATACTGCAGTACCATCAGAAATAACAGCAACTGTATTCCACTTTCTAGTGTATAAATAAGCTGTAGATGGATCTTTATGTATTTCTCTACATGGCTCTGCAACACCAGGAGTATAGGCAAGAGATAAATCTTTTGCATTAGTTATTTTAACTCTTGAAGTTATTTCTAATTTACCCTTTAATTTTTTATGGAATTTTAGTGACTCTTCATATATATTCATAATATGACTCCTCCCAAAAATATATTTACAGTATTATTATACGAATTATATTTAAAGAAGGCAAAAAAATATTCGTAAAAATCTTGAAATTTTATAATTACTTTGATACCATGTTATATGGGATTGTAATGTAATATAATATAATCCATTAGTAATGTCTTAAAAGGAGGCAATGTATAAATGTCAGCATTTATTGTTTTAGGAGCTCAATGGGGAGATGAAGGTAAAGGAAAGATGACAGACTACCTAGCTGAAGAGGCAAATGTAGTTGTTAGATATCAAGGTGGTAACAACGCAGGTCATACAGTAGAAGTTGGAGATAAGCAATACAAACTTCACTTAATACCATCAGGTATATTACACGATGAAAAGCTTAATGTAATAGGAAATGGTGTAGTTGTAGATCCTATGGCTTTCTTTTCAGAAATTGATTACTTACAAGAAGAAGGAGTTAAAGTAACTCCAGAAAAGCTAATAGTTAGTGATAGAGCACACGTTATTATGCCATATCATAAGATTCTAGATAAATTAAAAGAAAAAGCTAGAGGAAAAAATGATATTGGAACTACTGGTAAAGGTATAGGACCTTGTTATACAGATAAGTTTGAAAGATGTGGTATAAGAGTTTGCGATCTTATAGATAAAGAAGTGCTTAAAGAAAAACTTATGGAAAATATCGAAATGAAGAATAAGTATATCGTTAATGTTCTTGGTGGAGAAGCTTTAAGTTTTGACGAAATATATGAAGAGTATTCTAAATATGGTGAAAAATTAAAACCATTCGTAAAGGATACATCAGTAAGAGTTTATAATGAAATAAAAGATGATAAAACAGTTTTATTTGAAGGTGCACAAGGAATGTTATTAGACATAGACTATGGTACATATCCATATGTAACATCATCAAACACTACTGCAGGGGGAGTAGCTAATGGTGTTGGTATAGGACCAAATATGATAACTAATGCTGTTGGTATAGCTAAAGCTTATACAACAAGAGTAGGTAAAGGACCTTTCCCAACAGAATTAGAAAATGAAACTGGAGAATGGATAAGAGAAAAAGGTCATGAATATGGAGTAACTACAGGTAGATCAAGAAGATGTGGTTGGCTTGATATAGTTATACTAAAGACTTCAGTTAGAGTTAGTGGATTAACTTCATTAGCTGTAACAAAAATAGATACATTAGCTGGATTAGAAAAAGTTATGATGTGTGTTGGATATAAATTCAATGATGAAGTGATTGATTACTTCCCAGCTAGTTTAGAAGATTTAGCTAAGTGTGAACCTATATACGAAGAGTTTGATGGTTGGGATGAAAGTGTAGCAGAAGCAAGAAGCTATGAAGAATTACATCCAAATGCAAGAAAATACTTAGAAAGAATCGAAGAATTAACTGAAACTAGAATTTCTATAGTATCAGTAGGGCCAAGAAGAGATCAAACTATGAGAGTTAAACCTCTATAATATAATTATTTAGCCGTATAAAAATATTTTTATACGGCTTTTTGTAATTTGTATAATATTAATTTATAGTGTGCAAAATAATAATAAGTAAAATTATAAGAGGTGCATATTATGATTGATAAATATACAAGTTTATGTGATGCAATTGCGGAGAATCCTGTAGCAGCTAATATATTAATGAGTTATGGAATACCTACATATGATATTACAGAAAATCAATTTTCATCTTTAGAAGAGATATCAAAAAGGTATAATATCGATATTAATTCTGTGGTAAATCAAATTAACAGCGGATTAGCAAGCTTATACTAAGATTATTTATTTGAATTTTACATATATTTCATATAAAATAGTTTTATTAAATAATTTTATGAAAGCTAAGGTGATTAAATATGATTACTAAAGATATGACTATTGGAGAAGTAATAAAGATAAGTGATAATAAAGCTGAAATTTTAATGAGCTTTGGAATGGGATGTGTTGGTTGCCCATCAGCACAAGCGGAAACAGTTGAAGAAGCAGCATATGTTCATGGAATAAATTTAGAAGAATTATTATCAGCTTTAAATAGATAAAAAATATTTGAACCCATATTTATGGGTTCTTTTTCATAAATTAAAGTAAGAAGGGGAATAAAACATGGGAATAATTACAGAAAAAGAATATGAAGTACATTACTATGAAACTAATTATAGATTAGAATGTAAAATGTCATCTATAATTAATTATTTTTGTGACATAGGAACTAAGCAATCAGATAATCTAGGCGTTGGAATAGATTATTTAACTGAGAGAAAATTAGCATGGGTGTTTTATAAATATGATATAAAGGTAAAAAGATATCCTAAGTATGGTGAAAAAATAAAAGTAGTAACAATGGCAAAAAGCTTTAAAAAATTTTATGCCTCTAGGGCATATGAAATATATGACGAAAATAATGAAAAAATAGTAGATGGGGAAGGAATATTCTTATTAATAAATATAGATAAGAGAAGAGCAGTAAGAATTCCTGATGATCAATATATAGCTTATGGAGTTGATATTGAGACTTGTCCAGATATAAAAATTACTAAGCTAGAAAAATTAACAGAAGAAATGCATCAAAATAGATTTAAAGTTAGATATGGAGATATAGATTCTAACATGCATGTAAATAATGTTAGATATGTTGAGTGGGCAATAGAATCACTTCCATTAGAGATTGTTTTAAATTATGAGCTTAAAGAGTTAAGTGTCATATTTGAAAAAGAATGTAGATATGGGGCTGAAATAAGTGCTTCATATGAAATAAAAGAAAATGAAGATGAAGTATTAATTCTTCATAAAATTGCTGATAATGAAGGAAAAGAATTAACTGTATTAACTAGTAGTTGGAAGAAGTTAATTAATAATTAATATGAAAAAGTAGTAAGCTTAAAGAGCGTGTTTATTAGGCTTACTACTTTTTATTAAAATAAATTATGTTATTTATTTTCTGCAATTGATGTTGCTACAGTATATCCAGAGCTCCAAGCCCATTGAAGATTAAAGCCACCACAATCACCATGAACATCTAATATTTCACCACAGAAGTAAAGGTTAGGAACTAATTTAGATTCTAATGTATTATAATCAATATCTTTAGTATTAACTCCACCAACTGTAACTTGAGCCTGATTAAAATCATTAGTTCCAATGCAAGTGAATTTCCAACTCTTTAAAGTATTTACTAGCTTCATTTTTTCTTTCCAAGAAAGTTCATAACATGGCATTTGAAGATTAGTTATCCCACATTCTTTTAGTAAAATAGGAATTATCTTTTTATGTATAACACCAACTAAAGCATTAATTATAGGTCTATGACTAAGAACTGCAAAATGACATTCTAAGAAATCTTGTAATTCATCTTTAGAATAGCTAGGTAATAAGTCTACTACAACTTCAGTTTGCTTTTTAACAAAAGTACTTTGAGAAGCTAATGCTGATATTTGTAAAATAGGAGGACCAGAAATTCCATAGTCAGTAAAGAGTATTTCTCCAAAATCTTTTTTTACAACCTTATCATTAATTAATAAAGTCACATATCCATCAAATTTAACTCCAGATAAAGCCTTTAGATGAGGATAGTCTAATTTTAATTGAACTATTCCAGGAACTAATGATGTTATTGAATGTCCAAAACTTTTAGCAATATTATATCCGGTTCCATCAGATCCTGTCTTAGGTGCTGTTTTTCCCCCACATGCTAAAATAACTTTATTAGCTGTGAATAATTTATATTCTTCGCTACTTGTGGATAACTTAAAAATTTTACCCTTGTGGATATATTTTATTTTACAGTTTGTGTATAAAGGTATATTTCTATCTTCTATAGCCATTTTTAAAATATCCACAACTGAAGATGCTTGAAGCGACTGTGGATAAAGTTTGCCAGTAGGCAATGCTACAATTGGAAGACCTAAAGATAAAAAGAAATTTTTTGTATCTTCAAGTGAAAGTTTATCTAAAGCAGTAAATTGAAAATCTGAATTTGAACTATGGTAATTAATAAAAGGTGGTTTTATGCAATTATTTGATATATTACATCTACCATTACCTGTAGTTAAAATTTTTTTACCAACTCTATCAGTACCTTCAACAATTGCTACATCTATTCCAAAATCTTTGGCAGTAATAGCTGCAACTAATCCTGAAGCACCACCACCAACAATTATTAAATCATGATGCAAATTAAACACCCCTTTCGTATAACTAAATTGCAAAGCAATATTTTTCGATTAACTATATCTTAATATTTAGCATTATGTTCTGCAATAAGAATTATGTAATTGTAGCATAATAATAAAGTAATGAAATTAAGAAATACTAAAATATAGAGGTGATATTAAAATGAAAGTTAAGATAATAAATTCTAATTCTGAAGATTATCAAAAAGAATTTAAATTAAGAAGAATGAATTATGATCAAGTAGTAGTTAATTATCCCGGAGGAAAAGGAATAAAAGTTTTTGATAAATTAGAGGTAAAATTTATAACAGAAAGTGAAATTGATGAGTTTTTAATTAAATATAGTGATTTTTTAAAAATAAAATTAAATAGAGGAATATCAGTTGCGTTATATAAGGCTATTCTAGATACAATAGAAAATGAATTGAAAATTAATTTTGAGAGTTTAAATTTATTAAAGGATAAATATGCCGTAAATAAGAGAGGAATATGGGAAAAAGAAATTTTATGTGTAATTAATGAAAACATGCCGATAAAGATAATAGCTGATGGACAAAATTTTAAGAAAAGTGGATTTAATATAAATATTGAAGAAGTAGAAAAAGCAGAATTTTTAGAAGTTTGTGCATTCGAAATAAAAAAAATAAATAAAGAAATTAAAGAAAAAGAGGATTTATTGAAGAGATATGGAGAAGGAATAGAGAAAATTAAAAATCCTAAAAACCTAGTAAAAATGCTAGTTTAGACAGAAGTTAAAAAACATAATAAAAAATATATAAAAAAAAATTAAAAAAAGTGTTGACACTATATATAATTTTAGGTATTATAGGTAATGTGCTCGGGAGAGCGCAGCAGAAAAGAAAAAACCTAGGCCCCTTGGTCAAGCGGTCAAGACACCACCCTTTCACGGTGGTAACAGGGGTTCGATTCCCCTAGGGGTCACCATTAAATTTGGAAGCATAGCTCAGCTGGGAGAGCATCTGCCTTACAAGCAGAGGGTCACAGGTTCGATCCCTGTTGTTTCCACCAATACGCGGCTCAGTAGCTCAGTTGGTTAGAGTGCCGGCCTGTCACGCCGGAGGTCGAGGGTTCGAGCCCCTTCTGAGTCGCCATTTTAAAACTATATAATATAAAGTATAATGGATACGCTTCATTGGCTCAATGGCAGAGCAGCTGACTTGTAATCAGCAGGTTGTTGGTTCGACTCCGACATGAAGCTCCACTAGGCCCCTTGGTCAAGCGGTCAAGACACCACCCTTTCACGGTGGTAACAGGGGTTCGATTCCCCTAGGGGTCACC